>CAZEDX010000005.1:0-90916 GCA_964511015.1 uncultured bacterium | reverse complement strand
GCAGGTCGTAGTTGGCCAGCTTCTCGAGCACCGCCGCCGATTCCTTCACCGGGGTTAACACTGCATCCAACGTATTGTTGACGCCCTGCATCACCTTACGGTAGTCGCCCTGGTGCTTGGTCACGTCGGACCTGGCATCGAGATGGCCTTCCACCGCCGCGTCTGCCAGCTTGTTGGCGTCGTTGATCAGCGCCGTGATCGCGTCGATGCACTGGTTGAGATTGTTCTTGATGGCGTTGAATTCGCCCTGGTAGTTGTCGGTGATTTTCGGCGGCAAGTTGCCTTTGCTGATGCGATCAACGTAGTCGGCGGCCGTGCGCAACGGCGCGACCAGCACATCGAGCATGTGGTTGATGTTGTCGATCATTTTGCCGTTGTAGCCGGTGTACTTCGAACTGTCGGCGCGGAAATCAAGTTTCCCTTCCATACAGGCGTTGATCAACAGGTTGATATCCGAGCCGCGCATGTTCACCGTCTCGATCAACGAATTCAGGTTGCTCTTAATCTCATTGAAATCGCCGGCGTAGTTTTCGGTGATTTTCTGCGGAATATCGCCCTTGCTGATGCGGTCGACGTATTCGGCCGAGACGTTCAGCGGGCCGACGATCGCGTCGATTGTGCCATTGATGCCCTGCACGAGCTTGCGGAAATCGCCATGATGTTTGCTGGCGTCGGCACGCACTGCCAGTTTGCCTTCGGTGGCCGCTTTCGACAGTGCATTCACGTCGCCGATCAGCCCTTTGATCGCGTCGATGCACTGGTTGAGGTTGTTTTTGATCTCGTTGAAGTCGCCCTGGTAGTTGTCGGTAATCTTCGGCGGCAGATCGCCCTTGCTGATGCGATCCACATATTCCGCCGAGACTTTCAGCGGCGTCACCACGCTTTCTAAGATTTCATTGGCGCCTTCCACGATCGGTCGGAACTCGTGGTTGATCTTTTCGGCATCGCCGCGGGAACGCAGTTGGCCTTGGGCAACGCCATCGCGGACCTTTTCGAATTCCGACATCACACCGCTGAGAGTTCGTGTGATGTCGCGCGTCAAGAAGGAAACAGACACCAAACCGAACAGCACGGCAATCAACGAAACGATGAGCAATACGCCTTTGGCGTTGGTCATCGTTGCGTCAAAATCCTTGTCGGCTTCTTGATATCCGTCGGTGTTAATGTTCTCGATCTTGTGCAAACTGGCGACGGCGTCGTTCCAGACCGCGGCGGTCTGGAGCATCAGGTTATCCATTTCCTTGTCGACGGCGTCAATGCGATTCGCATTGGCGTCCGCATTTGACGCGATAAGGCCTTCTTTTTCGCGGGCAAGAGCAATGAACCTGTCCGACATTTGATTGTAGCGCTCGTACTTGGTGATGAACTGTTTCCATTCCTCGGCTTCCGCCGGGGTTTGCGGCAGGGGTTCGTAGATCTTCCGCGCTTGGTCGAAGTTGGCGCTGGCGGTTTCGATGGCTTTGAACAGTCGCGGACGTTGTTGCGCGTCATCGAAAAATATGCCTAACGCCAAGCCACGTTGCTCGAGCAGTTTTTCGGTCATGTGCAATGCCATGGCGGCAGCGCTGGATTGGCTCGGGAATTTAACCGATGCCTGTTCGTCTTGCGCGTGGGCAAACACCAACATATCGCGGTAGGCCACGACGACCATGACGATCATAAGCAGTAGCAGTAGACCGACCACGCCAAGGACCTTTTGACCAATTTTGAGTTTCGCAAACATCGCTGAGCCTCCTCTATGTCGCCCCAGTTACTACTTGTCAGCGAGTGATGACGGTTCGCTACTGGTCGCGGCCGCCAAGTGCTTCATTTCTTCATCTGTCAGCACTTTGGCGATATCGAGCAAGAAAATGACCCGTTTCTCGGCCTTGCCTACGCCCAGGATGAAATTGGTGTCGACCGCACCGGATCCGAAGTTCGGCGGCGGTTCAATCTGCTTGGCGTCGATGCTCAGCACTTCCAGAACTTCGTCCACTAAGATGCCCATCGTTACATCTTGGGTGGCGACACTGCACTGCACGACGATGATGACCGTCTGGTCGGTTGCTTCGGACGGTTCCATGCCGAATTTGACCCGCAGGTCGACAACCGGAATGACTTTGCCGCGCAGGTTGATGACTCCGCGGACAAACTCCTTCGTTCGCGGCACGCGAGTGATGTCCATTAGGCCGATAATTTCCCGAACCCTCAGAATCTCGAGACCGTATTCCTCCGCGGCCAATTTGAAAGTCATGTATTTGCCGGCCAAGGACTGACCCTCACTGGTGAAGCCTCCTGGTTCATGGCTAGCAAGGTTTTCTTGTTTTTTGGTTTCCGGCGCCATCCTTTTGTCTCCTTCTTTCAAGGTGCTTCCACGATCTGTTCAGCGACATCCGTGCCTTTCATTCGGCTATCTGGTTGCTTCACCCTCTCGCAAGGTCACCCAGCGTCGTTGCCGGCATTGCGCAAACGGCTATCCGCGCTGGTGGTGGCGATCTCGTCGATGTTCAGAATCAGTCCGACATGCCCGTCCGACAGAATCGCCGCTCCGGAGAAGAGGCGGCTGTCGTTGACGGAATTAGACATGCTCTTGATGACGACTTGTTGCTGGTTGAGCACGTCGTCGACCATCAGGCCAACCTTGTGGTTCATGCTTTCGACGACCACCACCAGTGCGGTTGTCGGATCTTGTTTTGCCCCCGGAACCTGCAGCAGACGGTCCAAACGGAGCAAAGGCAGGATCTCGTCGCGGATGTTGATGAACTCGTGCTCCTCGGCCAACGAGAGCAGCATAGGCCGCGTCGGTTGAATCGATTCGATGATGGTCAGAGTGGGAATGATATAGCGTTCCGCTCCGCAACAGACTTGCATGCCGTCGATAATGGCTAGCGTCAGCGGCAGCACCAGTTTGAAGGTTGATCCTTCGCCGCGGCGCGACTGGATGTTCACGCGCCCACGCATGGCTTCCACGTTACGGCGAACGACGTCCATTCCGACCCCGCGGCCGGAGATTTCGGTCACTTTCTTGGCCGTGGAGAAGCCGGGAGCGAAGATCAATTTGTAGATTTCGCCTTCGGACAAATTGTCGCCTTCGCGAACCAGTCCTTGGGAAATGGCCTTGCGTAGAATCGCATCGCGGTCCAAACCACGGCCGTTGTCGCTGATTTCCACCACGATGTTGCCCCCTTCATGGTAGGCAGCAAGGGTAATCGTAGCCTGTGCCGATTTGCCGGCCCTGGCCCGCTCTTCGGGCGATTCGATGCCATGGTCCACTGCGTTGCGGATCATATGGACCAAAGGATCGCCGATTTGCTCGACCATGCTACGGTCCATTTCTGTGCCTTCGCCCGACTGAACCATGGTGATTTGCTTGCCACTCTTGCGCGCCAGGTCGCGAACCAAGCGGGACATCTTCTGGAACACCGCCCGTACCGGGACCATGCGCATGCTCATGGTGACGCTTTGCAGGTCGCGGATGATCTTGGTGAGCTGGCTCAGGTAGTTGCGAACTCGTAGAGAGGTCAGTTCGGTGATTTCCGGCGCGTGAGCTACCATCGCTTCGACAATGACCAGTTCACCGACCATTTCCAACAAATTGTCCACGCGCTCCAGGTCGACTTTTACCGTTTCTTTGATCTTTGCGGTCTTGGCCTGTTGAGCGGGATTGGCCGCCGCCTGTGCACGCAAGGCCTGGGCGACCTGTTTGGGTTGGGCGGCGCCAGAGGCAATCAACTCTTCGCCGAGCTTGCGACCGGTCTCACGCTGTCGTTCCAACGCCTCTTCAATTCGCTCTTCCGGAACCTCGAAAGGCGGATGGGAGAGGACTTCGCCGATGCGTTCTTCAGGTTCGACAACCGGCAGCGGCTCGTCCCGCATGGGCTTCTGTTCCAAAGCATCCTGCAAACGATTCAGCAGCGCCGGGAGTTTCGGTTCGGAGTCCGGTTCCTTGCCGGTTTCCACCAACAGACTGATGCCTTTGAGCAGATGGCGCATCATTTCCGTGGCGTCGAAAATCAAATCGAGGACCGGACCTGCGAGGGTCAGGGTGTTCTGGCGTACGGCATTAAGAACGTTCTCGCTTTTGTGGGCGAGGGTAGTGATTTCCTGAAGGCCGAGGAACCCGGCTACACCCTTGAGAGAGTGGAACACCCGGAACAGCGAATTGACTTTGTCCGCATCTGAACCTTCTTGTTCTACCTCGATCAAGATCTGGTCGGCGCGGCTCAGGCCGTCTTCGCCTTCGTGGAGGAAGTCGACCATCATCTGCAGGGTTTCGTCGTCTCTGGCCACATTGGCCGGATGAGGCGCGGCTGCCGCCGGTTCCGGTGTAGCTTCCACAGGGGGCTCAACCGGAGCCTTGGATTCCGGCGCCGGTGCAGATGTCGATTCGCTGGCGAGCATTTCGATCACCGCTTTGCCGGAGGGTTGCGGAGGCTGCAAACGAGCATAGCTCTGAATTGCCTGTGCGATCCAATCTTTTACTTGCAATAGGCGGTCCACCGCTTCCGGGCCCGGTGTCATCTGATCGAAGAAATCTTCCAGCTTGTGGCAGACTTCACTGAGCTCATCCAGACCTAGCACACCGGATTCGCCCTTTAGGGTGTGAATCCGCCGCCGCAATGAGGAAATGGCGTTAGGGTCGCCATTCTCGAATGACAGAATGTCTTCTTCGATGTCTTCCAACACCGATTGTTGAGCCGAGATAAAGTCGCGGAAGGTCTTTTCTTCCACCCATTCCGGCAAGCGAAATTCCGTGACCGTTTCGGCTTCGGTGGCGGACGAATTTTTCGAGCAATTTTTGGATTCAAATAGTTGAGAAGTTTCACCGGTCTTTTGTGATTGTTGAATCTGGGCAACGGATTCCGCAATGCGGTTTATGTCGCCGGCCGGGTCAGAGGATACACCAATGGCCACGTCGTTGGCCAGCGAAAGGCAGGATTCGACCGCTGAGCGGATCGTTGGTTCGACGAGGGACTGTAGTTCCTCCAACAAATTGATCATCTTGCCCAGCGTTGGTATGTCCGTTGGGTCGGCTAGCATGACGAGCGAGGAGATTTCCTCAATGATTTCAATAGATCGCTTACTGATCATGGCCTTGCCTTTTCGATTTCCGTTGCCTGTTCGTCCAGCCCGCTGGCGAATTACACGTGCTTGCCTTCACGTCTTTGCGCATCGGTGTTCAGGGCATGAAGGTTGACCAAAAAACCCGTGACGCTGCCAAGTTGTGTTCATTTATCGTGGGTGATGACAGTAGTTTGACTTCGGTGAAGGTGTGGTTAAATAAAGAAAGAAAAGACCTCAAACTGGGAGAGGAAAGTGAAAAGCAGGAAGTTATCGAAATTGTTTCTGTTTTCCCTGAGTTTGTCGGCGCTGGTCTTCGGGCTGGTTTTCACCAGTAACGCGTTGAACGTCGATCTCGCCGGAAGGCCAACCACCGGCAATCCGACGGCCAAAGTTAAAATCGTCGAGGTGTCCGATTTTATGTGCCGTCACTGTGCCAAAATGGCGCCGGAATTGCGCGAAGTGATGAAACAATACGGTGGGGTGGTCCAATTGACTGCGGTGACGTTGGCGGTCAACGGTCCATACTCGGAATATGCGGCCGAGTTCGCATTGACGGCTGCCGACCACGGCAAGTTCTGGGAAGCGCACGAGCGGCTGTTTGAGAGCCAAGCGGCCATCAGTCCCGACTTCCTGATCAAGCTTGGCCAGGAATTGGGCATTCCGGAAAACGAAATCCGGCAGAATTTCGAAAGTCACAAGCACCGTCCATTGCTCAAAAGCAACTTTATGCTCGCCGTCGACGATTTGGCCCTGGAATACACCCCCACGGTCTTTGTCAACGACGTAAAAATCGTGGGGCCTCGGTCGGCCGACTACTATCGCTACTACATCAACGAGGAGTTGAAAAAAGTCGGTGTTGCCAGTCCGGTTCCGGACGTAGCCAAACCGCCCGAAGACCAACAAACAGACCGCCGGGCATCGGGCGTTGTCCCGCCGGAACTGGTCTACCCCGCGCCGTTGATGGCACCGCGCGATTCTCGCTTGCGGGTGAAGGTTGGGCAGAAAGCACCGGACTTCGAACTTCCAGTCCTTGGAGCGGCAGGATCGAAGGTGAAGTTGTCGAGCTATCTGGGCAAGAAAAACGTTGTGTTGTCATTTGTCCCCGCAGCCTGGACGCCGAATTGCAGCGCGCAGTGGCCGGAGTACGCGGAACACAAGGAAGACTTTGTCGAATTGAACACCGTACTAATCGGTATTTCAACCGATAATTTGCCGGCATTGCACTCCTGGATCATATCGATGGGTCAACGGCCGGGAATGGACTGGTTCCTCGTCGCTTCCGATTTCTTCCCACACGGACGTGTTTCGAGCCGTTACGGCGTTCTGCGGCGCAACGGGGTTTCGGAGCGCGCGTTGTTTGTTATCGACCGGCAAGGAGTAATACGTTACATTGATGTGCATGACATCAATAGTCGGCCGGACACTCGCGTGTTGCTTGCCGAACTAAAAAAGCTGTAAGCTGACGGTAACAAGCGGATGAACCCGAACCCCACCAAGGAGAAGGAGCGATAGATGAAGGCACTAAGGATCATGACGTTGGCACTTTTCGCCGTGGCGTTGATGGCGACGATGGTGCTGGCCGAGGAACAGGGACAGATGACCCGTGATCAGGCATGCTCGCTGCTGGGCAATTGCGGCGATGACATGGTCAACTCTGCCCAGCAGATGATGGCTCAATGCGAAAACATGATTGCTACCGCGAAGAAGCTGAAAGAAAAGGGCATTCAGATTAAGACCCGCGGCGAAATCTGGCAGGACCAGGAAATGATCAACGAAGGATCTCGCCTGATCGAACAGGCGGAACAGATGGAAACTCAGGCAAAAAAGATGAGCGATGCCTGCAAAATCTTGTTGGAGGAGGGCCTGAAGCGCAAGAAAAAGGCCGTGCAGATGGCTCCCGACCAAGGCCCGGAATACCGATTGCCGACCTCAGGTGACCAGAACTGATCGACCTCCGTTTTCAAAATGACAAGGGGCTGTCGCCGACGACGGCCCTTTTTGGTGCATAGGTTTGCCAGATGGCATTTTTTGCGCTTGCCGATCTTCACCTGGGTTTGGCCGTCAACAAACCGATGGATGTTTTTGGCGAGCGTTGGCGTGACCATCAAGAACGCTTAGTCAGCAATTGGCGGAATGTGGTCAAACCGGCAGATGTCGTTCTGGTCCCCGGCGACATTTCATGGGCTATGAAACTGAATGAGGTGACGCTAGATCTGAACTTGTTGGCGGAGTTGCCTGGCCGTAAGGTGTTGATTCGTGGCAATCATGACTACTGGTGGCAGAGTTTGGCCAAGGTGCGAGCTATGTTGCCAACAGGCATGATCGCTCTGCAAAACGACCACGTGGTAATCGATGAAATCGCAGTCTGTGGCACGCGGGGATGGAGTATCCCGCGGCCAGATCTGTCGCTTGCGGAAGAGGACGACCGGTTGTTGACGCGCGAACGACAGCGATTGGAACTCAGCTTGCGTTCGACACCGCCGGGAACCCGCCGGGTTGTCATGATACACTTCCCACCTTGCTACCGTGACCGCGGTCCCCGTGATTTCGCGGATCTGCTCGAGGCCCATCAGGTCGAGTTGTGCGTGTATGGACATCTGCATGGCGACGATCACCAGTATGCGTTCCAAGGGAAGCGATACGGTATAAATTATGTGTTCTGTGCGGCGGATGCTGTCGATTTCACCCCGGTTCGACTGCCGATCTAGTTCGCGCCGAAGGCTGGCGAAACCATCGAATCGTTGTACAATGGCCCCCAAAGGAGGCTCGATGCGACGCCTGTTTTTTCTGCTGTTGGTGGTTTGTGTCTGCGTGGCGTGTGGCACCGCGCATGGTCGTTATGACGGTGAAGACACCGATGAAGGCGATGACGACGATACCGGTGTTGGCGGCGATGACGACTTCACCAAGATCAAGGATCTGACCTGGACCGACACCGACGGAAATACCATCGACCTCTACGAATTGGCCGGCAACGTTGTGCTGCTCAATGTTGGCGCTGGCTGGTGCGTGGCGTGCAAAGAAGAAACGCCAAGTTTGCAGAACGATATCTGGGAGCGATTCCGCGAAGAAGGCTTTGTGCTGATCCAATTGATCTATCAGGACCCCGAGGGCCAGCCGGCCGATCAGGAATACGCCCAGCAGTGGAAAGACGAGTTCAGTTTGGACTACACCGTGTGCCCAGATCCGGACAACTCGTTGCACGAGTACTTCCTGGAAGAATTGCTGCCGTTCAGCATGATTCTCGACCGCGATCTGAACATTCGTCTAAGTTCGCACGCGTACGACGTCGATGCCTTCACGGCCACGATTGAGGAATTGCTGTAAACAGTGAGACTGTTGTCGTTCTCACGCTTGCTTCCGCCGCTATTCCTGCTGGCGTTTCTGTTGGTCCGCCTTCACGTCTTGTTCTATCCGCAACCTTCCGGCTGGAGCGTCGTTGACGACGAATTGCCGACAGGAAACGTGGCCGCCGATCTGGGACACGGATTGTTGCTGCCGATGCCGGCGTACCAGTTCAAACCCTTCGCCGCCGGCACCATGCTCGAAGGCGTGCTTTCGTATCCATTTCGGGCGTGGTTAGGGCCGAACCTGCTGTCGCTGAAATGTGCCCCGTTGGTGCTGCAATCGTTGGCCTTGTTGTGCTGGCTGTTGGCGTTGTGGCGCGTATCCGGCCCCGTTGCCGCTATCACCTTTGGGCTGCTGTACGTTTTCTCGCCGCCGACGTGGCTTCATCTGACGCATATGGCTTGGGCCAACCACGCCGAGCAATCTTTGTTTGTCGGGCTGTTGTTTCTTCTGATGGCCTACGGTTGGCATGGACGTGGCGCCGGGAATCCACCCCACATCGCCGTCTCGTTTTTTGCTGGCCTCGTGGCCGGGCTAGGGGTGTATTTCAGCTATTCCGGCCTTCCTGCCGTGGTACTGCTGTTGTTGACCATGGGATTGATCGGTGGCCGCAATATCTGGCGGCGACATGTGCCGCTGGCGATTGTTGGTTTGTTGGCCGGCTTGGCGCCGCTGTTGTGGTCGGCTTCCTATTTCGGTTTGTCGGCGATGGGTTTGATCGACACCTACACCGGCTACGCGGAAGGAGCGCTGGTCACTGTCAATCGGCTGTTCACGGAACAGAGCCTGTTGAACATTCCCGGCAAGCTGGTGCGATTGCTGTTGGTTGACTTGCCTACCAGTTCTCTCTACCCGACCGGAACCGCCCGGTGGTTATTCTTTTTACTGGTCAATGCTGCGCTTGTTGCCTGGCTGGTACTCGGGCGCAAAGGCTGGGTGCCGATGTTCCGCGGCGTCGGTCGAGGCGGTCTGAGCCGTGACGGTCTCCGCAGCTTGCTCCAGATGATGCCTATTCTATATGCATTTGTTTTTATTGTTGTTTTTCTGCTCTCCGGTTTTCGCGTGTTGACTCCCGCCCAGCCAAGTCCCGCGTACTACGGGCATTTCCGCTACCTCGCGCCGCTTTTCCCAGTGGCCTTTGCCCTGGTGGGCATGGCGTTGCAGGCGGCATGGAATGCCTTGGGCAATCGTGTGTCCGCCCGGCTAATGTTGGCAACTGCCGCTACGTTGTTCATGCTTGTTCTATCGACGCCATACTACCGCGCAATAGGTCGGGGGCCGTTTTCCATCGATGTGCTGGAAGTCCGCGGCGACTACTACCTGACCGTGGTGGAACGTCTGGCCATCGATCTGTCGCGTAGCAACTGGAGCCGCAATCAGAAGATCGCTTTGTACGAACAGCTACCCGTGCGCTACCAACACATGTTTTTCGAACTGATGGGCAAGATCGGCGACGGCGGACTAAGCATCGGTCTGCAAATCGTCCCTCAGGGCAGCGATCGCCACGTCGGCGATTTGGTGCGGGGTTACGGTCGTTTCACCGGCGCGCTGTTGGCGGAGGGACAGAGCGAAGCGTGGCCGGAAAAGACCGATTGGGCCATGCAAAAAGTGAACTTGGCGGAGAATGCGCATCGCCAGGACTACCTGGTTGGCGTCGGCATCGGCTTGTCGCGCGCCATCGATGTGACTCCCGCCGAAATCCTGGCCGGATATGCGGCATGGCGTGAACAACGGCCCGCCGACTATCGGGCTTTGTCCGAGGGTGTCGGGCAGTTCGCCGGCGCGACCTTGTCGATCTATATGTTGGAAGACACTTCGCTGCCGAGTGAGTTCTGGTTTGGCTACGGCAGGCAAATCAGACAAAACGCGGAAACCATGCTATTGTCTTGGCGACCGGTGGCAAACACGATCATGGCCGTCGAACACAGCCGACGACGCCATATTTTATCGGGTTTTATTGCGGAGGGCGCATTGTTCGAGGCTAGACAATGAACGCGGGCAGTTCGACCTCGGAACTGCTGCGCCGACCCATCGAGCGCATCAGTTTTGTTTATCCGCCGTACGGGGTGGTGAAGAACGAACCCGGCATCCGGGCGGTTAAAGAAAACTACGGCGTTTTTCCGTCGTTATCGCTGGCCTATGTGGCGGCAGTAGCGGAGAAGGAAGGCCTCGAGGTCCAGTTCGTCGATGCCCATGCGCTGAACCTCAGTCTGGAAGAGACGATTCGTCGGGTGAAGGCCTTTCGCCCGCAGATGCTGGCTTTCACCGTAACCACCTATTTGTTCTACCAGACGCTCGCCTGGGTGCGTGCGTTGCGCGAAGCGATCGCCGTGCCGACGATTCTAGGCGGCGTTCATATGGGCATCTATCCGAACGAGACATTCAGCCATCACAGCATCGACTTCGGTTGCACAGGTGAGGCGGAAGTCGTTCTGCCGGCGTTCTTTGCGGCGATCAACAACGGTGGCGACTTGAGCAAGGTCGCGGGTTTGATCTGGCGTGACGGCGACCGGGTGGTGGTCAACGAATGTGCGCCGGTGCTGGAGGATATCGACTCCGCGCCGTTCCCCGCCCGACACCACCTGCCCAATGATCGCTATTTCAGCTTTATCAGCCAATTCCAGAACTTCACTCCCATGATCACCAGCCGCGGTTGTCCTTTTCGTTGCATTTTCTGTGAACAAGGCGGCATGAAATTCCGGCCGCGGAGTCCGGTCAATGTCGGTAACGAAATTGAAGAGTGCTACCACGTATTCAAAGTGCGGGAATTCGATTTCTTCGATAGCTCCTTCACCGTTCAGAAACAACGCGTGATTGATATCTGCGATGAGATCGTGAGGCGCAACGTGCGCGTGTATTGGGCTATTCGCAGTCGAGTCGATCTGGTCAACGATCAGATGCTCGCCGCGCTCGCCAAGGCCGGATGCAAACGCATCTACTACGGTATCGAATCCGGCGATCCCGACATTCTCAAGACGTTACGCAAAGAAACCAACATCCAGCTCATTCAAGAAGTCATGGCGCTGACCCGCAAGCACAAGATCGACACGTTCGGGTACTTCATGGTCGGATCGCCCGGCGAAACGCCCGAGACTATCCGGCGTACAACCCAGTTCGCAATCGATCTGAAGTTGGATTATGCGCAGTTTTCCAAGGTCACGCCGATGCCGGCCACCGAATTATACCGCATGCTGGTCGAGGACACCGGCCGCGATTACTGGCGCGAATATATACTGGACGAAAGCAAAGACATTTATCTGCCACGACCACGTACGTCGCTGACGGAAGAGGAAATCCAAGCTTGGACGCGCCGCGCCTACCTGGCGTTCTATTTTCGACCACGCTATATCCTAAAAGCCCTGGCTCGGTTGAAGAGCTGGCGCGAACTGACCCGCTCGGTGCGCACCGCATGGTCGATGTTCAGCCAGCGCAATCGGGTGTTTGAAAACTCCTGGACGAAAAAAATACAGTACTAGAGAATTGCCTTCGGGTTCCGACGACTTACATTTCTGCCATCCCCGGAGGGACGATGAACGAGACTCTTCCACAGCTGCCTGGGTCGGTAGCTTTAGACTTGGCGCACAAATCGCTGTTGGATGAGTTGCTTGTGCGTCGTCCGCCACGGGCGTCGGAGATGACGTTCACCAATCTGTGGGCCTGGGGTCAAACCCATCCGGTCCGTTTGGCGGCTTGGCGCGACACCGTTGTACTCTGGCGTGGTCCCACTCAGCAAGGTATTCTGCTTCCGCCGCTCGGTCCACTTGACGATGAAGGGCTGAAACAAGCGGCCGTTTGGGCGCAGTCCCTCGGCGGTACGCCGGTTTTCGGCCGTTTGACCGAGGATGTCGTCGCTCAACTGCAGGCGGTCGGTCCGGCGTGGCGTGAGTCGGAAGACCGAGACAATGCGGACTATGTCTATGTCCGACAGGAACTGGCCGACTTGACCGGCCGTCATCTGGACGGGAAACGCAATCTGGTCAAGAAATTTTGGAAAGCAGCCGCGGCGGAATACCGACCCATTGATGCCGCACTTGCCCGTGAGTGCTCCTTCATGCAGGATTTTTGGTGCGATGTGCGGTTGTGCGATGAGAACCCTCACTTGGCCGACGAGAACCTGTCGGTGAAACGAACACTCGACCACTGGTCGGAATTACATCTGTTGGGCGGAGCGCTGGTTCTTGGCGACAAGGTGCTGGGATTTGCCATTGGAGAACAATTGGCTCCTGGGGTGGCCGTGGTTCACTACGAAAAGGCCGACGGCAGCTACCCGGGCATCTACCAGGCGCTCAATCAGGAATTCTGCCGGCAAGCACTGGTTGGATTCGAGTTTGTCAATCGAGAGCAGGACTTGGGTGTGGAAGGTCTACGCAAGGCCAAACTAAGCTACCATCCGCACCATCTGGAAATGAAGTACCGATTGACCTTGGAGTAAGAAGGGCAGGCGTCCGCCTGCAAGGAGAAGAAACATGACAAACCCGGTTTTGGATCTGCTCCATCGCCGACATGCCCGACGTTCGATTGCCACCGATCCGCTGCCCAAGGAGATCGTGGCGGAGTTGGCTGAGGCCGCGAGGTTGGCCCCGTCCTGTTTCAACAACCAGCCTTGGCGCTACCTGTTTTTGCTGACCGATGAGGCTCGCCGAGCCGGGGCAGCCGCACTGGGGGCGTCCAACGCCCAATGGGCCTCCCGCGCACCGCTGCTGATTTTTGGCTACACCCGGCAAGAGAACGATTGCGTGAACAAAGACGGACGCGCCTACCATCAGTTCGACCTGGGTCTGTCGGTGATGAACATCATGTTGGCCGCCACCCACCACGATCTGGTGGCCCGCCCGATGTCGGGTTTCGATCCGGTCAAGGTTCGTGAGTTCTTCGGGTTGGAGGCGGCCGACCAACCTTTGGTGGCGTTGGCCATCGGCTATCCGTCTGACGACATCAGCCATCTGCCGGATTATGCCCGCACCATCCAATTGCAGCCGCGCACGCGCAAGGATGTCGCTGAAATTGTGAAAGAATTGTAACTGAACGCCCGTCGTCGAGCGGCGACGGAATGGAGGACCACATGGTCGCGATGAACGAACAAGCGTTGGACATGCTCAACACGGCGCGAGCGATGGAAAAGAAGGGACATGACTTCTATGGAGAAGCGTTCAAGAAAACCGAGAACCAGCTTGGCCGCGATATATTCCGGATGTTGATGGATGACGAAATGGTTCACCTGGAACGCATCAACCGTATCTTCGACGCGCTGAGCGCCGGCCGGTGGGGCGGCGAGTGGAAGGCCTATCAACCGGGCCACGGCGACCTGGGCCAATTGTTCCGCGAGATGGCCGAGCGTCACGGGTCGAGTATTCACGCGACAACCAAGGATCTCGACGCCCTGGATGTCGGCATCGATTTTGAGGCCAAGGCGGTGGCATTTTATGAAGAACGGCTCAAGCGGACAACGGATCAACTGGAAATGGAATTTCTTCAAGCTATGATTGACGAAGAAAAAGGCCATCACCAGTTGCTGGTCGACATGAAATACTATCTAGAGAGCCCTGATTCGTGGTTCCAGGAAAAAGGGCGCGGGGGGCTGGACGGCGTATAACGCGTCGAACTTGACCACCGAGGGCCGCGAGACCAGGAGAGCCATACCCGCTCTCCGGAGGGTTGATGAAAATATGGTTGCTCGTCCTGTGCTTGTTCTACTCGTTGTGTCTGGGTTCCTGTGCGGTCGATGATGACGACGACGCATCCGAAGCGTCAGACGACGACACGATTGCTGATGAAGACACCGTTGCCGATAACGATAGCGACGATGACAGCGCCGCCGGCCGGTGGGGTCTGCCCGGCTGGCACATCGTTGGTGACGATTATCTGACGCCAAGCGAAATCGACGGCATGAGCTTCGAGTGGGACTACTTTATGGTCCACAACGCCGATGGCTCGTTTACCGGCAGTGTGGGCTATCTGATCGCCAATCCGCGCAACCGCGAGGACTTGTTCGGCAGCTTGGTGCCGAAAGGGGGCAATGTGGCGATTGCCGGGAGCCTGCCTTCCGGAGAACGTGTTGCCGAGTACCGCAACTTCGGTTACGAGGGCTTTCTGGCGTCGGCTGACTTCCGCGAGTTCCATGCGGAAAACGCCGCCACCGGCGACTACGGAACCATGACGCCGCTGCCAGACGAAAACGCTTTGATTCTCGCCGGCCGCACCACGAACTTCGAGTGGAGTCTCCGCGTCAGCCAAGAGTGGAAAGCGCTCAGCAATGGAGAGCAGACCTTTGTGCCGGAACAGGGCAACGATGTGGGTGTGTTGCGTCCGGACGAGGAAAAGTGGAACGTCGATATGCTCTGGCCACGCACGCGCGTGACCGGGACGATCACCGATCGCCAGTCCGGCGACGAAATCATCATCGACGGCAACGGCTACCGCGAGAACTCCTGGGGCCGTTGGGCGTTCAACCTGGGTGGTTGGGATTTTGCGGTAGTCACCGATCTCGACGCCGGCGTCAGTTGGGCATGGCAGACCTATCACTACGAATCGGTCGATCTCGACTACCTCGATCTGGGTTTCTATCATGACGGCGAACTGCAGTTGGAGCATTTTCGCTCCTCGGATGGGGAACTGGGCTGGCGTCACGACCACTGGATGTTCAATACCACGGCGCGCCAGTGCGTACCCAAGGACGCCTTCGTGGTTGCGCAGAACGACCGCTACCGTGTGGAAGCGAGCGTCGAGGTCGGAGCCGAACACGCACCGATGCTGTCCGATGCCACTGTCGCCACGAAATGGTATGTCATCTTCATCCTGTTTCCGCATATTTCTGGACAGATCATCGATCGTCAGACCGAAGAGGTGGTGGCCGAGTTTGCCGGCCAGGGAGGTGGCGAGTTCTCCGTCTACCGCAGTGCTGAAACGACGATGACCGAACAAGAATGTGCTGCCTGGGGGCAAACACGATTCTTTTCGCCGTTGCCGGAATGAACTAGTTCGACAGAATTTTTGCCGCCACCAGCAAACCGGAAATATTGTGCTGGTTATAGTCGATCCGTACCCGGTTGGAGATCGGCGAGTGGCGGAATGCGCCCAAGGCCATCTGTGGTTTCGGATACAGATGGGCAAACTCCGGTCGAATCATGCATTGGAGCTGGAATCTGGCCGCCGCGGCGATGGTGCGCTTAAGAGCGGTGGTGTCGCGACCGGTCCGCTGGGCCACCAAATAGGCGGCGGTCAGACCCTCCATGCGTGACCCGGCCGGGGTGACCTGCGGCGCATAGGGGAAATAGCCGCCTCGGTAGTCAGGGTAGGGGACCTGCCAATCGGCTAGCAATTGGTCGGCCATCATTCCGTCCGCCAGCTTGAGGCAGTAGTCGGCGTAGTCCGCCTGTGGTCGAACCTGGTGCAGTTCATTAAGGGCCAACATCAACCAGGCGTCGGGCGGAACGAACAACTCCAATCCGATGACTCGCCAACGATCGTGGATCAGATAGTCCGCCGCCTTGGCGACAGCGTTCACATAGGCTGGATTGGGGTCGAATTGGTAGAAGCGAATCAACCCCAACATGGCCTCGCCGGGGTAGTAGATACTGCGCTGGCGTTTGGCTTTCTTCCCCGGCAACGCGTGATAGCTGGCGAGTGATCCGTTGGGCCGCTGACTGCGCAAGATATGGTTGGCCAACTGACGCCCCAGGGCGAGATCGGCGTCGTTGCGATTGATGCGTAAACGCTCGCTGAGTGCGATCAGGGTCAGTCCGGAAGAGCCGAGTTTGATTTTGCCGTCCTCGACCGTGTACGCGCACACGTTGCCACGCGAATCGCGGTCGGTCCGAACCTGGGCCATCAACCACGTCCAGGCTCGATCCGCGGTTTCGCGGTAGGTGGGGACACCGGTGGCTTGGTAAAGCTGGTAGAGAGCATAGATGGTGCCGGCATGGCGCAGCTGATTGTAATTGTTGGTGGTCGTGTCGCGGCCGACATCACCTTCGTAAACAAAGCGGTTGTCGTCTTGCAATAGCCGGCAAAGGTAGTCTCCGCCCAAGAGAAGATAGGCTCCGATCTGGCTTCCGGTGAGCGAAGGTAACGGAGATGACGCACGATACAACCGTACCAGTCGGCCGGTGGGATCGTTGGTAAACGATTCGGTGGCGGCGAGATAGGCGCCGTCCGCCGGCATCTTGCCATGGAGTGCGGTGCCTTTTCCGTCGTTCAGACGGCTTAACGCGGCCTCAACCGTCAGTCCGCGCACATGCATATCCACCTCGCTGAACGCGCGCGCTTTCCCGCCACTCACTCGCGCCACCGCATATAGTCCGCGGTGATAGCCAAAGCCGGCTTCACGCAGTCGCGCCCAACGGACTTTCCGCAGGTCGCGGAGAACATGGACCGACACAAATGTCGGTTCGATTCCGGTGACCCCGAGACGGGTGGCCGCTTGGATTACACATGCGGTGAGATCATTTCCAAACACCCCGGCGCTGCTCTGGTTGCCGTGATTGTCGTAGATCGTGACGATGGCACCAGCGACGGTGCCGGTCGGGGTCTCGTCGCGTCCCTGATTGTCAACCGCCTGTTGCACCGCTTGGATCAGCCGGGCGGCTTGCTGGTCGTCAACCAACCGCGGCAAACCCGGATCGCCGCAGGCGGCCAGGCACAACGCGAAGACCGTGCAGGTTGCCAGAAAACGGCCAATCATAGGTAGGGAATGCCGGTTGACAATAGCCAATGAAAACCTCCGACACCGTCAGTCTCGCGCAAGCCGTAGGCCAGGACGGTCATCAGGCGAAAAGAATAATGATAGACGAAAACCATGTCGAGCGAGAAAGTGGCTCCGACACTATCGAACAGATCTTTCGTTTCGAGCGCTTCGTCACGATCAAGGACAAATCCAACGTCATAAAAGGGAGCCAGGTTGATCGTTTGCAGAAACACTGGCCAAGTGGAGATGCCCCGGTTGATGCGGAACAGGGGAAACGGCCATTCGACGGAACCGGTTCCCCCCCGGTCGCCTGAGTTGAATCCGCTGCCATAACCGCGCAAAGCCCAGCGGTCGCTGTTGACCACCGGATCGAAGACGTTGGAGGTCGAAAAGCCGCCCAGCAGAAACGTGCGCTGTGGCAACAGGTCGCCGAAGCTGATGCCGGTGTTCAATCGGAAAACCAGCGAGTGATTACGCAGGGGTAAAGGGATAAAACTGGCGAATTGTCCGGCGGCAATCTGCTGACGGAACTTGCTGCCAAACACCGGGTCGTAGAAAGTGGTGGAGACGGTGGCAGAGAGTCCGTCGATGTTGTCGATCGATTGTGTATAGCTGCGGGCGTTGCTGTAAGTCCAGCCGAAACGCAACCCCGACCAATAGCCTGTGTAAGGCTCTTCATCACTTGCGTCCGACAGACTCTCCAGCATGTCACGCCATTCACCCAGATAGCCGCCGATCAGAAAATGTCGGGCGTACAACGGCCACATCACGTCAAACTGACCTTGCCAGCGTTCTTCCCAATAGTCTGTCGGATTACCTTGGTCGTCTTCGGCGATGGTACCGTGATTCTCCACAGACCGCGAGGCGCCGACATGCAATAGCGGCGTCAATGCGGCGTAGGTGTAGTCGGCTGAGGCGATCACGAACTGGCGCCGGAAATTATACTGCCCAGCGAAGTCCCAATTGTGGTAGTGCAATGGGTCGGCACCGCTGGTTTGCAAGCCCAGATAGAAACTGTCACTGCCAAATGCGAAGTCCGGCAACCACCAATGTGGCCACACAGTTCGCCAAGCGGCATAGTCTTCCGTTGGGTAGTCGGCTTCGCGGGCCAGTTGGTTGATTCGTTTGCTTATCGGCCCGACGACCAGCGCTTCTTCGCCGATCGTCTCTCGCTCGACCTCTCGCCAGGTGGCCTGGTCAACTGGTATCCAATAGACATCGTACCCACTGCCGTTGTAACCGATATAGGCCAGCCGTGTTCCGGTCGGATCCATCGCCGGTGCAAAAGCACCGCCCAACACATTCGTCACTTGAAACAGATGGCCGGTTACCTGATCCAACGCATAGATGTTATAAATACCAGTTCGTGCCGAGCTGAAGAACAGGAAACGACCGTCAGAAGAGAAGGACGGATCAAGGTCTTGCTCGTGGTCAAACGTCAGCCGACGAAAGGCCTTGGTGGTCAGATCGAAAGAGAAGATGTCGCGGTTGCCGTCGTCGTGCCACACACTGAGAGCGATCCGATTGCCGCGAGGGTCGGCGGCCGGGCTGGAGAACTGAACATAGTCGGCATCGTTGGCGAATTCGACCAGATTGACCAACTCCCCGGTGTCCGGGCGAAGGGTGGTCAGGCGAGTACGGCCGCCTTTCTGGGTGATACATAGAATTTCCGGACGACCAGGCAGGATGACCGGTTCCGTGGCCCGGGCCAAAGTTGTTAGACGTTTTCGGCTCGAAGACCCCGCCGATTTTCGCCAGATATCCAAGCCGCTATGCCAGCGGTCCCACGGCTCACTATCCGAATAGTACACGTCGCCGTTGGCGGCGATAGCCGTGCCCATGGTCCCATGGGTGATGAACAGAATCTGGTCGCGGACACCAGCGGGGGTAAAGACAATCTGCCTAATCTGCGGCGAACGTGTGCCAGAGTATTCCTCGTACAGGAGCCGGTCCGGTCCCAACCAACGCGGCCGCGAGTGGTAGTAGCCTGTCTTCGTCAAGCGGGATCCTTCCTGTATCCCTTCCGCCACTATCCGCGCTTTTTGCTGTTCGAAGCCTTGACGCATACGCTTGGTCCAATCGGCATAGAGCCAGTTCATAGAATGGCCGAAGACCCGTTTGGCGTTGTGATTGAACAAAAATGGCCACACCTGTCCTGCGTGTTTGCGATGGAAAAACCCCAGCGCCGTGTCGCCATACCGTTGAGAAAGAAAATGGAGGAACATCCCACCCCATAGGTATGGGCCTGCGCCACCCGGCCATTGCGTTGAGTTGGAAGAAATCTGATCGAGGGTCGGCCAGCGGTTTTCCAACGCGGCGGCACGGAGCATCATCAGCGTCACCGGTGAACGCCCGCGACCGCGCGTTGTCAGCAGAGTTTCCTCGTGGACGGCCGTCCCTTCGACGAACGCCACCGGCTGCAATTGGTTAATTTGTGTGATCCGCCCGAAAACGGCCCGTCCGACCGCCGGCAGGGCGCGGACCTGGTCGAGGTTTACCGAATGGGCGAGTTCATGAGTGATCAGCAGACGTAGCCAGTCATCGCAGTAGTCCAGCCGATCATCGGCAAACGGTGGGGCCATGAAGAGATTAACAACCGGAATCGGCGTTACCGAACTGCTGCCATTGGCGCTATCGGTGTAGTCGGTAAGGACCAGGTCAATGATGTCGCGGGGCTCCCACTTGAGTTGCCGCGAAAGTTCCGGAAGTACCTCCTCGGCAATGACTGCCGTTTTGAGCGCGGTGAAGCGGTATTCGGAGGGATAGGTGACTCGGAAATGAGGTGTGCGTAAGGTGAGAAAGCGGTCCGCCGGGCGCATGGGATAGGCCGAAGCCAACCCGGGGCCGATCAGCACCGACAGAAGAGCTACGATGGCTATGAAAAGGCGCCGCACAGGCACTCCAAGTAGTTCTTGCCAACCTAACAGAGGTTTCGGCTACGCCGCAAGAACGGCAGAATCGTTCCGTCGATTTTTTGACACCAAAGCAATTCTGTCCCGTTGCTTCATTCCGGCGCGAGGTCGTACAATGCAAGCAAGCCTTGTTAAATCAAAGGCTTCGTTCGCTTGCTCGAACGGTGGCACATCGTTTGCTTGATCCGTGCGTCGGATGGCTAGTATCCGGGTTATTCGGCTTTGCCTAACGGCGTGCGGGGGAAGGATCGACCAATGGCCCAAGATGAGGCGTTGCGGTTCAAGGTCCGCTGCCCGCATTGTAAGCAGGTTTTTGTGGTAACAGCGCCCAAACCCGCGAATCCGCCGGCCCCGCCGCCGACACCACCGCCACCACCGCCAAAATCCGCTGCCGCTCCTCCTCTACCCCCGACAGAAGAGCGGACAATGACTCCGGAAGAAGAAAACTTCCGCGAGAAGATCGTGCAAAGCATCCTCGAACGGGACTTCGAACTGCCGATGCTGCCGCACGTAGCGCTTAAAGTGATCCGGCTAACCAGTGATGCGGGCAGCAGCATGCAGGATCTGGCGAAAGTCATCATGACCGACCAGACCATCGCCAGCCGCATCATTCGGCTTTGCAACAGCCCGGTCTATGCGGCGGCCGTCGAGATCACCAATATCAACCAGGCGTTGGTCAGGTTGGGGCAGACCGAGATTAAGAACGTCATGTTGGCGATCAGTCTGCAAACGAAGATCTTTAAAAGCCGGCTGTACGGCCCACTGGCCAAACGGTTGTGGGAGCGTTCGGTTGGAACGGCCTTCGCGTCCCGAGTCATCGCCGGTGCGGTAAACTTCGACAAGGAAGAAGCCTTTCTGTGCGGCCTGATGCACAACATTGGCAAGATGGTGTCGGTTACAATCGTCGAAGAAGCCCAACGGAAGATGGGGGCTGGTTTCCATCCAACCCCGTTGATTGTCGACGAAATCATCGAACAGTACGGAGTCGATGTCGGTGAACTCACGGTCGAGAAGTGGGCAATGCCGCACCGCGTGGCGATGACGGTTCACTACATGAATCGCCTGGACGACCTGGAACATGACGAAAAGGTGGTGCCGATTGTGGCGCTCGGCGAAGCTTTGTGCCGGCGGGCGGGAATCGGCGCGTTGGAGCCCGAGGAAGTCGACCTCTCCGCTCAGCCGGGGAGGATGCGTTTACATCTGGCGGAAGAGGCGTGTGCCGAACTGCACGATCGGTTCGTACGCGTCTTCGATACCGCTCGGAGCGAGTTCATTTGATGATCAAGGCGGAACTGGCCGCAGGGACGGAACCATGAAGTCACTATGCAACTGGTGTTGTTTGTTGATTCTGTTGCTGCCGGCGGTACTCGGTTGTACGTCGCAAATCATTCGGGTTCCCATCGATCCCTTCGCGGTTCACGATATCAATTCGCATTATGTTAAAAAGGTGGCTGTGCTGCCGATTGTCGTGCCGGATTACTTGCGCGGGCAGGGCGGCGAAGAAATCAGCATCGACGTGACAAACCAATTCCTGTCCGAATTGGCTTCACGCCGAATGTACAACCTGGTGGCGGGAGACGCCGTTCGTGACGCGCTGAACGTGTCGTATGAATCGCCTCGTGATTGGGTGTACCAGGGCACGTCTTCAGTGGCCGTGCGTGTAGGTCGGCAACTCAAGGTCGACGGCGTGATTTTCGGGGTCATGCGCCGCTACTTGCAAGCCAATTTGACGCAGACGGAAGTCGAAATCGAGTTTCAGATGGTCGAAGTTGGTTCGGCAGAAACCATCTGGTCCGTGCGCGAATACTTCATCGGTCGCGGTGGATCGCCGACCTTGCGCGAGCCGGTTACCTCTCCGGCCGCTAGTGTGCTGGCCCAGCGTGCGGTCGCCGGGGCGGTCGGTCGCGTGGATGAGATTTACCAGGCCAACGGCCCGGTCGAGGTTTCGACGATTTCGACACGCCAGATCTGGGGATACAGCTTGCTCTCGGCCGGGGCGGTTTCGGCGGTGACAACAGGCTACTACTTCACCATGAGCTACAATGCGTATCAGCAATACCAGGACGCGGATTCGAGCGCCGATCTGGTGCGTTATCGGAATGACACGGAAGAATATGACCGGATGTGGATGATCTTCGGCGGAACCAGTCTGGTTCTCCTGGGTACGGGCACCTATCTTCTGTTAACTGACCCGGCTGCCGAATTCGCCCGCGACACCGAGAATTCCACTCGGATTACACTGATTCCCTATGTTACTCCAAGCGCTTTCTTGCTCGGTTGTGCCGGGCAGTTTTAGCGGAGGACGGCAATGAAACGAGCGCTGGCGATTCTGCCGACCCTGTTGTTGTTGGTGATCTTGGTGCAGTGCGGCCGGGACTTTTCCCGCTATCCATCGGGCGGGAACGCGACGGTTTCGCTGACCAGCATCGAACCCATCCAAGGTGCCAACAACGTCGAAGTGAACATCGTGCTCAGTGGCACCAATTTCGCCGGCACCCCGCGCGTGTTGGTCGGTGCCACCGAGTGTACCGCGGTCACCGTGGTGACCGATAAGCTGATCACGGCGACCATCCCGGCGGGTGCCCCGGCGGGGGTCTACGATGTGTACCTGATCACCGAAACACTCAGTCAGGCGGTGCTGCCAGAAGCGTATACCGTGATCAATCCTTCGGATGTGACGTTACTGTCGATCGTGCCGAATCAAGGGCTCGACAACGTGGCGACTTCCGTCGTTCTTACCGGCACCAACTTCTTGGACGGCGCGACCGTTACCATCGGCTCGACAGCACTGGAGTCGGTTACGGTCAGCAGTCTGACAACCATTGAAGCCATGGTGCCCAGTGGCTTGGAGCCGGGCATCTACGACGTGACGGTGTCCAATATGGGTGGAGGAAGTGCCGTTCTAGTCGAGGGTTACACCGTCCTTAGTTCTGCGGAGTTGCAGGTTACCGGCATCGAACCCAACCACGCCCCCAACGATGTGGACACTCCCGTGACCATTACCGGGGCGAATTTCGACGAAGACGCGACCGTGCTGATTGGCTACACGCTGGCGACAAATGTGGTGCAAATTGCTTCGGACATCCTCACCGCGACGGTGCCCGCCGGCATTACTCCGGGTATCTACACTGTTCGGGTGATCAACAGCGACGACGAATACGCCGAATTGGCAGATGGATTCACGGTCGAAGAGCCCGGTGACGACGACACCACCGACGATGACAACGCAGATGACGACACGATTGATGACGACACGATTCCAGACGATGACCTGATCGACGACGATACCGCCATTGACGATGATACGATTGATGATGACGTGTTCGACGACGATGATCTGGTTGACGATGATACGATCATAGACGACGACACAATTACGGACGATGACGGAACTGTGGACGACGATACCACGGTAGACGACGACACGACCGTGGATGATGACACGACCATCGATGACGACACGACCGTGGATGATGACACGACCATCGATGACGACACGACTGTTGATGACGACACGACAGTTGATGACGATACGATCCCAGACGACGACACCTTGGACGGTGCGTCGGCTCTTGGCAGCAATTCTAACGCCTCGGGCGGGTGCAGCGGGTAGGCGGCGGTCGGCAAGAGTATTCGGAATCCGCCTTGTCGGGCGGGTCAGTTTTTTCTGCCTAATCCGACAATCGTACGAAAAGAACTAGCCTTTGACGGATAGTTCATTCGTCAAAATCCCGACGACTACAGATTCGTTTTGACAACCGAAGGGTATGGAATTAGTCTGTAACTTTCGGGAGGTAATGCCGATAACTATCGGCGTGGATTGTAAACGCTTATTGGTAAAACAGATATTGCCCGGGAATGTGTTCGACGGAATGTCGACGCCGGTTTCGATTCGAGGCCCAGGGAACGGGCCGGTTTGGCACACCACTTGCTCACCTAAAGGCGGGCCGTAGTGGTAGAGTGGGTGGTGTGAAAGACGGCGCGGCTCTGGGTGGGGAAACCTGCCGCGTGTTCCCGGCGTCAAACTGAAGGGGTCGGCGACGCAATCCTTTTGACAGGAGACAGTCCCTATGGCCGAGCAAGAAACTACAGTCCAAGCGCCAAAAAAGTCCTCGAAAAAGCTGATCTTCATCGGCGGCGGGGCAGTCGTGGCGATCGGTGTGATCGTCGCAGTGCTCTTTTTGACGGGGATCATTGGCGGCGGCAAGAAGGCCGCTCATGGCCCGGAAAACCCCGCGCACGCGGCAAAGCCGGCGGAACCCGAGGCGCCCAAGGCGACGGTCGATCTTGATCCGTTCGTGGTGAATCTCGCGGATGTCGAACAGGCGCGCTACCTGAAGGTCAAGATGGTCATTGAATTGACCAGTGAGAACCTGAAACCCCAAATGGAAAAGCTCAAACCCAAAATCCAAGATACGATCATTCTCTTGCTGACCAGCAAGACGTACGATCAGATCCGTGACGGGAAGGGCAAGCTCAAGCTGAAGCAGGAACTGACCCTGCGGCTCAACGAGATACTAGGTACCAACGCCGTGGGCGACGTATTGTTCACCGAATTCATCGTTTCCTGAGGCGGAAGCAATGGGTCAGGTTCTCAACCAAGACGAAGTCGACGCTCTACTTGCGGCGGTAAGCTCGGGCGTTATTGAGACGGTGGCCGAGGAGCGGACGCCAATAGCGGCGGCGGCAGCGGCGCCGCGTATGGAATCGTTCGAGCGCGGCGACCGTGACGTTCGTCCTTACGACCTGACCAGTCAGGACCGCATCTTCCGCGGCAAGATGCCGATGCTCGAGGTGATCCATGAAAAATTCTGCCGCGACTTCCGTAGTGCGTTGTCGATTGAACTTCGGCGGGTGGTTGACGTGGAAGTCGGCGACATCCGACTGATTAAATTCAGCGAATTCCTAAACAGCCTGCCGCTGCCGACCTCCATCAACCTGTTCAAGATGGAGCCGTTCCGCGGCATGGGCGCGATGATCATCGAAAGCAATTTCACCTTCGTGCTGGTGAATATTTTTCTCGGCGGGTCGGGCAAAGTCCGGTTCCGGGTGGAAGGACGCGACTTCACGGCCATCGAACTGAATATTGTGCGCAAGGTCGTCGTCAACGCGCTCAACGAGTTCCAAAAGGCCTGGGACCCGGTTCAACCTGTGCGTATTGAGTTTCAACGCACGGAAATCAACCCGCAGTTCGTGTCGATCGCCCACCCGACCGAGATCGTGTTGGTGATCGAAAGCAGTGTTGACGTGGAAGGGAATTCGGGTCTGATCCAGATCGTGATGCCCTACGCCATGATCGAGCCGGTCAAAGAAAAGCTTTCTTCCGGCTTCCTTGGCGAAGGCGCGGCTTACGACGACAAGCTATGGCGCAACGCGTTCGAAGGTGCGGCGCGCGACGCCTCCGTGGAAGTGGTTGCGCAGTTCGGTCGGGGACGGGTAACGGTCGGTGAACTATTGGCCTTGACCGAAGGGCAAATCTTGCAGTTGGACAAATTCAGCGACCAGCCGGTGGACGTACTGGTTGAGTCGATTCCCAAGTTCAGAGCAACAGTCGGGATTGAACGGGGCTACAAGGCGATCAAGGTGATCTAGTCTCGTGAACGAGAGGGGTAGGCACCATGCCTGATGACGAAAACGTGGTCAGCCAGGATGAGATCGACAAGCTGCTGGCGGAAATGAATGAAGAGTCGGGGACACCGGCGGCTCCGCCCACCACGCCGGCGGAGAAGAAAGATCCGGCCATGGATGATCCGGCGGCGTGGGGCTTGTCCGATGACGATTTGCATGCCGGCGAAGCTGTAGCCGAGGGAGAGCCTGTTCCGTCGGGGTCGCCGGCACGCGATGTCCAGTTCCAGGAACTGCCCCGCGAATCGGCGATGCCTGCGGCGCCTCGGTCGCTGGAATTCGTGCTGGACATTCCACTGCTGTTGACGGTCGAGGTCGGACGTACGCGCATGACCATCGGCGATCTGCTCAACCTTGGACCCGGCAGCATTGTGGAATTGACCAAGATGGCTGGCGAACCGCTGGAGGTGTTCGTCAACGACAAGCTGGTGGCCCGCGGGGAAGCGGTAATTGTCAATGAGAAGTTCGGCATCCGTCTGACGGACGTTATCAGCAAGACTGAACGCATTGAGTCGTTGAAGTAGCGGAGGCCGCGATGCAGAGTAGGGTAACCACCACGATTCTGTTGACAATGGCCGCTCTGTGGTTGTTGATGCCAGCGATGGCGTCCGCCGAAGTGCCTTTGTTTCCGAATTTGAACTACCTGACTGGCGCCAGCAAAGTGACTGGTGAGGGGTGTGGTATCGATCTACAGCTTCTGGACCGCGCGGGATTGAACGACGCGGTGGTCGAAAACGCGGGTCAGGAAGTGTCGGTGTTGCTGTCGCGGACCTACGTCGATCCACCGACCCGCACTCTGATCACACCCGCCGGTTCTTGTGTGGAGCGGGTGCGCGCGTATCAAATCACGAAAAACCAGGTGAAAGTGGTGCTGACGCTGCGCGCTTCGTACCAGGGCGAACGGTCGCTCACTCTGCGCCCGACTGAGGGTGGCCTGCGTCTGTATGTGGGCGAGGTTCCCGCGGGGGCTGTTCCTCCGGCGGTCGAAGCCCCGGCCGAACCGGCGCCCGAGACGGCACCCGCCGCCGACGAACAAGCCAAAATCAATTTGGCGCAGTTGCTGGCCGATTCTCCGGCGACTCCCGCACCAACGCCGGCGCCTGAAACCAAGCCGCCAGCAGCACCCGCCATCGCGAGCGCGGTGAGCGGCGATTTTGAATGGAAGTCCGCGGTGGTTAAGGTTGTGACGGCGTTGTGTGTGGCGCTCGGTCTGCTTTTTTTGCTTGTGGCGTTGGCCAAACGGCTGCGACTGCCGGCGCGTATGGGCGGGGGGAAGAGCGGACTGATTCGGGTGGTACAAACCGGGGCGCTGGACCTGAAACGCCGCATTGCCGTGATCGATGTGGCGGGCGAACTGATTGTTGTCGCGCTGGCCGGCAATGAGGTCACCATGTTGACCAAAATCGAGTCGGAAGAAGCGCGACGTCGAATTCTCCATGTCGACGAGCCGGTCAAGCCGGCATCCACCGACGAACCGGCTTTCGTGGCCGCGGAGACGGTGCAGGCCTTGCCCAGTCGAGCCGAAACAGAATTCGCCGATCGGCTGAAGGCGCAGCAGCGGCGGGCGTCCAATGACTGGGAGGTCGTCGACAACGGCACGCTGAAGGCGATTGCCGCGCGCGTGAAGGAAATGAAGAGGCTGTAGTCCGCAGCAAAAAGGATGACGATGAGGGTTATCTTGGTCATCGTTGGAGGGATTGTGTTGCTCGGCGCCTGGGCCCCGCCGGTGCTGGCGCAGAGTGCCCCCGCCGGCGGAAGCCCCCTGGTGGTGCCACAGGTCACGATCGGCGTCGGGCAGGCCAACTCGCCCGACCAGGTTTCGACGGCAGTCAAACTGCTGCTGATCCTCACGGTGATGGCGTTGGTGCCGTCATTCTTATTGATGTTCACCTCCTTTACACGCATTGTCGTTGTATTGTCCTTTGCCCGGCAGGCGTTGGGCACCAACCAGACTCCAACCAACCAGATTGTCCTCGGGCTTTCGTTGTTCTTGACCGTGTTCATCATGTTCCCAGTCTGGACTCAGATCCACGAAAACGCGGTGAAACCTTATATGGCCCAGCAAATCGGCTATGAGGAGGCCTTCCAGAAAACAATGGAACCGCTCCGCGGCTTCATGTTGAAGCAGACGCGGGAAAAGGATCTGGGCTTGTTTCTGCACATCGGAAAACGGCCACAACCGAGAACGTTAGACGACGTACCGACATGGGTGATCGCGCCGGCGTTTGTCCTTTCCGAATTGCGTACCGCTTTCATGATTGGATTTCTCATTTGGCTGCCGTTTTTGATCGTCGACATGGTCATCTCGTCAGTCTTGATGAGTATGGGCATGTTGATGTTGCCTCCCATCATGATCTCTCTGCCGTTCAAACTGCTGATCTTTGTGTTGGCCGACGGGTGGTACCTGCTCATCGGCAGCCTGGTCAACAGTTTCGGCACCTAACGGAAGGATCCGCGTATGAATCTCGAAGCCCTGGCCAAGCTCGCGCAAGACGCGTTGATGGTTTCGTGGCAAGTGTCGTATCCGGCCCTATTGGCGGGATTGGTCGTCGGTATCCTGATCAGTGTATTCCAGGCGGTAACCCAGATTCATGAAATGACCCTGACCTTTATTCCGAAGATTCTGGCGGCGGTGGCGGCGGTCGCCTTGAGTTGGGACCGGATGATGACGGCGTTGTTGTCTTTTACTACCCGCTGCTTCACCAATTGGGACCAGTTTCTACGTTGAGGAGACTGATGCCGTTGTACACGCTGTCCACTGACGTCATCGAATTGTTCGGTTTGGTGTATCTGCGTGTGCTGGGGCTCCTGATCACCATGCCCGTGTTCAGTTCCGCCGAAATCCCACGTCCGTTGCGCGCGGCTTTAGCGGCGGCAATGGCCATGATTGCTACCATCGTCCTCTCGGGCCGTCCGGTGACTCTGCCGGCTACCGGTGGTGGTTACGTACTGGCCGCAATAAGTGAATTCTTACTGGGACTAGCGGCTGGCTACTTGTTGCATTGGGTGAGCGAGGCGGTCGCCATTGGGGCGCAAATGGTCGGCTTCCAAATGGGTTTGGCCATCGTCAACGTCATCGATCCCATCACCGGTGCCTCCATCAGCTTGACGGCTTCGTTTCAAATGCGCGTCGCGGTGATGGTGTTCCTGGTGAGCGGCTTGTATCGCGAGTTCGTAGCGGCCATTTTCACCTCTTTCGAACTAGTACCGCTCGGCGCGGCCGTGTGGAAGGCCAGCTACGCTCGCGAATTCACCGAAACGGTTGGTTTGGCGTTGAAGGCATCGATCGGATTGGCGGGCACGCCGATCGTTTCTCTGCTCCTGGCAAAATTGGTGCTGGGCATCATTGCCCGCACGGTTCCGCAAATGAATGTGTTTGTCGTCGGTTTTCCGCTCACGATCGCGGTCGGGTTGCTGGCGACCGCAGCGGTGATGCCGCTCTTCGTCGAGTGGGTCCAACAAGATTACGCGGCGAGTCTTCGTCGCATGTTGCTCTTCCTTCAACAGACGGCGCCGCAGCCGTAACAAGGGGAACATGTCCGAACAGAACGACACCGAACGTAACGAGCCGGCATCACCACACAAGCGCGACCAGGCTCGCGAAAAGGGGAACGTGGCGTTGAGCCGCGAACTCCCCAGTGTCGCCGTGTTGGCGGCGTCGTTGGCGGTGTTTTCCATCGGTTCGAGCTGGTGGTGGAACCATCTGGCGGACCTTTTTCAAACGCCTTTGCGCCTGGCCGGGCAGATGGAAGTCAACACCTTCACCATCTGGTTGATTACGAAAGAACTGGTTTGGAAAATTGCCATTCTTTTCTTTCCGTTGTTGACCGCTGTGGTGATAGCGGGCGTCGGTTCGTATCTGGCTCAAATTGGGTTTCTCTATGCCGGCGAGGCGATGGTGCCCAGCTTCGATCGACTCAACCCGATCAACGGCGTCAAGAACATGTTCTCCATCCGCAGTTGGGTGGAAGCGCTCAAATGCCTAGTCAAGATTGCCATTGTCAGCTACGTGGTGTGGTCGGTCATAAAAGACGAAATGGCGACCTTGGTCAGTCTGATTCACCTGCCGGCATGGTCGGTGTTCGCCTACATGATGACCATGATGTATCGCATCATGTTGAACACCCTGATCGTCTTGGTGTTTCTGGCGATTCTGGACTATTCCTATCAGCGCTTCGATTGGGAGAAAAAGTTGCGCATGTCGCGCGACGAAATCAAGGAAGAGCACAAGCACATGGAAGGTGATCCCAAGATCAAGGCCCGCATTCGCACGATCCAGCGCGAGACCGCCATGCGGCGGATGATGCAGGCGGTGCCGAAAGCCGACGTGGTCATCACCAACCCCACCGAGATCGCCATCGCGCTGCAGTATGTCGTTGGGCGGGACACGGCGCCGCGACTGGTGGCCAAAGGAAAGGGCGTAGTGGCCGAAAAGATCCGTGAAATCGCCGCCCGTCATGGTGTGCCGATCCTTGAGCGTCGCGCCCTGGCGCGGGAACTGTTTCGTACGGTCAAGCTGAATCAACTGATTCCCGTCGGGTTGTATCAGGCGATCGCTGAGATTCTCGCCTATGTGTACAACCTGCGTGAAAAGCGGAGCGCATAAATGGCGACGGCGATCAACCGAGTGCTGCCCCCTTCGATCCGGAATACCGAATTGTTTCTCGCGATCGGCTTGGTCACCGTTGTTGTCGTGATGATCATTCCGGTCCCGCCGGTGTTGCTCGACGTGATGTTGACGATCAGCATCATGCTGGGGTTGCTGATCCTTCTGGTCAGTCTGTTCACCGAGCGGCCGCTCGACTTTTCGGCTTTTCCAACCGTCTTGCTGTTCGTTACCTTGTACCGATTGTCTTTGAATGTGGCGACCACCCGAATGATTCTGTTGCATGGCAGCGAGGGAACCGATGCGGCGGGTCATGTCATTCAGGCGTTCGGCCAGTTTGTGGTCGGCGGCAGCTACGTGGTCGGTCTGATCATCTTTACCGTTCTGATCATCATCAACTTCGTGGTTATCACCAAGGGCGCAACGCGCATCGCCGAAGTGTCGGCGCGCTTTACCTTGGACGCCATGCCCGGCAAACAGATGTCGATTGATGCCGACCTGAATGCCGGGTTGATTGACGAGGCTGGCGCTCGCGCTCGCCGTAAGGAAATCGAACAGCAGGCCGACTTCTATGGCGCCATGGACGGTGCCGCGAAGTTCGTCCGCGGTGATGCCATTGCCGGTATCATCATTGTGTTGGTCAACATCATCGGCGGTTTCGTCATCGGTGTGGCCCAATCGGGTATGGACATGGCCACCGCCGCCAGCAACTACACCTTACTGTCCGTTGGTGACGGCCTGGTGAGCCAGATCCCGGCGCTGATCGTTTCCACCGCCGCGGGTATCATTGTCACTCGCGCCAGTTCCGAAGCCGACCTGGCCGGTGAAATCGGCTGGCAGTTGTTGGGCAAGCCCAAGGTGCTGTTCATTGCCGGTGGTTTGTTGGCCGGCTTTTCGCTGGTTCCGGGCCTGCCGTTCGCGCCGTTCATGTTGTTGGCGATGGTCATTGTTTTCGTTGGCTTCCAAACCCGTAATGCCCAACGAGCAGCCGAAGCGGCCAAGCCGCGAGAGGAAGAGGTCGCGCCTGCGGCGCCGGAAACCGTCGAGGACTTCCTAGCTATGGATCTGATCGAGCTCGAAGTTGGGTACGGTCTCATCAACCTGGTCGATACCGAGCAGGGCGGCGAACTGCTGGACAAAGTGCGGGCGATTCGCAAGCAGTTCGCCCAGAAGATGGGCGTCATCATTCCCCCCATCCATATTCGGGACAATTTGCAGCTCAAGCCGGGGCAATACCGGATCATGATCAAAGGGGTCGAAGTCGGCAGCGGCGACCTGATGCCCGACCGCTTGCTGGCCATGGATCCGGGCACGGTGGACAACCCGATCGATGGCATTCCGACGGTCGAGCCGGCCTTTGGGTTACCTGCCGTGTGGATCCGTCGGCGCGAACGTGAACAGGCGCAATTCGCCGGCTATACCGTAGTTGACCTCTCCACGGTAATCACCACACACTTGTCCGAGATCTTCCGCATTCATTCCCATGAGATCCTCGGCCGCCAGGAAGTCAGTCATCTGCTGGAAAACCTCAAAAAGACGAACCCAAAGGTGGTTGAGGAGCTGGTGCCGACCGTCCTCTCGTTGGGTGCGGTGCAGAAGGTGCTCAAAAACCTGCTTAGTGAGGAAGTCAGCATTCGTGACCTGCTGACCATCGTTGAAACGTTGGCCGACTACGCACCGCTTACCCGTGACCCCGATGTGCTCACCGAATATGTGCGTCAATCGCTGGCGCGGGCGATAACCGCGCAGTTCCTGACGGAGGAAGGATCGATTCCACTGATGACGGTCGACGGCAAACTGGAGCAAAAGCTAACTGATTCCATCACGCAGACCGACCAGGGATCCTACATGGCGCTGGACCCGAACATGGCTCAGCGCATCATTTCCGCGACAGAAAAGGGGTTGGGAAAATTCACCGCAGTCGGGGCCCGGCCGGTATTGCTGACCTCACCGATTATCCGCGGTCATCTCAAACGATTCCTGGACAAGTTCGTACCCAACGTGGCGGTGCTCAGCCACAACGAAATCGATACCAAGGCCAGAATCTACTCGCTTGGTGTACTGGGAGTGTAAGCCATGCCAATTCGCAAGTTCCGCGCACCGAACATCAGTCAGGCCATTAAACTGGTCAAGAGGGAAATGGGGCCGGATGCCGTCATTCTGTCGTTGCGCAACGTGCCGAACGGCGCGAAGACGGAACTCGAGATCACCGCATCGTTGCCGGATTCGCCACCTCCCGCCGCGGCGTCGGCACCAATGCCGGCCAGCGACGGTATGACCGAACTGCGCAAGGACTTGAGTGCCATCCGCCGGCGTCTCGACGACTTGGAAGAGCGGTGGCAACCGGACTCCTGGACCTCGCGTCTTGACGGACTGACCGCCGAATTGGGCGAGCTCAAAGGCATTATTCGCGATCTATTGGTTGCGCAGGGCCGCGCCCAAGAAAAGGGCGAACTGTTAGGCAAGGACGATTTCGTGCAATTGTCCGAGCGGCTGCGTTCGTCGGGAGTGGAAGACCGTTATGCGCGGCCGTTGATCGAACAGACCGCGGCCGACCTGGCCGCCCGCCATTTGCCGGTAACGGCGCACGGTCTGGACTACTTGGCGCGTCGTCTCATGGAACACGTGCGGACGACTCAGCCATTTCAGGCGACACGTGGCCAAAAGGTGCATATGGTCGTGGGCCCGACCGGTGTCGGCAAAACCACAACCGTCGCCAAGCTGGCAGCTCAGCAAGTATTTGAACTGGATCGGTCGGTCGCCCTGTTGACCGTAGACACCTACCGTATCGGCGCCATCGACCAATTGCGAACCTATGCAAAAATTCTCGACGTGCCAGTCGAGGTGTGTTTGAGTCCGGTGGAGTTTGTCGAAGCGGCGCGGCGCCACGCAGACAAAGACATGTTGTTGGTCGACACTGCCGGCGCCAGCCAGAAAGACGCGGCAATGATCGGGGAACTGGCCAAAGTCCATCAAGCAGGCGTGCCTATGGATGTCCATCTGATCGTATCGGCGACCACGGCGGATGCCGACCTGACTGACATTGCCACGCGTTATCGCGTCCTGCCGTTATCCAGTTTGATCGTTTCCAAATTGGACGAGGCAAATCGCTTCGGCGGCGTGTACAATCTGATGCAGGATACGCGTTTGCCAGTTTCGTTCTTTACCGTAGGTCAGAGTGTGCCGGACGACATTGAGCCGGCTACCCCCGAACGGGTGGCAGACCTGCTGTTGTCAATCAGCGCGCAATGAAATAAGAAGGGCAGGCAAGGTGGTTGATCAAGCAGATGTGCTGAGACGACGAGCGTCCCAGCGCAGGAACAAGGCGACCATGACCGAAGAACGGGTGCCCTACATCGAAGGCCAACAGGTGCGCGTGTTGTCCATTACCTCCGGCAAAGGTGGCGTGGGCAAAACGAACATCTGCGCGAATGTCGGCTTGGCCTTGGCGCGGATGGGACAACGGGTGTTGATCTTTGATACCGATCTCGGTCTAGCCAACATCGACATCGTGCTGGGTCTTAATCCGCAATACAATATCGGCCACGTGCTCACCGGCGAGAAAAAGATCGACGATGTGGTGGTGGAAGGTCCGGACGGGCTGTTGATCCTTCCGGCCAACAGCGGTGTGGACGAAGTTCCCACGCTCAGCGAATCGCAACGCATGGAACTGCTGGCACAGTTCGAGAACTGGGACCGGCGCATCGATATTCTCCTGTTGGATACCGGGGCGGGCATCGGCCCGAACGTGATGTATTTCAACGTCGTCGCGCAGCATATCCTGGTGATCACGACTTCGGAGCCAACGGCGATCACCGACGCCTACGCGCTGATGAAAGTGCTTTCCACGCGCTACCAGGAAAAGCGGTTCCAGTTGCTCGTGAACATGGCCAAAGACGAAAAACAAGCCCGTGAGGTGTTTCGTAGCCTGGCCCAGGTCAGCGGGCGTTTTCTGGACATCTCGTTGGACTTTTTTGGCTATGTTCCGCGCGATCTCAACATCACTCGTGCGGTCGCCCAGCGTCAGGCGTTGTTGGATGCGTTTCCCGATTCGCCTGCGGCGAAAATGTTCACCCAACTTGCACGGAATGTGCTAAATTTGGAAATCCCTAAGTCGCCCAAAGGCAATATCCAGTTCCTTTGGCGGCATGTGTTGAGGACGGGTTGAGGGGCCTGCCGCTATGCGGCGCGTGACGAAAAAGACCATTGTCGGTTTCTGTGTGGTGGCTTGTATGGTCACCGTTGCCTCAGGGATCTGGGGTCATGTTCCGCTTTGGGCAATTCTCAAGCGGGCCGTGATCGCGATGGGCCTGTTCGGGGTAGTTGGCTTTGCCGGCGGGTTGCTTTACGAAAAGGTGTGGTTGCGCTAGCGATGGTCGATATTCGGGACTACAAGGAGGCTGATCCCGACGAACAACTCGTCATGCGCGACGTGTTGATTCGTCAGTACCTCCCTCTCATCAAACTGGTAGCCAACCGAATTATCCGCAAGCTCCCACCGCAGATCGAACTTAACGACCTGATCAATACCGGTGTACTCGGGCTGATTGACGCCATCGAGAAATTCGATCCCTCGCGGGATATCAAGTTCGAAACCTACGCTGAGTTCCGCATCCGCGGCGCAATTCTCGATGAACTGCGCAATCTGGACTGGGTTCCGCGCTCCATTCGGCAGAAGATTCACGAACTGCAGGCGGCAATCGAAAGGGTTGAACTGCAGCAAAAACGGCATGCGTCCGACGAGGAATTGGCGAAGGAATTGGGTGTTACTATCGACGATTACCACGACCTGTTGAACAAGGCCAACGGCGTTACCCTGTTGTCTTTTGAAGATCTGGGCTACAGCAAGGACTCCGTGCAGCGCCGGAATGCCTTGGAGTACTACAAGGAACCGCATAACGAGAACCTGATCACGTTGCTGCATCTGCGCGAAGTGCGCGATATCATTGCGACGGCGTTGGAGACTCTGCCCAAGAATGAACGTTTTGTGTTGAGCATGTACTATTTCGATGAACTAACAATGAAGGAAATCGGCCTGGTTTTGGGAATTACCGAAAGCCGGGTGTCGCAAATTCACAACAAGGCCGTCTTGCGGCTGAAGGCTAGGTTGAGACAGCGGTTGCGTGGCAACCCCCGAGATTCCCTCTAATCAGATCCGGAAAAACGACCGATAGACAAGATAAGAGACGGTATTAAATACCGAACAAGGTGTGTTATGGCGCAAGAGTTGGAAAATAAAAGAATTTTGGTGGTTGATGATTTTTCCGCTATGCGCCGAATTGTGGGCCGATTGCTGCGTCGCGTTGGCCGATTGGACATTTTCGAGGCCGATGACGGCCGTCATGCCCTCGAAAAACTGCCCAATGGTGTCGACATGGTGATCGCTGACTGGACCATGCCCCACTGTTCCGGACAGCAAATGCTTCATTCGATGCGCCAGGATAGTCGTTGGGCGAACCTGCCGTTTGTCATGATGATGACTCCCGGCGAATGTGCATCCCATGAAGCCGAAGTGCGGAGTCAAGCGGGATATGTCTTGGTCAAGCCGTTTAATGCCGAGATCCTGGCCAATGTGCTGCACCGGGCTTGGGCGACCGGCATGACCGGAGGAAAATCATGAGCCCGGTCGGCATGGTCAATACCGTCGTTGGTTCCGCCCTGATAGACAAGGTTCAGAATGTACCGCATACGCAGGTCGACACCAAGCAGCGGCAAGTCGAGTCGCAGGCCGCACGGGAACAAGCCCACCAGCGGGAGAGTGTAAAGCACTCCGAAGATCGCGACATGGTCCGTTTGCGCGAGCGCGAAGAAGAGCAACAACGGCGCCGCAAGCCAAAGAAAGAACTGGCGCCAAGCGAAGAGTCCGAAGAGTTGGAAGAAGAAGCGGAAAAGCCCAAACACATCAATATCACGGTATAGATGCCGGCCAAGGTTCATCTCGGTCCTTCCACACCGTCCATTCGGCAGACCTCGTTTGTCCTGATTCCACGCCGAGAAAGTGTGCTGGCCACCTTACGCTCCGGCGAGAGACTCGATGTAGAGGTTTTACAGAAATTCACCGACGGCAACGTCTTGCTTAAACTCAAAGGCGCGTCGGTGACGGCCCGAACCACCGGGGAGATGAACGTCGGCGATCGCATGTCTGTGAGGGTGGAGCGCGATGGGACGTCGTACGTATTGCGCAGGTTGGACACCCAAGACGATCCGGCAATGGCGAGTCTAGTCAAAGTTGTGCGGTCTCGGTTGGGCGGAATGGCCGAACGGTCGGTGGCCATTTCGACCCTGGCCCGCAACGGCTTGTTGGCTGCCTTAGGAGGGTCGAAAAGCGGTCTGGCGGCTCTGCTGTCGCGCACCCACGCGGTCTTGGCCGAGACGTTGACCGTCAGCCCGGGTCTGGCCGAAAAGCTGATGAACCTGGCGGTGCTCTTTGGGCTGTCGCCGGCTACCGTCGGTGAACGGCTGCGCGAGGCGCTTGGGCGCAACCTGCCTGGGTTGTTGCAACGCATTTTGTCCTCGTCATCGAAAGAATGGGCGGCGGTACTGAAAGAGGCGCCCAATATGTCGACCGATGATGTGGGCCAATTGACGCGGCAGTTCGCGCAGGTCAAAGAACAGATCGGTTTGTTCCGTGCGCTCAATGCCTTGCTGGAATCGCGCGGGCAGCCGGTCTATCTGTCGTTGCCGTTTATCCTGAACGGAGAGGCGCAACCGGCTGACATCTGGATTTACAAAGATCGCGATGCCAAGCGGTCGGAACACAGCGCATCGACCAGCACCGCCTTTGTCAAACTCCGTCTGTCCAACTTGGGCGAAGTGCGCGCTTTGATCGCGGTGACGGGGCAGGCAGTCAACGCCACGATCTACACCAGCGGAGTGGAAGTAGCGGAACGCGTACGCGCGGCCTTGCCGGAACTGACCGAAGGGTTGCAGGCGGAAGGGTTGTCGCCGCAGGTTGCCGTCCGGGAAGACCTGACGGAGGCGCCGGAACCCGATCTGACACAGATGTTGTATGGGACGGCTGAAGGTTCGACCCTCAATGTGAGAGCATGAGCGAAAGAAAAGACCATAAGCCACGCAAGGTTGCCGCTGCGGTCAAGTACGATGTGAAGAAAGACCGTGCGCCGCGGGTAACCGCCAAAGGATTCGGGGCGATCGCAGAGAAAATCATCGAACGCGCCCTGGCGGCCAATGTGCCATTGCGCGAAGACCCGGACCTGGCGGCGGCGCTGGCGAAGCTTCCCCTCGGAGAGGAAATTCCGCCGAATCTATACAAAGCCGTGGCCGAGGTATTGGCCTTCCTTTACAAACTGAACGGCCGTGGAACGAAGGGCGAGCGAATTGACGGCTAGTGTCTCGTTTTGACCTCAATGATCTGACAAGCCGAAATATAGTGTTTGAGAATCTTTTCCTGTTCTACTTCCAGCATCCACCATTCCACTCCCAGCCGGAAGCGTCCGTCTTCACCGCGGGTGATCGAGCGAACCACACCGTCGACCACGAATTCGGGTAGATCCTGCAGATGAATGCGAATCGAGCGCAACAGCGAGCCAACTTTGATTGCTGCCTGCTGGGGAAAGGAAAGGCACATTCCGCTGATACTGACGTTTTCGATTTTCACTCGGTCATGGGTGGCCTTGCCGCCGATGGAAATCACGTTGGCGGACAAGGTTCGGCTCGGTTCGACGCGATACGCACCGCGGCGCTGCACATGGTCGATTACAGCCGGCAGCTCGACCAGAAACTGCTCGCTCACGTGGTCTTTAAACGTCGCAAAGTAGGTGGAGAAACGAAATACGCCCGTTCGCCGGAAACTGAACTCGGCTTCGAGGCGGACTTCTTGCTCCAATAGCCGCCGAATCGCCGGCGAACCGACCCCGTCCATCAACAACTGCGAATCGTAGACGTGGACCAGGTTGCTGGAAAAAGCCGGTCCCTCGGGAGGAAAGAAAAGCCGAATACGAATACGACGGCCACTGGCGTCGACCAGAAGCTTGCGCAACTCATCGCCGCTGATTTGGGTACGTTGGCTGTCTTTTTCGTTCGCCATAGACTCTATTTGGTAAGTCGGTTGCTAAGAGCAAATGGTTAAGGGGTTTCTGGCGGTCGTCAAAGAGGTGTAGCCAACAGGTCAAAGAAGCTATTTCTGGATTCGCCGCTTGATGACCTGCCAGGTTTCGGTATCCAGAAAGCTGCCCGCAATGTTGTCGGCCATCCGCAAGAAGAGGGGGCGGGGAATGGACAGGGTCAGCACGTCCTGCGGCACATGCGGGCGCGCCGACGGGTCGAACATGCCAAGTACTGCACGGGGGGTTGGAGTGGCCAGTTCGGCCAACGGTTCGGCTACGATTTGCCCGCAGCCAGAAGAGAAGATAACGGCGACGTTGCTGTCCAGGCGGGCATTGTCGTAGTCCGCCAATACGACGAGGGCCGAGAGTATATCCGGCGTAACGAAGAAGATGATCACTTCAGGTTCGTCACCGGCAGGCAGGGCATCCAAAGGCGCGAATACCGCATAACGAGCCGGCGCCGGCCGCAACCGCTGGCGCTCGATCTTCATTTGTGCCAAAGCAGGGGTTTTAATGTAGCGCTCGCCTTCGACCATCCCTTCCAAACCACACGATAGGAACTCGGCGAAATAGCGGCGCACCTCGGTCTTGAACCCCAAGAAACGCCCGGCTCCCTGGCAGCCATGGGTGTCTTTGTCGAAAGCGGCGGGTGTGCCCTTGGAAGCGTTGAAGGCCAGCGAAATGATGCATGAACCACGGCCGACTCCCTTGAAGCCGATGGCGTTCGCTGGTTTGGAATCAGTGTAGTAGAAGCCGACCGGCGAACCGGTCATGCCGAGGGCCTCGGTGAAACGGAGGGCGAGTTCGCGATAGTCGGGCATGGAAGACCCCCTTCAGTCGGGAAAGGTCATTTGGCCGCCGATAGCCCCGTTGATAAGCACCAACATGGAACAGATCACCACCAGCGCCAGGTAGGAATAGACCGCGGTGGCGGTTCGAGCATCCAGCGGCAGAAACGCGAAGATCATCCACGCGGCAACAGCAACGGCGACAATGACCAGGCCCGCCACGATTTTGAACACGATGCCTTTGGTCGGCTTGAGCCCGTAGTACAGCCACCATGATTGAAAGCCGGTTACGATGGCCACGGGGGCGGTCAAGGCGGTCAAGACAATCAGGTGCAGAGACGTGTGAATGAAGGAGCGGTCGTTGGTGAGCAGGAACAGCAACAGGAAGAGGGCCGATCCCAGTGCAAACGCGATGGGGAAATGCACGGTCACCGGATGGGCATGTCGTTTGACGATCGGGAACTTGGCATAGATCCACGAAAGCGGCCAAGGCACTCGCGGTCCGCTGTTTCCTTCGAAGGCGGCGAGCGTAGCGACCTGCGCGAAGCGTTCGAGAACATCAGCTCCATGCGGGGCCGCTTTGATTTCCGTGGACAGGTCGGCGCCGGCGTTGTGGCGCATCATGTGCTTGCCGCTTTTCCAACGTTTGGATTCCGTAACGTCGTAGACCCGTCCGTCGACGGCGACGTAGGCTTTCTTGCCTTCTTGCCCGTTGTGTTCGGCGAGTTGGTGCGGGTCCAAGACGTCCACTTTTCCTCCGGCGTATCGATCAGGGAATCAAAGAAAAGCTTCGCGTGAGCCGGCGTCGATGTCAAGCGATCAAGCCTTGTCCCACCGGAAAGTCAGTCTGTCCGCGAGCCCTTGAAACGGCCCTAGGGCCTGTAAGTCCACCTGTCCGCCATTCTTTCGAAAACGGCGCCATTCCCGGTGAATCCGCCAACCGTGACGCAGCAGCCGGCGAGCCAGTTGGTGGTACGGAGGCAGGTTCCAGATGAAATCCATGATCTGTTTCTGAAAGGTCGGACAGACGGTGATGGCCGTGAACAGGCGGTCGATGTTGCGGGGCGAGTACAGCCTGGTTGCCGCCCAAGCGCCGGCTCGCAAATGGCCGCCGAACTCGTTGCGCCAGGCGGCTTCGTATTCTCCGGGACAATTGCGCAAAATAGCGTCAGCCAGCAGATCCGCCGACCAGATTGCGTACAGAATCCCTTCGCCGGTCAACGTGTCACAGAAACCTGCCGCGTCACCCACCAGTGCCCAACCGGGTCCGACCCTCGGTTCGGTATATGCGCCAGGTCCGGCGAGATATGGCAACGGCGCGCCGTGTATGGCGCCGATTGGTTTCCGGCCGGGAAAGAACCGTCGCATGAATTGATCCAACGTCGGTTTCAGGGCATGGCCGTGTTCCATCGCTCCGACGCCAACACAAAGGCAATCTTGCCGCGCGAAAGACCAGACATAGCCGGGAAACGGCGCGACCTGAATCATGGTCGGGTCGTCTGGCTCCTTTTCGAAGAACTGCACGAGGGCGGAAAGGGTGCGGCGTGGCGGCAATGGTCCGAGAAAGTAGTTGCGAACAAGCGAATGCACGCCGTCCGCGCCGACCACCGTCCGCGCCTGGAAAACATCGCGTCCGGCCTTGATGCGCATTTGTGGGCCCCAGGTATCAAGCCGACTGGCCGGCAGCGGGTAATGGGTCGCACCCGCGTTAACAGCATTTTGCAACATTATTCGTGAGAGATCGTGGCGTGACACGATGAACAGCGGATGTCCTTGATCGATCACGAAGAAACGGCCGTTGCTCGAAATCTGAAGCGACCGCGAAACCTCGTTGCGCGGCAGTGTTGGATCGGTCAGAAACGGAAAGCGGGACCACGCTTTGTGAGTGATGCCGCCGCCGCAAGGCTTCTCCCACGGCACCTTGGGGTCAAACAACGCGACACGCTGCCCAGCTTTAGCGAGCCGTGTAGCTAGATGGGTTCCCGCCGGTCCCGCCCCAATGACGGCTATGTCGAAATCTCGGTTAACTTGCATAGCAGTCAGTGGATAGCCGAAGCGGACGCCCGAAACAAGACGTCCAATATGACACTGAGTGCCATAATGCTTGACTTACCTCCCCGGCTATGTCTCAATGAAGGACAGAAAGGAGCCGACGATGAAAAAAGACGGCCTACTACTAATTCTATTGCTGTTCTGTTTCACGACGGCTGCGCTTGCCCAAGGCGACAGCCAACCAGGCACCCTGGCCACGACGTTGGATTTCGTTGAGGTCGATGGAGTCATGGTCCCCATCCAGTCGGGTGCTCCGGTGCCTGATTTTGAAGCGCAGGATCATGACGTGGTTTCCCTGGCTGGGCAATGGAAACGGGAACGCCAACACCTCGATCACAATCTCACCTTCGAACTGCGCGATGCGACGACGATTGGCGCGATCGAGGCGGCCGGCGGTGGGCGTCACACTGTGAGCTATGACGATTCCGGCTGGACACAGCACCGCTTGCCGGGTGTAGAAAACACGATGCCCGGTGACGAGTCGGATATGCCGGAGCCGTATCATGACGGCGTTTGGTACCGTCGGGTGGTCGAGGTCCCGAGTGATTGGGCCGACCGTACCAACTATTTCGTTTGCCTGGCCGCCAACTATGTTCTCGACCTTTGGGTCAACGGCGAATGGGTCGGCGTTCACGAAGGTGGTTACACGCCGTTTGCTTTCGATCTGTCTCCGTTCCTGAACTACGGTGCCGAGAACTTACTGGTCATTCGTATCGACAAGCCTTTCCCGGGCGTGCGCCAAGACGCCGTTCCTTCTTGGATCGCGATGGATTGGTGGGACTACACCGGGGTCATCCAGGATCTCTACCTGGAAAGCATGCCGGCGGTGCATGTGGTTCGAACCAACATAGTGCCAGTCGACTACAACGGGTCGCTGCACCTCGAAGTGGTAGTTGCCAACGACCTGGCTACAGATGAAGAGGTTTCGGTCGATTTAACGGCCTACCGGGCGGACCCGGCGGCGGCGGGCTATCTGACCGATCCACATCCGTCGTCGATCATCGGCGACGAAGCTTTCTTGGAAGGTGATTCGCAAGCGGCCGTTATTGTGCCGGCCGGACAACTTCGGGTACTCTCCTTTGATCTTCGGGTGCGGCGTCCGTTGCGATGGACGCCAAAGGAGCCGCACCTCTATGTGATGAAGACCACCTTGGCAGTCGACAACGAAGCGGTCGACGAGCATTTCAATCAATTCGGAATTCGTACCGTCGCCCGGCACGGCGGCAAGCTGTTGGTCAACGGCCGCGTGGCGTTCTTTCCGGGCGTTGCGCGCCATGAAGACTACCCCGACACCGGCCGCACCGCCTCTTGGGAGCGCATCCGCGACGACATCGTAACCATGCGGCGCGATCTCAAGGCGTTGTTCCTGCGCACAGGGCATTACCCGAACCACTTGTATACCTACGTGTTGACCGATCGCCTGGGCATGGCGGTGATGACTGAGATTCCGGTGTATTGGAACTTCGGTTGGAACTGGACGCTCCAGAACACACGCGGAATCCACCAGCAGATGTTTCGCGAAATGGTGCTATCCAATTTCAACCGGCCCTCTGTTATGTTTTGGGGAACGGAAAACGAATGCCCGTTTGTGTGGGTAATGCAGGTCGCCGACTACAACGCCATGCTGGCCGCCGACCACCGGGACAACTACCCCGATGGACGCATGATCACCCAGTCGCCGGCCGCGCAAAACTGGAAACTGATGTCGGCGTCGGTGCCGCCAATCGATGTGGCCGGCTGGACGATGTACTACGGCGTGTTCTACGGCGATGACATGTACAGCGAAACGCTCGAATTCATCACCGAGTTCCAGAAGAAGTATCCGAACCACCCGATCATCGACACGGAGTTCGGCTATTGGTCGGAATCTGACGATAGCGACGCGCAAGGACAGGTGGACACGGTTAACGGCACCTGGCCCGCGTTTGCCGAAACTGCCGCGCTCGACGTGAACGGCCAGGTCAACCCGCAGGGAAACCTGATCGCCACCACCTGGTTCTGTGTGTTCAATTGGTACACCAAGAACGGCTTGCCGAATTTCATTGCGCCGTACCTGCAGTCAATGGGTTTGGCGCACATGGACCGCACGACGTTCAAACCGGCCTTTGCGGCTCTTGCGGCCAAACACGAACCGTATCTCAAGTTCGGCGGTTTGGGGCCAGAGCCCGACGACTACGTCGACGACGACACCGTCGCCGATGACGACGCCGATGATGACGCGGTCGACGACGACGATAGCGACGACGATACCGGTGCCGATGACGATCAGGCCGACGACGATGATGACACCGGTGGTTGTGGCTGTTAGGAAGAGAGTTGCCGACGAATAGCGATCCGTCGCGAACCCCTGGCTCTATGGGGATGCCAATGAAACACTTGTTGCTAGTGTGGGCCGTCTTAGTGCTGAGCGCGGCGGCCGTTCAGGCCGCACCGCTCGATCTGGTCCCGTTTGCACGCGTGACCGCTTCGGGTACCCAGCCGACCTTTTTGCTGATGTGGCCGCGCGAAACCGATGACGCGCCATACACCGTGCGCGATGACGATCCGGACACCGGCTGGAAGACGCCGCGTCAAGGCATTGCGACGCTGTCGTTCGATTTTGCGCCGCTTGGCGGACCAGCGCCGCATCTGGCGCAACTCGACGCCGAATGGGAAACCAAACCAAACGGCGCGGTCACGGTTCGCGCCCGCGAATACTGTGGTGGCCGGGTGTTGGTCGAGCAAGTGTGGAAGTATCTTGATCAGCCGTTGGCCTTTGGCGAGCCCGCCGAGGCGTATTGTGTCGAGGTCGAGGTGCGCGATGCCGGTCCGGGCAATCTCCGTGAGTTCCATGTGTATGCCGCGCCCGTCGACGGCTTGCCGGAAATCTCGAACGTGAGTGCGCGGCAAGTTGCCACGGGTCTGCGCCTGGATTGGAAACAAGCCAGCGAGTATGTCCATCACGTGGAGATTCATTTCGTTGACTCGGGCGATACTGACGTCGACCGCTGGTCGTTGGTCGGGACGGCCATGCCGCGGGAGGCGTGGCTCGGCCCTCTCCCGCTGTCGGCCGGAATGCAAGCCGTGTTGGTGCCGGTTGCCGAGGACGGTTCGGTGGGCCCGGAACAGGTTGTCGATTTGCCCAGCCGCGAGGCGCCACTGCTCGAAAACAGCGGCGTGGTGGAAGGCTTTTACGGCCGGCCGTGGTCGCATGCCGAGCGCCGGGCCATGATGACGTTCTTGGCTCGCCTGGGACTGGGGCTGTATATCTACGGCCCCAAGAACGATCCGTTGCACCGCGACGAATGGCGCACGCCCTACGATGACCAAGCGGTGGCGCGCTTTGTCGAACTGCTGCACCTGGGCGCAATGGTCGGCGTTACCTTCTCTTTCGGCATCAGTCCGGGCAAAGACATGGACATGGACGACCCTGTGGAAAAGGCGACCCTGTTGGCTAAGCTCCAGCCGTTTGTCGAAGGAGGTTTTCGCCATTTCACTTTGTTGCTCGATGACATCGAAGGAGACGTCGGAGTGCCGATCGACGGTGAGTTGGCCGCCCAACACGTGGCCCTGGCCAACTGGCTGCGGGGCGAACTTTCCGCCATGGCCGGCGAAGACGTGGCGCTGTGGGTCGTACCCACGGTGTATTCGAGCCAACGGCAAAACGATTGGCCGGGCGGCTCCGAATACCTGGATGTCTGTGCCGAACTCGACCCGCAGATCGAAGTGATGTGGACCGGGACCGACACGTTTAGTCCGACCCTTGAGGCGGCCGATCTGATCGACGTGACTTCGCGCCTGGGGCGCGAGCCGGCCATCTGGGACAACGAAAACGGCACCGACGGCGGCGATGGCTTCATGGGCAAGGTATATCTCGCGCCTTACCAGAACCGCAGCGCCGATCTGGTCGACGCGGTGGTTGGCATCGTGACCAACCCGATGATCCTCGGCGCCGCCAATCGCCTTATGCTCGGCACGTACGCGCTGTATCTGCGCAATGCCGCCGACTACGAGCCCGACGACGCTCTGGGTCCCGCTGCGCGAGAGGCGGCGTTATCCGAACACGACCGGCAACTGGCGGTCTATATGGCCGAAACCTTCTACGGAAACGGGGCGTTGGGGTTTGACGGCCTGAACTTCCCCAACAACCGTGCGATGAATGAAGCCATTGAGCAACTGGAGGATGAGTTGCCCGACGGCTCCCGGCAAACGCTGGTCACCGCGGGGAGTGCGCTAATGCACATTGCCGCCGAAATGGCAACCACCCAGAATCGTCTGCACCACAGCACGCTCGATGTCTCTCTGGTGGATGACCTGTGGTTCCCCTGCGACCGGCTGACCGACGAAGGACAGGCCTTGCTGCGATTGCTCGACTATCTGAGTTCGTTGATGAGTGGGCTTCCCAACGAGGCCGCGTTGGCCGAAGCAGACCGTTTGTTGTGGGATGCTCTTTTCCACGACCGGTACCAACTCAGTCTGATGCAAACGAATTCCCTGCGCCGGCATCTGGGCAAACAGCCGCCCGAAGCCGTGGGCTTCACCGCGCCGTCGATTCTCGAACCGTCCACGACCCGCTTGAAAGCGGCCGAGGAGTGGACCTATGCGGTAGCCGACGGGGCGGAAGTGGCGGTATACGGGTTGGCCGAAGCGACGGTCAGTGGCGGCACGATCCGCTGGACGCCGTCGCACGCCGGTCGCTACGAGGCAATCGTGCTGGCCACGACGGATAGCGGCTGGTCGTACCGGGAGCTATCCTTGACCGTGGAACCGGCGGACGAGCCGCCGCCGAGCGATGACGATGCCGACGACGATGACTCGTCAGATGACGATGCGGCCGATGACGATTCGTCGCCTGCGGATCAAGACGACGACCGGCATTCCGCCGAAGGCTGTGGGTGCTGAACCTTGCCTGAGGCCCGTCGCCTCCGTCCTGCGTGACAGATGCAGTACCACCCGGTATATTAGGCGAAATTTGACCGGGGCACTTCATGCGTTGCGTTCGTTGCGGACGCAAAATTGAAGATACAGTTCATAACAACCACGCCGCGCGGGTGGATGGCTTCCGGTTGCACACGGGCAAGGTGAAACAGGTTGAGACGAAAGACAACGCCAACGGTCCGCTGGTCTACCTGCAGCTCTCCGATCCGCAGGAAATCGGCCTGTGCGTGGACTGTCTCGGCGCCACAGGTATCCGCGATGTATGGCTGCACGGCTTCTTGGCCATCGATCAACTCGCCCCGCTCAAAGGTTGAGATTCGCCGGCGGTTGTTGGCCATCTACGAGGCCGCCTTCGCCTACTTCGGTCCGTTGTGCTGGTGGCCGGGCGATACCGATTTCGAGATCTGTGTCGGCGCAATTCTGACCCAAAACACCGCCTGGACCAACGTCGAGAAGGCCATCGCCAATCTCAAATCGCGTCGTATGTTGAGCGTTCGCGGCATGCTCGGAGCGTCTCCGGCGGCTCTGGCCGAAGCGGTGCGACCGGCCGGGTACTACAACCAGAAATCGGCGCGGTTGCGGGAGTTTTGCCAACATTTGGCCCGCCGTCATCGGGGCAGTTTGCGTGCGATGCTCGGCCAGCCGACGAACGTGCTGCGGGCCGAGTTGCTGGCGCTTAAGGGCATTGGGCCGGAGACCGCTGACTCGATGATTCTCTACGCCGCCCGCCAGCCGATTTTTGTAGTGGATGCGTATACCCGGCGCATTCTGTCGCGTATGGGCGCGGTGGCGGAGGACGTTGCGTATCAACCGCTGCAGGAACTTTTTCACCGGACGCTGGACCATGACGCCGAATTCTTCGGCGAGTTCCACGCCCAGATTGTCTACGTCGGTAAGGATTTCTGCCGCAAGACCCGGCCCCGTTGTGAGAATTGTCCGGTACGGCTGACCTGATTTGGCCAAACGGCGCCGGGCGACTATAATCCCCCGCGCTCATTATGCGAAAACAGCGAGGGAACCAATGAGACTCGCCCTTGTCCGACCGCCGGAACCGATGCTCTCCATCGCGTCCGAGGTGTGCCAGCATCCGATTAATCTGGCCCAACTCGCGGCATATGTGCGCGAACGTGTCGGAACCACGGTCGAGATCTGGGATTACGGCGTGATGCGCTATCACCCCGATCAACTGCGGTCCCAACTAGCGCGGTTCGCGCCGGACGCGGTCGGCTTCACGGCCATGACCCCCATCGTCAACAGCGCGGCGCGGCTCGCGGGGGTGGTGAAAGACTTCAGCCGCGACATCGTGACGCTCGTCGGCGGGCCGCACCTGTCGGCCATTCCCGAACGGACGTTGGCGGAGTTCTCGGCGTTTGACGTGGGAGTAATCGGCGAAGGAGAACAAGCGCTGGCCGATCTATGCCAATCGATCCAGCGAGGGGATAGGGTGCTGCGCGGAGTGCCGGGCACGGTGTATCGCGAGGACGGCGACATCCGCCGGGGACCCGTGCGTGAGATGCTGGCAAACCTCGACCAACTGCCGTTCCCGGCGCGCGACCTGATTGACTTCTCGCTCTATCAGGGGAGTTCGAGCCCCGGGCTTTCCAGCAAGCTGCGCAACATCACCGAGTTGTTCACCAGCCGCGGTTGCCCGGTTCATTGTTTCTTCTGCGGCTCGTTTGTCACCCACCGCGGCAAGGTTCGCTTTCGCTCCGCGCGCCATGTTCTCGACGAAGTGCGGGAATGTGTCGAACGCTACGGCGTCGACCACTTCACCATCGACGACGACACCTTCACCTACGGCCGGGAGCGGCTGATTGATATCTGTCATGGGTTGCATGAACTCGGTGTCTCCTGGGACTGCGACAGCCGCGTCAGTAATGTGGATCAGGAACTGCTGCAACTGATGGCCGACTCGGGCTGCGTCAAAATCGCCTTCGGCGTCGAAAGCGGCAGCCCGCGAATGCTGGAAGCCGTCCGCAAACGCATCACGCTCGAGCAAATCGAGGCGGCATTCGCGGCGGCGCACCGGGCGGGAATTTTGACCAGCGCTTTTGTTATGATCGGCTCACACCCGTCGGAAACACCGGCCGAAGTGGAGCAAACGTTCCGGTTGATGCTGCGGATCAAACCCGATTTTGTCATGGTCTACGTGGCGGTGCCGTATCCGGGCACCGACTTGCACCGGGTCATGACCGAGGAAGGGTTGGTCGAAAGCGAGGACTGGGACGAATACGACATCGTGCGCGGTGAGCCGGTATGGCACACCCATCACTTTTCGCCCGCCGATCTGATTCGCTTGCAGCGGGGAATGTACCGGCGCATCTACCTGCGCCCCGGTTTCGTGTGGCGCAAACTGAAGCTGCTGCGCAGTATGGACGACTTGCGCTATTTCGGCGGCTCATTCATCAAATTCATCAAATACATTTTTGGCAAACGCCGCGAGGAACTGACGGAATAGGGCGGGCTTCAGCAGCCGCAGCCGCCGTCGCTCAACTGCAGAGTGTGGGTATATGGCCGTTCGCTCAACGTGTCGTCGTCCGCGGTGTCGTCGTCAGCCGTGTCGTCATCGAGGGTGTCGTCATCGAGGGTATCATCGTCAAGGGTGTCATCGTCGAGTGCGTCGTCGTCAATCGTATCGTCGTCGACGGTGTCATCGTCCGCCCGGTCATCTGCCCTGGGGGAAAAGGGTGTCGCTGCCGCAATGACCAGTACCAGCAACATGGCGACAAGTGCACATATGATTTCGGTACGGGTCATCGGGTATCCTCACTTCCGTTTTTTTGAAAATATCACTGCCGGGCCGGTATCTGTCAAACGAAGCCAGGGGGTTTGCTTGTTCCGGGACGGCGGAACGTGATAAAAAAAACCAATTGAACCCAACGAGGTATTCATGCCCGCCAAAAAGAAACTGACTGACCAAACTGAACTGTCGGCGCTGTCCGAGAAGATCATCGGTCTGGAACATCGCGTGTTTGACCTTACCAACCTGCTTCAGGCCGGTCGGGCGCTGGACAACCTGCTGGGGGTCAACGAGCTGTTTAGCGTTTACGCCAGTATTGTCCGGGAGCGCTTCGGCGCCGCGACATTGGCGCTATTTGCACTCGACGACACCAACGAGCAGTTCGTCTTGCGCAAGGGATTCGGTTTGCCTGAGAGCTTGCCGGCAGACTTCTCCTTCCCGCGGCAGGAAGGCCTGTTATGGCGGGCGATTCTGCAAGGGAAGCCGTTTGTCACGGCCGACAGCGAAGGCGTGCCGCGCTACAAGATCCCCTTCAGCCAATACGGTCTCCATCAGTTACGCAGCGTTGTCTTTGTGCCGCTGATCCACCAGGGGAAGGTGGTGGGGTTGCTCAGCGTCGGTGAAAAGCACGACGGCAAGCCGTACCGCGACGACGAGATCGAATTCCTGCACGTTTCGGCGGAACAGGCGGCGGTCGCCATCACCACCGCCATGCTCTACGAGAAAAACGAACGCGATCGGGCGCAGTTGGACAAGACGGTCAAGAATCTTTCTATTCTGTACAACATCGGTCGCGCGCTGATTCACATCAACGACCTGAAAAACCTGCTTAAATTCATTCTCGGACAGGCCATTGAAACGACGGAGGCGCAAAAGGGCTCGCTGATGTTGCTCGACCAGAACTCCGGCCGTCTGGTCGTGCGGGTGGTCAAAGGTTTGCCCGACCTGAAGACCGAGGAAGCGATCAATTCCGGCGCCCTGGCGTGTCGCTCCTTTGACGTGGGTGAAGGCATCGCGGGCAAGGTATTCCAGACCAGGCAGCCGATCATCGCCAACGCCACCGACGATGACGACCGCTACGTGCGCAACAACGATTCCAACGTGCAGTCGATTCTCTGTGTGCCGTTGATTGCGTCCGACGAGCCGATCGGCGTGATCAACATCACCAACAAGGCCAGCGGGCGCGGATTCTCGCCGCAGGATCTCGAATTGCTCACCGCTCTGGCCAACCAAGCCGCCGTCGCCATCAACAACGCGCAGCTCTATGAAATGGCCATCACCGACGAGCTGACGCGCTTGTATATCCGGCGCTATTTCAACCTGAAACTGGAAGGTGAAATCCGTCGCTCAAAGCGCTACGGCCACAAGATGTCGTTGGTCATGTGCGATCTCGACCGCTTCAAATCGGTCAACGACACCTACGGTCACCAAATGGGTGATGTGGTGTTGCAGACCGTCGCCGGCGTCTTGCGCAGCAACGCGCGCGAGATGGACACGCCGTCCCGGTTCGGCGGCGAGGAGTTCGCGGTGATCTTGCCGGAAACCGACGCCGATGGCGCGGTGGTCATGGCCGAGCGCGTGCGCAAGGCGGTGGAAGGCCTGCGCATCGAGGGACTGCCGCAATCGATCACCATCAGCCTCGGCGTGGCCAGCTTCCCGCAACACGCCGCCGGCGTCCGCGAGTTGATCGGCGCGGCCGACGCGGCGCTGTACAACGCCAAGCATCAGGGGCGCAATCGCGTCTGTGTGTTCGCTGGACCGGTCGAGGAAGATGAAAAAAAGGCCTAGACTACCGCGTCATTTTTTTCGACAGCGCGAATACTGGTAGTGGCCGAGGGGCGGCGGGCAGGGGAGTGCCGTCGTTCACCACCAGATCGTCCGGTGTGTTCCACCGCCGGTCCGGACCCGAACTCGCCAAGGTGAAACGCTCACCAGAAGCCTGATAGCGATAGCGGCATCCCCACGGATCGGATCGTGGAATGGTGGCGAAGTCGGCCGTTTCCGTTCGCCCTTGATAGGGGATGCGCAGGATCTGCCAGCTACCGGTCTGCTGCAGCAACTGCGCCGTCGACATCCAATCGCCGGTGGGCAGATTTTGACCGCTTGCCCGATATGTGTTCAGCGAACGTGCCACTTGTTCGAGCATATTTTGGGCCAGTAAAACGCGCGCGTTGGTGCGGTACACCCCCCCACGGCGCGCCAGCACGCCCAACGTCAGCATGACGGCCACCAGCAGTAGCAGGGCGGTGACTTTGAGCCAGCGGCGTCTGGTGTTCCACGATAGAGCCAGGGCGGCGAGGAACCAAAGGAAGCCAAGTTGGATCGCGGTCGCTTCGTCGTAGTCGCTGTCTACCACCACTCCCAATACCCATGCGCCGAGCAACAAGAGGGTCAGGATGACGGTCAGTATGCGACTCACGGGCTCAGTCTTCTTTCTTCTTGCCTATCAGCAATCGTCGCAACAAGCTGCCCTCACGCTCTTTGCGCGCTTTGGCGGCCATTTTGCGCAGGAAGGGGTCGCCCTTATCGATACAGCAGTTCTTGTATTTTTCGCCGCTGCCGCAAGGGCAGGGCTCATTGCGGCCGACCTGCATGACCTCGCGGGGGTTGGTGACAACGCTCTTGCGCAAAACCATGCGCGGATTGACTTTGGTGGTGCGATACCGCATGAAATCACTCCTGCTAGACCAAGCGGTGGTAGATGTCTTTCCTTTTTCAATACTTCGCACGCATGCCGTGCTGTTTCAGGTGTTCGCGCGTATATTCGACCATACGGGGGATATACTCGCGAGGCGACGGACAACGTAGTCCGGCCGCTTTTATAAAATCCAGGGTGTTTTGGCAATCGAACACCGCGTTGTGGTCAACGTAGTCCAGGCTCTGCTCCGGGAACCCCAAGAACTCGCCCAACGCCGGTATCTTGGTCAATACCCGCACCAGCGGGATCGGCAGGAAGCCGCGCGTCGGTTTCAAACCAAATGATTCGCCGACTAGGTCGAACAACTCTCGCGTGGTGCAGGGGTCCGGATCGGCAATCTGGAACGTTTTGCCCCGGGCCTTTGGATTGGCGGTAATGACTATCATGGCGTTGACCAGATAGTCGACCGGCACGATGTTGAAATAGGCGTCGCCGCGGCCGACCGCCGGCAACGGCACGCCCCGGAAGTGCTGCAGCAGATTGCGATTCTCCAGGTCGGCGTAGAGCCGCGCGAACATGTATGGTCCGTCGTATTTGTCAGTGGCGCCAGTCTGGCTGTCGCCGACGACGATGGCCGGGCGGATGATGATGGTCGGGATCCGGCTCATTCGCTGGCGAACCAGGACTTCGGCCTCGAATTTGGTCGATTCATAGTGGTTTTTGAAACCCTGGCCGTAGTCCAATTCCTCTTCCAAGATCAGACCGGTGCGCAGGCCGGCGACATAGCAGGTCGAAACGTAGACGAACTGTTCCAGATGCTTGGCCTGTTCGCACAACTCGAGAATGCGGCGCGTGCCCTCGACGTTGATCTGCCAGGCGATTTTTTCGGGCACCGCCAGATCGTACACGGCGGCGAGATGCCAGATCTCGGTTACTTCGCGGCACAGGCGCGCCTGCAGGCTGGTATCGAGCCCCAATCCGTCAAGGGTCAGGTCACCGGACAGCAACTCGATGTTGTTGCGCGCCACGGGCACCACGCTGGCGAGTTCTTCCACCGCTTTTTCCGCGGTTTCGCGGAACTTGTCTTGCACGAGAGCGAGAAAACGGAGGTCCGGGTTGGCTTCCAGCAGTTTGATGATCAAGCGCTTGCCGATAAAACCCGGAAAGCCGGTAAAGAATATGGTCTTGGCTTTGGGCTCCGGTTTCGGCACCACCGCTTGCTTACGAGTGGGCTTGGTCTTCGGGGCAGTATTTTTGACCGGCTTGGCGGTTTTCTTGGGCTTCGCCTTCTTCGCCGCCTTTAACGCCACCTGCTTCAACGTCTCGGAACGCGTCTTTTTGGTAGGCTTCTTTGCCATGATCCACCCCTTCCCCTGATCCAGAGGTCATTGGTATCGCGGCTGTTCCGCCGAACACACCGCAGATAACGCGGACGACTATAACCAAGGTCGCGCCAGTGTCAACCGTTCACTGGCGTTCCATTAGCGTCTGGTGTGTGATCTTTTGCGCCGGCAGCCGTTCTTGCAGACCGCCAAAACCATACAAATAGGTCACGTTCTGCTCGAGTCTTTCCAAGCGCCCGCCGCCAAGATCGAAGCGGACCGAACCGCTGACCTGCCCTTGCAGCAACACCATGGTCATGCCTGATTGCGGCAGGCGTGTTTCGGCGCGCGTTTCCTGTTGGGCCGGCAGAATGGCGCCGTCGAATTCGATCACCGCCGGATCGTTTCCCGGATTGGTCAGCCGGCAGTTTTGTCCGAACTTGAGCTTACCCATCATCGGATTGAACAGTGTCCGGTTGCGTCGCCAAGTGGTGTTGTCCCGCAGGGCCGCCGGCGGAAAACTCGTGGTGAAACTCTCGAACAGGTTGCGGATGAAATCCTCGCCGTAGTGTTCCTGCAACATGTTCAGCACATCATCACTGACCTGTCCGCGCGACAGTTCCTGTCTGATCGCCACCATGATGGCTGACATGCCGGTCACCTGTTTGACCAACCCGTCGGTGCCGATACTCAGCAGAATTGGCTTGTTCAGCATGACTGTTAGTGCGCGATCGAACACCGTGGACTGCTCCGTGAGTACACCAGTGTCGAGGCGAACGATCTCGCGGCCTTGCATTTCAGTGCTCATTTGGACGCGTTTGAAAGCTACGCGCAGTTGGTAGTCGCCGGCGCGCGGACTCGAGAGCACCTCTTGGGAAAGGTCGAAGACCTGGTGCGTCTCAAAGGCCGTCTGATAACGGTTGCGCACACGCAGCGACCCGACTGTGTCGATCGTCGCCCGGTAGTTGTCGGAACTGCCCTGTACGAAATGCAACCGAACCGGAGGGGTTGAGCAGGCGGGCAGCCAGGAAAACACAAGAATGACCAACAAAGCGGTCAGCAAGTATCGGCGGTACACGAGAAACCTCCCTAGGAAGTATCTCAGCATACTACAGGAGGACCAGATTGTCCTGGGTACGTCCGATCGATCGGCTGGCAATCGTTCTTTGTCCTTCTTAGCTTGTCCACGGCCGAACCAATGGCAAATTTCCTCTTGACGTCGATTTCAAACATGACTATCATCGTATCAGTAATGATTATCATTATCAACAATGGTTGTCATAATGAGTACCCCGGAACAAACAACCATGAGCCGCAATACCAAACAACGCGAGGTGATTTTGGCGGTTGTGCAGGATATGCACTCACACCCGACGGTAGACGAGGTCTATGCCGCGGTCCGGCAGAAGTTACCTCACGTTAGCTTGGCCACAGTGTACCGTAACCTCGAGCTGCTGGCCGAGCAGGGGCTGTTGCGCAAGATAGACTTTAGCGGCTCGCAGATGCGGTTTGATGATACCGTGCACGAGCACTTGCACATTCGCTGTGTACAATGCGGCCGGGTTGACGACATAGCAATTGAACCGGGTGGCGAGGTGGAATACCATATTGAGCATTCAGGCGGCTATCGGGTGTTGGGGCATCATCTCGAGTTCTTCGGCATATGCCCGGTGTGCGTAAGGGAACAACTCAAAGAACAGCAGTCAAAAGCGAGGCAGGCGCCGGCCACGAAGGCGTAGTCCACGGCGTGCAGCAGTCAATTAACGTCGAAAGAGGAGGCAGAATATGGCGAGCGTAAAAGGAACCCAGACAGAGAAAAACTTGTTGGCGTCATTTGCGGGCGAATCCCAGGCGCGCAATCGTTATACCTATTTCGCCGGCAAGGCGCGCAAGGAAGGCTACGAGCAGATCGCGGCCATTTTTGACGAGACAGCCAATCAGGAGAAAGAGCACGCCAAGCGCTTCTTTTCCTATCTGGAAGGAGGCGAACTCGAGATCACCGCGGCTTACCCGGCCGGTGTGATTGCGACAACGGGCCTCAACCTGAAAGCCGCGGCCGAAGGCGAAAAGCTGGAATGGACCGTCCTGTACCCGGCCGCCGCGAAGATCGCGCGCCAGGAAGGGTTTGAGCCGATCGCGAAGCTGTTTGAACTGGTCTGCGTGGCCGAACGGCAGCACGAGAAACGTTACCGCGGCCTGCTGGCCAACGTCGAAGCAAACAAGGTTTTCCAGAAAGACCAGTCGGTTGTTTGGCGGTGCCTGAATTGCGGCTACTTGCACGAAGGCCTCGACGCTCCGGCGGCTTGCCCGCTCTGCGCGCATCCACAGGCCTTCTTTGAACTGCTGGCGGAGAACTGGTAGTCATGAATCGCAACCAAACCTGGCAAGATGCGGTGTCGTTGGCCTTACAGGCCGAAGACGAGGCGGCGCGCTTCTACGACAGCGCGGCGGCGAACGCGTGCGACGGGCGCGGTTGCGACATGTTCCGTCAACTGGCCGAGTTCGAACGGAGCCACTACCGGCATCTGCAGCGGTTGCTTGCCGCCCAGTCCGAGGCCGATTTTACTCCTTATCCCGGCACGACGTGGCAAGCGTATACGCCGGGCACTCCCGCGCTGGCGGCCGGTGCCGACCGAGTGCGGAACGACCTGGAAGTGTTGGCCATCGCTATCAAGGCGGAGCAAAACGCGCGGCGGACGTATCTCGACCTCGCCGAACGCTCGACCGGAGCGGTGCGGGAGATGTTCCTCAAAATCGCCGATGAGGAAGAGCTTCACCGGCGAGTGTTGGAAGACCAACATTACGCCCTGACCAACCGTGGGGTTTGGGTCTGGGGAGACTGATTCACGATGAAACAGGAGGAAGCGGTGAAGTACGAATGTATGGTGTGCGGTTACATCTACGACCCGGAAAAGGGCGATCCTGACAACGGCGTCAAGCCGGGCACGACGTTCGACAAACTGCCGGAAGACTGGGTGTGCCCCATCTGCGGCGCCCTGAAGGACCAATTCGAGAAGGTCACAGAGTGACCGGTCGCCGGACAGCGACCCAAGGAGAAAACTATGCTGAATGACAGAGTGCAGAAAGCGCTGAATGATCAGATGAACTTCGAAACCTACTCGGGCTACATCTATCTCGCGATGGCCTTGTGGGCCGAGGAACGGAATTTTCCCGGCATCGCCAACTGGTTGCGCATCCAGGCGGGCGAGGAGATTTTGGTGCACGCGATGAAGTTCCAGCAGTTCATCCTCGATCGTGGTGGGCATGTCGAACTGGACAAGATCGACAAGCCGAAAGTGACTTGGGAAACCTTCACCGCGGTTTTTGAGGAAGCCTATGCGCACGAGCGCAAAGTGACGGAACGGATCAACAAGCTCTACGATCTGGCAGTGGCCGAAGACGACAAGGCCACGCAGAAATTCCTGGATTGGTTCATCACCGAGCAAGTCGAAGAAGAGAAGAATACCGACGAGTTGGTGAAGCAATTCCAGATGATCAAAGAGCATGCACACGGCCTGTTCATGCTTGACAAAAAGCTGGCGGGACGTCAGTTCGCGAAAGACTAGCAGAGTTCATTCGCTGCCCGGCCGTGTGACGGCGCGGCCGGGCAGCCACAACCGAGCGATTCGAAAAAACGCCTTGCGATCGACATTTCGGGAGTGAACCGTGGACACCATTTTTCTGTCGCGGCTGCAATTTGGACTAACCGTTGGATTTCACTATATTTTTCCGCAGCTTACCATCGGTATGGGCTGGATGATCTTTTGGATCATGACGCGCTATCTGCGCACCGGGAAACAGATCTACCGCACCATGGCGCGCTTCTGGTTGCACGTGTATGCGCTTGGATTCGCGGTTGGCGTCGCCACGGGCATCGTAATGGAGTTCCAGTTCGGCACCAATTGGGCCAACTACTCGCGGTTTGTCGGCGACATTTTCGGTGCGCCGCTTGCGGCGGAAGGCGTGATCGCATTTTTCCTGGAATCGAGTTTCTTGGGCATGTTGTTGTTCGGCTGGAATCGATTGTCGGTCAAGACACACTGGTTCTCGTCGTTGATGGTGGCCTTGGGTGCGACGTTGTCTGCGTTCTGGATCGTGGTGGCCAACTCCTGGCAGCAAACGCCAGCTGGCTTTGAAATGGTCGACGGAATCCCCCGACTGACCAGCTTCGCCGCGGCCGTGTTCAATCCGACGACGATCTCGCGTTTCACCCATGTCATCGTGGGGGCGCTGATCGCCGGATCGCTCTACATGCTAGGCTTGTCGGCCTGGTTCCTGCTCAAAAAACGCCATACGTCAGTCGCCCAGGAAACGGCACGCATGGCGCTGATCGTGCTGTTGATCGCCGCGATGGCCCAGTGGGGCACCGGCCACGCCAGCGCGGTCAAGATGGGCCAGCTGCAGCCAAGCAAATTGGCCGCCGCCGAAGGGCTGTGGGAAACCACTGCCAACGCGCCCCTGTTGGTGATCGGCCTACCCAGCGTGGCCCAGGAACGCAACCTGTTCGAAATACGATTGCCGGGGCTGCTTAGCTACGGCGTCTTCGGCTCGTTCGACGCCGAGGTCAAAGGCCTGAAGGACTTTGAAATCGAAGATCGTCCGCCGATCTTGCCCACCTTCTTTTCCTTCCACCTCATGGTGGGGTTGGGAGCGTTTTTTGTCTTGTTTGCGGCGGTCGGCTTCTGGCTCTCCCGAAGGAATCGGCTGGCCGACAGCCGCTGGTATTTGTGGATCGCTTTGTTAGCCATTCCGGCACCGGTGATCGCCAATGAATTGGGCTGGTTTGTCGCCGAAATCGGCCGCCAGCCGTGGATCGTTTACGGGCTGTTGCGCACTTCCGACGGCTATTCCGCCATGGTGCCCGCCGCGCAAGTATTGACGTCGATTGTGTTGTTCTCGCTGATCTACGCCATGCTGTTCGCGTTGTGGGTTTTCCTAGTGCGTCGGGCCGTGCTGCATGGGCCGGAACCGCTGGCCGAGAACTTGGAGCAGGGGGTGCGGTCATGATGACGTTGCAGACCATTTGGTACTTCCTGATCGGGGTGCTACTTACCGGCTACGCGGTGCTCGACGGTTTCGACCTGGGTGCCGGCTTCTGGCACCTGTTTGCCAAGAAGGATGACGACCGGCGAAAAGTGCTCAACGCCATCGGCCCGGTGTGGGATGGAAATGAAGTCTGGCTGCTCACCGGCGGCGGGGCCATGTTCGCCGCGTTTCCACCGGTATATGCCAGTGTGTTTTCCGGCATGTACCTGGCCCTGATTCTGGTGCTGTTGGGCCTCATCATGCGAGCGGTTTCGATCGAGTTTCGTAGCCAGCTTGAAGACGTCCGTTGGCGCCGGGTATTCGACACCACATTCGCCCTCGGCAGTGTGTTGCCGGCGCTGCTGTTCGGCGTGGCTCTCGGGAACGTCCTGGGAGGCATGGAATTGGCGCCAAGCGGCGATTATCTCGGCGGTTTCTGGAGACTGTTGGACCCCTATTCGCTGCTGATCGGTCTGCTGGGTTTGGCGATGATCATCGTACACGGCGGCCTCTACCTGCTGATGAAGACCGATGGCGAATTTGCCGAGCGGGTTCGCCGCGGGGTGGACGTGGTCTGGTATCTCTATTTTGCGCTTTTTGTGGTGGCCGGCGCGGTGACGTTGTTAACGCAAGGGCGCATGACCTTGAACTTCTGGTATCAGCCCTTGTTGCTGGTGGCGCCGCTCGGTGCGTTGGGCGCCATTTTCTCGGTGCGTTACTACCACCAGCGGGGTGAGGCAGGAAAGGCGTTTTTGTCGTCGGCCGGCGCCATCATCGGCCTGATGGCCACCGCCGGCGCGTCGCTGTTCCCGAACCTCGTGCCGTCGACAGAAAGCGGGTCGCTGAGCCTGACGTTGTATAACTCGTCCTCCAGCGCGAAGACGTTGACCACGATGTTGATCATCGCCGTCGTTTTCATGCCGCTGGTGCTCGGCTACACCTACTGGATCTACCGCACGTTCCGCGGCAAGGTCAGTCTCGAAGACGCAAAATACTAGCCACCGCCATACGATTCCGTTACACTGAATCCCGGCCCAGGGACCCCTCAGGAGACGGCCGATGAGAAAAAGAACGCTCGTCCTATTCCTTTTGGGCGCGGTGGCGATCGCGTTTGCGGCGCCCGTTTCGGCAGACGAAGACCCGGCCCTGCTTCAACGTGCCATCGACTACGAAACCTGGCTCCGCGACCACCACGTGCCGGGCTATGGCGGCATTGTCCAGATCATGTTCGAAACGGAGGACCTGGAGAAGGTGCTGTACTACCGCGGCCAGGGCGATTCCACGATGTGGACGGCCACCTACTGCGCGGCCGAATCATTCCGCTACGCGGTGACGGGCGACGAAGACGCCAAGCAGAACGCAATCGCCGCGGTGGAGACCTTGCGCGATCACCTGCGAGTGACGCAAACCACCGGGTACATCGGGCGTTACGTCGGCCCGGTCAACGATCCGGCCTACTGGTTGGAGTACGCCGGCAGCGACCTGCTCGAATACGGCACCGGCCCGTGGCTGGGCACTTTCTATCTGTCCAACAGTTCGTCCGACCAATATGTGGGTTGGTGGCACGGCCTCGCGCTGGCCTACGATTTCATCGACGACGCCCCGACCCGGGCCCTGATTCGCGAGATGGTGAAAGAGGTCATCGACAAGCTGCGCAACAGCGCCTGGCTGATTCTCAACGAGGAAGGCTTGCCGACCACGGCGGCGCCGATGATCGACGGCCAGAAACGCCTCGTTTTCTGCCTGATCGCGGCGCACATTCTGGACACGGCAGAGTATTGGGATCTGTATGCCGAACAGTTCGAAAAACTGGCGCCCACGCTGCCGTTGACGAGCATTGCCTTTTTCAACCGGTATACCGAGTACTTCGCCAACAACCTGCGGCACCAGATCGATCTGAACCTGTTCCGGCTGGATGACGATCCGGAACGTTTGGCGGTCTATTGGGATCTGTTCAGCAAACAGCGCCGGCTGGTCGAATGGACCCACAACGTCTATTTCGACTACGTCTATCTGATCGCCTGTGAAAAAATGGGTCAGTGCGCCGGGGCGAAGGAGATCATGGAAGACGATCTTCACTCGCTCACCGTCTTCCAGGATCCGCCCAACCGCGAGATTCACATTAACTGTCCGCAACTGCCGGTCGATCCGGTATCGGTGTTTCTGACCGACTTGGCCGAGTCGTTGGGTCTCAACGATTTGCTCGGTTTCGCATACCAGGCCGAGGGAGCGCAGGAAATCACCGACCGGTGTCGCGTGGAATACCTGTGGCAACGCACACCCCACCATTTGCAATGTTACGGCTGGCTGCCTCAGCACGTGCAGCCCGGAGTCGACTACCTGATCGCCTACTGGATGGGGCGCTACTATGATTTTCTGGAACCGCACGACATTGTCGATGATGACAGCGCGGATGACGACGTTGCGGACGACGACCATGCCGACGACGACATCGCCGATGACGATCTGTCCGACGATGATGCCGACGACGATCAGGACGACGACCTAGACGACGACGTGGATGATGACAGCAACCAAGCGTCCGCCGCCGACGATGCCGACGCGTGTGGATGCTGAACAGGGGATTCTGGATGAGCGCATCAACCGGTTTCGACTTGGCGCGGTTGCTTGATGTTACCATCTGGATGCGGCTGGCCGTGGCCATGCTGTGCGGAATCGCCTGCGGCCTTGAGCGGGAGATCCATCATCGCGAGGCCGGTTTGCGCACGATGATGCTGATCAGTTTGGGCGCGGCGTTGTATGTCATGGTCGGCGAAATGATGGCCAGCGGTAGCGGACAAGACGTCGATCCAACCCGCATTGCGGCGCAGGTGGTGACTGGCGTCGGTTTCCTAGGCGCCGGCGTCATCATCCAACAGGGAATGGCGGTCCGCGGGCTGACCACCGCTGCCACGATTTGGACGATGGCGGCGATCGGGGCGCTAGTCGGTGCCGGTTACCCGTTACTCGGCTTCGCCGTCACCACGGTCATGGTTACAGCGTTGATCATTGTATCCATCGTGGAGCGGCGGTATTTCAACCACGACACTCGCCGGACGGTACCCAGAAAAAAGCAGTCTGCAGATCACGATCAGTGACGGGTGCGGAGATTCCCCGGCGTGCCGTTGATGGATAGCGAATAGAAGCCCTCGTCATCCGGCTCTTTCATCGTCATCATCAACATGCCTAAGGCGGTTTCAAGTTCGTCGGAAGGCTTGAACCTGAAGTTCAGGAACAGGCGGCTGTTCTTCATCTGATCGGCCAGCGTGATGCGGCCGGTCAGATCCACTTCCAGTTGGTCACTCTTCAGTTTGAATTCGTCGACCTGGAAGTTCTGGTTCTGCATCTTCAACACGATCTTGCCCGGTTCGAAAGTCATGTCGGGCAGCTTGTTGCCGACCATGGTGATGCCGGTGGCCTTCAATTTGTCGATGTTCAACGTCAGCCCACCACTGTTGTTGCGGCGCATCGCCGGGTTGAAGTGGAGCTCGAACTGGCCGGATAACGTGCCGTCCAACGACATCGAGCCGAACTTCTGCACCAGTTCGCGCGTGCCGTATTTTGCTAGGCGCAGCCCTACAAAGTTCAACGCCAGATCAGTCACTGGGCCGCGTTTGCAGTAGGAGCCCGCGGCGCCGCCGTCGTAGGCGTAGACGTCGAAATCGAGCCACAGCCGGCCGCGTAAAAGTTGGGTCGGCCGCAGGCGAATTCGCACTTCGTTCAGATTGAGCAATACCTGTCGTGGATCCTCGGGCCGGGAGAGTTTGACGCCCTGCAGGCGCACGCCGGTCAACCGGAACGGAGAAACATCGGCCACTTCCACGCGCATGCGCATCGCGGAAGTGCCTTCCGCGCCTTGCAGGCTTTCAACTTGACGCACGATGGCGTCGCGAACCGAGTTGTAGGGAAAGGTCAGGTACAAGAAAACGAAGAACAGCACGAAAAACAGGGCGCAATAGCCAAGGGTCAGCTTCCAGTTCAAACCCCTAAGCCAAGCAATCAATTTGCGCATCGGCGCTCCGTTTCCGTTTCGCAGCCTTCTAGCATGTCCACCGGAGCCGTGCAAGGTTTGGAATGGAGTCCAAACCGCACACCACCCTGACCGGCGTTGCGTACGTCAGCGTTCAGACACGGCCGATGGCCCATTGGTTGAACGCCGTGACCGGAAAGCCGATCAAAATCGCATAACTTGACTTGTCTCTCCAATCCCAACAATCTGGAAATAGAAGGGGGCTCGGATGAAAAGCAATCTGCTGCCAGGCCTTGTATTGCTCCTGGCTGTTCTGACGGCAATCTCATGTGAAAATTCCGGTGATGACGACAACATAGCCGACGACAACACCAACGCGCCCGGCGACGACGATGACGCCAACAACGATATCGACGATGACGCCACCGATGACGGCGCCATCGAGTTCGCCGAGTACCCGGTCTTTGTCGGCGGGCAGGGAGGATACGACGTCTACCGGATTCCTGCCGTTATCGAAACCGCCACTGGCGCATTGCTCGCCTTTTGCGAAGGGCGTCCGAGCATTGCCGATACCGGCGACATTGATCTGGTCATGAAACGCAGTGTGGACGGCGGGCGCACCTGGTCGGCCTTGCGTGTCATTGTCGACAACGGTTTCGACACCGCCGGCAATCCGGCGCCAGTCGTCGACCGCGCAACCGGCGACATCCTGTTGCCCTTTTGCACCAACCCCGCCGACGACCCGACCAACCGGCGGGTACTTATCACCCGCAGCAGCGACGAAGGGGCGAGTTGGTCCGAGCCGCTAGACATCACCACCCAGGTGAAGCCAGAAGAATGGACATGGTACGCTACGGGTCCCGGGCGCAGCATCCAGTTGGCCGATGGCCGTTTCATCGTCCCGTGCGATCACCGCGACGCGACCAACGGCGAAGCTTACTCGCATGTGATCTATAGCGACGACGGGGAGACCTGGCAGATCGGAGGAAGTCTGGTGCCGGATTCCGACGAATCGCAGGTGGCGGAACTGGACGACGGCAGTCTCGTCATTAACGCGCGTGATCTGTCGGCGGTGCATCGGCGCTGGGTGGGGCGCAGCGAGGACCGGGGTCTAACCTGGACCGGCGTGGCGCATGACGACGAATTGCTTGATCCTTCGTGCATGGGCAGCCTGCTGAACACGTCTTACGGCCTGTTGTATTCAGGGCTGGCGTCGGAAAGCGAACTGCTCCGGCGCAACTTGACCGTCTATCTCAGTGCCGACAACGGCAAAACCTGGCCGGTTTCACGTGTGTTGAACCCGGGCGGTTCGGCGTATTCCGCGCTGGCGGTCTTGCCCGACGGGCAGCTAGGCTGCTTGTATGAGAGAGGTCTGTTACCGTTCCTGCCCTATCTGCGCATCGACTTCGCTGTCTTCTCTCCGGAATGGTTGCGGGAGTGAGCAAGAACACTTGGTGTTCGTTCTGACTGTTCGGAATCCGAACACGACTGTTCGATTTCCGAACACATCATCGCCTGCTTCGCAACGCCGTTTTCGGTCAACTGCTTGATTCATAAGGGAATTCATTTTTTCGTCCGCCGTTGGCATGTCCATTGCTCGTGGGAACGGGCAGGAGGATGCGATGTCCGGTTTGGGCCAAGTGGTTTCCGGAGCGACGGTCGGGGTAGAAGCCTTCACCGTGCATGTCGAAGTCTACGCCGGACGTGGGTTGCCTTCGCTGCGGATTGTCGGCTTGCCGGCCGGGGCAGTACGCGAGAGCCAGGAGCGTGTTTTGTCGGCGCTCTCGGCCAGCGGTTTTTCGTGTCTGCGCAATCGCACCGTTATCAACTTGGCTCCGGCCGATCGCCGCAAGGAAGGGGCGGCGCTCGACCTGCCGATCGCCATCGGGCTGATGCAGGCCTACGGGCTAATTCCGCGCTTGCGTACGCGCTCTCACGCGGTCCTGGGGGAGCTCGGCCTCGATGGTTCCATCAAGCCGGTACCCGGTGCGATGGTGGTGGCGGATCACATGAAGCAACAGAGTGTAGAAGGGCTATTGGTGGCCCACGATAACGTTGCCGAGGCCGCGACCGCCGACGGGGTGGAGGTGCGCGGGTTCAGCCACCTAACCGAAATAGTGGCCTGGTTGCGGGGCGAGCGGGCGGTCGATGTCGCGCCGCCGACACCTCTCTGCGGCCGATCGTCGCATCAGGAAGACGTCGACCTGGCCGATGTGTGCGGGCAGGAGCAGGCGAAACGCGCGTTGGAAGTGGCGGCGGCGGGAGGGCACAACTTGCTGTTGATCGGTCCGCCCGGCTCCGGCAAGACGATGCTTGCGCGCCGCATGTCGACATTGCTGCCGCCGATGAACACGCGCGAGATCATCGACACCAGCAAGATCTACAGCGTGGCGGGCAAGTTGAACGGCCGCGGGCTGATCACGGAGCGCCCGTTCTGCGCGCCACATCATGGGGCGAGCGATGCCGGCCTGGTTGGCGGCGGTATCGTGCCGCGCCCGGGCCAGATCAGTCTAGCGCATCACGGTGTGCTGTTTCTCGACGAACTGCCCGAGTTTCGGCGTGACGTACTCGAAATGATGCGCCAACCTTTGGAAGACGGCACAGTAACCATCAGCCGGGCGTCAATGACCGCGACCTTTCCCGCGCGGTTTATTCTGATTGCCGCGATGAATCCCTGCCGCACACTCCAACAGCACCAGGAACGCACGCAAAAAGCATCCGAACGCAACGTCGCGTTTTATAAAGGATACTCTCGCTTCCTTCCGCGTTGTCCGTGTAGGCGCCATCAACCCGAAAGCGAAATCGGCCATGTGTGAGTTCAAATCGGCGTGTTTATCCGTGGCAGTAAATTACAGATCGAGCTTTGGGGATTTGAATCACCATGCGCACAAGCCGATTTCGCTGTTCGTCGAGGCCAATAAAAACCAGGAGGACCGCGAAATCAGATTGCGGTCCTGCGTTGACTCAGGTACGTTTTGGTGCTGAACTTCCCTGGTTCTAAATACTCCAGAGTTGCGTTTCAGGTCGCCGCTAGGAGGCTCAATGAGCATCAGCACGTTGCTTAATCAGATGGATCGCGGGGACGTTGTTCTCCCGGCGATCCAGCGCGATTTCGTCTGGCCCGAAGACAAAATCTTCATGCTTCTCGACTCGATCATGCGCGGCTATCCCCTTGGAATCGTGCTGATGTGGGAGACCTACGACGACCTTCGCTACAGAGAATTCGTCAAGGACGTCCGCGAGATCAATCGGCAGACGTTCAAAGACAACGTCAGTAAGCGCCGGTTGAACGTGGTTCTTGATGGCCAGCAGCGCCTTCAGTCCTTGTACCTTGCGCTTTACGGCTCCAATGAAGGCAAGTACCTCTCGTTCGACGTGCTGTCCGGTCGAGAGTCAAATGATCTCCGGGAGATGGTCTACTATTTTCGCTTCTCCACTCCCGACGAAGATGTCCAGCACAACGAGGAAACCTTTAAGACATTCAGTGAAAGAAAAACCGACGACAACAACGGCGACCAGATGGAATGGTACATGCGGTTTCAAGACCTTTTTCGAATGTCCGTTTCGGAAAAAAAGAAATTGAGTCGCGATTTGACCACGAAGCTCCAACTCACCGACGACGATAGTCTCCGTCTCGACATGAATCTCGCACGAATCGACGAGGTGATGAGCAAGGAAGAAAGCATTCTGAAAACCTCGGTCATCGACGAGAACAAACCACTTGGTAGCCCCGACCGAAAATCAGAAGCTGACGTGCTCGAAGTCTTCGTGAGGATCAATCGCCAAGGTACTCCGCTGAGTCGATCCGACCTGATTTTTTCGATGCTCAAACTGGATTGGAAGGAGTCAGCGGAAACCCTCCCGGAATTCGTGGATAGCATCAACGAGGGGAATGCATTTCAGTTCGACGCTGACTTTGTGATCCGCTGCCTTTTCACCGTTTCCGGTTTGGGGTCGAAGCTCAACATTGATCTTCTCCGCAATAAGGTGAATATCGAGAAATTCAAGAAAAACTTCGCCCAATGCTGCAACGCCATCCGCTCGCTTGTCGACGTCGTGCAAAGAGACTGCTGGTGCAGCAGCAGCAAAGCCTTTGCCGGAAACAACACCTTTGTTCCTTTCGTCTATTACCTCCACAATTTACCCAAGCACCAGGTTCCGAACGCGGACTTGAAGCCTTTTCGGCAGGCTCTCTATCTGTGCGGATTCACCCGCGCCTTCCAACGTTTTGCCGATAGCCGCATTGGGAAAATCGTATCTTGGGAGATGTATCCGCGAATCAGCAAAGGTGACTTCTCCTTTCCAATTGGCGCTTTCGTCAAATGGATGACGAAGACATGGTTCCAGTGTGATCGCGTGAGCCCCGGTCTCTTGCAGAACAATGTCTATTTGACCCATTGCCTGGTCCAAGGATTCACTGGCGCAAAGGTCCACCTGCCTTCAAGCGCGCTAGAAATGGATCACATTTTCCCACGGTCGAAACTGAGAGACATGAAGTTCGAGGAACACGAGCTAAATCATTTCGCAAATTTCTGGTTGCTCGCCAAAGGCAAGAATCAGAACAAATCGGCCAAGGACCCAAAAGAATTTTTTGCCGATGTGAACGACGAAGATTTGCAAAGGGCGTTCATTGACCGCGAAATGCTGGACTATGGGCAGTTTCGGGAATTTCTGAAAATCAGAGAAGCGCGTCTCATTTCCGAAGTGGAGAGCGCGCTGGGCTTCAGCGCCGATGGATTTTAATCGGCATACCAGCTGGCCAACCAGAAGGCCCGCTCGCTTTGCGTGCTGAGGGAGATATGACGTTACGCGATCTTCTGCAGGACAAACCACTTGTCATCTTCGACCTTGAAACCACGGGGACGAACTTCGCCACTGATCGGATCGTTCAATTTGCGGCGAAAAAGATATCCTTGGACCATCCAGAGGAGTGGCTGAATCTGCTAATCAACCCCGATCAGCCGATCCCGCCTGACGCCTCAGCCGTTCATGGAATCACCGACGCTGATGTAGCAGACAAGCCAATCTTCTCGATGGTTGCATCGGACATTTTGCAGTTAATCGGCGGCGCACATCTTGGCGGCTTCAACGTTAAGAAATTCGACATTCCCTTGCTGATGGAGGAATTCAAACGGTGCGACAAGAATTTTTCCCTTGCCGATAGGGAAGTCGTTGACGTCATGGAGATCTTTTTCCACTTCGAGAAACGCGATTTGAAGGCAGCGGTCAAATTTTACCTCAACGAGGATTTTGAAAAGGCCCACGATGCGGCAAGCGATGTGGACGCCACGGCGAGAGTGTTCGCTGCTCAATTGAACCGTTATGGCGAGCTACCGAAAACTCTTGCCGAAGTCGCCCGATATGTGAATACAAATAACGTGACTTCGGATGGCAAGATACTCTGGAACGACAACGGAGAGGCATGCCTTAGCTTCGGAAAGAATTCCAATGCGTCTCTGCGACACCTTGCAGTGGAAGATAGGGGATATTTGCAGTGGATGTTGTCAGCGAATTTCTCACTTGAGGTGAAGACGATAGTTCAAAACGCCCTTGATGGCGCATTCCCGACAAGGGATTAACTTATGTCGAAAATGCGCATGAAAATGAAAATCACTTTGTCGCTTACCGTTACCGAAGACGCAATCGAACTGCATGAACGTAATTCGGGCATTGAGGGGTCTTTAACCGATCTTTGGCTCATGACTCGCTGCATCGGTCTCAGAGATTTGGAACGACTTGGCGCAGCGATAGATCTCTTTCGCGATTTCGGTCGTGAGTATGGAACGAACGAGAAGTATGGGAACTATGAGTGGGATCAACAAGGAGGATGTTGGTTCAAGAAAATTTGGTGGACACCGACCAAGCGAATAAAACTGGCGAAGGCGAAAAAGCAGATGGCGCTCCTCGATCCCATCGAGATAGTAGTTGATCTTGATATGCGGGAGGGTCTTCTCCGAATAGGAGATCAATCCAACCGTCAGAATCTTCTTGACTACATGCGAAAACACGGTGGTGACGAATCTGATCGAAAGGTGCTTCGGCAAATTGCTGTGCGCAAGCGTGATCCACTAGCCCTGGAAGCCAGAAAACTGTTGGCCTCGTGGGGTGAGGACACGAGCCAGATGTACCCGAAAACCAGAACAGCACCGAGCGCAACGCAGTTGGCCCTCTGGGACAACCTCGCGCGGATCATTGACCTGTGTCGAGAGCCAACCAACGTCAAGGACATGATGAGAGTGGTGGGGCTTTCTAATCGACGCCATTTCAATTCTCATTATCTGATGGAGCTTGTGCTGAGAAAATTTTTGAAAGAGTGCGCGTTTTCAGGACCTTTAAGGAATTGCTATCGATCCACCGAAAACGGCTTGGCGTGGGTCGAACTGCGTAAAAGTCAGGGGCCGGAGATTGGCTTGCCGGAAATCGATTTCAAAGCTTTTCAGTATGAATCGAGCAAGGCTGAGCCTCCGACTTCGAACTAGCACGCGACCTCTACCGCTGTATGGTTCGCAGAAAGGCTCTGCGAGCAACATGGTAATTCACCCCGAGGTGCTGGGCGGCTTCCATGATCGACCCGCCGGGATTTCTATCAAAGAATTCAGCCACTCGCTGTTTCAGAGTACTATTTTTCAGGTTCACTGTTTTTGCGCCGGATAATTCTGTAGCCAGATCAACCAAACCGATCGAAGATCGTTTATCAGCGACCGCCCGCGCGCACGCGACGACTATGGCGCTCTGGAGTTCACGCACATTGCCCGGCCAGGTATGAGAGCGAAGGCAGTGAGCGGCAAGCGGTTGAATGCGAAGGCCAGGACACTTGGGCGGTGAGCATTCTTCAATAAATGCTCTGGCCAACATCATGATGTCGCTCGGTCGTTCGCGGAGAGGAGGAATGTGGACCACGGCGGCCGCGATCCGGTAGTAGAGATCGACGCGATATTTCCCATCGTCGACGAGCGCCTTGAGATCCTTGTTCGTTGCAGCAACGACTCGAATGTCCACGGGCACTGGTTTGCTGCTTCCCACTCGGACAATCTCTCCTTCCTGGAGCACGCGCAGGAGCCGGGCCTGGAGACCCAACGGCAATTCTGCGATCTCGTCCAGAAAGATCGTGCCGCCGTTGGCAGCTTCGAAGTGGCCTTTGCGCTGAGAGATAGCCCCCGAGAATGCACCGTGCTCGTGCCCAAAGAATTCGCTATCGACGAGACCCTCTGGGATCGCGCCGCAGTTGACCGCGACGAACGGTTTGCCTCGGCGGGGACTGTGCCAATGAATGGCCCTCGCCACGCCCTCTTTGCCGGTGCCGGTTTCGCCCTGGATCACGACTGGGAATTCAGCGGGTGCGTAAATAGTCCGGACCTCCTGAAAAATTTGAGTCAGCCCTGGGTCCGATGTTTTCAGGGCTTTCCCCGGTCCGTATTCCAGGGTTTCGATGTACATGGGCTTTCTCATGGGCCGGAAAATACGGCATGGAGTCCTCTAAAATCCTCGGCGGCTGATCGGTTCTTTCTCGGATATGTATCGCCGAGGAATCGATCCTCTTTGACGAGTCGCCCTGTAGTCGGCAAACTGTCGGTAAAAGATCGGCCCCTGAAAAATGGAGGTATTCGATGAAACGGGCCTCCGTGATTGTTCTTCTGGCGTTTGTATTTTTCTCCTCGGTTTGCTTGGCCGAGGATTCGAACAACTCTCTCACCGCAACAGTCACCCGCGCAGTCGACGGCGACACGCTCGCGATTCAGATTGACGGCCAGAGAGATAAGGTTCGGCTCATCGGCGTGGACACTCCGGAGACGGTCGATCCCAGGAAGCCCGTCCAGTACTTCGGCAAAGAAGCGAGCGCCTTCACTCACAAGATGGCAGATGGCAAGACTGTGCGCCTCGAACTCGACCAGGCGAGCGCCGCGACGAATCACCGAGACAAATATGGACGCCTTCTTGCCTATGTGTTCTTGCCCGATGGTACGCTGCTCAACGCCGAGCTTATCCGCCAGGGCTATGGCCATGCCTACACGCGGTTCCCGTTTGCCAAGATGGAAGAATTCCGGGCGCTGGAGCGCGAAGCGCGGGAAGCCGGGCGTGGACTCTGGGGCGGTGGTGATGTAGCGACGCCAGCGCCGACGCCCGATGGGACCGCGGCTACACCATCGCCGGGGGAGCGTAAGTGCAAAATCAAGGGAAACATTAGCGCCAACGGCGAGAAGATTTTCCATGTGCCAGGGCAGCAGAACTACGAGAGGACGCAGATCAACGAGGCGTCAGGCGAGCGATGGTTCTGCACCGAAGAAGAAGCGGTCAGCGCGGGATGGAGAAAGGCGAGAAAATAATTTCTTGAGCAAACAGCGAACCGTTATAACATCAGCAATGAACGACAAGCCTTCCAACGAAACTATTGATGGACTCATTGAGCGGGTCACGTTTCATAGTGGAGAAACAGGCTTTGCCGTGCTTCGCGTGAAGGTGCCCGGTCATCACGACCTGGCGACCGTTGTTGGAACGCTGCCGAGCGTGTCGGCTGGAGAGTGGGTTGAAGCTGAGGGCCGCTGGGTGGTGGACCGCGAACATGGCCAACAGTTCAAAGCATTTACACTCCGAACGACGCAACCGAATTCTGTTGAGGGAATAGAGAAGTACCTCGGCTCGGGACTTATTCGAGGAATTGGGCCGGAGTTTGCGAAACGCTTGGTCGGCGCTTTTGGAGAGAATGTTTTCGACATCATCGAGAACGATCCTGACCGCTTGCTACAAGTCGAAGGAATCGGGGCCATTCGCCGGGAAAGACTGTTGTCGGCATGGTCGGAGCAAAAGGCTGTGCGGAAAATCATGGTCTTTCTGCACAGTCACAACGTGGGAACCGCTCGCGCCTTTCGCATCTACAAGACTTATGGCGACCAGGCCATTCAGGTCGTCACGGAGAACCCATACCGTCTCGCTCAAGATATATGGGGCATTGGGTTCAAAACCGCCGACCAGATCGCCGTCAGCGTCGGGATCGACAGAGCGTCCGACATTCGCGCTCGGGCGGGAGTCGAATATGTGCTTGGCGCTCTGACCGAGGAGGGGCATTGCGCCTACCCCAGAGATAAGTTGATCGAGAAGACGGCGGAAATGCTGGAGATCCCCACAACGATTGTCGAGCGTGCAATTGAATATGAAATAGGCGAAGAGCGGCTGGTGCAAAGGCGGTCGTCCAGTCTCAAATCCGGGGAAGGAGAGAATGGTTCGCCGCTCCTGTACCTCGCCTCTTTGGACAGCTCAGAGCGATTGCTGGCGCGCAATCTGATCGCGCTATCGAACGGCGTCCATCCCTGTCCGGGGATCGATGTTGAAAAAGCCATCGAATGGACCCAGTCGAAAGTTGGCCTGGAACTCGCGGAAACCCAAAAAGAAGCGATTCGCAAGGCAGTGCGTTACAAAACGCTCGTCATCACCGGCGGCCCAGGCGTGGGAAAAACCACGCTGCTCAACGCGATCATCAAGATATTCCGGGCCAAGAAGCTTCGGACGGTCCTTTGCGCCCCGACGGGCCGGGCGGCCAAGCGCATGAGCGAATCCACCGGGCTGGAGGCGAAGACTGTCCACCGTTTGTTGGAGTTTGATCCCAAGACGGGAAAATTCCAGCGTGATCATGATAACCCGCTCAAAGGCGATATCTTTGTGATCGACGAGTCGAGCATGTTGGACTTGGTGCTGGCTCACCAATTTATCCGTGCAATACCAAAGCAAGCGGCCCTAATTCTTGTTGGTGATGTGGACCAGCTTCCATCGGTTGGTCCGGGGATGGTGCTGCGTGACATCATCGAATCGGAAACCGTTCCGGTTTGCAGATTGACGGAGATATTTCGCCAAGCGGCCGAAAGCCGGATCATCGTGAACTCCCACCGCGTCAATAACGGGGAAATGCCGATCTATCCCCAGAATAAAGTGGCCAGTCCAGGCGATGCGGATTTCTACTTTATTGAAGGGGAAAACCCCGACAGTGTGGAACGAATGATTCTCAAGCTCGTCTCCGAGCACATTCCGGAAAAATTCGGCTTTGACCCTCGGTTCGATGTCCAGGTGCTCACACCCATGCAGCGAGGCGTTCTGGGGGCGCGAAATCTCAATCAGATTCTTCAACAAGCGCTTAATCCATCGGGTTCCAGTATCCAACGCTTCGGACTCACCTACAGGGTGGGCGACAAGGTTATGCAAATTGTGAATGACTACGACAAGGACGTATTCAACGGCGACATCGGTTTTATCGCCCGGTTGGACGACCAGAACCTCGAAGCTGTCATCGAATTTGACGGCAGAAAGGTGAAATACTTTTTCGATGAGTTCGACGAGATAACCCTTTCATACGCAGTCACCATTCACAAGAGCCAAGGGTCGGAGTATCCCTGCGTCGTAATGCCGATTCACACCCAACATTATATGATGCTTCAGCGAAACTTGCTGTACACGGGAATCACTCGCGGGCGCAAGCTAGTGATCATCGTCGGCACTCGGAAAGCCCTGTCCATCGCAGTAAGGCGCTTGCAAAGCGGAGAGAGGATCACAACTTTGAAGGAACGATTAATTGCGGCTACCGGCGCATGAGGGATGCGGCGCTGCCAAATGCACAGACTTCACTGATGGATTGAACGGAACGACCGAAATCCTACGGCAATAAAAGATTCACCCGCAAACCCTTACTTCTCTATCCGGCAAGTCGAGCCAGTATCCGACGCGCGGCTTGGTCTTGATGAGGCCCCGAAGTTCCCCCGATGGTATTCGATGTCCATTCCCGGCGAGACTGCCCAACGCCCGGACCAACGTGCTCTTCGTGTCGGTGATCTGGTGATCGTAAATCGGGTTGTCGGCCGCGTCGTTGAGACCCCAGATGCTGTCGTAAATTTCCTGCTTGGTTACGATCTTGCCGGGCTTCTTTGCAAGAAGCGCGATGAACTTCAGCGGCGTGGGTTGCAAATCGACTGTCGCGCCTTTGTAGGATACGCGGTGCTGCTTGATATCGAGGATCAGGCTGGGCATGGGGTCGGTTTCAGCATTTGGTTCGACTGATCCCACAGGGACACTTTCCTCTTCTGATTGCATCGCTGATGGAGCGCCCTCACGAAGCAGGTCGAACAATTTCTTGCCGGTCTTCGGGCCGAGGATTTCACAGAGCCGGGCTTCGGATGATTCTTCCAGGGCGCTTTGATCGCACACTTTCGATTCCACAAGTTTTCGCAGGACGGCGCGGCCGACGCCGCGCAGTTTCATGCGAGCCAACTCCACAGCATCGTTGCCGATGCCCTGGGTCAGGCGCAGCGACAGATCATGGACCTGCTCAACCTGCTTCTCGCTCCACCCGGCGATCTCGCACACCAGCGCCATGCCGTGAATGAGCCAGTCGAATTCCCCGGCGATTCGCCGCACCGCGCCGCCCCATACATTGAAAGCATCTTCGATCTTTTTGATCGGCATTTCCTCAATCCAGTCGTCCATCATGAGCGCGAGCTTGTAGTGCTTATTGACCTCATAGATGCAGTGCGTTTCCTTGGCGATGGCCTGGAAAACCGCCCACTGCGCGATGTCGCGGCCTCTGGCGCGGCTCAACACCTGGTCCCGATACCCGGCACGCCGATTCTCATCCCCGTCCATTTGGACGTAAATGTCCTCAGCATTGCGGCTGCGCGCCGCGATCACCAGCATTTCGAACTCGGTGGAGAAACGGTCTTTCGCCGTTTGCGCCCAACGAAAGAACGCATAGGCGGTCTTAGGATGTAAGCACTGTGAGGCACAGGTGCGGCCCAACTCAGTGATGATCAACCTGGCTTCCTGTTCGAGCACCACAGCGCACGAGATACAGATATCCACCGCCCGGTCGACATTCTTGTGGAACTGGCTCTGCGTCTGGTTCTGTCGCCAGACCTCGTGGCCGGTGAAACTGCCGAGAAGGAAGTGGTAGAGTTCTTCCCGAGTCGCGCACAGACCCGATGCGATCAGGTTGACGACGTGGCTCTCCAGCGGCGCGTTGGCGAGTGTCGGCGTAATGTCCTCGAAGCTCCCCTCGATGTAGTGCCGCGCCAATGCCCGGGCTGGAAACTCGCCGGTGCTGATTATGATCGAGCGCCCGAAGTCCAACTCTAGTGAGAGCCGCCCCGCGCGGCCGCTCATATTTTCGTATTCACTGCGAGTGATGTCCTCTATGAGCACGCGGCGGAACTTGGACGAGTACTTCCACTTTTGGGTGTCGATGAACACGTTTTTGGCCGGGAGGTTCATGCCCATCGCCAGAGTGGAGGTCGAAAACAGCGCTTTGATTGCCCCGGCGCGAAAATGCTTTTCAATCAGGCGGCGCTCGGACCACGTCAGGTCTGCGTTGTGGAAGGCGATTCCCCGGGACAGAAGCTCGGACAATATGTCGCAGGCACGAGTGTCATCCAGGTCAGAGAGTTCATCGATGGCCTCCGTCGCAGACGGCAGCGCCACGATGTCAGCCAGAGCGCGGGCCGCGAACACCGTCGATTTGCGATCACGAAGAAAAACCATGCACGGTTCGCCGCGCTGGACGAGATTTGCGACATTGAGTAGCAGCTGGCGGTCGGCGTTCTTGGAGTTGCTGTCGTCCCAAACCATGTCCTCCGACCCTGCGGCGCCCGAATTGTGTTCGCGGTAGTTGAACACTCCCTGGCACAGGATGCCCTTGCGAAGCTCAACGGGACGTTGCGCTTCGACGAGGACGCGGGCTTTGAGCCACTTCTCCAGGCGGTCGGTTTTGCCGAGGACGGCGGAAAGGCCGAGGATCTGCGGACTGGCGTCCGAGGTCACGATCCGCGTGAGAAGCACCTCGAGCACCGGCCCCCGGAATTCATCGGTGATCATCTGCAGTTCGTCGACGACGATCAGCCCGGCGCTGGTGAGCAGCGACGGCGTGTTCACGAGCAGTCCCTGCATTTTCTCGTAAACCACGATGGCGATATCGAAGTCGCCGCGCTGGATCAATTCGTCGAATTCGCGGTGGTCTCGGTTGGAGATGACGACGCGAATGCCGACCTCGCCATAGCGTTCGGAAAACTCGACGTACTTCTCCTCGGCGAGCGACTTCTGCGGGACCAGGTAGAAGACCTTGAGCTTTTTGCGGGCCGCCTTGATCGCGGCCATCTCGCCGATGAAGGTCTTGCCCGAAGAGGTGGGTGAGAAGACGATCAGGTTGCGGGATTCGAAGAGGCCATATTGCTGGATGGCTTTCTCCTGCACGGGCAGGAGTATCTCGCCGATGTGCCGCTTCCAGATGTCTACGATCTGCTTTTCAATGCCGTAACCTTCAAGAAAATCAATACGCATCATGGGCGTTTCCCCCGAAACGCGCCCAACTTTCACAGAGCGAACGAGAGTTTCATCTCCCCCTGGGCGTTGCGGAAAGAGGGGATCTCGCCCACCGATACAATGCATCAGTTCAGATCGCGGAAAACCCCTATAACCCTTCCCACGATCCGAACGTCCTGACGTGCCGCGTCGATCAACAAGGGAGCCATCGTGCTGTTCGCTGGCTGTAAACGGATGACGTTGCCCTCGCGGTAAAACCGCTTCACGGTCGCTTCGTCCTCCACCAGGGCGATGACGGTCGCGCCGTTTTCGGCATCCGGTTGCTCGTGAACGATCACCGTGTCGCCGTCGAGGATGCCCGCCTCGATCATGCTTTCGCCCTTAACGCGCAGGGCGAACACGTTGCCGCTCCGATATGCTTTGCGATCCACCGGCAAATAGCCGTCGATGTTTTCGACGGCGAGCAGCGGCGTCCCTGCCGGAACCTGGCCCAAGATCGGAATTCGGTTCCCGCCGGGGTGTTTCGCCAATAGTTCGATGGAACGTGGCGAACTCGACCGCCGCAGAAGGCCCTTCTTTTCCATGCGCTTCAGATGCGCGAAGACCGTCGACGACTTGATCCCGAACTTGCCGCCGATCTCCCGAACCGTCGGCGGCATGCCGCGTCGTTCACTGAAGTCCTCGATGAAGCGCAGGATTTTATTCTGCATGGCGGACGGGGTCTCCACGTCGGCCTCCTTTGTTCTAATGTACAAGGTAGGCTAACTGGTGTTAGCTGTCAAGAGCAAAACGAAAATATTTTCTGGGCATAAAGGGCTGTGGAGAAAAGTGCAAGAAATACGGATGGTTAGACGAGATGAGAGTTCTGGTCGGTCAGCGTATCCTGATTCGATTTTTGAATCGCTGGATGATTGCGTCGGTGATGAACCGGGGATTTGAACGGCGGATGGCCAGGGCTGTCGTCAGCGCGAGCTTTGCGTCGATCACCTTGCGTTTCACCAACATGATCAATGGTTCCAGCCCCCAGAGGACAGAAACGGATTCCGATTCGCACTCCCGGCGCAGGCGGCCATCGTTGGTGACGCATGTCCATCCGCGCTCCTTGGCGAGCAGAAGGCAGATTCGATCTTCGAAAGAAAGCGAGCCCGGCTGGGCGGCCGCCGCGATCAACATCTCGGTTTCCGGCATGACGAGACCGAGGCCGAGCGCGAGCAGATCTCCGTGGCCCAGAGCTTCGACCTCGTCTAGTACCGGCTGTGCGACGCACACGGTGCCGATGTGTCGTGCGATCAGCGTGAGCATGGATCGATCTGACTTGCAAAAGTCGATCAGCACGTTGGCGTCGAGAATCAGGAAAGTGGGCGGCTTGGTCGACGTCATTCGATTCAGTCCACCCACGAGGCGGTCAGGTTGCGCATTGCTTCCAGGTCGATGCCAAGGATCTCGGCGCCTCGGCTGAGGGAGATTTCCTCCCGTTCGATGGCAAGGCGCACGAGGCGATTGAGCCTGTCCTCCACGAAATCGTCAGCGGATAAATATTCCGGTTCGTTGGCCCGCTGCGACTCCGATATGCTCTGACGAAAAACAGTGGGACCGATTGCATCCGGCTCCACATGGTGTTGGAGTGATCGACCGTACTGGCGCGAGTATTCGAAATAAAACCGTTTCCAGATATCGTTATTGGCCACGCCGTGCTCGATAAGGCGTGCCAACACGGTCTTGTAGCTGACCCGGAATATCCGCTTGGTTTTCAGGACGCGCCGGATGAACGACAAGCCCTTGGTCTCCTGCCATTCCTTTTGAAACACGCCGTCGGGCATCAAAAAGTGACTGGCAAAGAGATTCGCCTCTCCTTCCTGCGCATCGTCCTCCCGGCTCTGGCTCACGTCGTAGGCTTCCAGATGCATCAACAGATGACCCAGTTCGTGCGCCGCGCTGAAAATCCACCGTTCCACGGGAATACGATCCCAGACGTTGACCACGATAGCCGGACCACCATCGCTCTCGCCGATGGAAAGGCCGAAGAACGAATCCGAGGTGAGCAGGTAGGGAAAGACTTTGATGCCGCACGATTCGAGCAGACCGCAGATGTCGCGGATCAATTCGTCGTCGGAAAGACCAAGTTGCTGCCGCGCTTTATTTGCCGCGTGCCTGGCCCGGTCAGGACCTGGGGGCAGCTTCTGCAAAGAGCGGGCGAGCGCCTTGTACTGGTAGGATATCTTGTCGTCGACGATCTCCTCCAGCTGATTGAAGTTTTCTAGCCAGACCGCTACGTCCGCGAGAATCTGCTCGCGACTGGTCATCTTCTTTAGGGCGCGGAAGCGAACCGACGATAGGGTACGCACCGGAGCGACCAGTTGCTGGAGTTTGACATCGAGCGCCTTGGCGAGCGCCTGCAGGGTCTCTGCCTTGGGCACCGAAACTCCAGTTTCGATCTTGCGGTAGCTGGGCCGACTGATTCCTGCTTTTTCGGCAAGCGCTCCCTGGGAGAAGCGCATGTGCCTTCGGAGCCGAACAAGATTTGCCGCGATTACATTGTCAGCCATCGGTTCCCCCTCTCTGCCGCGATAGCTATCAGAAAATCATTTTCTGTACTTATGATAGCTCATTGCCTGGGCCTGTCAACAAGAAAATGAAGGCTCGTGATCCGGTCTCTGGACAGGCGGAAGGAGGATAGCGGCGCTTACTGGCGAGCCGACTGCGGCTCCGCACCGTCGGCCCCGACGATGCCTTCAAATGCTGGCCAGTGCTTTTCGGGAATGCGGCCCAGAATATCCGCCAGCGCTTTTGCGTCGAGGCGCGTTCCCTTTTTCCCTTCGAATTCGATCCAGTGGTACTGCTCCTCAGTCATCCCCAGCATCTTGCCCATCTCAGCCTGCGACATGCCGATGCAGCGGCGAACTATTCGGAGCCGCCACTTGGTCGTCGTGTCCACCGGCACCGGCTCGATACCCAGCAGGTCGGCGACGCGCACCCCGAAAAATTCCGCCACGCGCCGGACGATCTGATGCTCATGCGGCACCATCCCGCGTCGCTCCCAATTGGAGATCGTGCATTCACTCACGCCGAGGTTGCGCGCTAGTTCTTTCTTGTTGAAGCGGTTTTTCAAACGAAGCCATTGGAGCCGCTCGCCGAAATTCTTCATCTCGGAAAAGTCTTTGATCATGTGGACGTCTTCGCTCGTGTTGATTTGGATCACCAGGTCCCCGTTCTTGGGGAAGGCTGGCAACAAGCCATTCAACCCGAATGCCTCGCGCAGAACATTGAAATCGAGATGAAGGTAGAGACGTCCTTCCGGCATGGCCACAACCTTGTTCAGCACGCTGGCCAGCGCTTCCTTTTGTTCTCCGATGTGCAGCGAGTCGAAGACGCTGCCGAAGTTGGCGAAGGCGAGTTTCAGCCTTTCCAAGTCCACAAAGGTGTGGTCGCCGTCGATCCCGGCTTCCTTCTTTAATCGTTTGATCTCGCTTTCCAGAAGCTGCTTCTCGGATTTCAGCGGCCGCGCCCGGGCGTTTACTTCCTCCTTTTCGAGCAATCCATCCTGGAATGCGTCCATGACTCGCTTTAGCTCTTTCTCGACCTCGGCCAATTGTCGAAGCAGCGACCGGGTCTGCTCGTTAAGATGCTCCCGAATAAATTCCTTATTGCTGATCAGATCGAGCGCCTGCTTTACAACCGGCTCCGGATCTGTCGCCCACTGCGCGAGCGCCTCGACGATCTTTTGTTCGGTGCGTCGGCGATCAAAAGTCTGGCCTGAGCAAACACTTTTACCTTTTTGCAATCGCCATGAGCAGCGATAGTACGACCACGAACCGCCGCCAACCCCTTTTTTCGGATGGTTGTAGCCCGCCATGCTGCCGCCGCAGAGTCCGCATTTGATCAGGCCGGACAAAAGATAGGTGGACCGTTTGTTGCGATGATGAAGCCCACTTTTGTTGGTGAGAATCTCTTGGACCTTGGTCCAGGTGTCTTTGTCGACAATGGCCGGGTACACGCCCTCGACCACGATCCAGTCCGTTTTGGGGCGCGGCGTCGACGTCGTGCTCGTCCCCTTGCGCTTGTTGTACGTGGACGCTCCGTAATAGGCGGGATTCGCCAACGTGCGACTCACGCTGGTCGCGCTCCAGTCATTGGCATAGCGTGGTTTTGATCCGATCTCGTTCAGGTAGTTGGTGATGAACCGGATGCTGCGATGCTCCAGATAAAGAGCGAACATCTTTCGGACGGGCCCCGCCTCATCCTCTCGGATAAACAGCTTGCCATTCTCTTGCCTGTATCCATAAGGGACGATGCCGCCATTCCATTTGCCTTCCTTGGCGCGTATGAGCATGTGCTCACGGACGCGCTCGGCGATCATCTCACGCTCGAACTGAGAGAACGACCCGAGGACGTTCAAGGTCAATCTCCCCATGGGGTTGGACGTATCGAACCGCTGGGAGATCGAGATGAAGGCGACCTCATGGTCCTCCAGGGTATCCAGCAGTCGCAGCAGATCGCGCAGGTTGCGGCTGATGCGGTCGAGCTTCGTGACGATCACCGCGCTGAATTTCTTCGCGGCCGCGTCGGCCATCATCCTCTTGAACGCCGGGCGGTTCTGGGTGTTGCTGCCGGAGAGCCCCGCGTCGGAATAGTGGTCGTGGATTTTCAGCTTGTGAAAGGCGCAGTATTCGCGCAGCACCTTCTCCTGGATCGCCAGAGATTCCGATTGCACCTGCATGTCAGTGGACACGCGGGAGTAAATGGCAACCACTGTGCCTGTTTCGAGTTTATCGCTTGAGAGCATCGCACCTCCTCGCATGCGGTTTTCACGAGGTGTTCCCTACCTCAACCGGGGACATCATCAAGGCCTTCTTTATTGCGAGGAGCGTGCCACGCACGGCGGGCCGTGCGGCCAGACAAATGGCTGAATTTCCAGGGGTTGCGCGAGACATCAGAAGTAGACGATCCGCTCGTTGGCCGCTTTCCGTTTTGCAAAAGGCCCTTTCCGTTTTGCAAACCGCCCTTTAAATTTTGCAAACGGCCCTTTCCGTTTTGCATTTCGGCCTTCCCGTTTTGCACTTTTTCGGGAAAGCGACCGCGATATAACCCGTAACCTCTTGTAATCAAAAGCTTATCGGTTCCGATTTGCGCTTTTTCAAAAACGCCCCTGCATCTCTGGCCGCCATTTTCAAGATTTCCCTTTAGTTACAACGGCTTATCGGTTTTCCCCTGCGCTGGCACCCGTCTTGCGCTTAGGGCGCTCGGCACGTTTGGCCGAGGAGGATCGATGAGCGCCACGGGGATCAAGGAAGTTCGCATCTACCACTCTGCGTTTCCCGAAGAGCAGACAAAGCGCCGCGCCGCGGTGCTCGTGCGGCTCCTTGCACTCGGCCTGGCGCGATCCGTAGTGAAACCGCGCGACGGCGCCGAGCCTCATAAGTATCCGGAAAACAAAATCCAGAATCCGGCGAATCTCCCGGCGTGCGGAGAAGCGCGGTGATGGCCGTTCAAGCCGCCCAGCGGATATCGAACGGACGCATGGATGTTGCCGCCGCGCGACAATTCCTACTCGACCATTTTCAGGCGCACGCAATCAAAGGCGACCTGAAGCCGGGCCGTACCTACGAGGTTGTCGACCCCGATCCCGCCCATCTGAAATTCCGCACGCGCAACCACAGTGGTCGATACGTCCAGACGCTCTTCGCTGACCTCGTGACCTGCAAGAGCCTCAATTACGGGGAGTTCCGTCGCGTCGATCTGTTCTGGGGCGTGAACCGCAACGAGCAGGAAGAGGGGCGGGCATCCGCGTCGAACGAACGGGCGCCCTCCGACGATCCCGTCATCCATTCGATTCCACCGAACGAGTTCTACCCCAACGGCGAGCCGGTCCCGGTCGATGCCTTCATGGATCGCGGACTCGACGGCCGCTTTTCCGGGCGCTTCCGAAAGGAGAAATCCGCATGACCACCCTTCGCCAGACGATCTCCATCAGCGAGATCAACAGCCGCTTGTCCTGCCAGGTGAAGCACGATTTCCGTTACAACCGGCGGCTCGTGCCCGCCGAGGAGCGCGAGGTCCTGACCCTCGGCAAGGCCGTCCATATCGGCCTGGAAGGCTGGTATCTCACCCGCGACATCGAGCACGCGCTGCGGGCGATGCGCGAGTACCTGGAGGGCAGCGCTTACCGTGACGACCTGATTCCGCTCGCGTCGGGGATGCTTAGAGGCTATGTCGAACACTGGCGCGGGCAGGACGACTTCGAGGTCATGCACGTCGAGTTGCCCTTCCGCGTTCCCCTCATCACGCCCAGCGGCATGGCGTCGCGGATTTTCGATCTGGTCGGCCGCGTCGACATGGTTGTGCGGAAGCCGGACGGATCGGTCTGGGTTGTCGAACACAAAACGCTCGGAGCCAAGGATTCACAGTATTTCCGGCGGCTCGAAACCGATTTTCAGATCCGCGCCTACGTCTGGGCCGTCTCGCGGTTCCTCGGCGTGCCGATCAAGGGCGTTTCGTACAACGTCTTGAGAACGAAGCTGCCCGTCGAACCGGAGATTCTGAAAAACGGTTCCATCTCCAAGCGCGCCAACATCGATACGACGCTCGAAGTCTTCATGGCCGCGCTCATCCGCACCAACTCCAACCCCGCCGACTATGCCGACGTCCTCGACCGCCTGCGAAGCGAGGGCAACACCTTCTTCATGCGCCGGGAGATGGAAATTCCGCCCGAGGACCTGCGGCGCTGGCTCTTGGAGATGTACCACGTCACGCGGGACCTGCGCCGCTCTCGGTTCATCTACCGGAATCCCACCGCCTGCTCCCTGCACGGCGGTTGCGAGTACCGCGACCTCTGCTCGGGGCTGCTGCCCGCCGACGAGGTCTCCACGCGGTACCGCGCGCTCGTCACCAAGCATCCCGAACTTTCGGACGTGGACCTGGAGTCGCTCCGACCGGCGAAGGCCGTGTCCCAGGGCGAAGCCATCGACCACGCCTTCATCGCCAACCTGGTTTCAACCCAAACGAACGGAGGTGAGTAATGGCTCCCAAGAAAGAATCAACCGCATTGGCTCCGGTGAACACCACCGCCATCGATCTGGCGCTGCCGCCGGAACTGGCCGAGGAACTCGGGGAATTGAACGCCCTCGGCGAACTCGGACGCGAGGACCGGCCCCTGCCGATCATGGCCTTCAACATGAAGATGAAGGACCCGGACGGCAACTGGATACCGAAGGACCGTTTTTTCAACACAGCCACGGAGGAGGTTGTCGACGCCATCGACAGCGTGCTGCTCACGGTCAAGAAAACCCGCCGCCACGCGAACTACATCGAGGGCCAGGGCACCGAGATCCTCTGCCGCTCCGACGACCTGAAAACCGGCTACGACATCGACGGCAAGCCGATCGCCTGCGAGACGTGCCCCAAAAAGAACTGGCTGCGGAACGAGAAGCCGCAATGCGGCTTGACGTACAACTTCGTCGGCGTCGACCTGAAGACCGGCCAGCCGTTCGTGGTTCGCGCCAAGGGCGCCTCTCTGCTGCCGACCCGGAAGCACATCGCCAAGTATTACACCTCGAAGTTGCGGCTCAAGAGCGGCCAGTTCGCCGATCTGCCGTTGTTCGTTTTCAAGACGCGCCTCTCGCTCGACATTCCGGAAGGCACCTATTCGGTCCTTCGCATGGAGAACCTCGGCGCCTGCTCGAAGGAGGAAATCCTTCAGTTCAAGGGACTCTACGAGACCTTCCAGAACTTCCGCCAGGTCGATCTCGACAGCGAACAGCCCGCCGCGAAGGGCGACAGCGCCTCCGACGAGAGCCTGCCCGATTTCCTTGGAGACGAATGATGGACGATGTGCGCGAACGGATTTCCGCCGTCTGCACCGGCATTGAGCGGATGCTCCTGGCCAAAAATGAAATCTACGGCAACTCGGCTCTCGATCCCCTGCGGGTATTTTCCAAAACCGATCCCATCGAGCAGATCAAGGTCCGGATCGACGACAAGCTTTCGCGGCTCGCCCGCGGCGGCGATGACCTGGCCGCCGTGTGCGATTCCTACCTCGACACCGTTACGGATTTGATCGGCTACTTGATTCTGCTGCTCGTGGCCATTGAGAGGAGCCGCGAATGAACCACGAGCGGATCGAAGGCGTACTGGCGATCAAAGGCGCCTCGCCCAAGAACTGGATCAGAGGAAACGTGGACCGGCACCCGGTGGTGGGTGTGCTGCCGCCGGGCGTCAGCGAGGGCGACACGGTCGTCATGCACGGCCGCTGGGAGGATCGCGGCTGGGGGCCGCAGTTCAATTTCCGCGAGTGCCAGTCCGTGCGGCCCAAGGGCGTCAACGGCGTCAAGCGATACCTGGCGCAGAATTTTAAGTGGATCGGCCCGGCTATTGCCGAGGAAATCATACGGCGCTTCGGCGACGGGTTCTTCGACATTGTCGAAAGCGACCACCAACGGCTTACCGAGATTCGCGGCATCACCCCGCAACGAGCCGAGGAGATTCACGAGGCGTGGTCGACGAAAAAAGCCGACAAGGAAGCCGGTGTTTTTTTCAGCACCTGCGCGATCAGCCCCGCCATGCAGAACCGCATCCAGGCCGCCTTTCCGAAAATGTCCGTAGGGACGCTGATCGAGACCATCAAGGCCAACCCCTATCAGCTGGCCGAGCGGGTCGATCTCATCGGTTTCATTACGGCTGACAAGATCGCCCGCCGTCTGGATTTCGACATGGCGTCGCCGTTTCGCATCCGCGCGGGCATCTTCCACGCATTGCAAGAGGCCGCCGAGAATGACGGCCATTGCTATCTGCCGAAGGCCGGATTGATCAAGGCCGCCGCCGACCTCCTGTCGGTCGCCCCGGAAATGGCCGCCCGTGAAATGGACGCGCTCCTCGCGGACGCGAAGCTGGCGTGCTTTCTCGATGATCGCGTTGCCCTGCCGCGATTCTATTCCGCCGAAGTTCGTGTTGCCGAAAGGATCAAGGCCATCGCCGCCCGCAAGGTCGCGCGGGAGATGGCGAGCCTCTCCCCCGAGGAATGGAAGTGGCTCACGCCCAAGCAGCGCGAGGCGGTCCGGTGCGCCGTGGCCAGCAATCTCATGGTGCTCACCGGCCTGCCGGGCACCGGCAAGACGTCCTCGCTCAAGGCCATCGTGAAGGCGTTCGGCATGGAGTCCATCGCGCTGTGCGCGCCGACCGGTCGCGCTTCAAAACGAATGACCCAGCAGATCGGCCGCCCGGCGCAGACGATCCACCGCTTGCTCAAGTACCACCCCGAGGAAGGCTTCCGGATCAACCGAGACAACCCGCTCGATGTGGACGTCGTCATCGCGGACGAAATGAGCATGACGTGTATCGAGCTTGCCGATGCCTTGCTCGACGCCATCGACCCCGAGCAGACCTCCTTGATCCTCGTCGGCGATGTGAACCAGCTGCCCTCGGTCGGCCCGGGCCGCGTTCTGAATGACGTCATCGCATCGGGCATCTGCCCGGTCGTCAACCTGACGGAGATCCTGCGCCAGGACGAGGCGAGCGCCATCGTCAAGAACGCGCACGCGATCAACGCGGGGCGCGACCTCGTCACGGACAACGAAAAGGAATTCTTCTTCGCCCCCACGGACGACAAGGGGCAGATCGTCGACTGGATCGGGAAGACCTTGCAGGTCATGCCGCCGAAGCTTGGACTTGATCCGGTGCGGGATTTCCAGGTCCTCTGCCCCGCCAACGTGAGTTCCATCGGCGCGGATGCGCTCAACCCCTACCTGAGCAGGTTGTTGAATCCCGACGGCGCCGCCATCAAGGGATCGTCTCTGAAGGTCGGCGACAAGGTGATGCAGAAAAAAAACAACTACAAGCGCCTGGTATTCGGCGACGAGGGGCGGTCGAAGTTTCTGTCGATGGTCGCGGCGGATGCGAACCTGAAATGGACCAACGCGGTCTCGGTGGATTTCATTTTCAACACCGTGGGATGCGACTTCGGCGCCTTCAACGGGGACGGCGGCGTCATCGAAGCCTTCTTCCCCGGCGCCAGCCTGATCCTCGTCGCCTTCGACGACGGCGTTTATTCGTTGTACCGCGTCGGCGAAGCCGAAGAGGAATTGATCCGCTCCTTTGCAATTTCCATACATCGAAGCCAGGGATCGGAATACGCCGCCGTCATCCTCCCGGTCCACACGACCAACTACCTCATGCTGCAGCGGTCGTTGCTCTACACCGGCGTGACGCGGGCCGCGAAATATCTCTTCCTCATCGGCTCGCCCAAGGCCGTGCGGATCGCCATCGGCAACAACAAGGTCGCGGAGCGGTTTACCAACCTGCGGACGCTGCTGGAGGCTCCTGAATGAAGCTGAATCAGGAGCGTGTCGATCTGGTTAAAAAGACCCTGCTGCGGGTGCGCACCGATGTCTACGCGCACCCGTGGCAGGCCAAGCAGCCGGGGCGCGACGGCAAGCATCGGAAAGGGTGGGCGCCGGTTTGCGTGCATCGCTTCGACGCCAAGCTGTGCGCCCTCTCCAACAAGAACGACCTCAAGGGCGGCTGCGATGCGTGCCCGCACAAGCAATTCGCCGTACTCGACGACCAGGCGATCTGGGACCACCTGACCGGATCAACGCCGGTGCAAAACGGCGCGACGGACATCAAGGAGCAGCTGGGCATTTATCTCTTATGGCCCGTCGTCACCCTCCCGGACGGCTCCACCATCGAGAACTTCTGCTTCCAGGCGGCCATCGACTTCGACGACCACGCGGACCCGTCTACGGGCATTCATCATGATCCCACGAAGGACGTGACGTCGTTTCTCGCGGTCTGTGAGGTGCAGTGCATTCGCGCCCACGTCGAGCGGTCCAAGTCGGGCCGGGGATTCCATGTCTGGTTTTTCTTCACCGGTCCCATTGAGGCTTATCTGGTGCGGAGCGTGCTCTTCGCCCTGCTCCTCGAATCGGGATGCCTCGACGACGGCGACGATCTCAATGCGCCGTCCTTTGACCGCATTTTTCCAAACCAGGACCGGCTCACCGGCAAGGGTCTGGGCAACCTGATCGCGGCGCCCCTGTGCGGCGCGCACATGAAAAAGGGCAACACGCTCTTCGTCGATCCGCAGAACGGATTCACGCCCTTCGAGAAGCAAGCGCCGCTGCTCACGGCTCTGGCGACGCAGATCGACGCCGGGCATGGCGACTTGCTCGTCTCGCGGGACGACCTGATGCGCATCGCTTCGGAATTGAAGGTCGATGTCGCCGGCGGAAATCAGCCGCCGGAAAGCAAGGGAATGACGGCGCCGCCCTCGGACGCGGGGGCGCGCATCTGCCTGGAGCACTGCGCCTTCCTTCGGCATTGCCGCGACCAGGCGGCGGCGCTGCCGGAACCGCTCTGGATGGACATGATCAGCAATCTCTGCCGCTTCGCGGACGGCGGCGATCTGATCCACGACTTGTCGCGCGGCCATCCCAACTACACGCCCCAGGAAACCAACGGGAAAATCGCACATCTGCGGATGTCCTCGGGGCCGATCACCTGCGAGAAAATCCGCGCCGACGGATTCACCGGCTGTCCGAAAGACGGCTGTGGGGTCAAGGCGCCCGCCGGTCTCGCGGCGCGAATGCGCGGCGAACACATCACGGCGCTGATCGACGACATCGATCCGGCTTCGCTTCCCGATGACGTGCCCACCGCGCTCGATGCGATCCTGAATGAAATCAGCCTGACGGCGCGCGGCGAGCACGAGGAATATCTCGAACGGATCGCGGCCAAGTTGCCGAAGGCCAAGAAGAACGAACTCAAGAAGGTCGTGCTGAAAAAGCAGGAGACGCGCAAGGCCGAGGCGCTGTCCCGCGACGATCTGCCGACCTACCGCATCCAGAACCACTGTTATGAGAAAAAACACGTCGAGGAAACCGGCCAGGTCAATTACGAGCCCTTCACCAACTTCATCATCGACATCCGGTCCGATCGGCAGTTCATCGATGAGATCGAGCCGTACCGCCTGATCGAAGGGGAAATCCGGACGGCTTGCGGCAAGGTCATGTCGATTCAGGTATCGGGAAAGACCTTCGCCAACGGCCAGAAGCTCAACGAGGCCATCGGCGAGCAAGGCGGCACGGTCTGCAAATACTGGCCGCACGAGGTCAACGACATTCGCCGCGCGGCGCAGGAACTCTCCACGCCGCGCTACGTGGCGGCCCACACGCGGCTCGGATTCATCGACCCGGCGAACGACCGTTACTACACGCCATCGCTCATCATCACGCCCCACGGCGTCATCGAAAACCGCGAGCGCGTCATCGACCTGTCGGAAATGGAGTACGCGAAGAGCCTCGACCTGATCCGGCTCGACGACGAAACATTGAAGCGGGTCTGCCGCCACATCCTGGACGACCTCTTCGAACTCAACGGCCACGAGGTCACATTCACCCTCGCGGGCCACGCCTTCATCTCGCCGTTCCTGTCGAAGCTCGATCACTCGCCCAACTGTTCCAGCGAGAGATACATCCTTTGGATCACGGGCATCACCGGCGCGTCGAAGTCGTTCCTGGCCATGCGTTTTGCAAACTTCTTCGGCAACTTCGCGGAAGGAGCGTCGGTCAACTCTTGGACCTCGACACCGTACCAGATTCAGAAGGTCGGCCATTACTTCGCCGACTGCCTTTACCTCGTCGACGATTTCAAGCTCAAGAACATCCAGGCGCGGCACGAGCAGGTCGTCCAGATTCTTCAGAATTACGCGGACGGACGCGGGCGCGGCCGACTCAACAGCGATGCCTCGGTGAAGCAGACGTACACGATCCGGGGCAACCTGCTGGTCACCGGCGAGGACGTGCCCGACAACGAGGCGTCCAATCTGGCGCGCATGATCATCGTCGGCGTGAACACCCGCCGCAAGGACGCCGTGCGCGGGCGAGCCTGCCTCAAGAACCAGCATCTTTATCGCGGCGTCACGGCGGCGTTCATCCACCACGTTCTTGCGCGTCCCGGTTGGTTCGACGACCTGGTTGCGCGGATCGACGCGGCTACGGACATGTTTCACGAGGGCGTGGAAGCGGTCGCCAACGGTCTGCGCATCGCCCGCAACTTCGCCCTAAACAAGACGGGCTTCGATCTCTTTGTGGATTTTCTGCAAGGCATCGGCGTGATCGACGAGGCGACCACAGCGGCGCTCGTCGCCGAGCACATCGAGAACCTGTTCGGACTTCGGGACGAGCATACGCGGTCGGTCATCAGCGAGCAGGCGAACAACGTCTTCCTGGACACCCTCACCGACATGCTCCAGAGCGGCCGCGTCGTGCTCCATTCGCCCGACAACAAGATATGGCGCGGCATGGAACTGGTGGACCTGGAGCCGCACGAATTACGCGGCGTGGTCGGTTTCATGCGCCGCGACGACGAGCACGTCTATGTCTATCCCAAGATCGCCCTGGCCGAGATTCAGAAGGTGCTGCGCGACGCCGGAAGCTCGCTCGGATTCACCATCAACGCGATCGGGAAGCAGCTATCGGAGGAGGGATTCCTGCACGACCGACAGGACGGCAGATCGACGACCGTCGTGAAGCACAACGGCAGAACGCACCGGGTCTGGAAGATCAAAAAGGCGGATCTCGGACTCACCGAAAGGAGCGGCGACGATGAAGTCCCATTTTGATGGTTGCCGAGTTACCGGTTTTTTCCCGCACCATGAAATCAACGGTGTGTTTCTCGGTTGCCGAGTTACCGATTTTTTCCCGAAGCACGCCAGCGAGAGCGCGGTTCCCGAAGCCAAAGGTTACCCAATTCGACCAGTTCGGTCACCGCTTTCAAATGGGCTTAACTGCCTGAATGCAAAGGCGAATTGCCACGAGGTTACCGGGTTACCGGTCCTGCACGCATCTCTCCAATATATGACGCGTGAAAAAAGAGAAAAGAAAATCAGCCTCGCGCATATAGGACTTTATTTTTCAAAATTCGGCAACTCGGTAACCTTTTCATGTAACTGCCCGTCGCTGCTGGCAAATTCGGGTTACCGGTCGGTGGTAACCTGCGGTAACTCCGGTAACCTTGGAAAGTGGCCCCGAAATCACGCCGCCGATGGGAGGTCGCCGTCATGACCTCCTTCGAGCAACTCTTCCGGCGCACCATCGACGGACTGAGCAAGCGCTACCCGGACGGAGCGCTGGAATGGATCTGCGTCAACCAACCGGAAATCTATCGGGCTATTTCTCAGGTCAACGACAAGATCAACACGCTGTGGAAGACCGGCGCCCGTCCGGCGTTCAAGAAAGCCCTGTCGGTCTACTACAAGCTCCACCTCGAAGGCTTCAACCGCTTTCGCGCCGCGCATGGCCTGTGCGATCCCGATGCTCCCGTGCGCGAACTCACCCAGGCCGACATCGACTCGTTCAAGGCGCTCGGCGTCGAGGTCCATGTCAAATCGAAGGCCGGTGAATTCACGCTCGTTGCGGAACGAACCGGACGCACCGACCGCGTGGAACTGATTCCCGAGGACATCGCCAAGCTCGCCATGATCATGGACGCCTTTCCCGGCAGCGAGATCGCCTACGTCGGCCCGGAAGGGAAATACCGTTCGACGGTCGATCAACCGGCCGCCCCCTCCCGACCGAAGGTTTCATCCTCGTCCCCGGTGAAGACCCCGCCGTCACCACGTCAACCCGAAGCGCACCAGGCGCTTCTGTTCGGAGGTGCTGCCAAATGAAAATTGCCTACGTTGCCGGTCCTTATCATGCCGACACGGTCAACGGCGTCGCGGAGAACATCGCCCGCGCCCGGGCCGTGGCCGTCCGACTCTGGCGGCTCGGTTACGCCGCGCTCTGTCCCCACCTCAATTCGGCGTTCATGTCGGGCGCCGTGCCGGAATCGCAGTTCCTGGAAGCCGGACTCGAATTCCTGCGCCGCGCCGACCTCGTCGTGCTCGTCGACGGATGGGAGCGCTCCGAGGGAACCGCCCGCGAGATCGAAGAGGCGCATCGGCGCGGTCTCCCCGTCTTCGCCGCGCCGAAGAAGGGGCAGGACATGGTCCCGCTCGCGGCGATGGAGGTGGTCATCAATGGGTAAGCTCAGCCGCGAGAAAGGCGCCCGCTATGAACGCGAGATCGCCGTCGCGTTGCGCGAGATTTTCGGCGACGCATCCCGGCGCGGCTTCCAGTACCGGGACGGCGCCGAGGTCGGCGATGTTCTGAACCCGGTTTTCTTCATCGAGTGCAAGCGCCAGAAGCGCTGCGACGTGAAGAAGGCGCTGGAGCAAGCCATCTCTAATTGCAACGACAAAACCAAATACCCCATCGCCGTCACCAGGGACGACAACAAGCGAACCATCGTCACGATGGACCTCGAGGACTTCAAGGACCTGGTGCGCGAATGGTGGGAACTGAAAGCGAGGTGATTTGATGACCGCGAAAAATGTTTACTGCGCCAATTGCCTGCACTGCAAGGTCTTTCTCGAACGGGCCGAGCGCGGCGCGAAGGCCGAACGCCGCGTTCGTTGCGCGATAGGCAATTGGCAAACGCCCTCGGGCAAGGAGCGGACCTACTGCTACCACACGGTTCTCAGTCGCCGCATGGTCTCGTGCCCGGATTACGACAGCATGGGCGAGCACGACCTTCATCAGTTCCTGAAAAGCCTGAAGGACAACCTGCCGGTCGAACGCGACATGGTCGATGTGAGCGCGCTGGCCGTCGGAGCGAATGCGTGAAGCACCTCAAGGCGAAAGATGTTTTGCCTCCGGATCTGCTGACCCAGGTCTACGAGCACATGCCGCACGGGGGATATCTCTATTTCCCACAGCGCGTCACGACCGCTCGCATCCGGCGCAACCTGGAAATATTCCGGATGCACTCGGCGGGCAAAACGATCACCGAAATCAGCGAGCGCTTGCTGGTCCACCGAGCCACGGTTTACCGCGTGTTGTCGCAGTTCGTCCGACAAAA
>CAZEDX010000004.1:54566-93192 GCA_964511015.1 uncultured bacterium | reverse complement strand
AGCGCCGCGCGGGTGAATTCCCACTTCATGCCGGTCGGGAAGCCGGCGCCGCCGCGGCCGCGCAGACGGGCGTTCTTGACCTCGTTGATGACTTCCTTCGGCGACATCTCGAGAGCTTTCTTGATCGCCGCACCTTCCTCGAGATCGGCAAAGATCACCGGCCCGCGCTTGCGGATGTTGTTGAGCACCATCGAGCGGACCAACGGATGGGCGTTGTTACCGTCGCCGTACACGTTGACCAGAGCGCGCGGGTCACCGGTGTCTTTCAACACCTTGACCACCGCCTTCACCTTTTCGGGGGTGAGGTAGGTCACCGGCACATCGTTGATCAGCGCGGCGGGCGCCTGGTCGGACAGGCCGATGCACGCGGTGTATTCCAGCGTGATCTGGCCGTCTTTGGTGGTCTGGCCGAAACCGATGCCGAGTTCCTTTTCGAAGGCCTCCGCAACCGCCGCCAAGCCCATCATCTGATCGACCACGTCGTTGCACAGTCGAATGACCACCTTGCCCTTCGGCTTGGTCGAGAAGAAGGAGTAGAAGGTAACCACGCCTTCGACCTCAACCCGATGGGTCGCCGTCTCGCGGGCGATGGTGTCCAACGCCTGGCTGGACACACAGCCGAACTTCTCTTGAACCGCGCGAACGATATCCATCATGCGAGTACGGTTGTTGCCGTACTCCCGACAGATATTCTTGATCGCCAATTCGAGACTTCCGCTCATGAATTACCTCTAGCGTTTGGGGTTAGATGACCTTGCAGGGTTGCCTTACAAGGGTTGCTCAATTTACGCAAAACGTGTTTTTCCGTCAAGTACGCCTCACCGCCAAACCTAACTAGCAGTTTCCTAGCTGGTAACAGTCACAAAGCGACGTGATTGGGCATGTTTCACAGCGCGGCTTGCGCGCCAGGCAGACGCGACGACCGTGAAAAATGAGGGTGTGCGAGAATTGTGTCCAGTCCTTGCTTGGTAACAGCTCCCTCAAGTCAAACTCAATTTTGACCGCGTCTTCGTTGGTCGTCAGGCCGATGCGGCGGGTCAAACGCGTGACGTGCGTATCCACCACCACCCCCGGCGTGTCGAAGGCGTTGCCGAGCAACACGTTCGCCGTTTTACGGCCGATGCCGGGCACGGTGACCAGTTCCTCCATCGTTTGCGGCACGTGCCCGCCAAAGCGTTCGATCACGGCTTGCGCCGCGCCGCGGAGGCTCTTGGCCTTGTTGCGGAAGAAGCCCGTCGAGCGGATATCATTTTCCAGTTCGGCCACCGGCACACGGAGGTAGTCGGCCGGTCCGCGGTACTTGCGGAACAAATCGGCGGTGACCAGGTTGACCCGCACATCGGTGCACTGCGCCGACAGCACGGTGGCCACCAGCAGTTCCCACGGGTTGCCGAAATTCAGCTCGATGCGCGCGTCCGGATGCGCCTGGCGCAGCTTCCGGTAGACTTCGCGCGCTTTCTTTCGGAGGTTGTTGCTCATCGTTTTCTCCGGGCGAGCCAGGCCGCCAATGGATCGACCGGCCAGCAGTTCGGCACGTCGGCGGCGGTGAGGCCGCCCTTGCGCGCCGCGCCGAGGCCGTAGCGCAGATCCTGTAGGCCGCCCAGCTCGTGCGCATCGGGCAGGATCGGAATGCGAATGCCCATCTCCTTCGCGCGGCGGTGCAGCCGCCAATCGAGGTCGAGGCGGTAGGGATGGGCGTTGAGTTCGATCGCCACGCCGTGTTTCGCCGCCGCGGCGAGCACCGCGTTCATGTCGATGGCGTAAGCCTCGCGGGTCAGCAACAACCGGCCGGTCGGATGGCCGAGGATGGTGGTGTGCGGGTTCTCGATTGCCCGCACCACGCGGCGGGTCATGTCGGCTTCGCTGAGCCGGAAGTGCGAATGGACCGACGCGATGACGAAGTCGAACAACGCCAACGTCGGTTCGTCATAATCGAGCGAGCCGTCGGGCAGGATGTCGGACTCGATGCCCTTGAAAATTCGAAACGGCGCGAGCTCGGCGTTGAGGCGGTCGATTTCCTCATGCTGCCGGCGCACATCGTCGGGTTTCAGGCCGCCCGCGTAGCCGGCGGTCTGGGAGTGGTCGGTAACGCCCAAGTAGTGGTAGCCCATCGCCTTCAGCTCGGCCGCCAATTGGGCGAGCGGTTCGACGCCGTCGGAATAGGTCGAATGGACGTGCAACACGCCGCGCAGATCGGCCATGGTCACCAGCGCCGGCAATGCGTCGCGTTCCGCCAACTCGATCTCGTCCGCGCCCTCCCGCAGCTCGGGCGGAATCTCCGCCAGGTCGAGCGCGGCGTAACAATCGGCCTCGCGATTGAGTTCCAGCGGCTTGTTGCCGCGGCGCAGGCCCCTTTCGCCGAAGTCGAAGCCGCGTTCGCGCGCACGCTCCTGTAAGCGGGCGACATGTTCCTTGCTGCCGGTGAAGTAGACCAGCGCCGACGCCCATTCCCCCGGCGTCACCAGGCGCAATTCCGCCGGCGCGCCGCTGGCCGTGGTGACACGCACCAGGGCCGGGCCGTGGTCGTCCACGCTTTGCAGTCCCGGCAGGTTGCCGAAGACCTCCATCAACTCGCGCGGCTTGGGCGAGACCGCGAGCAGATTGACGTTGTGCACCGTTTCGAGTCGGCGGCGTATCGAGCCGACGATTTCGAGGTGCGAACACAGACCGGTTTCCGCTAACGCGGCGGCCAGGCGCTCGGCTTCGAGCCAGGCGGTCACCAGGCGGTACTGTCCGCCGTACGACGCCAGTTGGCGGATGCCGGCCAGAATCTTCGCCTGCGTCTTGGCGCCGAAGCCCTTGAGGTCGACCAGCCGGTCATGCAGGCAGGCTTCTTCCAGCTCGCTGAGCTCGTCGATGCCGAGCTGGGCGTACAACTCGCGCACCTTCTTCGCGCCCAGGCCCGGAATGCGCATCATTTCGAACAGGCCGGGCGGCAGTTCCTCGCGCAGGTCGTTCAGGAAGGGCAGGGAACCGGTCTGGGCCAGGATGGCGATCTTTTCGCTCAGCGCCGCGCCGATGCCCTTGATGCGGCCGGCGGTCGCCTCGCGCACGAAGTCATCCAAGTCGAGCGGGGAACCGCGAACCAGGCGCGCGCCGTTGGCATACGCGCGCACCTTGAAGTCGTTCTCGCCCTTCAGCTCCAGAAGAGCGGCAATTTCGTCGAGCGCGTCGGCGATGGTGGCCTTGTCGATCATGATGCCCCTGCAAGTCCGGCTATCCTACCCCAAGTGCCCGGTCTTGAAAAAGACGGCGCAAAGAGGTTAGGGTGCGCGCAAAGCAGCGAGGGACGACCGGTATGAAGATCGCGATTGTCGGCGGCGGCAGCACCTACACGCCCGAGTTGATCGAGGGCCTCATCCACCGGGCGCAGGCGCTCGGCCTGACCGAAGTGATGTTGATGGATATCGACGCCGAACGGCTGGCGGTGGTCGGCGATTTCGCGGAGCGGATGGTCGCGCATGCCGGATCGCCCTTCCGGCTCACGCGCACCGACCATTTGTCTGCGGCGGTGGCCGACGCCTCGTTCGTGCTGACGCAGATCCGCGTCGGCCAGCAACCTGCGCGGCATCAGGACGAACTGCTCGGCCGGCGGCACGGCCTGATCGGCCAGGAAACGACCGGCATCGGCGGCATGGCCAAGGCGCTGCGCACGATTCCGGCGATCATGCGCGTCTGCGGCGAGGTGGAGCGGCAAGGCAACCGGGCTTGGATCATCAACTTCACCAACCCGTCGGGGTTGATCACCGAGGCGATTCTCAACCATACCGCCTGCCGCTGCATCGGCCTGTGCAACGTGCCGATCGACGTGAAGATGAACCTGGCGAAGTTCCTCGGCGTGGCGGAGCAGGAGATCGACCTGGACGTGGTTGGCCTTAACCACCTTGGGTGGGTACGCCGCATCGTGGTGCAAGGGCAGGACGTGACCGAACGGGTGCTGGAGGTGCTGGCCAGCGACGCCGGCCCGGCCAACATCCCTGATATCGATGTCAAACCGGAGTTGGTGCGCGCGCTGCGCGCCGCTCCGCTCTACTACAACCGCTACTACTACCAGACCGAGCGCGTGCTGGCCGAACAGCAGGCCAAGGAACGGACGCGCGCGCAGGAAGTGATGGCCGTCGAAGAACAGTTGCTGGCGAAGTACCGCGATCCGCAACTGGTCACCAAGCCCGACGAACTCAACCAGCGCGGCGGCGCGTACTACTCGAAGATTGCCGTCGAGCTGATCGAGGCGATCGTGGGCGACCTCCAGCGCGAGCACGTGGTCAATGTGCGCAACCAGGGGGCGATTCCGAACCTGCCGGCGAACAGCGTGGTGGAAACCGTGGCGCGTGTCGGCAAGAACGGCGCCGTGCCGCGGCCGACCCAGCCGCTGGAGCCGAGCATCCGCGCGCTCGTCCAGCAGGCGAAGGCCTACGAAGAGCTGACCATCGAAGCCGCGCTGAACCGCAGCTACGGCGCGGCCTACCGGGCGATCATCACCAATCCGCTCGGGCCGACCGCCGACCGGGCAAAGGAAGTGCTCGACGATCTGCTGCGCACCAACCATCTGGACTACACGTAACGTCTACTGGCAGTCCGGACAATAGAACGTGCTGCGGCCCTGCTGCACGATGCGCCGTACCGTGCCCGGACAACGCCGGCAGCGCTCGCCGGCGCGGCCGTAGACTTTCAAGTAGCTTTGGTAGCCGCCGCACGCGCCGTCGCAGTCGGCGAAGTCCGAGATCGTCGTGCCGCCGCACTCCACCGCCTTGGTCAGCACCTGCCGCGTAGCCCGGTACAGGCGGTCAACCTCGTCCGGCCGCAGCGAACCGGCGGCGCGGCGCGGATTAAGGCGCGCGACGTACAGCACCTCCGAGGCGTAGATGTTGCCGAAGCCGGCCAGCTTGTCTTGCCGCAGCAACCACGGCTTGATCGCCGTGCGCGAGCCGCGCAGCAGACCGGCCAGGCGCTCGCGCGTGAACGCCGGCGACAACGGGTCCACGCCGGCCGGTTCCCATTCCTCGCGGGCTGTGCACAGGCGCATCACGCCGAAGCGGCGAGAGTCGAAGTAGAACAGCGCGCCGCGGTCGAACCAAGCCGACAGGCGCAGGTGCACGGCGGTGGGCGGGCGGCCGTCGGCGCTCCAATGCGGCGCGCCGGTCATGCGCAGGTGAATGCCCCACCACAGCGGGGCGCGCGGCGTGGACAGATCGATGATGATTTCCTTGCCCGCGCGAAACACATCGCGCACCACGCGGCCGCGCAGGCGCGCCACGTCGAGCCGGGCGAGTTTGGGATCGTGAATCTCCACGCGCCGGATGCGCCGGCCGCGCAACCGCCGCCGCAGCGAACGGGCGACGGTTTCCACTTCGGCGATTTCCGGCATGGGTCAGATGATGCCCGCGGCCATCAGGTCGTGCAGGTGGAGCATGCCGACGATCCGCGCCGGGTCTTGCGGGTCATGGACCAGCAGGCAACTGATGCGGTGGCTTTCCATCAGGTGCGCCGCCTGGCTGGCCAGCGCGTGCGGGACGATCGACTTGGGCGTGGTGGTCATCAGGTCGGCGGCGACCCGGCCGGAGAGGTCGCCGTATTTCTGCAGCGCACGGCGCAGGTCGCCGTCGGTGACGACGCCCTGTAACCGGCCCGCTTCGTCCTCGACCACCGTCATGCCCTGCCGCTTGGCGCTGATTTCGAGCAGCACCTGGGTGGACGGCGCGTCGAGCCGGACGCGAGCCACGTCGGCGCCGCGGCGCATCAGGTCTTCCACTCGCGTCAGTAGGCGCTTGCCAAGCGTGCCGGCGGGGTGGATGCGGGCGAAATCCTCGGCGGTAAAATCGCGCGCCTCGAGCAGCGCGACGGCGAGCGCGTCGCCCATCGCCAACTGCGCGGTGGTGCTGGCGGTCGGGGCCAGCCCGAGCGGACAGGCCTCCTCGGCCACGCCGGAATCGAGCACCACATCGGCGTTCTTGGCCAAGCGCGATTGCGCGTGGCCGGTGATCGCCACCACCGGCAGGCCGAGCCGCCGGAACGCCGGCAGCAGCGCCAGAATCTCTTCGGTCTCGCCGCTATGCGACACGGCGATCACCGCATCGCTCTTGTGCACGACGCCGAGGTCGCCGTGGTTGGCCTCCGCCGCGTGGAGGAAGAACGCCGGGGTGCCGGTGCTGGCCAGCGTCGCCGCGATCTTGGCGCCGATCAGCCCCGATTTGCCCATGCCCACGACCACCACCTTGCCGGGGCAGGCCAGAAGCAATTCGACCGCGCGGACGAAGCCGTCGTCGAGCCGGGCCGCCATCTCGGTCAGCGCGGCGGTTTCGATGCGCAGCACGCGGCGCGCGCGTTCGATACACTGGGCGCGGTCGATGGGGGTCATATCACATCCCGCTTTCCATCAGCGCCTTAACGCGCTGGAGGTCGTTGGGCGTGTCGACGCTGGTGGTCTCGTGTACGGTCAACGGGCAGGCGATGCGCACGCCGTGTTCGAGGGCGCGCAATTGCTCGAGCCGTTCCGCCTTTTCCAGCAAGCCCTGGGGCCAGCCGGCGTATTCGAGCAGGAAGTCGCGCCGGTAGACGTATAGGCCCAGATGCTTGTAGAACGGCGGCCGCTCGCCGGGTAGGCCGGCGATGGTCGGCCGTTCGCCGTAAAGGCTCATCAACCCGCGCACGAAAGGCAAGGGTGAGCGCGAAAAGTAGAGCGCGAAATCATGCTGGTCGACCACGACCTTGACGCAGTTGGGGTCGAAGATGTCGTCGGTCTCGCGGATCAGTGCGCGCAGCGTGCCGAAGCGCAGATCGCCGTGTTGTTGGAACGGGGCGAGGGCGTCGTCGATCATCTGCGATTTGAACAGCGGCTCGTCGCCCTGCACGTTGATGATCAGATCGGCGTCGAGCGATTGCGCCACTTCGGCGATGCGGTCGGTGCCGCTGGCGTGATCGGCGCGGGTCATCACGACCCGGCCGCCCATGGCGCGCACCGGCGCGGCGACGCGTTCGTCGTCGGTGGCGACGATCACCGCCGCCAACGCGGTGGACTTGGCGACCCGCTCGTACACGTGCGCGATCATCGGCCGGCCGGCGATGTCCGCCAGCGCTTTGCCCGGCAATCGCACGCTGGCGTAGCGGGCTGGAATGACGGCTATGACTTTCATCGGTGCTACCGCCCCAGGGCGCGGTCGAGATCCGCCCGCGCGCTGTTGAGATTATACAACGCGCCGAGCACGCCGAGCTGCACGTTGTTCAAGGTAGTGCGGGCGTCGGTGACTTCCAGCCGCGTGCTCAAGCCGCTTTCAAAACGGAGCGTGGTTAACTTGTAGGCTTCCTGCGCCACTTTGAGCGCTTCCAGATCGGCCTGGTAGATCTGCTCCTGCAACTTGATCTGGCTGACCAGCGCCGTCACCTGCATTTCGATGCCGCGCGCGACCTGCTGCCGCTGCAGCATCGCCTGGCGCTTCTTGGCCAGCATCTGCTTCATCTGTCCGTAGTTGCGCAGGCCGTCGAACAACGGCACGTACAGCGTGACGCCGAACGACAGCGAGGGCTGCAGTTCTTCTTCCGGATCGTCCGGCCAGATGTGCGCATCGGTGCCGCCCGTGCGCGCGGCGGCGGCGTTGGCCGAAATGGCCGGAAAGTAGTTGGCGCGGAACAGTTTGTAGGAGGTGTCGTACAGGTCTTCCTGCAGTTGCAGCGCCTGCAATTCGGGACGCGCCCGCAGCGACGCGGCCACCAGATCGGGCGTGCTTTCGGTCAGCGCGGCGAAGCCGAGTTGGCCGTCGAGCTGCACGGCGCGGTTGAGCGGCTCACCGATCACGTTCAACAACGCCTGGGTGGTCAACAAGACGTTGTTCTCGGCCTCGAGCACCCGCGGTCGCGCGGCGGCGACTTCCGACTCGACGACCAACAAATCGAACCGGCTCATGACGCCCTGCGCCACCTTCGACTTGACCATGTCGCGCTGCTCGACGATGCGGTCGAGATTGGCGCGCGTGACCACCAGCGCTTCCTTGGCGAACAACGCCGTGTAGAAGGACTTTTTGGCCGTTACGATCACGTCCTGCACCGCCACCTCGCGCCCTTCGCGGGCCAGGCGCTTGGAGATGTCGCCCAACGCCAACGCGTTGCTGATGCGGCCGAAGGTGAAAATGTTCTGGCTCAACATGAGCCGGAAATCCCACGCGTGCGAATTGGTGAGATAGACCTTTTCCGGCTTGAGGGTCGGCAAACCCATGGCGGTCATCAGCGGATTGAGTTGGGTCATGTCGTACCATTGGTACATCCGCTCAATGTTGCGCGTGTAGTTGACCGTGCCCGACAACTGGGGGAAGGCATCGGCGGCGTATTGGGTGTATGTGCCCTCGGCCTCGTTGATCTGCTCGTCGGCGATCAACACCACCTCATTGTGGGCCACGGCCAGTTCGACCGCCTTCTGCACGTTCAGGCGCAGAGGAGCGCCGTCTGGGCTGACCGGTTCTTCAGCCGCGACCAGAGCCAGGGAAACCACACACAGCGCGGAAAGCAATAACGGAATCCATAAATGGCGTTTCATCGGCGCGCCTCACTCCTCAAGTTCGAACAGTTCGCATGGTATAAGGTGATCGGGCCGACAAGTCAAGGTGCACTTCTTTATCTGATTTGATATCTTCAATATGGCCGATTGACATCCAGCGTAGCCGGAGCTAGCGATCGACAGGTCCAACCCCCTTCGGCACTGCACCGAATCGTGCCGTTTTCGGTTGCGATTACGGACGCTCCGGCCGCTTTCCAGCGTTGTACTACTTCAGTTGCGGGGTGTCCCCAACGGTTGTAACAACCATATGAAATCAAAGCGTATTTTGGCGACACGCGAGAAACAAATAGCGGCGAACTGGCGGTTGCCGAACCGTGGTGCGCGACCTGAATCAGGTCTGTATGTAACGGCGCTCCTTCGGCCAACAAACGAGCCTCGGCGGGGCCGCCGGCATCGGCCGTTAACAGCACCGAATCGGCCCCCAATTTGATACACAGCATGATCGATTGGTCGTTTACCGACCAGTCGGTAGGCGGCTCTGGAGGTGGATTAAGGACCCCGATTTCGGCCTTGCCCAGACGCAGAGGAGCAGTGGTAGTGTCAAGCCACCGAACCGGTATGCCGCGACGCCGGGCTTGATCAAGCAGAAAGAAATACGGACCGCTGCCGTTCAGGTAATGGTGTGGTCGCGCGGCCCAGACTTCGCCGACCGGAACGCTGTCGAGTACGGCGGCCAGACCCCGGTAGTGGTCCGGGTGGGCGTGCGAGGCGACTACGACATCCAGCCGGCCGATGCGGCGGGCGGACAGCAGCGGCACCACCGCGGCGCGGCCGACGTCGAAATCCGAAAACGACTCGCCGCCGCCATCGAACAGCAGTCGCTTGCCACCCGGCGTTTCCACCAGTACCGACAAGCCTTGGTGGACATCGATCATGGTGACCGCCAGGTGATCCCGCGCGCGGTTCTGCCACCACAAGAAGGCCGGCGTGACGAGCAGCGTCAGCAGCGACGCGGCCAGCACGGTTTGCGCCCCCCGCCGGCGCCAGTGCGGCGCCGCCACCAGTACCGCGCCCAGTGCGATCATTTCCCACCAGGTGGGCCGGCCGAGCAGCCACAATCGCGGTCCGAGCCGCTCGAGCAACAACGCAAAGCCGAAGACTTGATCCAGCGCCGCCGTGCCGAAGGCCCAACCAACCTGTGCCAGCGGCTCGCTGAACGGCAATAGCGCGGTGCCGAACAGTAGCGGCGGCACGACCAACAAATTGAACAGCGGGATCGCACCGATGTTGGCCACGATACCCAGTGGGGCAACGTAACCAAAGTGCCACAGCGAGACCGGCGCCGTGGCGGCGAAGGCGGCCAAGGAGAAGCCGGCCATGCTCAGGAAGTCGCGCCGGCGGCGGGTGAGCCACCGCGGCGACAAAAGCTGCTGGGCCAGCGTCGCCCGGGCGGCAAAGGCGGACACCGCCGGGCGGTAGTAGATCATTCCCCATACCGCGGCGAAACTGAATTGGAAGCCTTTGGTCCACAGCGACGCCGGTTGATAGAGCAGCACCACGATCGCGGCCAGGGCGACGGCGGAGTAGAGATCGCGTCGCCGGCCGATGAGCAGGCCGACGATCAGCGCCAGGTACATCACGCAAGCGCGCACCACGCTGACCATGCCGCCGGCCAGCAGCGCATAGGCGATGGGAAACGGCAGGGCGATCAGCGCCGCCCAGCGGTCGACGCGCGTGCGCAGCGGCAGGCGGCCGAGCCGCGCCAGTATCGCCCAGCCGAGGAAGAAGACCAGGCCCGCCAGACCGGACACGTGCAGGCCCGAGATCGACAGAAGGTGGATGATGCCGGTGGCCTGAAAGGCGCGGACGAGTTCGCGGTCGAGCCGGCTCTGGTCGCCGAGCACCAGCGCCAGCACTGTGGCCGCGCGTTCGGGCGGGCCGCGCAGAGCCGCGGCGCGAACGTAGGCGCGGACGCGTTCGACGAGTTGCAGGAGGCCCGGTTTTCCGCGCTGCACGAGATCGAGATGATCGCCGTCGCGCAGGTAGCCGGTGGCGTAGATGCCGTCGCCGCCCAGCCACCAGATGCGGTCGAAGGCTCCCGGCGAACGATAGGTGGTGACGCGGCGGATGTCGGTGCGCAACACAATTACGTCACCGCGGCCGAGCGGCGGCGCATCGCGGCGGATGTGCACCAGCAGGCGGCCTTCGGCGGGCGTCCAGTCGGTGGCCGAGCGCCAGACCTGCCGCACGGCCAGCGTCAGCGACACGTCCCCGTTCAGCCCGGGCGGCGTGGTCGAAAGGATCGTCCCTTCCACGCGGAACGGACCCTGGTCGACCCAATGCAGAATATGGTTCGGCGGCAATTGCGGGTGAGCGATCGGCGCGATGCGCAGCAGGCCGGCGCCGAACCCGATCACGATCGCCGCGGCAAACCGCCAGCGGGCGCGGTGGCGCACGAAGCCGGTGATCCAGCCGACGACGGCGAGGGCGAGCGGCAGAGCCGCCAGCCACCACGACGTCCTCATGTAGCGGCCCACGGCTAAGCCGGCGGCCAACGCGAGCGCGGCGGTGAATAGCGGCCGCGCGGTCATCTCGTCAGCAGGTGTTGGTGGATGGCCTCGGCCAGCTTGGGCCCGATGCCGGGCACGGCGGCCAGTTCGTCCAGCGTCGCTTCGCGCACGCGTTTGACGCTGCCGAACACGCGGAGGAGGGCTTTCTTTTTCACGCCGCCCAAGCCGGGAACTTCGTCCAACTCGCTGGCGGTGATTTTTTTGGACCGCAACAGGCGGTGGTACTCGATCGCAAAGCGGTGGCTTTCGTCGCGCACCCGCTGCAACAACAGCAGCGCGTTGTTGTTCGCCCGGAAGGTGACCGCGTTCTTGCGGCCGGGCAGGTAGACCTTGTCGTGCGCGCCGGTTTCGCCGGGCTCGAGGTCTTTGATCTTGGTGATCGCCGCCACCGGCTGCGCCGTCTGGTGGAACTCGGCGAGCACTTCGACGGCAATGTTGAGTTGCCCCTTGCCGCCGTCCACCAACAGCAAGTCGGGCAAGTTGCCTTCGGCGACGCCGCGGGCCAGGCGGCGCGACAGCACCTCGCGCATCATGGCGTAGTCGTTCGGCTCGTTGGGCAGCCGGATGCGGAAGCGGCGGTAGCCCGCTTTGTCGGGCTCGCCCTGCGCGAACCGCACCAGCGACGCCACGGCCAGCGTGCCGGAGATGTTACTGATGTCGAAACACTCGATGGTCTCCGGCGTGCGCGGCAGATGCAGTTTGGCGCGCAGTTCATCGAGCACGTCGTCGGCGCTGACGAGCTGGCTTTGCCGCACTTCGAACTGCCGGTGGGCGTTGAGATTCGCCATGTCGGCCAGCTCGCGGCCTTCGCCCCGTTGCGGCACCCGCAGGGCGACCTTCACCCGGGCCTGTTCGCTCAGCCAGTCGGCGAACAACTCGATGCCGCCTTCGGGTTCAAAGGGCAGCAGCACCTCGCGCGGCAGGTAGTTGTCTTGCGAGTAGTACTGGCCGAGCAATTGCGCCAGTACGACCGGGCTGTCGTCTTCCTGTCCTTTGAACGGGAAGACGCGCTGGCCGATGATCGCGCCGGCGCGGACGAACAGGCAGACGATCACCACCGCCGCGCCTTCGCGGTAGAAGCCGAACACGTCGCTGTCGACCAGTGTCGGCCGCGCGGCTTGCTGGCGGGACAGTGTCTGCTCGATGGCCTCGATGCGGTCGCGGATCGCCGCCGCCTCTTCGAACTGCAGCGCCGCCGATAACCGTTCCATCTCGGCGCGCAGTTCCGGAATGATGTCGGGCAGTTGGCCGGCGAAGAAGGCGCGCACCTGCTGCACGATAGCGGCGTAGGCCTCGCGGTCGATCAGCCCGACGCACGGCGCGCGGCAGCGGTGGATCTGGTGTTGAATGCACGGCCGGGTGCGGCCGGCGAACTGCTGGTCGGAGCATTTGCGCACGGGGAAGTTCACGTTGGCGAAGCGCAGGGTTTCGCGCGCCGCGCGGGCGTTGTCGAACGGGCCGTAATAGACGGCGCCGTCGCGCTGGATGCGGCGCACCAGGTACAGCCGCGGGAACGGGTGGGCGGTGTCGAGTTTGAGGCACAGAAACCGCTTGTCGTCGCGCAGGCGGATGTTGTAGCGCGGCGTGTGCCTTTTGATCAGCGTCGCTTCGAGGATCAGCGCTTCCTTCTCGGTGTGCGTGACGATCCAATCGACATCGCGCACGCGGCCGATCAGCCGAAGCGTTTTCGGGTCTTTTTCGTCGAGGTTCTGGAAATACGAGCGCACGCGGTGGCGCAGCACCTTCGCCTTGCCGACGTAGATGATGCGCCCGGTTTCATCCTTCCAAAGGTAAACGCCGGGATCGCCTGGAACCAGGTCCAGCTTCCGGCGCAGCGCCTCGTCCATGCCTATTCCCGGTTGGGGATCACGCAGAGGAAGGTCAGCCGCTCGGTGCCGGTGTTGCGCACCTGGTGCAGCGCGTTGGGCTTGATGTACGCCACCGTGCCGGGGCCGACCGCCACTGTTTTGTCTTCGAACAGAACCTCACCGCGGCCGGCGTGGAAAAACATCTCGTGCTCGAAGTCATGCTTGTGCAGATAGGAATAGCCGCCCGGTTCGATTTCGAACACGCGCATGATGAAATTGGGTGCGCCTTGTTCGGGGCCGATCACGATGCGCATCGTCACGTCACGCACTTCGTCCGAAACGACTTTGACGCCCGGGACATCCAGATACGGTTTGATGTGCATGTTCGCCTCCCGCGGTTGAATGAACGGATTGTATGCCGGGCGGCGAAGCGGGGAAAGGGCTACCGCTTCTTGCCCTTGCGGCGCAGCGCCTTGCTGGTGCGCGGCTGGTAGGCGGGTTTCTGGTGCAGGTCGCGCCGCAGGTCGGCGCGGGCGGAGTCGAGGCCCAGGTGGTTGTTCTCCAACGCCAGGATGCGGTCGCGGATCTCGGCCGCTTTCTCGAAGTCGAGATCCTTCGCCGCGTCGAGCATCTGGTTCTTGAGCATCTCGAGCAGGCGCGGCAGTTGCGACGGATCGACCGGCTCCCGCTCGTCGTCCACCGGCACGGTGACGTAATCGGCCTCGAAGATGCTGGCCAGCACGTTGCTGATGTTCTTGACGATCGATTCGGGCGTGATGCCGTGCGCCTCGTTGTAGGCCTGTTGCAGCGCGCGGCGGCGGTTGGTTTCGCTGATCGCCCGCTGCATCGAATCGGTGATCTTGTCGGCATAGAGGATGGTCTTGCCCTGCACGTGGCGGGCGGCGCGGCCGATGGTCTGGATCAAGCTGGTTTCGCTGCGCAGGAAGCCTTCCTTGTCGGCATCGAGAATGGCGACCAGGCTGACCTCGGGCAGATCGAGCCCTTCGCGCAGTAGGTTAATGCCCACCAGTACCGAGAAATCGCCGCGACGCAGGTCGCGCAGAATGGCCATGCGCTCGATGGTATCGATTTCGCTGTGCAGGTAGCGGACCGGCACGCCGAGATCGCGGTAGTAGTCGGTCAGGTCCTCGGCCATGCGTTTGGTCAGCGTGGTGACGAGCACGCGTTGTTGCTGCTCGAGGCGCTGTTTGATCTCACCCAGCAGATCGTCGACCTGCGTGGCGGCGGGCCGCACCTCGACTTCCGGGTCCATCAGCCCGGTCGGCCGAATGAGTTGTTCGACCACCTCGCCGTTGCTGCGGCCGAGTTCGTAGTCGCCCGGCGTGGCGCTGACGAAAATGGTCTGACCCATGCGCTGTTCGAATTCGGCGAAGGTCAGCGGCCGGTTGTCGAGCGCCGACGGCAGCCGGAAGCCGAACTCGACCAGCGTTGTTTTGCGGCTGCGGTCGCCCCGGTGCATGGCGTGCAATTGCGGCACCGTCTGGTGCGACTCGTCGATGACCAGCAGGTAGTCGTCGGGGAAATAGTCGAGCAACGGGCTGGGCGGCTCGCCCGGGGCGCGGCCGTCGAGATGGCGGCTATAGTTTTCGATGCCGGGACAGTAGCCGAGTTCGCCGAGCATTTCCAGGTCGAGCAGTGTGCGTTCGCGCAGGCGCTGCTCTTCAAGCAGTTTGCCCGCCGACTTCAAGTCGGTCAGGCGGCCGCGCAGTTCCGCCCGCACCGATTCGATCGCGCGCTGCAATTCGTCGCGCGGCGTGACGTAGTGGCTGTTGGGAAAGATCGCGGCCTGGTCGAGTTCGCGCAGTGTCTGGCCGCGGAGCGGATCGATTTCCTTGATCGCCTCAACCTCGTCGCCGAACAGCTCGATGCGCACCGCGTGTTCGTCTTCGTAGGCGGGGAAGATCTCGACCACGTCACCGCGCACGCGGAACGTGCCGCGGTGGAAGTCGAGGTCGTTGCGCTCGTACTGCATGTCGACGAAGCTGCGCAGCATGGCCTGGCGGTCGAGGGTCTGGCCCTTGCGCACCATGGTCAGCATGCGGCGGTAGTTTTCCGGGCGGCCCAGGCCGTAGATGCAGCTCACCGACGCCACCACCAGCACGTCGCGCCGGGTGAGCACGCTGCGCGTTGCGCTGTGCCGCAGCCGGTCGATGCGTTCGTTGATCGAGCTGTCTTTTTCGATGTACGTGTCGGTGGCCGGCACGTAGGCCTCGGGCTGGTAGTAGTCGTAGTAGGAAACGAAATACTCGACGGCGTTGTGGGGGAACAGCTCCTTGAACTCGCCGTAGAGTTGCGCGGACAGCGTCTTGTTGTGCGAGATGACCAGCGTCGGCCGGTTGAGCCGTGCCACCACATTGGCGATGGTGAAGGTCTTGCCTGAGCCGGTGACGCCCAGCAACACCTGGCTGGGACGGCCCTGCTCGATGCCGCGGATCAATGCTTCGATCGCGGCCGGCTGATCGCCGGTCGGTTGATAGGTGCTGACCAGCTGGAAATCGGCCATGGCCCGCCTATGCGGCTAGCGCCCGCAACCGGAGTCGTCGTCGTCACCGCCGGCCTCGTCGGCGTCGTTGTCGTCGTCGGTCGGGGCGACATCGTCATCGTTGTCGTCATCGGCGTCGCTGTCGTCGTCGAGATCGTCGTCGTCATCGCCGGTGACGGTGATGTAGCCCACTTTCTGTTCGTTGTCCGAACCGCCGTTGCTCACGGCTCTCAGCGCCACGGTGTAAGTGCCGGGCGTCTGATAGATGTGCGCCGGGCTCTCCTCAGTGGACGTGCCGCCGTCGCCGAAGGTCCAGGAGTAGGTGCAAGCGCAGCCGGTCGGCGTGTCGGTCAGGTTGGCGAAGTTCACCGTCAGCGGGGCCGGCCCGGTCACCACATCGCCGGCGAAATCGGCGGCCGGCGTCGGGCAGGTGACCGTGATGTAGTTGAAACGGGTCTTCTGATTGCTGCCGCCGGGGCCGGTGACCGTCAGTTTCACCGTGTATTTGCCAGGGGCGGCGTAGGTGTATACCGGGTTTTGTTCGGTCGAGGTGCCGCCGTCGCCGAAGAGCCAGGCCCAGGATTCGACCGTGCCGGTCGACTCGTCGGTGAAGGCCACCTCGAGCGGCGCTTCGCCCGCCGTCGGGGTGCCGCTGAAGGCCGCCACCGGCGCCGTGACGGCGACGGTGATGTAGTCTTCGCGCACCAACTCGTTGGTGAGGCCGTCTTTGGTGATGGTCAACGAAACGGTGTACACACCCTCATTGGCGTAGACGTGCTGCGGGTTCTGTTCGGTCGAAGAGTTGCCGTCGCCGAAATCCCACTCCCACGCTTCGGGGTTGCCGCCGGACAGGTCGGTGAACTGCACGGTCAACGGCGGCGAGCCGCTAGTCGGATCGGCAGTGAAGCTGGCGAACAGACCGGGCGAGCCGATCGCATCCAGATCGTAGCCGTCGTAGGCGGCCGCGTCGGCCGGATCTTCGTCAGCGGTGTCGAGAATCTTGACGTACCGCACGTTGCCGAAACCGGCCGTGCCGATATCGAAGCTCGAGGTGCCGGTGCCGTTGCCGATCAATGTCCATGGACCGAGATAGTCGCCGGTGCTGCCGTACAACGCGAAATTCTCGTCGCCGTCGCTGTAGCCTTCGTATACCGCGATGTCGGCGCCGTCGCCGTCATCGATCCCGGCCGGGCCGAGGTCGATGATGGCGTAGCCGTTGTTGCCCAGCGAATAGAACTCGCCGTCGGGCGGGCCCAGCGTGTCGATCGTGTGCGAGGAGGTTTCTTCGGCGTTGGGGCAGACGCTGATCAGCCAGCGCCAGGCGAACGCGACCGGGTCGGCCGACGGTTCGAGTTCGACGTCGAGTTGTGTCGGCGAACCTTCGGCGATGGACACGCTGTCGGTGTACTCTTCGTAGCCGTTGGCGTAAATGCGCACGTCGTAGGTGCCGGGTCGCAGGTACTTGTGGAAGTCACCCACCTCCGCGTCGGAGAAGGTCGACCACTTGCCGTCGATTTCAATCAGTGCCGCGATCGGATCGCCGGAGTCCTTGTCGAGCACCGAGCCGTGCAGGCCCTGCTGGATTTCTTGCATCAGGAACAACATGGCCGGCTCGTGCTGCACGATGATCTCGGCGGCTTCCGACCAATTGAGCTCCTTGGTGTAGGACATCTCGGTAGTCCAGGCCATGGCGCCGAAAGAACCATAGTATTGGTCTTTGGTCGAGCCGTTCATCTGGTACATACCCCAACTGCCCTGGAACCAGTCGGTCAGGTCGGGGTCTTCGCAGTAGTTGGGGTAGCAGTACTGTTCGCCCAGGTAGTCGGCTTCGGCCCAGTCGGGCGGCTCGTCGTAGTGAAACGACCACGGCAGGCTGACCGCCGTCGTGCCGGAATGGCCGGACTGCGAGATGACGAACGGTTGAGTGCCGCCCCAGACGCTGAGCAGCGCTTGCGTTTCGGGTTCGCTGTGCGGCGAGGGCCCGTAAGTGGAGCCGGTCACCCACATGTAGCCGTTGTTGCGGTTCAGGTCGACGCCGTTGTCGTTGTAGCGCGAACGGCCGTAGATCGGGTCGTCGTAGTTGCCGTCGGGGTTGGTCAGCGGCACGAAGAAGATCTCGTCGTTGTCCACCACCTCAGTGATGTCCGAGTTGATGCCGTAGTTCTCGACCAGCCATTGGATAATGTGCAGGCCCTGGGTGTAGGCCACGATTTCGTCACCGTGGGCGGTGTTCTCAAAGAAGATCGCCGGTTCGTTTTCGTTCAGGCTGACGTTGTCGGAGATCTTGACCAGGTACAGCGGCTTGCCGAGATTGGTCGAGCCGATGGTTTCGACCGACATGATGTCGGGGTGGGCCGTCGCCAGGTCGTTGAGGAAGGTGCCGAGTTCGGTGTTGTCCAGGAAGTGGTCCAGCGTGACCTTGGAAGAGGAGGACTTGACCGGCAGCGAGCGGATATGCTGGCTGCGCGCGGCCACCCACGCGTCCAGGTCGTCGATGACCACGTCGACTTCAAAACCGGTCAGCACGAGCTGTCGAATCGTCTCGCGCGGCGCCACGATGCGCAAGTAATCGGGGCGGTCCGACTCTTCGATGACCAGGTCGAACAAACGGACAAAGTCGAAGGTAAACTGGGTGGGCGCATAGACGTATGCGACCGATCGAACCGGCGCGGCCCACGAGGCGGTGGGCAACAACGCGGCTAACAGTACGGCGATCAACAGAACACGGCGCATGGGAACCTCCGGGCCAAAAACGACGTGGCATCATACTCTCTTTTGCCCCGGCCGCCTAGCGGCGCGGCGGGTCCGCCAGGGGCCGGCCGAAGGTGTATTCATGTGCGACAGCCGCTCGCCCGATTGACTTTTGAGAGGCGCTTCCGCATATTCGGTTGGACCGCTGAACATTGTTGGATCGGGTTTCCTCGGGTAGGGGGGTCAAAACATGCGCGCAAGGTTGAGTTGGCTGTTGGGCTTGTTCCTCCTCGGAGCCGTGGCGTTGTATGTGGCGGTCGGTTGCAGCGGCCCGGTGACCATTTCCGGCGACCAATGTGAGGACAACCGCGCTCCGGAAATCGGCAATCTTAGATATTTGGTGAACGGTAACCTGGTTGAGGACGGGCCGACGGTCACCCTCGCGGACGAACTGAAGATCTGGATCCAGTACACCGATGCCAACTGCAATCTGGCACGCGGCGGCCTGTGGTGGTCGATCGACGGCGGCAACTTCGCCAACGTGGAACGGCTCTCGAGCGGTCTGGGCTGCAGCGGCACCGGCGACAACAGCGGCATCGTTTATGCTCCTGACTTGCAGGTGCTGGCCTCGGGCGAACACGGCTTCCGCCTCGGCGTGACGGATGTCTGCGGCAAGGCGAGCAACGTGCTGGAAGGCTCGTTTACGCTGGAGGGTGGCGTCGACGACGACCAGACCGATGACGACGCCGACGACGATGCCGACGATGACGCCGATGACGACACCTTCGACGACGGCCTGTTGGTCAACGGCACGTTTGAAGACGGCGACGAGGGCTGGAGCGAAAATCCGTCCGGCATCATCACCTCGGCGATCCATATGCCGGTCGAGGTTTCGCCGTTGCCTTCCGGCAGCCGGGCCGCCTTCTTCGATGACAGCAGCGGCACGATGACGCTCCGGCAGCAGTTCAAGGTGCCCAGCGGCACCAGCAACATTCTGATCAAGTACATGGTCTACGTCGCGGTGGGCGAAGAAGGATCGACCGGCGGCGACACGCTGACCGTGAACATGGTCGACTACACCAACAACGTCATCGAAACGCTGCAGACCTTCACGCAGGATGACGAGTTCTTCGGTTGGCGGCCGCGCACCGCCCAGGTCGATGTGACCGCCTACCGCGGCAAGTACATCAAGGTGGAATTCGAAGCCGTTTCGGCCGGCGATTGGGAAACCTATTTTCTGATCGACGACGTCGGCGCGATCGCGCTCGACTAGTTGCCGGCCGCCGGCGCGGCAGGCGGCGAGGCGGGCACGAAACCCAGTTCGACCATCTTGCCGAAAATCGCTTGCGCCACGCGCTGGTGACCCAGCACGTTCGGATGGCCGCCGTCTTCGGTGTACAAGTCTTCACCTAGGGCTTCGTAGGTTTTCATGAAGGCAAACAAGTCGAGCAGCGGAATCGAGCCTTGCGCCGCCGCCTGGCGGATATACTTGTTGCGCTCCGGCTCGTAAGCGAACTTGTGCGGCAATGTGACCAGCAGCAGCTTGAAACCGTGTTGTCGGCCGAGTTGTTGGATGGCCAGGAAGTTGGCGATGTAGTCGGCGAAGGGCACGCGGAAGATCTGGTGTTCCGGACCCTCCGGGTTGTTTTCTTGCGGATCGTGGCCGGTGAACATGCGCCCTTTGAGACGCAGAATAAGGTATTTCAGTAGCTGATAGGAACGCAGCGAGCCCAAGACACGCTGGACCGACCAGACCGACGTGCCGACCATGCCGCGTTGCGCGTCGGTGGTGCCGTTCGGCGCCGGCACGTTGTCGTTGAAGCCGACGTAGACGACGACCAGATCCGGCTGGTACTTGAGCAATTCGCGTTCGAGGTAGGTACGCACCTGATACGAGGTGTAGCCGGGCACGCCGGCGTCGATGACCTGCACCCGGCGGCCGGGGAGCGCCTTGCCGAGCATCTCCTCCAGCACGTTGGAATAGGTTTCCCAATTGGCGACGCCGTCGCCGAACGTGCACGAATCGCCCATGGTGATGACGCGCAATTCGCCCGGCGCCTTGGCCACCGGGAATTCGTCGTCGCGGAAGCCCATGCTGTTGATGAGCTGGGTGTCGCGGCTTTCGGGATTCAGATCGCTGTTGGCATACGCGCGCAACCGCCAGAAGCGGGCGGGATCGCGTTCGTAGATCGGATTGGCGGCGAAGCGCTTCCACCAGAAGGCCTGCGCGAAAAACGAATCGTAGTTGAAGCCGAAAACGCGCAGGACAATTTCCACCACTAGCCACAAAGCCATCAGCAGAGCGGCCGCGAAAAGAATCTTTCGTTTTCTGCTCATGATTTCACCGTCAGGCAGTTGCCGAGCACCAGCGCATCGATGCCGGTGCCGAGGTAGCAGCGCACCGCGTCCGCCGGCGAGGCGACAATCGGCTCGCCCTGGACATTGAAACTGGTATTGATCACGACCGGCACGCCGGTCAAGGCTTCGAATTCGTGCAACACCGCCCAGTACAACGGTTGTGTGCCGCGCGCCACGGTCTGCACGCGCGCGGTGCCGTCGACGTGAACACCGGCCGGAATGCGGTTCCGCCACGCTTCGCGCACCGCAACCGCGAGCAACATGTACGGACTGGTCCGGCCGCCGAGGTGGAACACTTCGTCGGCGCGCTCGGCCAGAACGCTCGGACCGAATGGGCGGTAGGATTCGCGATGTTTGACCTGGTGGTTGAGGTGATCTTTCATCGCCGCCTGGCGCGGATCGGCCAGAATGCTGCGGCCGCCCAACGCGCGCGGACCGCCTTCGAGGCGGCCGGTGAACCAGCCGACGATCTTGCCGGCCGCGAGCAATTGGGCGGTTCGCGCTGGCAGGTCGGCCGGGCGCTCGAAGGCGACGCCCGCCTGGCTCAGTGCCGCGGCGCAGACGTCGTCGTCGAACGACGGGCCGAGAAACACCGACGGCTCGATATCGCGCGTGCGGCAGCCGAAGATCTCACGGTCCATCCAGATCGCGGCGCCGACGGCCGCGCCGGCGTCGTAAGCGGCCGGCGGCACGTAGAAGCCATCGACCAGACCAGAAGAGGCGATGGCGCCGTTCATCACGCAGTTCAGCGCGACTCCGCCAGTCAGTGCCAGGTGGCGGACGCGCAGTTTGCGGGTCATCTCATCAATCAGACGCAGCACTGTTTGTTCGGTGACGTGCTGCAAGGCATAAGCCACCGCGCGGTGGCGGTCGTTGAGCGGTTCGTCGGGCCGGCGCGGCGGGCCGAACACCCGGGCAAAGCGGTCGGAAAACCAATGGCGCCGGGAAAGGTGGTAGTCGAACCAGCTCAGGTCGAGCCGGAAGGTGCCGTCGCCTTGCGAAGCGATCACGCGGCTCATCGCGGGCACCAGCGAGTCGTCGCCGTACGGCGCCAGCCCCATCACCTTGCCTTCGTCGCAGTTCTGCCGGTAGCCGAGATACTCGGTGACCGTACACCACAGCAGGCCCAGGCTATGCGGGTACGGCGTCCAACGCACCGGTTCGATCTTGTCGCCCTCGAGCTTGGCCACCAGAGTGGTGGCAATCTCGCCGTTGCCGTCGATCACCAACACCAGCGCGCGGTCGAACGCCGTCTGGAACCCGGCGTGATAGGCATGCGCCAGGTAGTGGTTGGTGTGATGGAATGGTCCGCGGTAGCCGAAGCGGCGTCGGAACTCGCGCGCGACGGTCAGCATCGCGCGCAGATTGCCGGCCTGCAGGCGGCGGACATTGACCAGTGTGCCGGGCAAGCCGGTCAACGTCTGCCACGTCCGGCGCGGCAGGCCGACCCACGGTCGCCAATAGAACGACACGCCGTCGAGGTCGCCGATGGTCAGCCCCGCCTGGCGCAGGCAGAAGGCGACGGATTGCTCCGGAAAACTCGTGGTGTGTTTGTGGCGGTTCAGGCGCTCTTCTTCGCAAAACGCCACGAGCCGGCCGTCAACCAACAGCGCGGCCGCGGTGTCGTGGATGTGTGCGTTGAAGCCGAGAACCGCTCGCGCCATCGTCAGATCCGCCGGATGCGGATTTCCGCCGCGCCGCCCGGCACGAACATGCGGTGGTCGTTCACGTTCACCGTCTGGCCGTCAATCAGCGCGGTTTCGATCGGGAACGGCAGATTGACTTCGATCTTCAATGGCGTGTGGCGCCAGGCTGCGGCGATGTCAATGATGACCTCCGCCTCGCGCGCCTCGACGCGGTAGGACACGCGGCCGAAGTGGGTCGGCGCGTCGTGTACCTCGATGCAGCTACCCCATTCGAACCAGTCATCGGGCGCCGCCGGCAGCAGCACCAGGTTCGCGCCATCCTCAAACAGCAGTAGGTCGCGCATGATCAACAGCCAGTCAGCCGCCGCCCACAAATGCATGCCGTCACCCATGCAGCCGCCACCGGTTTTGGGGTGGATCGCTTCGGGCCAGGTGCCCACCGAGGTCGCTTTCGCCAGCACATACTTGATCAGCGGCCAAGCCCGCGCTTCGCGCCGGAAGACGTGGCAATGTGCAATGTGCAGCGTCAGGTAGGCATTGATTCCGCTGTGGATCATGTTCTGGAAGAAGCCGTGGTCGAACATGCACTCCTGGTGCAGGGCTTCCAGCGTGTTTTCGATCAACGGATCGAACGGGTCGAACAGCCGCAACGGGTAGACCGCCGCGGTCGCGCCGATAGTGCCGCTATCCACTCGGCGGTATGGGCCGGCGGGCATGACTGCGCGCCCGAGTCGCCGTTCGACGTAGCCGAGGCTGGCGCGGATGTCGGCCAGGAACCGCTCGGTTTCTTCTTCGAAACGTACCCATTCGCTGCGCATGCCCAGCACTTCGGCCGCCTGGGCGACATCGCGCAGGCCGGCCGCACCCCAGAGGTCGTCCCAGTAGTAGTAGTCGTTCGGGCCGAAATGCTCTGCCGAGAAGCCCGGCGGCAGCAGGCCGAAGGTCGGCCCGGGCCGGTTCTCTTTCTTGCGCGTGCGCACGATCCAGTCGGCGCCTTTGATCAACGGATCGAACACGCTTTCCAGGAAGTGCCGGTCTTCCGACAGGCGGTAGTGCTCCACCAACGTCCAAATCGCCTGCCCGGCGCTGTCCCACTCGCCGGGCTGGGAGAGGAAGAATCCGTCGCGATCCTGCCGGTGCGGGTAATTCAGCAGTTTGCGCCGTGCGTCGTCGTGCAGGCCCATGCGGTCGAGCGCCGTTACCATGTACGCGCTGTCGCGGAACCAGTAGTGGTGGTAGGTCATCGGGCCCGGGGTGATGTGGTCGCCGTCGTCGGCCAGCATCAGATGGCACTTGCACAGATTGAACGCGTTGACCAGGTTTTTGTCGGGCAGATCGATCCGCAGCCCGCGCGCCAGGTGCTGCTTCCAGACCGCCTTGGTTTCGGCCTGTTGATCGGCGTGGTGGTAGCGGCGCATCCGCGAAACAGTGTTTGACTTGAGCGGTTGCGGCTCGGTGGTGGCCGAAGCGACCACGACTGCTTCGCCGTGCGCGTCGACCCGCAAATCGAACGCCGCAAAGGCAGTGGCTAGTCCGCCCGGGCATTCGCTGCTCGGCCGGGGTTGCTGCGCGTTGCGGAAGAAGGCGCAATCTCCTTCGCGCGAGTTGCTGCAATAGACCAGGCTCGGCCGGGCTGCGAACTGCAGGCCCAACGAGCCGTTGATCGCGAAGGTGTGGTCATCGACCAAGGCAATCGATTTGACCAGACTGCCGCCTTCGCCGTTGAACGGGCGAATTGAGAACAGCAACCGGGGCGCCAACGCTTCGTCGGTGAGGTTGATCACCTTGGCGCTGACGAAGACGCATTCCAGTTGGGACGCCTGGCCGACCAGCGCTTCGAGTTCGAGGCGGTACTGGCTGCGTTCGAAGGTCGTCAGCACAACCGGCAGGCCGTCGACGTGGCGCTGTTCGCATTTCGCCTCGCGGCTGGGGTAGAGCACGTCGCTGCCCAGCTCGACCCAGACATCGAGCGACCATCCGTCGAACCACGGCGTCACCCAGCCGCGCGGATCGACCACCACCTCGCGCGTCGAACCGGGCAGGCCGACCGCCGTCCAGTTGCGGTGGGTCAGGTTGAACTGCGACCAGCTCATACGCGGGATGAAGCTCACGTCGCGCGGATCGCACTGGCGCGTGGCCCAGTACGGCAACACCCAGTCGAGGTTGGGCTGGATCGCCATCTGGGTGAACAGGCCGCGGGTGAACAGCCGCGCGGCCATCGGGAGTAAATCGGTGGGCATCGCCACCGGCGCTTCCGAACCGATCTTGCCCATTGCATCGACGAACGCCAGACTATCTTCCACTTGATAGTGCTTGGCCGCCCGCTGAATCAGGTAGTTCTTGATGCCCATGATGTCTTGTCCTTGCGCCGGTCCTTGCCCATCGGCCGGATGTCCGCATTTAGGTGTCGTCCATTTTTGGCAGAGCGGAAAGGGAAAGTCCAGTCGTCGGCGGGAAAGGCGCGGCTACGCGAGATCCTCTTGCGTGACGCGCAACACTTCTTCCATCGACGTCACGCCCTCGAGCACCTTGGTCGCGCCGTCGTCGCGCAACGTTTCCATGCCCTTTTCGACGGCGCGCCGCTTGATGGAGTTGGCGTCGATGTTCTGCAGCACCATGGTGCGGATTTCGTCGTCGAGCAATAGAATCTCGTAAATCGCCTGCCGTCCGGTGTAGCCGGTGTTGAGACAGGACGGGCAGCCGACGGACTGGTAGATCGCGCGCTGTTGGACATCCGCCGGCGTTAGGCCGAGTTTGGTCAATTGCTCGGCCGTGGGCGTGACCGGCTTCTTGCATTCGTTGCACAGCACGCGCACCAGGCGCTGGGCGACCACGCCGACCAGCGAGCTGGAAACGAGGAACGGTTCGACGCCCATATCGACCAGGCGGGTCAAGGCGCTGGCCGAGTCGTTGGTGTGCAAGGTGGAGAAGACCAAGTGGCCGGTGAGCGACGCCTGAATGGCAATCTCGGCCGTTTCCAGGTCGCGAATTTCGCCGACCAGAATGATGTCGGGGTCCTGGCGCAGGAAGCTGCGCAGCCCCGAGGCGAAGGTCAGGTTGATCTTGGGGTTTACCTGCATCTGGCCGATGCCGCGGATCTGGTATTCGATCGGGTCTTCGACGGTCAGGATGTTCACGTCGGGCGTGTTCAGGCGCGCCAGCGATGCGTACAACGTGGTCGTCTTGCCCGAACCGGTCGGGCCGGTGACCAGAATGATGCCGTGCGGCCGGTTGATCAGGCTCTTGAGCGTTTCGAACTTTGCACCGCGTAGACCGAGTTCTTCGAGCTCGAGGCGCACGCTCGATTTGTCGAGCAGACGCATGACCACGCGCTCGCCGTGCGCGGTTGGGATGACGCTGGTGCGGATGTCGATGTCCTTGCCGGCGATCTTGATGCGGATACGGCCGTCCTGCGGTAGACGCTTTTCGGCGATGTTCAGCGCCGCCATGATCTTCACGCGGCTGGCGATGGAGTTTTGGAACCGCTTGGGCGGTTTCATCACCTCGTAGAGCACGCCGTCGATGCGGAAACGGATGACCAGTTCGGTTTCGAACGGCTCGACGTGAATATCGCTGGCCCGTTCCTTGACCGCGCGGAACAGCAGGTGGTTGACCAGGCGGATGATCGGCGCTTCTTCGTCTTCCACATCCAGCAGGTCGGGCGCTTCCTCGTACGATTCGCCGGTCGATTTGGCATCTTCCAGATCGCTCATCACCTGGTCGGTGGTTTCGCCGGCTTTGTCGTAGGTCAGGTTGATCGTGTCGAAGATGACACCCGCCGGCGCAACCTCCGGCTCGATCTCGGCCTCCAGGAATAGGCGTAGATCGTCGAGCACCGAATAGTTGAGCGGATCGGCGCAGGCCACGCGGACATGATTCGTCGTCTTGTCGCGCTCGAGCGGCAGCACCAGATTGCGTTTGGCGTAGCCGATGGGCAGGCGGCTGATCAAGGTTACGTCGACCTGTTCGGGCAGCAGCCGATCGACAAAAGGCACGCCGAGCTGCTCAGCCAGCGCGGCCAGCACTTGCGCTTCGGTGGTCATCTTCAGGCGAATCAGCACTTCGCCGATGCGGCCGCCTTTTTCGCGCTGTGTTTCGCGGGCTTGTTCGACCTGTTCGGCGTTCACGGCGCCGCGGTCGACGAGAATCTCACCCAGTCGTTTGCGCATGTCGCTTTCCGTCGCTCCCTACTGGCTGCCGCCGAAGTCCTCATCGGACCCGGTGGGGGCCGGTGTCGGCTCGGCCTCCTGGTCGTCGCCTCCTTGCGCGTCATTGCCTTGGGGCTGCGTGGAGCCAGACGGCGGCGGGGGGGGCTGCACGGAACTGCCGCGGACGCCGGGGTCGGTCTCGATCACTTCCTGCTCGCCGCGCCGGAAGACGCGGTTGTTGGGAGACATCTGCCGCTCGTTCGGACCGCCCAACCGCCGCTCGAGGCGGTTCTGTTCGCGGTACTGCTGCAAGCGATAGTTCGAGCGGCGCGTGATCTCCTCGAGGTCGCCGTTGTCCTTGATGATGTACGGCGTGATGAAGATCAGCAGATTGGTCTTTTCGATCGTGCGCCGGCTGGACTTGAACAGGTAGCCCAGCAGCGGGATGTCGCCCAGCACCGGCACCTTGGCTTCGGTGTAGGTGATGTTGTCCTGCATTAAACCGCCGATGACCACGGTTTGGCGGCTTTTCACCACCACCACCGTGTCGGCGCTGCGCTTGGCGGTCGTCACGCCGACTTGCGAAGCGGCCAGGCCCGCCGGGCTGTCGGTGACCGACGACGATTCCTGGTAGATGGTCAGGCGCACCATGTCGGATTCGTTGATCTGCGGGTTGATGCGCAGCGTGATGCCGACGTCGCGGCGCTCGATCGTGGTCGCCGGATTGTTGAAGTTCGACGAGTAGATTTGGCCGGTGATGAACGGGATGTTGTTGGCGATGACGATCTCGGCTTCTTCGTTGTCGGTGGTTAGGATGTGCGGCGTGGCCAGGATGTTCACGTCGCGGTCGTCCTGCATGGCGCGGAAGAGGGCGCCGACGTTCAAGAAGGTTTCGCCGTTGAAGGTGATTGTGCCGTCGGCCGCGCCAAGCGCGAAGCCGGTGATGCCTAGCGGGTTGACCGCGGCGGATTGGATGCCGCCGTAGTTCGTGCCGCCGACCACCTGCACGCCTTCAGAGGTCGGGTTGCTGGTGGAGCGGAACTCGAAGCCGACATCGAGGCCGCGTTCCACCGTCAATTCGACGATCATGACTTCGACGAAGACCTGTGGGCGGGGGATGTCGAGCTTGGCGATCACTTCGCGCAGAATTTCGAAATCGCGGTTCGAGGCGATGATGACCAGGCTGTTGGTGGCCGGGTCGGAGGTGATGCGCACCGAGCCGTCGAAGTCGGCCAGGAAACGGCCGCTGACCTGACCCACCGAACGGGTCGGGTTGCCCAACTCGCCGGCCGCGCCGGTGCCGGTACGCTGGATGCCGCCAGCACCCAATCCGCCGGCGGCGCTGCCGAGGCCGCCGGCGCCACCGAAGCGGTTGGCGAAGGCGTTGGCCACGCTGCTGGCTTGCGAACCGCGCTGGCCGGTCCGCGAACGCGACGAGGTAGTCCGGCCGACACCGCCGGTGCCGCCGGTGCCGGCTAGGTCGGCCAGCAAGGCTGCCAGTTCGTCGGCGTTGGCGTTTTCGAGGTACACGACGTGGATCTTGCCTTCGCCGCCGGGCAGCGGGGCATCGAGGCGCGCGATCACTTCGCGGATGCGTTTGAGCATGTAGCGGTTGGCTTTGATGACCAGGCTGTTGGTGCGCATGTCGGCGATGATCTTGATCGTGCCGTTGGCCGCGATCGATTCGGAGAAGCCGCCGCCGGCCGCGCCGGGCAGACCGCCGGCCGCGCCGGCCGCGCCGGGCAGGCCGGGCCGCCGTTGTTGCATACGTTGGCGCAACTGGCTGATGCGGTTTTGCGCCGCCGATTGGGCCGCGCCGCGAAGGCCGCCCATTCCGCCGGCCACGCGCGCTTCGTCTTCGAATAGCTGCGTGACCACGTCGGCCAGCATGTCGGCCGAGGCGTATTCGATGGGCACCACTTCGATCAGTTCCTCGGTGCCTTCGACGTCAAGCTTCTTGATGATCTGCAGGATGCGGTCGATATTGGCGGCCGAATCCAGAATGATCAGCATGTTGCTCGGGCCGTAGGCGAAGATGTTGCCATCGGGGCCGATCAGCGGGCGGAACGAGGTCGCCAGTTCCACCGCATCGATATTCTTCAGAGGGATCAGTTGGGTGATGAACCCTTCGTTCGGGTGTACGGATTCGCCGGTCACCGTGGGGATCGGCTGCGACTGCGCGTCGGCCGTCTTCACGATCTTGACCACGTCGCCCACCTGCACGGTGGCCAGGCCGTTGAGGCGCAGGATAGACAGGAAAACGTCGTAGGCCGCCTGCGGGCTCATACAGCGGTTCGGCGCCACGATGGTGATGTTGCCGGTGACGTTGCGATCGAGCAATAAAGCCTTGTTCAGCTTTTTGGCGATCATCTTGACCACCAGGCGGATGTCCATGTCCTCCACGAAATCCAGCGCCACCTGGCCCGGCGGGCATTCGGCCAACGGACCGGTCGGCTCGACGGATGCGCCCCTGGCCGACGATGGCGCCGCGTTGCCTTCGTCCTCCGGATCTTCCTGTGCGTAGACTTCGGCGCCGCGGCCGGTATCCATCAGCAACGTGGCGGCGGCCCACACCAGGCCTGCCACCATCAACAAGGCGCCGACCCGGCGAACGATTTGCCCGAACGTCATTTCCTCTCCCGCGTACTTGCTCCCCGGCCCGAGCGCCGGGGCAGGGTTAGCGTACCGTGTAGTTCAGCGTCTGGCGCTGTCCTCCGCGCGAAATGTCGATCGAGATATTCTTGGCCGTGCGCATCTCGGTGAAGAGGCGCAACGCATCTTCCGGCCCGCGAATCTCGACCGAATTCAGGCGGTGAATGACATCGCCGTCTTTCAAGCCGATCTGGTCGTAGAGACTCTTCTTCTTGATCTTGAGCACCTTGAAGCCGACGATCTGGCCGCGTTCCAACTCGGGCACGATGCGCGCGCCGCGCATCAGCGAACCCATGTTGGTGAACGCTTCGTTGATCACCGACTGATCGATTGCAAAATCGCCTTCGCCGAGCTTCTTGATGCCATCGGCGATCGTCGTTCCGGCCCCGCGCTTCCAGCGGTCGGCGGAGGCCATCGTGACGGCTTCGTAGCCGGCCATGGTCAGCACCTTCTCCTGGCCGTTCTGGTCCAGCGTGACCTGCTGGCGCCGGATGTCGACAACCCGGACCAGGTTCTCGGTGACCCAATCGCCGACGCCAAACACGCCCACCACGCTGCTGGTGCGGTTCTTAATGATCGCCATGCTGGAACTGGGCGGACCGGCCACGGTGCCGAGCAATTCGTAGTCGGCCGCGGTGGCCAACGGCCCCGCTGCTTCCTGTTTGGTAAAGCTGGCCGCCATGTTCACGCCTGCGGAGTTGAACAAGCTGCGCTTGATAACGATTTCGTAGTCGGACAGGGGAATATAGGCATTGGCTCCAGCCACGTGTTGTTCGAGGTTCAGTTTCGGGGCGGAAGTCAGCTTGCCGCGAATGCCAATGGAGACGGCGTTCGCGGTTAAAAAGGCCGCCAGCGCAACCGCCAGGAGCTTGGCGACCCATAGATATTTCTTTAAGTAGTCGAGATAGTACATGTCCTCACAAACCTCGACAGATAGAGCTCATCGAGGCCCTTGTGCTCGAATCGGTGAAACATACCAAGAGGCGTCACCGATTGCAAGCGATCCCCGGTCATTCTGAGGGCCTATGCCCCCCTACCGCAAGGTTGGACACAGGTTGCCGCGCTCGGTTCAAGAAAGCGCCCTGGTCACCCTCATGAAAATGGCTTATAAGTGTCCCGAACGAAAGGGAGTTGAGCCCACATGACCGCACCGGAATCGACCATCGACCGTCGCGCTGAACAGCGCCGCCGCGCCGCGGCGATCGCGGTTGCATTGGCGCTTGTCGAGCGTAGCGAGTTCGCACCGGCGTTCAACCCGCTGCCACCGCCGACCGAAGCCTGGCGGAGTCTTAGCTTCGCGCGCTCGCTGCCGTCGGCCGACCACTTCCGGACGCTGCCCGCCTTTCCGCGCAACGCCTAGTCATTCCAGCAGATTCCATCCGCGCCAGGCATTGCCAAGCGGGGTCGACTGATGTATGTCAAAATGAACGGGAATAGGGTTGTAATCCGCCATCGGGAGACAGACCAATGAGCAAGCGGCTAGTGCTATGGCTGGCGTGTTTGTCGGCCTTCGGGCTGGTATCGGTTTTCGGGTGTGACGGCGGTGGCGGCAATGAGGACGACGCGGCCGACGATGATGCGGCCGACGACGCCGCCGATTGCATCGTATGCGCGACCACGGGCGAGTGCACGGCGGCACTGGGCGAGGGGTGGGTCTGCCAGGTTGATTGCTGCGTCGAATACGGGGTCGATGACGACTCCGGCGACGATGATGACGACGACGATGCCGACGATGACGCTGACGACGACTCGGTCGACGATGATGATGACGATGGCGCGCCGGGCGACGTCAGCTTCGTGACCGAAGAGGTCGATCAGGCTGGCGGCGGCGACCGGCAGACGGCCATTAAAGTTACGTCAGATGGGGTCGTACACGTAGCCTACACCGGCTGTAGTACGGCCGGTTGCGAATACGACAAGAACGGCCTGTTCTACGCCGAACGCGCCATGGGCAGGGCCGACTGGGAAATCACCGGTATCGACATGGTCGGCGATACGGGCTGGATGCCGAGCATGGCCATCGACGAGCCAGGGAATATCTATATCGTTTACGGCTACCACACCTCGAACCAGGAAAGGCTGCGTTTGGCCACTCTTACGGTGGGCGGCGACTGGAGTTGGGAGAACATCGGCACGGGCCGCGGCGGCTGGTGGACCTCCTGCGCCTGGACGGGCGACCAACTGGTCACCGCCGACACCAAGCTGCCATTCAGCGGCGTCGACGGTACGACCTTGCGGGTCGGTCTATATGACCTGTCGAATTGGGTATTTACGATTGCCGACGAAACCTATGATTCGGGTTTCTACACCGCCACGTCGTTGACCCCCGACGGTCGGCCGGTGATCACCTATATGTCATCGGGCTACCCAGCCGGCGCGCTGAAAATGGCCACCTGGACCGGGTCGGAATGGCAGATCGACGAAGTCGACTCGAATTCAGTGGGCAACGACGCCGTCATCGACGAAAACGGTTATATCCACATCGTTTATAGCAAGCTCGATCCCAACAACTCGAACCAGTGGGATTTGTGGTACGCTACCAACGCGCCTTCGGGCACGTGGTCCAAAACCCCGATCGACCCGGGCGCCGACGAAAACGACGACACCGGCGGCTTCCCGCACATTGCGATCGACCAGAACGGCGGGCTGCACATCAGCTACCGGAACTTTACCTACGATGTGCTGCGATATGGTCGCAACACCGGCGAGGGATGGGATTTCTTCGACGCCGACCCGCTCGGGTCGGGGCAGTACTCGTCGATCGCGATCGACGACGATGGCGGCGTGCACATCTTCTACGAAGGCACCGGCATCATGCGTTACGCGTATTGCGCGACGTGCGCCCAGTACGCGGAGTAGCTCGCCTTTCACCGGGCCGCGGCTTGACGCCTCCGCTCGAAGCTGTGGCGCGATGCCGCCATTGACAACCGTTCGCGTTTACGTTGAACATATGCGTATTTAGCAATCGGGAGCCGCCGAGCCACGTCCGGAAAGGACGCCGTGGGGGCCGTGGGTTACGCTGGGGCCTGTGTAAATCGCCTCCGTTTTGCCGATGGGCACCGATGGCCGGCGTGTGCATCGGCCGTATGCTCAAGTCGGAATCTACCGCGAACGACCTGGCCGCCAACACGATGACTCAAGTGTTGAGGGCCGCCGGGCCGATTTTAACGGTCGGTTTGCTGATGCTGTTTGGCCGTGCCCGCTGGGGCCGGACGATCGACCAGTACTTGGCGCTGGAACCGGTGCGAACCGGCACGGTCATCCGGTGGATGCTGGGCGGTATGGTGTTTCAACAGGTCGTATTGCTGGCGTTCGAGCTGGCCGGTCAAAACATGTTCCCCGCGATGATCTCGGTTCTCTACAATCCGCCATGGGTGTTGGCGTTGTTTTTGGGTTGCATGACGCTGGTCAACATGCGGCGGAGGAATCGCTGATTCGCGGCTTTCTGCAGTGTGGGCTGGAGAACACCAAATTGAGCGCGTTCACCATTGCGTTCATCACCGCCGACATCTGGACGCACAAGCGCTTTCCCGGCAGCCTTTCGATCGGCATGTACGATCTCGGCTTGGGCGTCATGTTGAGCCTGGTGCGTTCGAAGACAAAATCATTGTGGCCGTGCCTGGCGATTCAGGCCGTCGGCGGCGTTTCGCTCGTGGTGTGGGGAGTGTGGCATCTGACGCCAGACTGACGGCGGGCATCCAACAGCCGCGGCTTCATGAGCGTAAATTGACCTGGTGGGGGAAAAAGACAACCCGCAGGGCCAAGAAACTAGCCATCAGAAAGAATACGGCGAAGAAATCGAGCGGCCAGCCGACGATCTTGTTGATGGGGGAAGGCACTGGGAGCCGGCCGGGAAACATCCATTCGCGTGAATGACAGAACGGGCACGCCGCGTTGTACGGGGCGTACTGCTCGCCGCAGTTGAGACAGGTTTCGAGGTCCAAGGTTTCGCCTGATTGTTGTTGTTCGGTTGCGCGTCGGTTCTGTCGATCGAGAGCAGAATAGCACTGGTGGTTGCCTGATGGCGAAACCGTGGTGGGCTCTTTTGGATCTTCGGTCTTTTCGATCACCACTTCACGCCGAGCGCCAGGCCGGGGGAGACGAAATAGTCTGGCCAATCGCTCTGACCCGGAGTGGTGTACAAGCCGACGATTTCCGGGGTGATCAGAAAGGCGTCGAACTTGAATTGCGCGCCCAGGGCCAGGCCGATGGCGAGCAGGTCGTATTTCGGTCTTATCGTGGCTTCGAGTTCCGGCTCGACATCGGCGATCTTCCGCCGGAACTCCAGTTCGAAGTGCTGGGCCGACAGGTGCAGGGCCAGATATGGCGCCGCGAAGCCGAAATCCCAGCCGACAATGAAAGGAGACTCCACCGTCACGACTCCGCCGTGGTACGAATCGCTCACCTTGGCGTCTCCGCAATGGCGGGTCCGGTCGTAGTTGATCGGCAAGAAGCCGGCCGCGGGCGATACCGACAACGTGCCGCGCCCGAATTGAAGCATCCGGACCTTGCCACCGAAGCGGGTGTAGAGCGACGTGGTGGTGCTCAATTCGAGATCGATGTCGTTGGTAACGCCATAGGCGAAGATGAACGACGACTGTGGCACCGGAAAGCCGTTGCCTCTTCCCCATGACAGATACGGAATGCCATCGATGATGCCGTCGAGGTCCAGATCGCGAACGTCTTCTTCGACATCCTTGCTGGTCAGACGCCGGTCGAATATTTTGTCATTCATTTGGTCCCACATGCCGCCGAGCGACGCCACGGCTAGCTCGCGCCCCGATTCCATTGAGGTCATATACTTGAATTTGCCCCGACCCGTGGGTTGGGCGGGTTGATAGCGATTGTAGGTCACCGGTGCACAGGCGGTCACGGCCAACAGCCAAACCAATGCGATTGCCGCCCATTCGAGCCGGATCCGCGAAGGCAAAGACTTCACAGGTGACATGTGTTCCTCAATTTCAAATCGATGGGACTTTCTATTACCGCTCATTCCCGAAGCAAACAGAAGACGTACCAAACGAAAAGCGGTGTTTCTTGAAGTCCGAGTTGCCGACCCAAATTTCTAGGGAACGAAAATATTATACTTGTTATGTCTGTACAGCGTCAAAAATTATTTGCTTTTTTTGCAATGTGTTATCAAGTCAATTCTTTGAACAATCTAATTCTGGATTGTCTGTTTTTCGCGACCGAGCCGGAGTTCGCGCGGGGGAGTATGGCCGTCGGGCTGTTGTTTGGCCGGCCTCCCTGAATGAAGCGTCATTCAATCTTTTGGTTGACTTGATCGACTCCGCTGCCGATAATTACGACAGCAGGGCGGACGTTTGCGCGCCAGTTCCGGTGCCGAGCCGATCTGACCTGTGGGAACGGCAATGCCCTCGAACGTCCGACGCATTCATACCCCGGCCACGCAGTACTACTTCTCGTGCTATGACAACCAGGTCATCGTCGAGAAGATCCAGCACGAGTTCGGCCGGGTGTGCGAGAAGGTCATCGGGCGCGAGGTCAACATCGTGCAGTTCGCTTGCGCCTTGCTGACCCGGCAGCATTTGCTGCTTCTCGGCCGCACCGGCATTGCCAAGTCCATGCTCGCCAACGAACTGTTCGAGATCTTCAAGGCGTCCGGCGCCAAGACCTTTACCATCAAAGCCTCGGCGGAAGATACCAAGGACAACTACTTCGGCCCGATCGACATTCCGCGTTATCGCGACGAGGGCTTGAAGATCCGGCGCACGCGCAATTCGATTCTCGAGGCCGACTTCGCGTTTCTCGACGAGTTGTTCGACACCAACGAGCAGATCCTGCGCGACCTGATGCTGCTGTTGTCCGACCGCATGCTGTTCGAAGGGTCCGAGCGCTACCACGCCCGGCTGCATTCGTGCATGGCGGCGTCGAACTACCTGCGCCTGAACGAGGTGACCGAAGCCGTGGTCGACCGCTTCGCCTACCGCGCGGTGATCGCCAGCGAGACCGACACCTTCACACAGTTCCGCATCGACCGCAGCTTCCTGCGCCGCTCGGGCGAGCACGGCGGCCCGGCCCAGCCGATTTCGCGCGAGGAAATCGACTACCTGTCGCACATCGTCTGCGGGCAGGGCGGCGGCATGGAGATCGAGATCAGCGACGAGGTGCTCTACCTGAAGAATATCGTGCTGCGCTACTTCATCGACCGGATGAAGAAGGCCAAGGGCAGCTACTACATCAGCCCCCGGCGCCAGGCCGGCGTGATCAACCACCTGCGCGCGCTGGCGCTGCTCGAAGGCCGCACGCGCGTGCTGGAAAGCGACCTGCCGCGCATGAGCCTGATGCTGTGCATGGTCGGCGCCGACGACGACGAGGTCGACGTCTTCCACAAGACCGCCGACGAAACATTGCGCTACATGCACTCCGACGAGAATTTCCGCAAGCAGCTCGTGTTGCTGACGACCATTCTCAACGTCATCGAAATTCTGCGCGCCAATCCGAAACGAGCGGAGTCGTTCGACCTGAAGGTGCTGGGCATTCTGCCGCCGCAGAAGAAGTGGACCGAAGAACTCGGCGACAAGCTCGGCCGCAAGGACCATTTCGAAACGACGCTCGAGAACCTGCGCGCGGTGCTCGCCGACCTGAAGCCGGCCAACCTCTACATCCAGGAACTCGCCGAAGGCTGCCACAAGCAGCTTAAGGACCTGGCCGCCATCCACGCCGCCGGCGGCGAACCGATGATGTGGCGGCGGTAGGGCGAATCCCCCGTCAACTCCCGCTGTTTCGTCTTCTTAGATAGGGACAGACTCTTCAGCAGCCGCAGCCGTCCGAGTCGTCGTCGTCGTCCACGCTGTCGTCATCAGACACATGGTCATCGTCAGAGGCGTCGTCGTCGGAAGCATCGTCATCCGACGGGTTATCGTCGTCAGGGACTGGACCGGCCCAAACCCAAACTTGATCCAGACCCATTGGCTCACCGTTCTGGCCCGCGTAACGCATTGCGAACCGCACGACTTCGCCGACGTGTTCCGAAACGTCCACCGCGAGACCGAACCACTCGAAGGGCTCCAGGTAGGGATCGTAGTCGTACACGCCGCCCGGCCAGGCGAAGATTTCTTCCCACGAATTGCCGTCGTCGTTGCTGATCAGGAACGACGTGGTAGCGGGAGGAGCTTCGTCGTCTGAACCGATGAGCGCCGCATTGAAATCGACTACCTCATACGGGCCTAGATCGATGGACGGTGTAATGAGCCATTCGTCTGACGGCGCAGCGTCGGCTTCGATCCACAAGAAGAGGTTGTCTTTGTACGGGCCGATGCCGCCGGGGGCGGAATCGACCTGCGTCCAGAAATGACCGGGGTTGGTTTGTACGACCTGCCAGCCTTCTGGGGGGAACGCGTCTTCAAAACCCTCGAGAAAAATGATCGTATCCGGCAGATCGCCAACGGTCGTCAGCGCCAGGAACGTGGCCAACAGCAGACTGGTCATAACTTAACCCTCCCAAGTGAATACGGCTCACAAGAGTTGTCTACCACGCTTCGTTCGGATGGGGCAACGAGATGGCTCGCATGAAAGGAGCGGTCATCGCACGACGTACAATGGCATCCTACAGCTTAAAACCTATAGCCTATAGCCTACTACGGCGTCTCCTGCTTCGCGCGCTGTACTTTGGCGCCGAGCGCGGCGAGTTTGAGATCGAGGCGTTCGTAGCCGCGGTCGAGGTGGTAGATGCGCAGCACCTCGGTGGAGCCTTCCGCCGCGAGGCCGGCCAGCACGAGGCTTGCCGATGCGCGCAGGTCGGTGGCCATCACCGGCGCGCCGGACAGGAACGGCGTGCCGCGCACCATCGCAGCGCGGCCCTCGGTGGTGATCATCGCGCCCATGCGCTGCAGTTCCAGCACGTGCATGAAGCGGTTCTCGAAGATGGTTTCGGTCACCACCGACAGGCCGTCGCTGACGCACATCAGTGCCATGAACTGCGCCTGCATGTCGGTGGGGAAACCGGGGTAAGGCTGGGTTTTGACGTCGACCGCATGCACCTTATGCGGGCCGACGACGCGCACGCCGCCGTTTTCCGGCTCGATGACCAGGCCCGCCTGGCGCAGCTTCGCCACCACCGCCTCGAGGTGGTCGAGCCGGACATTGGTCAGCAACACGTTGCCCTGGGTGATGCCGGCCGCGATCATCAACGTGCCGGTTTCGATGCGGTCCGGAATCAGCGGCAGATCGGCGCCGTGCAGTTCCGGCACGCCGCGGATGGTGATGACGTCGCCGCCATCGCCGTCGATTTTGGCGCCCATCGCGCGCAGCCAGTCGGCCAGCGCTTCGATCTCCGGTTCGCGCGCGGCGTTCTCGAGCACGGTTTTTCCCTCGGCCAGCGCCGCGGCCATCATCAGGTTCTCCGTGCCGCCGACGGTGGGCACGTCGAAGTTGATCACCGCGCCCTTCAAGCCGTGCGGCGCCTCGGCCTCGACGTAACCGTGTTCGAGATGAATGCGCGCGCCCAGCTTTTCCAGGCCGCGCAGATGCTGGTCGATCGGCCGCGCGCCGATGGCGCAACCGCCGGGCAATGAAACGCGCGCGCGGCGCAGGCGGGCCACCAGCGGGCCCAACACCAGCACGCCGGCGCGCATCGTCTTGACGATATCGTACGGCGCTTCGTAGCCCGACAGTCCGGAGGCATCGATGACCACGTCGCCACTGTCGGCGTTCATCTTCACGCCCAGCCGGTCAAGTAATTGTCGGGTGGTGCGGATGTCGCGCAGGGCCGGTACGCCGCGCAGGGTGCTCGGTTCGGCCGAGAGAATGGCCGCGCACAGAATCGGCAGGGCGGCGTTCTTGCTGCCGCTGACCGCCGTTTGACCCACCAGGCGTTCGCCGCCGGTGATGACCATCTTCTCCATCTAGTTCTCCTTTTTGCGCGCGCCGACCACGCGGGCGATCCCCGCCAGATCCGGGCGCACCTCGACTTCTTCGTAGCGGCCGTCGCGGGCAATCAACTCGCGCACGGCCTTATCTTGCCCCTGCCCGATTTCGAGCGCCAGCAAGCCCCCCGCCGGCAGCTTGCGTGCGGCCTCGCCGACGAGCAGCCGGATCACATCCAGCCCGTCGGGACCGCCGTCGAGCGCCAACCGCGGGTCATGCGCCACTTCCGGTTGCGGGCATTCGCATTCCGCCGTCGTCAAATAGGGCGGATTGCTCACCACCGCCGCCAGCGGCTCATCGACGCCGTCCAGCAGCGAACCGGACACGAACCGCACGCGGTCGGCGAGCTCCAGCCGCTCGGCGTTGGCGGCGGCCAGCGCCAGGGCGTCGGGCGAGGCATCGACCGCCACCGCGCGCCACGCCGGCCGGTGGGACAGCAAGGTCAGCGCGATGCAACCGGTGCCCACGCCGACATCGGCGATGGTCAGCGCCTCTTCCGGCAGGGCGGCCAGCACGTAATCGACTAGTGTTTCGGTGTCCGGACGCGGCACCAACGCGCGCGCGTCTGTCAGGAAAGACAACCCGTAGAACTCTTTGGTTCCCACCAAATGCGCGACCGGCTCGCGGGTGGCGCGGCGGCGCCCCACTGCGCGGCACCGGTGCAATTCCTCGGCCTGCAGCGGCTGGTCGTAGCGCAGATACAAGCCGACGCGATCGACCTCGAGTACGTGTGCCAGCAGCACCTCGCCGTCGAGGCGGGGGGTGGCGATCCCCTTGGTGGCAAAGTATTCACGGCACCACGTCAACAGACGCAGCACCGTCCAGGTTTCCCTCATCGTTTGTCCGACGCCGGCATTGTGGCCGGAAGTCGGG
>CAZEDX010000004.1:0-54556 GCA_964511015.1 uncultured bacterium | reverse complement strand
TGCGCCCAAGGCAGGTGCGCTACCAGGCTGCGCCACGCCCCGAAATCGCGCGGAAATTATCACGCGCCCCCTCGACCAGCAAGGGGAAGAAAACAAAAAGGGGCGAACCGGCCGGTTCGCCCCTTGGCGTTGATTTTCCGGTCACGAGTCTTCCGACTCCCGTCCGGAGACTCTCGACTCTGAATTCACTCAGCAGCCGCAGCCGCTGTCGTCGTCATCGTCGTCGCCGCCGCTGGCGTCGTCATCGTCGCCATCGTCGTCGGTGTCGTCATCGCTATCGTCATCGCCGGTCGAGGAGACGGTGATCACCACCGAATCGGTGGACGATTCCGGATACGAGTCGGTCACCGTGAGCAGGAATTCGTAATCGCCCGCTTCCGCGCCGGTGAACGTCGGTTGGGCGCCGTCGGCGCCGGTCAACGTGACCGTCGGGCCGCTGATCTGTTCCCAGGCGTAGGTCAACGTGTCGCCGTCCGGATCGTACGAAGCGGAGCCGTCGAGCGTGACCACGGTGTTCAACGACACGCTCTGGTCTTCACCCGCGTCGGCAATCGGCGCGGTGTTCGCCTGGGTGTACTTGTAGATGCTCAGGTCGAAACCGGCCTGCCAGGCCATGTTGTTGCCGTTCCAGGCGAAGCTCAGGATCGGGTGGCCCCAGTCCATGATGCTGTCGTCGAATGCCCAGGTTTCGCCGCCGTCGATGGTATAGAAGAGAATCGACTTGTACGAAAGCTTCTGGCCGCCGCCGCCGAGGAAGCCGGTCTGGCCGCTGGGGTTAAAGGTCATGGCCGAAATCGCCCAGCCGTAACCCTGGTTGTCCAGCGTCTGGTACGGAACGCGGTCGGTGTAGTCAACCCAGCTCTGACCGCCGTCGACCGTCTTGAACAGGCCGAAGGGCGGCCACGCCGTCGAAACCGGCTCGGTCAGGATCCAGCCGGTGTTTTCATCGATCATCTGAATCTGCAGGAACGACGCGTTGGCATCGCTGTACAGCATGTCCCAGGTCGCGCCGCCGTCGGTGGTGCGATAGAGCTTGCCGTTCAGGCCCTTGCTGCCGAAGTTCGGGTGCTTGGCCAGATAGGCGAGGCGGTAGTCCGCATCGTTGATGAAGCGCCAGCGGTGCAGCCCGCGGGCATAGACCTTCTGGACGGCTTCGAGCGAACCCGCTTCGGGTTCTTCGACGCTCTTCTCTTCCTCGTCCGGCCACCAGGAGTCGTCATCGAACCAGGTATCGTCGTCGGCGGTGTCGTCGTCGCCTTCCACGTCGCCCGACACCATGAAGCCGATGTCTTCGGTCAGGAAGTCGAGGTCGTTCGCGGTGAAGGAGCCGCTAGGCAGGGTGGTGATGTTCGTCCAGGTCAAACCCGCGTCGGTCGTCTTCATCAGCAGGTTTTCGCCGCCGCCGATGTAACCCACCGTGTCGCTGTCGTTGGCGAAGTCGATCGCGGTCGGGGTTTTCATGACGTTCGGGCCGGTGGTGGCCATCGAAACAGTCTGGCCGCCGTCATCGGTGTAATAGATGACCGGTTTCATGGTGAACATGCAGACGAACAAGCACAGCGGATCGGTGTACTGTTCGAGGCATTCCGGGTCGGGGCCGAAGCCGACGAACAACGCCGAATCGGGGCCGGGAGCCGCAGTGGCCATCATGAACTGCATCAGTAGCAGCATGTCGCACGGATCGGCGCCCGCATGCGCTTCGACGACGGGATCCCAGCTGTTGCCGCCGTCGCTGCTGGCCCAGCCGGATACCATGTCCGTCGCGCCGGTCTGCGCCATGCCGACGGTGTACAGATTCGTGTCGCTGCCGACGCTGATGCCCATAAAGGCCGAGTTGGTCATGCCGGCCGGACCCGCCGCGCTGTACAGATCTTCCCACGTGCCGTACTCGGCCCAAGCCGCCCCGGCCGTGACCAGTAACAACACGCTGATCAGGAATACGAACCGCTTCATCTTACCTGTCCTTTCGTAGCTGAATTGCCGCAACAACGCTGCTTCCAAACAATAAGCCGATTGCCACCGGCTGGCCTGCAGGTGGCGAAATGATAGAGCACCGGCGGGGGGGAGGCAAGATGCACACCCCTCGGCCGAGCTCCCGGCGGGCGTGCCGCGGGAGGTGCCAACTGGCACAGTTCTTTGTACTCTCTTGCCCGGACCCGGCGATGCTGGTAGGGAGAAAGGGGAAACGGGCCGAGCGTGGGGACGATGATGGAAAAGAAATACCGTGTGATACTGCTGCTGATGGCGGTGGGCGGACTGATTTGGGCCGTCGCTTGTGCCGGCGCGGACGACGACGCCGATGACGATGCGTCGGCGGACGATGACGCTGACGACGACGCGGCCGATGATGACGCGGCGGACGATGACGCGGCTGACGACGACGCCGGCGACGACGATACCGTGCCGGCCGTCCAATGCCTGGTGCAAGACTACGGCGCCGCCGGCGACGGCACAACACTCGACACCGCGGCGATCCAGAACGCGATCGACGATTGCGCCGCCCAAGGCGGAGGCGCGGTCGTCTTGGAGCCGGGCGAGTACTACTCCGGCACGATCCGCCTCCGCTCGGGCATCACCCTGGTGGTGCAGGCGCAGGCGACCCTGCTGGCTTCGACCGCCAAGGGCGACTACGACCCGGACCACCCGGCGCTGGTGCTGGCCGAGTCGGTGACCGACATCGGCATCGAAGGCCCGGGCACCATCGACGGCAACGGCGAGAACTGGTGGTGGAAAGCGGTGCTCGGCCTGTGGCGACCGTCGCGCCTGATCAAGATCATCGATGCACAGCGGGTCACCGTGCGCGATGTGCGGCTGACGCAATCGCCCAAATGGACCTTGCATCTGCTGGCTTGCGACGAGGTGTTGATCGAACAAGTGACCATCCGCAACCCGGCCGGCGGCAGTCTGGTCGACCCGAATACCGACGGGATCGACCTGGAAGGTTGCCGCCATGTCGAAATCGCTCATTGCGACATCGAAACCGGCGACGACTGCATCGTGCTCAAGAACAGCGAAGACGAATGGCGCCGCGAATCGTATGACATCGACATCCACGACTGCGTGCTGGCGGGCTGGGCCAACGGCTTCAAAATCGGCACCGAGACCGAGCGCGATTTCCGCGATATCACCTTCCGCGATTCGGTGGTGCAAGCCACGGTCGAATCGTTCCCGGGCACGCGCTGCATTTCGGCGATCGCCCTGATCTCCGACGACGGCGCGAACCTGGCCGACATCACGGTGGAGAACATTCAGGTTACCGCCGTGCAGGCGCCGTTCTTCATCCGGCTGCAACGCCGGCTGCGGGGCGATCTGACGGTGCCTGGCACAATCGACGCCGTGTTGTTGCGCAACATCGAGGTGGACGATGCTTCGCTGACCGCTTCCATCATGGGCATTCCCGGCCACAACATCGACGGCGTGACGCTGGAAAACGTGCAGATCGTCTCGTCGGAAGGCGGCGACGAATCGCAGAAGGACATCGTCCCGCCCGAACGCGAAACCGACTACCCCGACGCGACATACTTCGGCAAATTCCCCGCCTTCGGCCTGTTTGCGCGCCATGTGAACGGCTGCTTGCGCTATGCGGCGGACGTCAACTTCACCACCAGCGTCGGCGACACGCGGCCGGCGGTGGTCTACGACGATGTGCACCAGGTGGATGCGGCCGGGCTGGATGCCGGCGCCTGGGTTTACGACCGAACCGGCGAGGTGGAAGCCTGTCCCGAATGACGCGCCGTGTTGTCCGATTGGGTGAATCGTGGTACATTTTCGCCGCTTTGTGTTGGGACCGTTTCTAGTTTGATTTGATCGGGGCGAAAGAACCATGCAGCCAATCACTCTCTTTTTGCGGATAGTTGTGTCTCTCCTGCTTGCTGCTTTGCTGGCATTGGGTTGTGCCAACGATTCGGATTCTTCCGATGACGACGCCGATGACGACACCTTCGACGACGATACGGCCGATGACGATGCCGTGACCGACGACGACAGTGACGACGACGCCGTGGACGACGATGCCGACGACGATGTGGTTGACGACGACACCGTCGACGACGACGCGGTCGACGACGATGCCGTTGACGATGACGCCGTCGATGACGACGCGGTGGACGACGACGCGGTCGACGACGACACCGCCGACGACGACACAACCGAGCCGATTCATCTCGAGCTGGAAGAAGGCTGCAACTACTTCATGACCAGCGACGAGTGCTACCTGCCGTATCCGAGCGCCGTGTTTCAGATCGAGGACGCGACGAGCCCCACCGGCGTGCGGGTGAACTACCCGGATGACACCATCCCCACCGGCATCATGCCGTCGATCGACATGGGCCCGACCAACACCGCCGACGGCGTGTCGCCGGCCGGCCCGATCCTGGTCCATTTCGGCGTGGATATCGAACCGACCCAACTGATCGGGCAGTACGAACTGTACAAGTCGTTCTATGCCGATGCGCCGATCGCGTTGTTCAACTACGAATCCGGCCAGCGGGTGATGTTCATGTCGGAGATGGACATGAACCGCAAAGATCTGTTTCCCAACCGCTACCTGTTGATCATCCGGCCAACCGAGCCGATGGAGATGGGCCAGCGCCACCTGGTGGTGATGACCAACGATCTGACCGACAACACCGGCGCCCCGCTCACCTCGCCGCCGGCGTTCGCCGCCCTGCGCGACGGCGTGATCACCGACAATGCGATCATCGAGGCGATCCGGCCGCACTACGAAGAAATCTTCGCTTTCCTGGAAAACCACGGCTACCAGCGGCAGAGCCTCTTGCTGGTGTGGGATTTCATGGTGGCCAGCAAGGACTACCTGCTGGGTTCGGTGCTGTCGATGCGCGAAGTCGCGCTGGCGGAGATCGGTCAGAAGACTTTGGGCTATGAGATCACCAGAATCGTCGACAACCCGAACGAATATGTGGCGCGCCTGGTTGAGGGCAACTTCGAGGTGCCCAACTTCCTAACGGCGGAAAACGAAATCGTGTACGACACCGACCATCACCCGATCCGCCAGGACGACAATGCCTGGTTCGAGTTCACGATGGTCATTCCGAAAAAGGCCGTGACCTCCGGCCAGCCGCTGCCGCTGATGGTTTTCGGACACGGAATTTTCGGCAACGGCCGCGACTACCTGGAAAGCTGGCCCGGGCCGACGCTGCAGCAGATGGCGGAAGAGGCCGGGGTGATTGTTGTGGCGACCGACTGGATCGGCCTGACCGACGGCGATCTGGAGTTGATCATCAACGAAATCCTGCCCAACCTGAATCGCATTTCGCTGGTGACCGACCGCTTGCAGCAGTCGCTGGTCAACAACGTGGTGTTGACCGAGTTGGCGCTGGGGCAGTTGGAAGACGACACGCGGATCAACTTCAACCAGGACCTGATCGACGACACCAAAGTGTACTACTACGGCGTGAGCCTGGGTGGCATTCAGGGCTCGTCGTTTGTTTCGATCTCCAACCGCATTCAGCGCGGCGCACTGGCCGTGCCGGGCTCGGTGTGGCTCAACCTGATTCCGCGCTCGATCGTCTGGGTGCCGATCAAGTTCTACATGGACCTGTTCTATCCCGACCCGCTGGTCGAGCAGTTCGCCATCGCCTTCTTCCAGACGCGATTCGACCTGTCCGACCCGGTCAACCTGACGCGCCTGATGTTCAAGGACCCGCTGCCGGACGCGCCGGCAGGCCGCGCGGTGTTGATTCAGGAATCGATCGGCGATTGCCTGGTGGCCAACATGACCACCGATATGCTGGCGCGCGCCATCGGTGTCGGCCAGATGTCGCCCTCGATCTACGACGCGTTCGGGCTGGACGAATACGGTTCGCCGACGACGGCCAGCGTGATGGTGCAGTACGAACTGGTCGATCAAACGGCCTACTACATGCCGCCGGAGAGCAACGTGCCGCCGGAAAACGACAACGGCGTGCATCAGGATATGTGCTTCCTGCCCAATGCGATGGACCAGGTGATGGAATTCCTGCTCAACGGAAATATCGTGCAGTACTGCTCCGGACCGTGCGATCCGGAGTGAGCGCCGCCCTGGCTGGTTGACTCCCGGGCGCTGGCGTGAGATGCGAAGAAACAATTGCGTCACGGGAGCGGCGATGACCGAGAAAAAGAAATTCGAGACGCTGGCGCTGCACGCCGGCTACGAACCGGAGCCGACCACCGGCGCGCGCGCGGTGCCGATCTACCAGACCACCAGCTATGTCTTTCGCGATGCCGACCATGCGGCCGCTCTGTTCGATCTGAAAGAAGCGGGGCATATCTATTCGCGCCTCAGCAATCCGACCGTCGAGGTGTTCGAGAAACGTCTGGCGGCGTTGGAAGGCGGGGTCGGCGCGCTGGCCCCCGCGTCGGGTCATGCGGCGGAAGTGCTGACGGTGCTGACGCTGATGAAGGCCGGCGATGAGTTCGTCAGCGCGACCACCCTTTATGGCGGCACGTACAACCTGTTTCGGCACACCTTGCCCCGGCTGGGCATCACCGCGCGGTTCGTCGACATCGACAACCTCGCCCAGGTGCGCGCGGCCATCAACGACCGCACCAAGGCGCTGTATTGCGAGACGATCGGCAACCCGCGGCTGAATGTTCCGGACTTCGCCGCGCTGGCGGCCATCGCCACCGAGGCACAAGTGCCGCTTGTCGTCGACAACACGCTGGCGACCCCGGCGCTGTTTCGGCCGTTCGAGCACGGCGCGAACATCGTCGTGCACAGCGCGACCAAATTCATCGGCGGACACGGGTTGTCGATCGGCGGAGTCATCGTCGACGGCGGGAACTTCGCGTGGGACAGCGGGCGCTTTCCCGAATTCGGCGCGCCCAACCCCGGCTACCACGGTCTGCGGCTGAGCGAGGCCTTCGGCGCGGCGGCGTTCATCGCCAGGGCGCGGCTGGAAGGCATGCGCGACCTCGGCCCGGCGCTCTCGCCGTTCAACGCCTTCACCTTCCTCCAAGGCTTGGAGACGCTGAGCCTGCGCATGCAGCGCCACTCTGAAAACGCCCTGGCGCTGGCGCGCTGGCTGGCCGGGCACGCCAAGGTCGCCTGGGTGCGCTACCCGGGTCTGCCGGGCGACCCCGCGCACGATCGCGCGCGCCGTTATCTGCCGCGCGGCACCGGCGGCCTGATTGCCTTCGGCGTGCGGGGCGGTTTGGAAGCCGGACGGCGGCTGATCAACAGCGTGAAGCTCTGGTCGCTGCTGGCCAACATCGGCGACACGCGTTCGCTGATCATCCACCCGGCGTCCACCACGCACCGCCAACTCAGCGATGCCGAACGCGAGGCGAGTGGCGTGGGCAACGATCTGATCCGGCTCTCGGTCGGGCTGGAACACATCGATGATATTGTCACCGATCTCGATCAGGCCTTGTCAAAGGCCTAGCCGCGTCATAATTTTTGGCAGCGGGGTACGGGTGTGCATCCGTGCTCCGCTTTTCTTTGGGCCGAGGAGAACATGAACCGACCGACCGCCGCACCCGCCCAAGTGTTCGACCTGGCGCTGCCCGCGCTGGAACTCGAGGCGGGCGCGTTGGTCGCGACGCACCTGGTGCGCGGCTGGTGGTGGGGGCCGGCGGCGGATCTGCCGGTGCTCGCGCGCCGTGCGGCGGTGACGGCCGACGAGGAATACCGCCGCGATGCCTGGCGCCCGGTCGCGCGTGCGGCGGCGGAATTGCGCAATCGGCATGAGCGCTGTGCGGCGCGGCAGTCGGGCGCGGATGGACCGCCGTTCGACCCCGCGATCCCGACTCTCTTGGTGGTGCATGCCTTGACCGGCGACATGCGCGCCGGCGGCCCGGGCGGCTGGTGGGAGCGCGTCATCGGCCCCGGCCGCGCGCTCGACCCGCAACGCGCGCGCATCTTGTGCTTCAACCTGCTCGGTTCGTGCTACGGCACCTCCGGCCCCGCCGACGAGGGCTTTCCGCGGCGCGTCGACGACCGCCGTTTCGGCCCGGCCGCCGTTGCGCCGAAGGGCGATTTCGCGCTTCCCGAAGAGCACCTGCCGGCGACCGTCACCACGTGGGATCAGGCGCGCAGCATCATTCAGGCGCTCGATGCGCTGGGCCTGGCGCGCGTCGACCTGGCCACCGGCGGCTCGCTGGGCGCGATGATCGTGCTGTGCCTGGGCGCGTTGGCGCCGGAACGCTTTGCGCGCCTGGCGCCGATCGGCGCCGCCGAACAGTCGTCGCCGTGGGCGATCGGTTGGAACCACGTACAGCGGCAGGCGCTGCTGCTCGATCCGGATTTTCCGTCGTCACCGAATCGCGGCCTGTCTCTCGCGCGGCAGATCGGCATGATGACCTATCGCGCGGAAGAGGGCATGGAGCGGCAACAAGGGCGGCGGCAGATCGGCGAGGAGGCCGCGTGGTCTTCGCGCGCGCACTACCGCATGGAAACCTATCTCGAGCACCAGGGCGAAAAGCTGCTCGGCCGTTTCGACAGCCGGTCTTACCTGGCGCTGCTCGGGGCGATGGACCACCACGACCTGGCGCGCGCGCCGTTTGGTCCGCCGGCCGGCGGCGAATCGTGGGGCGAAAGTCGGCTGCGCGCCGCGACACTGTGCATGGGCATCCGCTCCGATCAGCTCTTCTATCCGGCGGCGATACACGCGCTGGCCGAACGGCTGCGGGCGCGGGGGCTGGATGCTCGTTATGCCGAACTGGACACCCCGTTCGGACACGACGGGTTCTTGATCGAAACCGACCAGATGGATGCGCTGCTGCAGCAGGCGTTGGCTTTGCCGGCGGCGCCGGAGAACAGCCGGTGAACGAGACCTACCAGGTGATGAAATTCGGCGGCACCTCGCTCGGCAACGCAGAGAATCTGCGGCAGGTGTTGGAGCTGATCGAGCAACAACGTGGGCGCGGGCCGCTGGCCGTCGTCGTCTCTGCCATGGGCCACACCACCGACCACCTGATCGAAGCGGTCGGCATTGCCGCGGGCGGCGACATGGGGGCGGCGGAAACCATCGTCGATCGCATCGAGGAGACTTCGATCGCGGTCGGCAACCGCGTGCTGGCGGCGATCAAGAAACGTTCGCGAGCCGCGGGCGGCAAGGTCGACCTCACGGAGCACACGCGGCAGGTGCTGGCGCCGTTGCGCCAGTTGCTGCGCGGCGTGAGCATCGTGCGCGAGAGCACGCCGCAGACCAAAGACCTGGTGATGAGTTTCGGCGAGCGGCTGAGCGCATCGCTGATTTGCCTGCTGCTGCAGGCCGGCGGCCAGGCGGCGGTGTACGTGGACGCGCGCGACTGGCTCGCCACCGACGACACCTTCGGTCGTGCCAAGGTCGACCTCGAACGTACGCGCGCGAAGCTGACGGAGCTGCGGGGCGACTGGACGGGCCGGGTCTGCGTGCACACCGGCTTCATCGGCCGCACCGCCGACGGCCGCACGACGACGCTGGGCCGCAATGGGTCGGACTATACGGCGGCACTGCTTGCGCAAATGCTCGGCGCCGGCGAGGTGGTGATCTGGACCGACGTCTCCGGCGTCATGACCGCCGACCCGACGGTGGTCGACGATGTCTATCCGGTGCCGCGGCTGAGCCACGAAGAAGCGCTCGAACTGGCTAACCTCGGGTGGCCGATGTTCCACCCGCGCACGATGATTCCGTTGATCGAAGCCGGCATTCCGCTGCGCATCAAGAATACGACGCGGCCCGAGGATCCGGGCACGCTGGTCACCGCCGAAGGTTCGCGCGACGAAAAGCGGCCGACCTGCGTCACCAGCCTTGACGACCTGGCGCTGATCGAAATCGAATACAAGCAGATGGCTGAAGAGGCCACCGTCGGCGAACGCGTGCTCGGCGCGTTGGACCAGGCGGGGATCACGGTCTGGATGGCGGTGCAAACGCCGCGCGGCCGCGCGATCGCCGTGGTTGTGCCGCGGGCGCAGCAGGCGTCGGCCGAGGCGACGGTGCGGACCGAACTGGCCGACGAACTGGCGCGGCGACAGGCCGTGTCGCTGCGCAGCCACGCCCCGGTGACGCTGGTCACGCTGCTGGCCGAGGCGATGGGCCGCACGGTCAATGTTTCCGGGCGTTTTCTGCACGCGATCGGCCGGGTCGGCATCATGGTGCGCGCGGCGGCGCAAGGCATCGGCGAACGATCCATCTCATGCGTCATCGACGCGGCAGACACGCGCATCGCGCTGCGCACGGTGCACGCGGCGTTCAATCTGGCGCATCAACCGGTCAGTATCTTCCTGCTCGGCAAGGGCACAGTCGGCGGCTGTCTGATCAAGCAGATCCGTTCGCAGCAGTCCCGGCTGCTGGCCGATCACAACATCCTGCCCAAGCTGGTCGGCTTGGCCGACAGCCGTCGCGTGCTGTTCGTGCCGCAGGGCATCGACCTCGAGCAGTGGCCGACGATGCTGGCGCAGGCGCCGGCCGGCGACGGGCCGCCCGACATCGTGCCGCTGTTGGAAGAGCTGCGGCGGTTGCCGGTGCCGGTGTTGGTCGATTGCACGGCGGAAGAGGGCAACGAACGCCTGTACCGTGAGGCGTTCGAACGCGGGATTCATGTCGTCGCGGCGAACAAGAAGCCGCTCACCGTGCCTTGGGCCCGGCGGCAGGAACTGATGGCTGCGGCGCGTGCGCATCATCGTTCGTATCTGTATGAGACAACGGTCGGCGCGAGCCTGCCGGTGATCAGCACGCTGCAGGGCCTGGTCGACACCGGCGACCGCGTGATGTTGGTGGAAGGTGCGTTTTCCGGCACGTTGGGCTACCTGTGCAACGAGCTGATGAGCGGCGTGCCGCTGGCACAGGCCGTGCGCACGGCGAAGGAACTAGGCTACACCGAGCCGCATCCGCGCGACGATTTGTCGGGCATTGATGTCGCCCGCAAAGCGCTGATTCTAGTGCGGGAGCTTGGTTACCAGATCGATATCGGCGAGGTGCAGGTCGAGCCGTTGGTGCCGGTCGAGTTGCTGCGGCATGACGATCTGGCGCATTTCTTCGCCGCGCTCGAAGCCTACAACCCAGCGATGGCGGCGAAGATCGACGCGCTGAAGAAGGACGGTAAGTTGCTGCGGTATCTGGCGGTCATCGATCCGGCGGCCGCCGGGCGAGGGGAGCCGCTGGTGCGCGTGCGGCCGGTCGGCATCGATATGGCGCATCCGGCCTCGCGCCTGCGCGGCTCCGAGGCGTTTGTGGCCTTTACCACCGAACGTTATCAGGCGTATCCGCTGATCGTGCAGGGCGCGGGCGCCGGCGGCGACGTCACTGCCGCGGGCGTGTTGGCCAACGTGCTGTCGATTGCGCAGATGCTGCGCGGCAACTAGCCCGACTCCGTCTCGTCCGGCCGCGGCTTCTTGCGGCGGTAGCTGCCCTTGCCCTTTTTCGCGCGCACCACTTTCGTGGCCATGCCTTTGACGGCACGGGCGAAAGGGTTGTGGGGTCGAATGCGTTTCTTCACGGTTTTGGTCTATTCCATGCCCCCGCTATCGGACACCGCGCTGCCCAACCACCGGTCGAGCAACTCAAGAGGTTGCGGGCGAACGGATTGTATCACCATGCAGTCGGAGGAATACAGAGACCGTCACGTCGAACGGGTCGTTCAAACGCTCGGACGATTGCCGCGTTCAAGAGTTGGTTGGTTGCGGCGTCGGAATCGGGCCGGGATTGCAATTGCCGCGATCGCACGTGGTGAAAGAGGGAATGAGCCAGACAAGACCGGCAACAACAACGGTGTTTGGGATACCTTCATGATGCGAAAATCCTTTTGAAGAGGGGCTGAAAGTTGCCGAGGGAATTGTCGTCGAAGCATATTGACAAGTAAAACGGACCTCCGTCCGGTCGGTGTTGGCGGCGGGTGCGGTTAGCCGCGTTTGTTGCCGGGGATGGTTTCTCAGGCCAGGTGACAAACTTATGACGAAGGCGTTACAATTTCGTCGTCGCGGTAGGATTGAATTTCCTGGAGAAAACGAAGAGTTGGCTTGCTCGGTTGTGTAAGCAGGTGCTCAAGCCCGAGATCGTTGGACATCGCGTGGACTCGGCAAAGGGTTGATAACATGTCGTTTCGTCATCTTGGCCGTTCGTTCGCACGACAGGCAATAGGCGTCGGTTTGCTCATGATTCTGTTGGCGACCGCGTCGGTCGCATGGGCCGATGATCCCGGCGGCGACGAACGCGTCATTCGGGTTGGCGTCTACCAGAACCAACCCAAGATTTTCACCGATGAAGACGGCGAACCGGCCGGTCTGTTTGTCGAGCTGTTCAATGCGATTGCCAAGAACGAGGGATGGAATCCGGTCTATGTTCCCTGCCGATGGGCGGATTGTCTGCAGGCGCTGGAAGAAGGAAACCTTGATTTGATGCCGGATGTGGCCTACTCCCGGGAGCGAGCCGTACGACTGGATTTTCACCAAATTCCGGTGGCCGAAAGCTGGTCGCGGTTTTACGGAAACCCGCACTCTTCGATCAATTCGCTCGCCGATTTGAAGGACAAACGTGTCGCCGTGTTGCGTGGTTCGGTTCAACAAACCGACTTTGCGGAAATGATGACCGGATTTGGCTTTCATGTGGAGGTGGTGCCGACTGACACGCTCGAGGAGGCATTCGAGTTGGCGCGTCGTGGTCACGTCGACGCGGCCATTGCCAACCACTTTTTTGGTGATTTCTTTTATCGGCAGTATAGTTTGGTTAAGACCCCAATCGTTTTCAACATGTCCCAACTCTATTTTGCGACACGCAAGGGTAGTCATGCCGATTTGCTGCAAGCGATTGATCGCCACCTGGCTTCCTGGCGCAAGTCGGCGAATTCCACTTATTACCTGGCCTTGGGTCGTTGGATGGAAAAGCCCCCCCAGCGTTTGCTGCCGCCGTATGTCGCCGGCGCCATCGCGGTGGTGTTGGGTCTGCTGGTGTTGGCCGCGATCATTATTCTGATGCTGCGTTACCAGGTCCGGAAACGGACCCGGCGATTGTGGCAGGCCAACCTAGAGTTGCACGAGAGCGAACAGCAGTACCGTCATTTGTTTGAGAACATGGCTCAGGGCGTGGTTTACCGCGGGCCGGACGGAAGAGTGATTGACGCCAATCCCGCTGCCGAACGTATTCTTGGCGTTTCGGTCGAGCAACTTCGCGGTTCGGTTACCTCCGACCCGCGTTGGCACTTCCTGCATGCCGATGGTTCCCCTTCGGGCGGTGACGAACACCCGGCGGTGATCGCTCTGCGCACCGGACAGCCGGTGCTGGGCGTGTTGATGGGCGTGTTTCACCCGATTGAGAATCGGCCGCACTGGGTGCTGGTCGATTCCATTCCTGAATTCCGTCCCGGTGAGAGTAGGCCCTTCCGTGTTTTCACCACGTTCTCCGACATTACGGCACGGTGGGAGGCCGAACGGGCATTGGACGAGCGCACGACCGAATTGAACGAAGCGCTGCTGGGCACGATCTCGGTCATGTCGCTGACCGTCGAGAAGCGCGATCCGTACACCGCGGGCCACCAACTGCGGGTTGCCAAGCTCGCCCGCGCGCTGGCCGAGCGCATGGGGTTGAATAACGAATCGGTCGAAGGTCTTTACCTTGCCGGCGTGATCCATGACATCGGTAAGATTTCTATTCCGGCAGAGATCCTGGCCAAGCCCGGTCGGTTGTCGGAGGAGGAATATGCAATCATCCGGCGCCACCCGCATACCGCCTATGAAATACTGGCCCCGATCAAGTTCCCTTGGCCGATCGCGCAGATCGTCTATCAACACCACGAGCGGCTGGACGGCTCGGGCTATCCTTGCGGGCTGATTGGCGAGCAGATCCTGCTCGAGGCGCGCGTTCTGGCCGTGGCCGACGTGCTCGAGACGATGACTTTGCGCCGCCCTTACCGGCCGGCGTTAGGCATCCAGGCCGCGCTGGCGGAGATCGTGGCCGGGCGCGGCCTTCGTTACGATGCCGCGGTGGTCGATGCTTGCAACAGCCTGTTCCAAAACGGGGCCGTCGACTTTTCCGTACACGTGCCTGAAGCCTTGGAATAGCCGCACCCGCTGGCCCGCATGGTCGACAACCGTTAGTATAACGCGGCAAAGAAGGAGAACGTGTGATGAAGATTGTCGTCCTGGCCGGCAGTCCAAAGGGTGAAGTCAGCGTCACCATGCAATACGTGGAATTTCTGCGGCGGCAGTATCCGGCGCAGCAGTTCGCGGTGCACCAGATCGCTCAACGCATTCAGAAGATCGAAAGCGACGTCGCGGCCTTCGACGAAATTATTGCGGAGGTGCGCGCGAGCGATGGTGTGCTGTGGGCGGCGCCGCTCTACTACTGTCTGGTGGCCGGGCAGTACAAGCGTTTCATCGAGTTGGTCTTCGAACGGGGCGCGCAGGATGCGTTCGCCGGCAAGTACGCCGCGGCGTTGACCACGTCCATTCACTTCTTCGACCACACAGCGCAGGCCTATCTGCGCGCGGTCAGCGACGATCTGAACATGCGTTTCGTCGTCGGCTTCTCGCCGGCGATGTACGATCTGGTTTCGCGCGTCGGCCGCCGTCGCACGCTGGCCTTTGCCGACCGCTTCTTCGAGGCCATCGCCGCGCAGACGCCCACCACGCGCGCCTTTGCGCCGTTGCCGACGAAGCAATTCACCTATCGCCCGGGTCCGGCCGCCAAGCCGGTGGACACGCAGGGCAAGAAGGTGGTCGTGCTGCACGACGCGACCGAAGCCGATAGCAACCTCGGCCGCATGGTGGCGCGGCTGGCCGCGGCATTCGACCGCGCCGACGTCGTCAACATTCACGAGGTCGACCTCCAAGGCGGTTGCTTGGGCTGTCTGCAGTGCGCTTATGATAATCATTGCGTCTACGAAGGCCGCGATGGACTGATCGACTGCTACCGCACGCGCGTGCTGCCGGCCGACATTGTAGTCTTTGCCGGGACCATGCGCGACCGCTATCTGTCGGCACGGTGGAAGATGTTCTTCGACCGCGGTTTCTTTCAGAATCACGTTCCGTGGGGGCACGGCAAGCAGTTCGCGTTTCTCGTCGCGGGCCCGCTGGCGGCCAACGCGAACCTGCGCGAGATTCTTGTTGGCTGGACCGAACTCGAGCAGGCCAGTTTGGTCGACATCGTCACCGATGAAGACCCGGCCGAGCTCGATCGCCTGCTCGATGCCCTGGCTGTGCGGCTAGTGCGCGACGCGGTCGAAGAGTACTCCAGCCCGCCGACCTTCCTCGGCGTGGGCGGCAAAAAGATATTCCGCGATGCGGTTTTCGGCGACCTGCGGTTCGTCTTCCAGGCCGATCACCGTTATTACAAGTCTCACGGGTTGTACGATTTCCCTAACCTCAAGATCCGCCAGCGGCTGTTCAACACCGGCATGATGCTGGCGATGCGGTTGCCCGGCTTCCGGCGCCGCTTTTACCACAAGGAAATCAAGCCGGGAATGCTCCAGCCTTTCAAGCGCGCGCTGTCGCTGCCAAGCCGACAGGGCAAGTAAGATAAGTCGACCAGTGCCCGTTTTTCGCCCGTGAAAACGGCGTGCGCGGATGTGCCGGACACCGGTAAACATTGGCGCGATATTGTGCAAATACACGTGTTTTCAAGTGTGCGGTATCGTGCAAGAGAATGTTTTTAAAGGACATTTCTTTTGCAACAACATCGTTAAACCACCGTGTAAACGTGCGAAAACCTGGTTGTAAGTGCTTGATTTTACTAGGGTGAAATGCCGAAAAATGCCGTTGTTATAATCGATGTCACGGCGTTTTCACCCATTGTTCGCTCACGAGCGTATTTGTCGCAATACGCCTGTGTCTCGAGAGCCTATGCAGCGCGTTTGAAACGCTCGTTCGTTTCATTTCGTAATATGCTTCTTTTTGTCCTATGAAAAGTTTTTACACGCCATATATGGTAGCGGTCAGGACGGCCGCCGCTAGAAAAAACGACGTTCGGCGGCGGACGTTTGGCTCCCTAACAGATTGTTGAAAAAGGCCGTCCTGGCCTTTTTCAACGGCGAAAAACAAAAAGCGCGGTTTTTGTTTTTCTTCGTTTTTCACGGGGTTGCGGCAACCCCGCATCGAAACGGAGCCTCATCCATTAGACGCGCAGGGTGTTGATCAACACCCTGCTAGGCATACTAAGCATATGCTTCTTCTAAGGTTTTTTCCCCTTTGTTGGGAGGTCCGGGAAACGTTTTGTATTAATTTGAATTGGCAGGGCTTTTTACCTTGATCTTGTCGCCGTCGGTGTCGAAAACGAGTATTGAAGAAACGGACTTGGTTCGTTTATTGGGCGAAGAAAACGACATCGGTCTGAGATCCGGTGAGAAAGACAAAGGCCGCTACTCGCAAAAATATTGCAAAGAAAACGAATTGTTGCGTGGCGAGCATGGCAAAAAGAAAGAAGAGCAATACCACTGCCGGTGCCGATGTGAAAGAAACCCTGCAGAGACTGCAAAAAGAAATCGAAGAACGCCGGCGGGTCGAGGCGATACTGCGGGAGAACATGGAGTTCCAGCAGGCGTTGATGGATGCGATTCCGGTGCCGGTGTTTCACAAGAACGCCGAAGGCTTCTATACCGGTGTGAATCGGGCTTTTGTCGAGTTCTATGGACGAAGTGAAGACGAGATCGTCGGGTGTACGGTCGATGACCTGGCGCCAAAGGAACTGGCCGACATCTACCGGGCCGCCGACGAACGTCTCTTCAACCATCCGGGCAAGGAGCATTACGAGAGCCAGGTGATCGATGCCCGGCAGGTGACCCACAACGTCATCTTCCACAAATCGAGCTTTGCCAATACCGCCGGAAAGACTATCGGGGTTATCGGTGTTGTCGAGGATATCACCGAGCGTAAGAAGGCCGAAACAGTTTTACGGGAGAGCGAAGAGCGTTACCGTATTCTAGTGGAACACAACCAGGACGGCGTGTTTATCATCCAGGACGGCGTGTTTACTTACATCAATCAGGCGTTTTGCGAACTGGCGGACTTGCCGGCCGAGCAGATCATCGGTCGGGCGATGCTCGATCTGGTGGCGCCGGAAGAGCGTGCAACGGTCGGTCGGCATTATCAGGAACGAATGCATGGCGGTTCGGTGGCCGAAGACTACGAATTCCACGCGCTGCAGGGGCCGCAGCAAAGCCGGATTCTGGTGCACATGAAGGTCGGCCGGTTGATGCTGCAGGGTCGGCCGGCGGCTATCGGCACGTTGCGCGACATCACCGCGCAAAAGACGGCGGAGCAAGCGCTGCGGCACAAACATCAGGAACTGTTGTCGGCCTATTCCCAGTTGTCGGCGGCGCAGGCGGAATTGTGCCGCAGTTACGACGAACTGACCAAAAGCCAGAACGCGTTGCGCGCGCGGGAAGAGCGGATTCGCACACTGACCGAAAACACGGCGGACATCATCTTCCGCATGAATTTGCTGGACGGCCGGTACGAATACGTAAACCCCGCGTCTTTGGCTATCACCGGCTATTCGCCCGAGGACTTCTATCGCGAACCGTTGTTGATCCGGCGCATCATTCACCCCGCGTGGGCCGAGTATTTCGAAAGGGAATACGAGAACCTATTGGTGGGTGAGGCGCTGCCGATTTATGAGTTCCAAATCATCCATGCCGACGGCAAACCGCGGTGGGTGCTGCAACGCAATGTGCTGGTCAAAGATGCCGATGGCCGACCGATTGCTTTGGAGGGCCTTGTTTCAGATATCACCGAACGGAAGATGGTTGAGCAAAAGCTTCGCGAAGAGATGAAGTTCACCGACACGGTGATCAACAGCCTGCCCGGCATTTTCTACGTGTTCAATTCAGAAGGATACCTGGTCCGCTGGAACCAGAACCACCAAGACGTGCTTGGTTACTCCGCCGACGAAATGTCCAAGATCCATATCAAGCAACTGCTGGCGGCAGAATGTCGCGACACCGTCCAGAACGCTATGAAAGCCGTGTTCACCGAAGGCGTGGCGACGTTGGAAGCCAGCTTTCTGACCAAAGACGGCAAGAAACTGCCGTTCCACATGCTCGGAGTAAGTATGGTGGTGGGCGAAGAAGCCTATGTCGTCGGCACGGGTCTGGATATCTCGGATCGTAAAAGGGCGGAAGACGATCTGCGGCAGTCGCAACAATTGTTCTCCACCATCTTCAGCGCGAACCCGGCCGCGATCATTCTGGTTACCGTGCCGGATGGCAAGTGCGTCGACGCGAACGAAGCCTACGCCAAATTGGTCGGCTTCGATCGGGAAGAAATCATCGGCCGCACCACCCTCGAACTGGGTGTCTGGCGGACACCGGAAGAACGGGAACGTGCGTTGGATGCTTTCCGGCGTAAAGATCGGATCGAGTCGGAATTGCGGCGGAAGGATGGGCAATTGATTCAAACCATCGTCGGCGGCGAGCACGTGGAGATCAACGGCCAGCCCTATCTTCTTTCGTTCTTCTTCGACATCACCGACCGCAAACGCGAGGAAGCCGAGCGCATCGAGTTGGAACGACGGCTGCTGCATGCGCAGAAGCTAGAGAGCCTCGGGGTGATGGCCGGCGGCATCGCGCACGACTTCAACAACTTGTTGATGGCGGTGCTCGGCAATCTGGACATGACAATGCTCGACCTGCCGTCCAACTCGCCGGCGCGCGCCGATATCGAACAAGCGATGCAGGCCACCCGCCGGGCAACGGATCTGACCCGGCAGATGCTGGCGTATTCCGGCCGCGGACGATTGGCGGTCGCTTGTGTCGATCTCAATCAGTTGATACGTGACAACGCCAGTTTGTTCCGGACCGCGGTGGCACGCACGGTGACGATGAACCTGTTGTTGGCCAACGAACCGCCGTACACCGAGGCTGATCCGGGTCAGGTGCAGCAGATTGTGATGAACCTTATCACCAACGCCTCGGAGGCGATCGGCGACCGGTACGGCGTGATCACCCTGTCCACGGGCGCCCAGCACTGCAGTGCGAAAATGCTCAGCCGAAGTCGCATTGAGGAAAAGCCGCCGCCCGGCCGTTATGTGTTTTTCGAGGTGGCCGATGACGGCTGCGGCATGAACGAGGAAACGATCCATCGCCTGTTCGACCCGTTCTTCACCACCAAATTCACCGGGCGCGGGTTGGGCATGTCGGCGGTTTCGGGCATTATCCGCGGCCACCATGGCGCCATTCTGGTGGACAGTAAGGTGGGACTGGGCACGACCATCCGGGTGCTATTGCCGATGTGCGATGCGCCGGCCAAGGTGGTCGCCGTGGACCCCGCATCGGTGACGAGCCGGCTCTCCGGCCGGATTCCCACTGTGCTGGTGGTCGATGACGAGGAATCGGTGCGCACTCTGTGCACTAAGTTCATCCGCCACCTGGGCTATGAAATCATCTGCGCGGTCGACGGCCAGGAGGCAGTGAAGATTTTCGATGAACGCGGAGCGGAAATCGATTGCGTCTTGCTCGACCTGACCATGCCGCGTATGGATGGCGTCCAGACATTCCAGGAAATGAAGCTGCGGCAGCCGGACGTGCGTGTCATTTTGAGCAGCGGCTACAACGAACAAGACGCGGTGCAACGGTTCCGGGGCGAAGGCCTGGCCGGCTTCATCCAAAAACCCTATCGGCTGTCGGTATTGCAGGCACTGATCGATCGCGTGCTGACGGGCGCCTAGCAGTAGCTACTCGTAGCAACTCTTCATGCAGGCCACATTGGCGTCGAAGCAAGCGAGCAGGTCCTCGCCGTTCAAGGTGTCATCGAGGCACGCGTTGTAGTCCTGCTGGCAGTTATTCCAGCAGTCGAGGTTCCATTCGTTGCAGGCAAAGAACGTTGCGGTGCATTCTTCCAAGCACGACGAGCTGTCACAGCCGGTTTCGCAGGTGAAGTTGTCGCGCAAGCAGCCGTCGCACAGATCGGCGCATGCGACCGCGGCCAGGTGAACGTTGTCCAGGCATTCGTCGGCGCAAGCCGCGCAATCCTCGGTGCACGAGATCGTGCCGCAGCCGTCCCAACAATCGGCGTATTCCTGCATGCACTCGCCCTGCCAGCCGTACATGCGGTCCAGACAGGTGAAGTCGCAAGCCGGGGTGGCCGGTTCCTCGTCGATTTCGCCGACGTCGAGGTCCTCGTAGGTCGGACAGTCGACTTCGTCGTCGTCGCCGGCCTCGTCTTCACTCCCCGCGCAGGTAAACGATATCGCCGCGGCCACGAACAACAACAACAACAAAACCCCGCCTCTCCATTCCCAAGACATTTTCGGCTTCTCCCCGCGCCCGCGGCCGAGCAGAAAAACGGGGATCGCGGTGTTGACGCAATCCCCGCGGGTTGGCTGGCGGAAGCGGATGGGAATCGAACCCACCAGGGCCGGGATTAGCGACCCCCACCGGGTTTGAAGCCCGGGCGGCACACCAGTTACCGAACCACTTCCGTTTCTGTTTCTAGCCGGTGGGACAGGCGGAATCAAGAGGCGACTTGGCCGCCGGCCGTTGGGCTGTCGCCGGTGGCTCGGTGCGCGCTATTCGCAGTCGCCGCCGCAGTCGGGCTGCGGCGTGTCGGGGCAGGGGTGCCACTCGTTGTTTTCGTTGCGGCATTCGCACATGCCGATGTCCAACGAGGCGGCGTATTCTTCGACGCTGCCGGAATCCCAATCCACCATGAACGCGCCAAACAGCCGGATCGTGTCTCCGACGGCACCGGTGAAGTTCTCGTGGTCGCAGACGTAGAGGTACCCTTCGTACTGCCAGTTCGGCACGGCGGTGAGACACACCTTGTCGAACTTCTCGCCGGTGTTGTCGAGCCGTGTGTCCGCCAAGTACAGGATGACGTCTTCGGCTTGTTCCGGCCCGATAGTGATCAAGCCGTTGGCGTCGGCTTGGTCGAGCAGGTGCGGGCGGAAATAAAGGGTGGAACTGCGCATCTCGTAGCCTTCGGTGTTGCCCGGGCCGTAGGTTTCGATCTTGATCCAGCGGGGGAATAGCGACTCCAGCGTGGCGATGCTGTCCATGATGTAGTAGGCGTGCCAACGGTTGTCACCCAGCAGTGCCTTGGTGCTTGAGACGCCGACTTCGGGGTCGGTTTCGAACATCGAGTTGATCGGACCGCGGAAACGCACTTGGAGGTTGTAACCCTCGGGCAAGTCCTCAAAGACTTCCGGCGGCTCGCAGGCGACCGGCGGCTGATCCTGGTTGTTAATCAGCGCGCGCAGCAAATCCGGCAATACATAGTCCGACTGGTCGGGCACGAAGTTGTCGAGCAGCGAGTAAACGACGTCGATGTCGGGAAGGTAGTAGGTGTTGGACGAATAGCCGAAATGCTGGCCGCCATGGCCGTACGAATAGCCGAAGTCGGTGGGGCGGCGCATCATGCCCATGCTGTAGTCGACCGGCTTGCCCAGGCAAACGCAGGGCGTGAAATCCATCATCTCCTGATAGCGTTCTTCGCTGACCAACTCGCCGTGCACATAGGCATCCATGAACTTGACCAGGTCGTCGCCCCAGGACACCAGTGCGCCCGCGGAGAAAGAGAACGACGGGTGGAACAGATACGTACCGTCAAAAAGTAGGCCGTCGACCACGTATTCCTGCGGAATCAACCCGACCAACGCCGTCAGGTCGTCGGCAATGCCCAACGCCATACCGGCGATCTCGGCATCGGCGTAGCCGTGCGACAGCAAATCAATTTCCCGGCCTTCGGTGTCGAGGAAGGTGTGTTTCAGGTCCAGGGGCTTGACCACCCGGTCCCAAATCTCCTGCTCCACGGGATTGCCGGTAACCTGTTCGATGACCAACCCGGCCAGCACGAAGTTGGTGTTGGAGTACGAGCAGTCGGTTCCCGGCTCGAATTCGGTGGGCATGAACGTCGCGTGCATGACCAACGTTTCGGGCGCCAATGGTTTGCCGAGGCGCAACAACGCGTTGATCCAAAACGCGTTGCTCATCAGGTAGTCCGGAATGCCGCTCTGCATCCGCAGCAGATGGCGCGGCGTGACGCCCGGCCACATGTCGTACTGGGGCAGGTAGTCGGTCATCGGGGCGTCGAGGTCCACCAGGCCCTCGTCGGCCAGTTGCATCAGCACGGTGGCGGTAAACGGTTTGGTGCAACTGCCCACGCGGAACAGCATGCCCGGCACCATCGGGTCGCCATCGATCCAGTTCGATTTGCCGGCGGCGAGGGAATGCAGCGTACCGTTGCCGTAGCGCGCGGCAAATGCCACGCCGGGCTCGCCGGAGAACAGCAGGTACTCTTCGAGCAGGGCCTGCAACGTGTCGTCCACGGTCGTTGAACCGCCGGAGTCGTCGTCGAGAAACTGGTCGTCATCGCCGTCTTGATTGTTGTCGTCATCGCCGTTGTCGCCGGAGTCGTCGTCGGAAAACGAGCTATGTTCGAAGGTAGACTCGTCACAGGCGGGCAATGCTATCAGGAAGACAGGCAGGACGATGACCCAAAGCCAGTGCAGTCGGAAACTTAGTCTGTTCATGTCACCCTCCCCAGGGAACAGTATTTCCGCTGTGCGCTCTGCGCTCAAATATCCTGCCACAATTGGAACGCAAATACCAGCGAATTGGTCGGCAGATCGGGGTCTACCGGTGTTGCCAGCGGAGGCTAACGTCGGCACGGTCGCCGCTTTCCCAATTCACCTCGAACACGGTCAAACCCGCGTCCGGCGCGACCAGCCACCAATCGGCGCAGGCCAGATCCAACCGCAAGCGAGTCGTATTGGCCAGCGCGGGCGGCAGCCGAACCGCAATGTCGTTGATCGCTTCGCGCACGCGCCGTTCGTCGGTCAGCAGCAACTCCCATTTTCCGCCGGCTCCCCATTTCCAACCGCCTTCAATCTGCATCGGCCGCCGGGAACCGATCGTGACGTCGACCACTCCCTGCGGCTGGTCGGCGGCAGCGGCGATCAGATACGCTCGCCGAATCGGCAGCGGCAGATGCAGGCGACGCTGCCCGTCGCCCATTCGCAAATCAAGCGTGCTCACGGTCGTGGTCAAGTACGGCCCGCCGGCCGGCTCGTCGAACAACTGCTTGAAGCCCGTTTTCCAGACGGTCCACGATTCGCCGGGCAACAATCCGAGCTTGGGCGGGGCGGCATCCCAACCGGGGGGGAGGTCGATCTCGATAATATACGGCGTCCGTTTCCAGATCCGCTCCTCAATGCCGCCCAAGAACCAGGGGCGGCGCGTGTTCACCCAACGGTTCAGTCCGCCGTTGGCCACCACTTCGGCGAAACTCGGCGTGTTGCCCCGCGCATCGCGCAGGCCATAGGTATAAGTCAAATCGTAGACGTGCCAGGCGTTGTCGTAATAGACTTCCGTCAATACATGTGACTGCAGATCAAGTAAGCGTGCGGGCAGCGACAGCACACGCGCGGCGGCGGCCAGCAAGTACGATAGGTCGCTGCATTGGCCGAAGCCATAGCCGCTCATGATGATCCAGGGGTCGGCCGAACGGCGCTGACTGGCGAATAGGGCGGAACCCGGCCGGAAACGCTGTTGGATCCACACCGCGACGGTGGCAATCTGATCGGCGGGATGGGTCAGGCCATCGGTGACAGCCTTCACCTGGTCGGAAAAAGACCACCACGGATGGCTGCCTGGCCGCGCCACGTAAGGAATGACCAACTCGCTTTGGCCGGTGTTACGGATCGTCATCGCCACGGGGCGGGTGCTGCCGATGACGTGAGTGCCCACCAGCAATTGGGTGCCGGCCCGCGTGACGGTCCAGGATTCTCCTTCGTCATGCCAGCCGAAACCTTCCACGACGCCGATCATTTCGAAGAAAAAGTACTGAACCGTGCCCAGCACCACCACGAGGAGCACCAGCACCAACAGCACCAGTTTCTTCCACCAGCGCCTCAACTCGCCTCCCACCAAATTGGAGACAGCATCATAACAAAAAAGCGGGGGCGCGGCATGCCACGCCCCCGCCGGTTGCCCGGATCAGAATAAGCTAGCAGCCGCAGCCGCCGTCGTCATCGTCATCGTCGGCATCGTCGTCGTCGGCATCGTCGTCGCTGTCGTCATCCGCGTCGTCGTCCAAGACGTCGTCATCGTCACCGCCGGTCACCACGATGTAGCCCTCGCGCGCGAACACGTCTTCGCCGCCGGGGCCGGTAGCCGTCAAGGTCACGGTGTAGGTGCCCGGCGCGGTGTACTGATGTTCCGGATTGGTTTCTGTGCTGGAGTCGCCGTCACCGAAATCCCAGCTCACGCCGGACAGGCAGCCGGCGGTGGCATATACGTTGCTGGTGAAGGCGACCGTCAGTGGTGCCGCGCCGCTGGTCGGCGTGCCGGAGAAGTCCGCGACTGGAGAGTCGCAAACGGGGGTGTATTCGATGGCGTCGATATCCACCCCGGGCGTAGCGGTGTTGTTGGCGCCGTCGCCGTCGTCGCGGATCAGCACGTACCGCACTTCGGCCAGGCCCGAGACGCTCAGATCGAAGTCGGCGGTGCCGACCGCCTGGCCGATCTGCTTGAACGGGCCGGACCACTGCTTGGCCACCCAGACGGTATAGCCGTCGTCGTTGCCGGCTTCCCAAACGGTCAGCTCGTTGCCGTCACCGTCCGCGAGCGGTGTTTTCTCGCCCATGTCGAACACGGCATAGCCGTTGACGCCAGTCGAGAACGCGACGTCGTCATGGCCGCCCAGCGCGTTCACCGGCAACGACTTGTTCGCCGGATCGTCGCTAGCGTCTTTACGAATGTTGATGACGCAGCGCAGCGCGGCGTAGACGCCGTTGGCCTGCGGTTCGAGCGCCAGATCGAGCACGGTGTAGTCATTCGCCGGCACCGTGATTTGCTCGGTGGTCCAGCCGTAGCCGTTGGCCCACACGTAAAGTGTCTGCTGCCCCGGCGGCAACAGCCGGTAGTAGTCACCCAGGGTCGGGTCGCTGGTGACCGGCAAGCGCCCGTCCGCCACGACCAACGCTTCGATTGGTTCGCCGGTGACCGAACTGGTAATGATGCCGCGCACGCCGCGCGCCGAACGTTGCGCCCAGGCGATCATGGCGGGAATGTTCTTGTTGAAGATGCCCTGCCACGCGCTTTGCGCCGGCATTTTGGACAGGCTGATCTCGATGATGGCCGTGATCGCGCCGTTCGAGCCGTGCACCCAGTCCTCGGTGGTGCCGTCGGCGATGTACCACGCGGCGCCGTTGGTGATGTCATAGCCGCTCGGGCCGGCATAGACCTGGCTCATGGCGATTTCCAGGTCGTTTTCCGGGCTCAGCGTATAGATGCTGTCCCACGTATAGTTCACCACTGTCGCGCCGGCGTGGTAGGTCAACTCGAACATCGGTCGCTCTTGCAGCACGAGGTTCATCAAGGCCCTCACTTCCGGCTCGGCCGACCAGTTGCCGTAACCCTCATAGAAAAACGGGTAGGCGCGGTTCATGTCCACGCCGTTGGCGTTGCCGCGTGAGATGGTCAGCCGGTCCGGATTATCGGCCGGCACGATGAACAGTTCGTTTTCGTCGACCAGTTCGGTTACGTCCGGATCCGAACCGTAATTCGCCAGCAGGTAGTTGATAAACGCAAACGCCAGTTCGCAGCCAATGGCCTCGTCGCCGTGAATCGAGGCATCGAACAACTGCGCCGGTTCAGCTTCAGAATCTGCCGCATTGTCGCTGATCTTGAGGGCCAGCAAGCGGCGGTTCTGTACGGTCGTGCCCAGTTCGACCACTTTGGTGATGGCCGGGTAGTTTGCCGCGATCGCTTCCAGGTCGGTAATGACGGCGGCGGCGTTGTGATAGCCGTCCGGCGCTTCGCCGTCGTTGCGGCCCAGCACTTCGACCTCAAATCCTTGCGCCTCGAGGTAGGCGATTTCTTCTTCGCTCGCCATCAGCGCCAAGTTCTGCCCCTGGCGGTCAACCACCGTTAGGCCCAGGGGTTTCAAGTCCGCCCACGTTGTGGAGTTGTCGAGGTGCAACACCACGTCGAACACCTTCTCATTGACATTGGCCGTGATCGGCTGCGCCCACGTCGCGCCCGCCAGGCAGCAAAGAATCACAACGGTCAGCAACAGTCTGCGCATCATATTCTCCTTCAGCAGCCACAGCCGCTGTCGTCATCGTCATCGTCATCGTCGGCCGCGTCGTCGTCGCCAGCAGTGTCGTCGTCGGTCACGTCGTCGTCAGCATCGTCGTCGGCGTCGTCGTCGGTCACGTCGTCGTCAGCGTCGTCGTCGGTGACATCGTCGTCGGTCAGGTCATCGTCGGTCAGATCGTCATCGGTGACGTCGTCATCGGTGGTGTCATCGTCGATGGCATCGTCATCGGTAGCGTCGTCATCGATCGTATCGTCGTCGGTCGTGTCGTCATCGGTGCTCGCGATGACGGCTTCCACCGCGTCGATGTCGGCACCGGGGGTGGCAATCAGGTTGCTGCCGTTGCCGTCGTCGACGATCTTGACGTACCGCACGCTAGTGCAGCCCACGCCGTCGAGGTCGAAACTCGCCGAGCCGGTGCCCGTGCCCAGGGTCAGCCACGGCCCACGCCAGTCGTCTTCGGCGACACTGACCGTGTAGCCGTCCGCGCCGTCAGTGGCCTTTTCCGTAACGTACAGTTCCAGCGAACCGTCGCAGGTCACCGGCGAGTTGGCGCCCAGGTCAAACACGGCCCAGCCAGCCACGCCGAGCGAAAACGCTTCGCCGTCCGGACCGCCCAGCGCGGCCTTGGGCAACGAAACGTTGTTCGGATCGTCGGAGGCGTCTTTGCGAAAATTCAACACGCAACGCACTAGCGCCGGGTTGGACTTGGCGGCGGTCAGGGCGATCGGCAACGACAGGTGGCCGTCGGCCGGTACGACCACATCGGTCACCTCGTTCCAGCCGTAGCCGTTGGCCCACACGCGCAGATCGTAGGTGCCCGCTTCCAGAATCCGGTAGAAGTCGCCGTGCAGTGGGTTGGTGTAAACCGGCATGCGTTCATCGACGATGATGACGGCTTCGAGCGGATCGCCGCTGACGTCGTCGGTGACCGTGCCCCAGATACCCTGACGCGCAAACGCCGACCAGACACGCAACGCCGGGAGGTTGAGGTCGACGTAGTACGCGAAGTTGTCGGGCATTTTGTCGTAGCTCAGCTCGACGATGGCCGCCAGCGAACCCAGTGCGCCATGAAACCAATCCTCGCTGCTGCCGTCGGCGATGTACCAGGCGGCGCCATTGGTGACGTCGTAACCGGTTTCATCGGCATACTCGTTGCTGATCAGCTGTTCGAGGTCGTCTTCGGGGCTGATGGTGTAGATGCTGTCCCACACGTAGTTGACCACTTCGGCGCCGCCGTGGCCACTGGCGTTGAGCACGAAATTGTGCGCCAGGCCGAAATCGACCATGCCGCCGGTCTCGGGTTCGGGCGACCACGTACCCCAGCCTTCCCACCAGAACGGATAGCTACGGTTGAGGTCTTCGCCGTTGCCGTTGTAGCGGCTCACGCCGACCACGCCGTCAGGATTCATCATCGGCACGACATAGATCTGCAGGTCGTCAACCAGGCCGGTGATCTCATCGTCGGTGCCGTAATTGTCCAGCAGATCGTGAATCCAGCCCAGGCCGACTTCCATGCCGACCTGTTCGTCGCCGTGCAGCGTGTAGTCGAAGAGCAATGCCGGTTCGGCTTCGTCATCGGAAACGTTGTCGGAGATCTTCATCGCCCACACATAACGGCCTTCCACGGAAGTGGCGACCGACTCGAGCGACGCCAATGTCGGGTAGGTCGAAACCAGCCCCTGCATTTCCGACAGGGCGCTGGCGTAGGTATGGTAGGCCTTGTTTGAGCGTACCTGATCCGCCCGGCCGAGAACATCGACTTTCCAGCCGGCCTGGCGCAGATAGTCGATTTCCGCTGGGGCGGCCAATACGCGCAGAGCCAGGCCGTTTCGGCCTTCGATGGTTAAATACAGCGGTTTGAGCGTGCGCAGGTCGGACAAGTCGCGTAGATGAACGACCGTATTGAACACCCGCTCACGATGGTCATTTACCAGTGGAGCAGCTTGGGCGATGGCGGCGGCAAGTACGAATACCAGCAAGAGCGGGAACACACGACGCATCGAGAAACCTCCATTTGTCCGCCCTCTCTGCGGATCGTGGCCTGCGGCCCATGTTTCTACACCATTTGTGGCGCCGTGACCACCACCCGGGCGGGCACGGCCGGCGGAGCCGTGCGGGGAGGTGCTTGGGGGCGGCCAGGCAGTTGATCCGATTCCCATGATCCGGGTAAAATTACAGCCGTAGACCGATCCGGGAGTGTTTCCGTATGCCCCACAAAAAGGTGACGAGCGGTGTCTACCTCGTGGGGGGTGACACGCTTAGCCACGGCAATGACTGTCTAGTCTATCTGGTGGCCGGTCCGCCGGCGGTGTTGATTGACGCCGGCGCGAACCGATTGCCGCACCGCATTCTCGACAACTTGGCCGATACGGGTATCGACGCCCAAGACCTAGCCTACTGTGTGCTGACGCACAATCACGTCGATCACATCGGCGGTGCGGAGCAGATTCGCGAGGCCACGTTGTGCCGGCTCGTGGCGCACGAGGACGACGCTACGGCGATCCAGTGCGGCGACCCGGTGCGGACGGCGGCGAAAATGTATGGCATCAAACTGCCCAAGCTCGAACTCGACGATATCTTGTTCGGCGAGGGTGGCGAACTGGCCGGGCTGAATTGGCTGCATACACCCGGGCACACGCCGGGGTCGATTTCGCTCTACCTCGACACGCCCGACGGGCGGGTGCTTTTTGGTCAGGACGTGCACGGGCCTTTTTTGCCGGATTTCGGTTCCGATATCGAGTTGTGGCGGGCCAGCATGGAGAAGTTGCTCGCTCTCGAGGCCGATATCCTGTGCGAAGGACACCACGGGGTGTTCCGCGGCAAAGACGCCGTGGCGAAGTTTATCCATTCGCATCTTGACGCTAACCGTTGAGGGCCATGGCCATGCGGGCGTTCTTCGTCTGGTGGGCGGTGTTGTTTATTGCCGGTTGCGGTGGCGGCACTGACGACTCCGGCATCGATGACGACGACATCGCTGATGACGACACGGTCGATGATGACGCCGTGTCCGACGACGACGACGATGACGACAGCCCCCCGCCGAGCATCTACGACGATTTGAGCCCGACCGGTCCGCAGTTGGGTGACACTTTCGGACTGGCTTCCCAGATGAGCGCCGACAGCGAAGAATCGTGGAAACGCGAATTCGAGGCGCAAACACTGCAAGAGATGGGGGTGCGCCAGATTCGCGTCGGTTTTTCCTGGGATGTTGTCGAGCCGAATGAAAACCAGTGGGATTGGTCCAAAACCGATGTCTATCACCAGATCGGACTGGACTACGGCCTGCATTGGGACGCGCGCCTGGCCTACACGGTCGATTGGGCCGCGCCCGGCGGCTCGCCATCTGAGATCGACCCGGCGGCTTTTGCCGATTATGCAGCGCACGTGGCGGGTCGTTACTGCGCCGACGTGAAGCGCTACGAGATTTGGAACGAACCGAATTTGTACCACTTTTGGGAACCCGAACCAGACCCGGCGCACTACGGCGAGCTGCTCAAAGCGGCCTATGCGGCGATCAAGAGCGAATGTCCCGACGCAGAGGTGCTGTTCGGCGGCCTGTCGAGCAACAACTTTTCACAGGATTTCTATTTCAATACTTACCCGTTTTTCGACCAGGTCGTGGCCGCGCATCCGGACATTTGCGACAGCTTTGATCTGATGCCGATTCATCCCTACACCATTTTGCAGATGATGCGGCCCGAGGCCGAGGTGGAGTGGTTGGGCATCGTCGCGCCCGATTTGCCCGGTCAGGTCGACGACATCCGCGCCCGACTGTCGGCGGCCGGGTGTGGCGAGAAACCGGTCTTGTTCACCGAATTCGGGTATCCGTCGACGTTTATCGGCGATCAGGCACAGGCACAGTACCTCGTGCGGACGGTACTGTTGGGTGCGACACGGGAATTGGTTGGCTACTATCTCTACACGTTTTGGGACAAGACCGGCCGCAAGCCGCCGACGGAAAACGATTTCGGCCTGTTTGAGTATCCGAATACGCCCGACGACCAAGACCATGTTTCCAAGAAATCGTTCTTGGCCTACCGCACGCTGGTCGAATTGCTGGCGGCGACACGCTTTGCGGGCGATCTCTCGGTCGCACTCGCATTGCCCGAGCGGGTGTTCGCCTTGGCCTTTGCCGACGTCAGCGCCCCGCGACTCGTGGTGGCCGTGTGGGACGGGCGTGGCCCCGGCAGCACGCACGCTTGCTCGTTGCCGGCGCCGCCCGGCGCAACGGCGGCACGGGTGATCGCGCTCGACGGCGAGGTGCAAAGCGAAAACCTGCTGGATCCGCTTCCACTCGCGTTGACGGCCGACGTGCAATATGTTGAATTCACCCTCGGTGCCGAGAAGCCTGCGCCGAACGAGCCATAGCATCTTACCGAACCAAAAGCGGTCGGCGCGTCGGCGTCGCTCGCTAGATTCCAGATTCGAGGAGGCCTCGATGAATGTGCTTGTCATCGGCAGCGGGGGCCGCGAACACGCGTTGGCGTGGAAGATCGCCCAGTCGCCGTTGGTGGAGAGAGTCTATTGTGCGCCCGGCAATGCCGGTACCGCTTCCTGCGCGACCAACGTGTCTATTGCCGCGGACGACATCGACAAGCTGTTGGGTTTTGCCTCCGACCACCGCATCGAATTGACCGTGGTCGGTCCGGAAGCGCCGCTGGTGGCCGGCATTGTCGACCGGTTTCGCGAACGCAAACTGAAGATTTTTGGTCCGACGGCGGCGGCGGCCCGGCTTGAGGGCAGCAAGATTTTCTGCAAGGAAGTGCTGATCAGCGCCGGTGTGCCGACCGCCGCGTATCGCGAGTTTTCCGATGCCCGCCCGGCGATGGACTATCTTCAGCAGGTGTCCGGACCGGTGGTGGTCAAGGCGGACGGTTTGGCGGCCGGGAAAGGCGTATACGTTTGCAGTGGCGCGGCAGAGGCCCGACAGGCGGTCGAGGCGATTCTGGTGCAGCATGAATTCGGCGCCGCCGGCGATCGGATCATCATCGAGGAGTGTCTGCAGGGCGAGGAAGCCAGCTTCCTGGCCTTTACCGACGGCCACTACGTGTTGCCGTTGGCCAGCAGCCAGGATCACAAACGCATCGGTGACGGCGACACCGGCAAGAACACCGGCGGCATGGGGGCCTATAGCCCGGCGCCGGTGGTCACCGCGGAGGTCCACCAGCGCATTATGGATCAGGTGATGTTGCCGACCGTGCGGCGGCTGACGGAGATGGGCGTGCCATACCAGGGCGTGCTTTATGCCGGGCTGATGATCCGCGACGGCCAGCCACAGGTGCTCGAATACAACGTGCGTTTCGGCGACCCGGAAACGCAACCGCTGTTGTTCCGCATGAAGAGCGACATTGTCCCGTTGTTGCTGGCAAGCATCGATGGCACGCTGGCGCACCACGCGATCGACTGGGACCAGCGCCCCAGCGTCTGCGTGGTCGTAGCGGCGCAGGGGTATCCGGACCGCTACAACAAGGGTATGGAAATCCACGGACTCGATGCGCCGTTGCGTGATGCGGTGATATTTCACGCGGGCACGAAGTTGGCGGAAGGCAAAGTGGTCACTAGTGGCGGACGGGTATTGGGCGTGACCGCCAAAGGCGCGAACATCCCGGCGGCGATCAACAACGCCTACGCGGCGCTGGCCCAGGTGTCCTTCGATCAGGCGTACTGGCGTACCGATATCGGCCGGAAGGCCCTGAAGTGGTTGGAGTAGCAAAATGTCCAAAGTGCTGATTCTGATGGGTTCCGATTCCGATTGGTCCGTGATGGCCGCCGCGGCCGAGGTGCTTGGTGGCTTCGGCGTGGGCTACGAGGCGCATGTCGCCAGCGCGCACCGCACGCCGGAACGCACCGCGAAGCTGGCCGCTTCGGCTCGTGAAGCCGGTTTCTGCGCCGTGATCTGTGGCGCCGGCGCGGCCGCGCACCTGGCGGGCGTGGTTGCAGCGCATACGACTCTGCCGGTCCTCGGCGTGCCGCTGTCGGCCACCAGCCTGGGCGGTTTGGATGCCTTGTTGGCTACCGTGCAAATGCCGGCCGGCGTGCCGGTGGCCACTTTTGCAATCGGCGAAGCCGGTGCGCGCAACGCGGCCCTGTTCGCGGTGCAGTTGCTCGGCGCCAAAAACAAGAAGATCGCCGACAAACTGGCGCTGTACAAATCCGAAATGGCGCGGAAGGTTGAAGCAAAAGACAAGAAACTGAACGCCGGCCAATCGTAGGGGCGATCATGCCCGCCACCGGGGAGATCAACGATTCTGCCGCGGCCTTGTTGCGCCGCTTCGCCGACCAACTGCGCGCCGGCGAAGTCGTCGCCTTTCCGACGGAAACCTTCTACGGCTTGCTGGCGCGAATCGACCGGCCGACGGCGTTGCAGCACATCTTCGAACTGAAAGGCCGGCCCGCCAACAATCCCATGCCCGTGATCGCGGCGGATGTTGCCTCGGCGTGCGCCTTATGGGCCGCAGTGCCCGAGGTGGCCCAACGTCTGATCGACGCCTTTTGGCCCGGGCCGTTGACGTTGGTGCTGCCGGCGGCGGCGGACGTATCCGAGCTGATCACGGCTGGCACCGCTGCGGTCGGCGTGCGGGTGCCCGGAAGCGCGGCGGCGCGCGGCATCGCCGTCATGGCCGGCGCTCCGTTGGCGGCCACCAGCGCGAATCCGAGCGGCCGTCCGCCCGCGCGTAGCGCCGACGAGGTGCGCGCCTATTTCGGCGAGGCGGTGTCGTTGTCCGACGGCGGTGTGTTGTCGCTGAGCAAAGGCAGCACGGTGTTGGACTTGCGCCCTTGGCCGCCGCGTCTGGTGCGCGACGGCGACACCGAACGGGCGGGGTTGGAAGCGGTGCTGGGCATTCGTTTGGCCGCTCAAGGCTGACGGGGAGTAGCCGTGCGCGTGCCGATCCACCAAGACGAACAACGGCAAGACCTGCTTCGCGGGCGGTTGGTGATTCTGCAAAAGAAAGACGGCTACCGTTTCTCGCTCGATCCGCTGTTGCTCGCAGCTTTCGTCACGCTCAAAAAAGGCGACCGGGTGATCGATCTGGGCACCGGCAGTGGCGTGTTGCCCTTGGTGTTGGCCCACACCCAGGCCGCGGCTGGCGCCCATTATATCGGTTTGGAGATTCAACCGGCGCTGGCGGATCTTGCCGCGCGAAGCGTCCGGGCCAACGGTCTGGACGGCGCGATCAAGATTGTCACCGGCGATATTCGCCAGGTGCGAGCGCGGTTTGCCGCGGATTCGTTCGACGTCGTGGTCGCCAATCCGCCCTATTTGCCGGCCGGACAGGGACGGTTGAATCCAGACGACCAGCGCGCCCTGGCGCGGCACGAGGTGTCGCTCACGTTGCCGGAACTCATCCATGCCGCTCGCCATCTCGTGCGCGGCCGCGGGCGCGTATGTCTGATCTACACCAGCAAACGGCTGGCGGAACTGCTCGCGCTGTGTCGCGAACAACGGCTCGAGCCGCGACGCATGCGCTTGGTGCATCCGCGGCGCGGCGCCGACGCCGAACTCATATTGTTGGAGGCGGTGCGCGACGCCAAACCCGGCCTGCGCGTGCTGCCGCCGTTGTACGTGCATGAACGCGGCAACGTCTACACCACCGAAGCGGCCGCGATGCTCGGCGAAAATGCGCCGGAGTCGGGCGGGCCGGAGGGTCGAGATCCATGAAGATCCTGGTGACCGGCGCGGCGGGCATGTTGGGGCGCGATCTGGTGGCCGAGTTGTCCACGCGGCACCAAACGGTCGGAGCGGACTTGGCCGAATGCGATCTGCTCGACCCGGTTGCCACCCGTGATCTGTTGCGGCGGGTTATGCCGGATTGGGTGATCAACTGCGCCGCCTACACCAAGGTCGACCAAGCCGAAAGCGAGCCCGATCAAGCGCAAGCAATCAATGTGACCGCGACGCGCAATTTGGCGCAGGCCTGCGTCGAGGAGTTCGCGGCATTGTGTCATCTTTCGACCGACTACGTTTTCGACGGGACTTCGGAAGAGCCTTATCTGCCGGTCGACCCGGCCAATCCGCAGAGCGTTTACGGCCGCACCAAATACGCCGGCGAGCAGGTGGTGAGAGAGTTACTGGGCGCCGACGCGATGATCGTGCGGACGGCCTGGCTTTACGGGCCGCATGGGCCGAATTTTGTCGAAGCGATTCTGCGGCAGGTTGATGCCAACCAGCCGTTGCGCGTGGTGGTCGACCAGATCGGTTCGCCGACATACACCGCCGACCTGGCGTTGGGTTTGCGGCTGGCGGTGGAATCCGACGTGCGCGGCACGCACCACATTACCAACAGCGGTTCGTGCAGTTGGTTCGAGTTCGCCGCCGCGATCTGCGAACTCGTCGGCCGGCCGGACTACCCGCTGACGCCACTGAACACGGACCAACTTAATCGGCCGGCGCGGCGCCCGGCCAACAGCCGGCTGGACACCTTTTCTTTCGAAGCCGCGACCGGCCACGTCTTGCCCGCTTGGCGCGACGGCCTTGCCGCCTACTTGCGGCGCACCAAGCGGCTGCCATAGCCGCAGCGGCAATCTGCCATTTTCAGAAAGCTCGTGTATAATCGCGCGCAACGCTTCTTTATAAAGGATCGTCCGTTCCGGCCATGAGCGAGCGCCATATGCCAGACAAGGTCATCACGCTCACCGAACGAGTGACTGCCCTCGGCGCGTGGTTGCGGACGCACGGACCGTCGTGGCGGGCCTTTCTCATCGCGCTATTGTTGCTGGCGTTAGCCGACGGCATGGCGCGGCTCGCCGCCCAATGGGACATGGAGCGCGATGACTTCTACCTGCCGTGGCGCTCGGACGCATTGGTGCGGCCATACCTCGAACACATCGGCGAGTATCGCGGTCCACTGATCGCCATGATCGGCGACAGCACCTTGCAGCCGCTGCCCGAGATGCCGCACGATCAGACCGTGCCCAATCTGATGCAGAAAAAGATCCGCACGGCCACCGGCAACGGCGCTTGGCGGGTGGCCAATATCGGACTGTCCGGCGCGCACCCCGCGGATTATGCCAATCTTGCTCACCTGCTGCCGCGTAATGTGGATGTGATCATCATGACGTTGAACTACAAGTTTCTCGGTCCGACCGCGGAACAGCCGTTGATGATCTACCCCCGATTGGCGGACCACCGGCCGCGGCCGCAACTCAAACAACCACTGAAGATGATCAGCCGGCCGGTGTGGGCCGTGCAGGACAGTTGGGACAAGCTGGGCGAGTACTGGTTCTTGGCGCGCAACGGCCAATGGGTGGCCGATCGCGTGTTCGGCAACCGGCCTGGCAACTGGTTGCACTACAGCGTGGCCAGCGGCTGGTTGCGGTTGCAAACGCGCGCGTTGTACTTCCAGATTCGTGGGTTGCCGATTCCGCCGCGGCAAGAGTACGCGCCGTGGAATGCCGACTACATCGCCAAAATGAAAACAGCTATCGCCTTCGGCGACCTACGGCTGAACAATCCACAGATCAAAAGACTCGGCGGCGCGTTGCTGGAATTGCGGCGGCGCGGCTTTGTCACCATCGTGTATGCCACTCCGCTCAACTGGTCCAAAATTAGCGAATTCGGCATTGCCGACCGCACCACCGTTCATGACAACCTGGAAGTGCTGGGCTCGCTGGTCGAACAGACCGGCGCAGTGTTTTTGAATCTGGTGGATGTCGGCGAACCGGCTTGGTTCATGGACATGGACCATCTGTCGCCGGGGGGGCGGGATCGGTTGGCCGATCTGTTGATCGCCGAGATTCGGCGACGCCTGGGCCACACGGAGGGTGAACAGCTATGACGTTCACGCTCTACGCGTTCGTGGTGTTGGCCGTCGCCGTCGTCGCGATGCGGTTGCTCCCGCCCGGCTGGCCCCGCCAGGTCGCCTTGGCCGTGGCCAATTTGGTGCTGATGGTCTACCTGGCGCGCGGTTACACCGTCATGCTGCTGGTGGTGTTGGGCATCGTCTGGCTGTTGCTGCGCCGCGGTCAGCGGATTTCACCTGAGCGGCTGTGGGGCATCATCGGCTTGATGGTATTGCTCATGATGCGGCCGAAGATCGCGCACCTGCTGCCCGCCGCGATGAAACAGTGGCCGGCCACACTCGGCCTCAGCTACCTGGCGTTTTGTGTGATCGGCCTGGCAATCGACCGTCGGCGGGGGCAGGTGGGGCCGGTGCGGCTGGCGGACTTCTGGAACTGGATCTCGTTTTTCCCTTCTTTCACCGCGGGCCCCATTCGCCGGTTCGCGCCGCTGGCCGAGCAACTGCGACACGGCGGACGCGAGAGCCTGAGCTGGGGCATGGTCCGCTTTGCCACCGGCGCGTTCAAACGCGTGGTGTTGGTCGGGTTGACGGCGCCGCTCGCCGGCTTCTTGAACGAGCCGATCACCAATTGGCCGTTGCTGGTGGTGGCCGTCTACGCCTATACCTTGAACATCTACCTGGAATTCTCCGCCTATACCGACATTGCTGTCGGCGCTGCGGCGATGATGGGGCTGCGCATCGAAGAAAACTTCCACTGGCCCTACCTTGCCACCAACATTTCCGCGTTTTGGAAGCGGTGGCACATGAGCCTGACCGGCTGGCTGCGCGACTATCTATTCATTCCGCTCGGCGGCAGCCGGGGCAGTTTCCTACGAACCGCGGTGAATACGGTCATCGTGATGACGATCATCGGCCTATGGCACGGGCTGGAAATGAACTTCCTTTTGTGGGGTCTGTATCACGCGGCCGGTCTGTTGATTTACCGGCTCTATGTTCGCGTGGTGCGCCGTGGAAACCGTGAAATGCGGCCGGGACGTTGGCGGCGGTTTGGCGCCTGGCTACTGACGTTCCATTTCGTGGCGCTGGGTTGGGTGCTGTTTGCCTGCCCGCTAGGCCGCGCGCTGCAGGTGTTGTACATTTTGTTCACGGGAGGCTGGTGATGCAGCGGTGGTGGATCGATTTGGCCTGGGGCTTTGCGTTGGCGGCGATGGTGATCGCCATTCTGGTGTTCGCCAACCCCGAGCCGGTGGACTTTTTGTATCAGAACTTCTAGGTCTGAGGCCCGACAAGACATGATGCCACGCCGTCGGATCCTACTTTTGGTGGCCGCGCTGTTGGTCGTCGTTGCGATCGTCGTCAGCGCGTTCTTGTTGTTCGACAACTCCCCGGTGCGCCGTTCGCTTGCCGGCGATCACCGACCTAACATTCTGTTCGTCAGCGTGGACACGGTTCGGGCCGACCATCTGAGTTGTTACGGCTATGCCCGCCAGACCAGTCCCAACCTCGATCGTTTGGCCCGCGAAGGCGTACGTTTCGAAAGGGCCATCTCAACCTCGTCGTATACGCTGCCGAGTCACGTTTCGATGTTCACCGGACAGGAGATGGGCGTACATGAAGTGGTGACCATCCACAGCCGTATTTCCGAACGCGCCACCACCATCACCGAGGTCCTGCAGCAGGCCGGCTACACGACCATCGGCTTCGGCAGTGCGCCGTATTTGAAAAGGCAATTCGGTTTTGCCCAGGGATTCGACATCTATGACGACCGACTGGCGAATGTCAGCACGCGCGAAAGCCATGAGGCGGTCACTTCCGAGAAGTTGATCGACCGTGTAATCAGCCAGATCGGCGGCCATCGCAACGAACGCTGGTTCACCTTCATCCACATGTGGGATCCGCACTACGATTACCTGCCGCCGCCGCCGTTCGACAAGATGTTCGCCGGCGATTACCACGGCTCCTTCTCCATGCACGACTTTGAACACAACCAGGATTTTGCGGTTGGCATGAACCCGGCGGATCTTGCGTACACGGTCAGCCAGTATGACGGTGAAATCGCCTGGACCGACAACCAACTCGGCCGGCTGTTCGCCGAGTTGAAAAAGATGGGCCTTTACGACCAAACGGCGATCGTGATCACGGCCGACCACGGTGATGAGTTCCTCGAACACGGGCACAAGGGGCACGGGCATACGCTTTATGACGAAATGGTGCGGGTACCGCTGATCGTCAAGTTGCCGGGCGCACCGGCGGCCAAGGTCATCCCCTGTGCGGTCAGCTTGCTCGACCTGTTCCCGACGCTGGCGGAAATGGCCGGAATCAAGAGAAGCGGTTATGAGGGCAATGGCCGCAGTCTGTTGGATCTGATCCTGGACCGCCGTCCATGCGACAGCCAGCGGGAGCTGACTAGCGAGACGAACCTGGCGCGCACCAGGGAAGGGCGGGGTGGCGCGCGCGGCTACGAAATGATGTTAGAACGCGGCGGCGTGAAGTATTTCTACCTCTTGTCACCGCCTCAACGCCGGATGCTGTTTGACATCACTCGTGACCCGGCCGAGCGGCAAGACCTCATGACAAGCGACCCCGACCGGGCCGCAGAACTGCACGACAAGCTGATGGCGCATCATCGCCGCGACCGTTTGCTTAGCCGCGAGATGTCGATTGTCGACCGCAACAATCCTGACCGCCAAACCGTCGACCAACTGCGAACACTCGGATACGTTCAGTAACCTATTCGATATCAAAAGGCGCCGAGGCGTTGGCCTAAGGTGCTTTGAAAAAATTTTTTTGGCCGGAACAAAAAAATAGTCACGGATCAAGAACGCTGATCCGATTGGCGATAAAAACAACGGGTACGTTTCGGGGCGGCCGATAACGTTGTCACCAACACGTCCAGTTGTTTTTCGATCTTTCGTATGAAACGCCCATTTGAATTTAGTCGGGGGAAGCATCCGTGAACCACATCTGTGAAGCCCTAAGGTCGCCAACCAGCAACGGATCCGAGCCTACGGCCGACCTTTGTCCGTCCGGCTGGTCTCACCTGGCTCTCGAGGGCGCGTTTTTCGGATCAGACCATAGCGCCGACCCGAAGCAGCCGACCAGCCGTTCGTCGTCATCCTTGCGGAGGAATTCGCCAACGGGTCGGATTCTGGTCGTAGAAGACGAGGATCACATTCGTGAACTCATCAGTGATGTCCTAACCAGGCAGGGGCATTTTGTAGTCGGCGTCCCCGACGGTGCGGTTGCCTGGACACTGTTGGAACAGGACGACGCGGTTTTCGATCTGATGATTCTCGACCTGATCATGCCCAACCTATCCGGCTACCAGGTGCTCAAGCGTTTGCGTGACCGCTGCCGGTCGCTGCCGGTCATTGTGTGCAGTGGGTTTGCCGGCGATCTCAGCGCTACCGAACTGCACTCCTTAGGAGTATGCCGATTCCTGGCCAAGCCGTTCGATTTGCGGGTCCTCTTGCGTGCGGTGCAGGATCTGCTTTGCTCGCGCCCCATGGAATAGCCCGGCTGTCGATTCCCGGACTTTCTGCTACACTCTGGACAAACCAGGGGGGTACGGAACGATGTCACTGCTTTCTTGGATTGTGCTCGGTCTGGTCGCCGGCGGCTTGGCGTCCCACTTGTCCGGCCGCGAAGAAGGTTGTCTAACCAACATCATTCTGGGCATCATCGGCGCCGTGGTCGGCGGCTTTCTGTTCAAATTGCTGGGCGGTAGTGGGGTTACCGGCTGCAATATCTGGAGCCTGGTCGTGGCCACCGTCGGCGCGCTGGTGGTGTTGTTCTTGGCGCGCGGTTTCACCGGCGGCCGCCGCTGACGCCGTTGCCTTGCCAACCGGCGCCCGTTTCACTAATGTGCCGGCCATGATGGACGATACCGTTGAGTTTCGCGCAGCCCGACCCGTCGACGCCGATGGTGTACACCGGGCGTTGGTCGCCGCCGCGGAAGAAGAGGGTACGCTGATCGAATCGCCCGACGAGCAGTCGGTCGAGCATATTCGCGGCCGCATTCGGCAATGCATCGCGCGACGAAATCAATTCTTCCATTTGGCGGCGCGAGACGGGCAGGTGGTGGGCATGGTCGCGCTGGAAATTCTGCCCTTGCGTGCGCTGCAACACATTCGCCAATTGAGCCTGATCGTCGATCCGCGCTACCGGAGGCGCGGCATCGGCGGTGAACTGTTGCGCCATGCTTTGGACTGGGCCCGGGACCAGTCCGAAGTGGAAAAGATCGAAGTGCGGATTCGCGAAACCAACATCGCCGGCACCGCGCTGGCGGCCAAAGCCGGTTTTGCGTTGGAAGGACGCTTGAAACGTCACGTGGGTCTGGCCAACGGCCGGCGGCTCGACGACCTGGAGATGGCGCTGTTTGTCGACTCCCCCCCGCCCAAGAAAAGCTAATTCAACGCGGCGGCCGACGGTCTATCGCGGACCGGCCGGTCCGCTCGGTTGTCATGTCAGCATCGCCGGCGGCATTCATCGGGCGCCGGAACGCGGCCGCGAACTCGGCGCGGCGGCAATTCAGATTTTTGTCCGTTCGCCGCGCAGTTGGCGTTTCCCGCCGGTGGATCCAGCCGATGCCGCCCAGTTCCTTCACGAGCAGCAACGACACGGCGTTACGGCCGTAGTGGCGCATGCGATGTACCTGGCTAACCTGGGCAGCGCCGACCCGGCGGTCTGGCGGCGCAGCGTTGAGGTGCTGACCGACGAAGTCGAACGGTGCGCCCAGTTGGGAATCGGCCGGATCGTGACCCACCCGGGCAGCGCCGGCACGGCTACGCCGGAAGAGGGGCTGAAGCGCATTCGGGCCGGGTTGGTCGAGGTCGCCCAGCGCACTGCCGGCCGGCCGGTGGTCATTCTGTTGGAGATGATGGCCGGTACCGGCGCGCAGGCGGGGCGCAGTCTGGAACAGCTCGCCTGGCTGATCGACCGTCACCCAAACCCCGAACGGTTGGGCCTTTGCCTGGACACCGCGCATGCCTTTGCTTCAGGCTATCCGCTCCATGAACCCGACGGACTGGCGCAGTTGCTGGACGAGATCGAACGTCGTGTCGGCTTGAACAAACTCGGCTGTTTGCACCTTAACGACAGTCTGAAACCGTTTGCCAGCCGGGTGGATCGTCATGCCCGCATCGGCCATGGCGAACTCGGCCGCGCCTTTTTTGCGCGCGTGCTGGCCGAGTCGCGTCTGTTCGGCGTGCCCAAGATTCTGGAAGTGCCCGGCGGCGATATCGCGTTTCGCGAAGACCTACGTTTGCTAGCACGCCTGGCGCGCGCGGCGTCGGCCGGCCGCCAATAGCGCCTGTGCGGCGGCACGGGCGGCGTCGGTGATCGTTTCCCCGCCCAACATGCGGGCCAGTTCTTCGGTGCGGCCGCGCTCATCGAGCAGGTCGACCGTGGTCTGCGTGCGTCCGCCCACCGTGCCTTTGCGCACGACGTAGTGCCGGTCGGCCAGCGCCGCGATTTGCGGCAAGTGAGTGATACACAACACCTGGTGTTCGGTGGCCACCTGTTGCAGCTTGCGGCCCAGCCGTTCGGCCTGCGCGCCGCCCACGCCTGCGTCAACTTCGTCGAAAATGAGCGTCGGCACCGGGAAGTTCCGGGAGAGGACGCGTTTGATGGCCAGCATTACGCGCGAAAGCTCGCCGCCGCTGGCGATTCGGGCCAGCGCGCGCGGATGCTCGCCGACGTTGGGGCTAAGCAGGAACTCTACTTGATCGGCGCCGGTGGCGTCCAGCCGCAGCTCGTCGAAAGCCGCGCCGCCGTCGGTCAACGGCTCGACCGGAGTGACGAAGCGCGTGCCGGCCATGTCCAGATCGGCCAGCTCGCGCTCGACCTCCTTTTCCATTTTCGTCGCGGCTTTTTTGCGCGCGGCGGTGAGCTTGCGCGCCGCGGTCAGCAGCTCGATTCGGTTGCGCTCGCGCTCCGCCTGGGTTTGCGCGATCTCCTGCGCCAGGTTCTGCAGCATGGCCAGTTCCTGCGCGGCGTCGCGCCCGGTCTGGACCACCGCTTCCAATGAGCCGCCGTATTTCTTCTTCAGATCGCGCAGCAGATTCAACCGCTCGTCGATCTCCGCCAGCAGCGCCGGATCGTGCTCCAACCCGTCGGCGTAGTTGCGCGACCAGCGAGCCGCATCCTCGGCTGTGGCGATCATCTCCCGCAACCGGTCGGCCACGTGTTGCAGCCGCTCATCGAGTTCGAGCTTGAGCTCGACCTGCCGCAGCAGCACGCCGGCTTGTTCGGCCACCGCCCCTTCCTGTTCGTAGAGCTGCTGCTCGATCTGCTGCGCCAGATGATTCAGCGTTTCGGCATTGGCCAGCACCTTGCGGCGCGCGACAAGCTCTTCTTCCTCGCCGGGTTGCACGCGCGCGGCGTTGATCTCTTCGACGACAAAACGCAAATAGCCCTGCCGCGCCTCGCGGGCGGCGTCCTGACGCTGCAGCTCGGCCAGGCGGACGTCGAGCGCCTTCCAGCGCGTGAACAGCGCCGCGAGATCCGCGCGGGCGGATTGCAGGCCGGCGTAGGCGTCGAGCAGTTCGAGATGAGTCTCGGGCCGCATCAAACCCTGCGCCTCGTGCTGGCCGTACAGGTTGATCAGCGACTCGCCCAGTTCTTGCAGCGCGGCCAGTGTGACGCTGCCGCCGTCGATCTCCATGCGGTTGCGCCCCGCCACCTGCAACACGCGGCGCACGCGAGTCGTGCGTTCGCCGTCGAACAGCGCTTCAACCTCCGCATCGCGGCAGCCGGTGCGAATCATGTCGCTCGTCGCCCGCCAGCCGAGCGCCAGGCCGATGGCGGTCACGAGAATGGATTTCCCCGCGCCGGTTTCGCCGGTGAGCACATTCAGCCCGGGCCCGAAGGCGACCGTCATGTCTTCGATGACGGCCAGGCGCCGGACGCGCAGTTCGCGCAGCATCGGTCAGCGTTCTCCATAGTGCAGTTTCTCGCGGAGCACGTCGAAGTAGGTGCGTTTGTGACTCTTGATCAGCAACAACGGGTCGGGCGAAGCCCCCACCGACACCCGGTCGCCCATGTGCAGCTCGCGCCCTTCCTGGCCGTCGCAGGTGACGTAGACATCGGCGTCGTCCACTAGCTCGATTTCCACCAGGCGATCCGCCGGCAGCACGATCGGCCGGTTAGTCAACATGTGCGGACAGATGGGCGTCATCACGAGCACCTGCGCCTGCGGATGCACGATCGGTCCGCCGGCGGCGAGATTGTAGGCCGTCGAGCCGGTGGGCGTGGCGACGATCAGTCCGTCGGCGCGCACGGAATTGAGGTAGTTGCCGCCGACGCTGATGCGCAGATCGAAGATGCGCGCCATCGCGCGTTTGGTGAGGACGACGTCGTTGAGCACCAGGTAGTCATGCCGGGTGTGGCCGGCATAGACCGCAACCTGTAGCCGCGACCGCTTGATGATGCGTAGTTTGTCGGCCAAGAGCAGATCGAGCGTCTCCGGCACTTCGTGGAGTTGCACTTCGGTCATGAAGCCCATGCCGCCCAGGTTCACCCCGAGCACGGGCACGGCGCGCCCGCCGAGCAGGCGCGATGCCGCCAGGAACGTGCCGTCGCCGCCTAGGACGATGAGCAGGTCGGCGGTGCCGAACACTTCGTCGATCGGCCGTCCGTCCGGAATGCCGTACATGGCGGCTTCGCCTTCCGGCACCAACGGGGTCAGGCTGCGCTGTCGCAGCCAGTTGATTAACTGGCGCGCAGCGGCTCCGGCTTCCGTCTTGGAACGTTTAATGTAGATCCCGACGTTCTGCATCGCCTACCACTCCTCCCAGCCCTCGGGAATCTCGAACGGACGCGTCGGCTGGTCGCGCACTCCCCAAAGCTTTTCGGCCAACGAATTGCCCGACAGCGGTTCGCGCTCGGGAACCGGGCTCTTGTAGCCGGGCACGGGGTAGTCGCCCGGGTTGATTTCCGGGCGTTCGAATTCGCGGCGGCTCCAGTAATGGAAGAACAACGGGCTGATCTTCACACGATGGAACATGTAGTCGGACACGAACTCCCGCCGTTCCAGCAGATCCTTGGCCGCCAGGTGTTGGGCGCCGTAACGCACGAACCACTCCGGCAGCGGCCAGGGGGCGAAATCAAGCACCGCAAACACCAGCGGGGGCTTCTTTTTTTCCAGCACGTACATGCTGTCGTAGCGTCCGTGGCCCGCCATACTGCGGGTCAGGTCGGTCGGCGCGTGCGCGATGGTCGGCTCGACCAGGCCGACCAGATCCACAATGGGCATTTTCGAGCAGTAGCCGACCGCGCCGATGGGAATCATCGCGATGGCGGTGTCTTTGGGGTAGTGCTTGGCGAAGTAGTTGCCGATGGCGCACCACTGCTTGGCCTGCTTGGCCTGGCCGGCAAAGATCAGCCCCTCATTGTGGAAGACCATGCCGAGCAAGATGGTCAGCAACAGCAGCAGCGTAGAGAACACCCAGGTCGCCGGACGCAGCCGGGCCGCGGCCATGGCGGGGTTGATGCGGTTGATGGCGTCGCGGGCCAGGCGCATTCCGTGCGCCAGCAGAATCAGCAACAACGGCGTGACCGGCACCAGAAAGCGTCCGAGCGTGAAGTGGTCGCCGCCCACCCACACGATCGCCGCCAGATAGAACAGCACGGTCAGCACCAGGCCGATCCACCAACGCGGCACCGCGGCCCGCAAGCGGACCAGTACCATGCCGGTGATCAACACCAGGTACGGCAACAGCGTGATGTTGCTGTAGCGGAACAGGTACTTCAGACCCATCGGAACCAAACCGAAGTTCGCGCCGGCCGCCTTGGCGTAGTAGGTGTTTGGTTGCCATTGGCCGAAGTAGCTGTGGCGCCACAAGACAAACGCGCCATACTGCGCCGCCACCAAAAAGAGATAGAGCGCCGTCCGCGACCAACGGCTCTTGTGGCGGCCGAGGAACAGCCAAATCGCCAGCGGAGCGGCGACGACGATCGCTTCCGGCCGCGTCAGCGCCAGCAGCACCGTCACCGTTCCGGCCAGCGCGGCCAGCGTCCGGTCGTGTTCGGCTTCCGTCGCGCGGGCGACCAGGTGCACGGCGAGCAACAAAAGAAACGCGGCCATCGTCGTTTCCATGCCCGACTCGGTGTAGGCCATTTCGCTCGGATGGAACAACAAGAAGGCCAGGGCCATGGCCGGCAACGGGCGGCTCAATGGCTCGTTCAGCCGTCTTTGCATGAAGGCCGCTGCCAGGGCGACGGTGCCGGCTTGAAACAGCACACCCAACGCTTTGGCCGTGGTGGGAATCGAGAGCCCGAACTTGACGCCGAGCGCCAGCAACAGCACGAACAGCGTGTTGGAATAGCCTTCGACGCGTTCGCCGAGGTTATACACCAGCCCGTGGCCGTGCGCCAGATTTTCGGCGTAACGGAACGAGATGAACGCGTCATCGATGAACCCAAACAGCGACAGATAGGCCAGGCCGATGTAAACCACGATCGTCGCCACGAACAACAACCAGGGCGCCGCCTTGCGCAGCACGAGTTTACTCCTGTGCGATGAGGTGTCCGAATTGTAGCGTCCCCCACGCGCCTTGCCAATTGGCCGGCAGACGCCCTTGGCCGCCCGCCCGCGTCTGTGGCAGACTGAGCCCACCGCGGGGGAGGTCATTCCGTGACCAGTGATCTGTTCGACCGGCCCGAAGACCTGACGGCCAGCGCGCCGCTGGCCGACCGTGTGCGCCCGCGGCGGTTGGAAGAGGTAGTCGGCCAAGAACAGGCGATCGGACCGGGCACCATGCTGGCCAAGGCGCTGGCGGCCGGCGAGCTGCCGTCCATCATTTTTTGGGGGCCGCCCGGTTCGGGCAAGACGACCATCGCGCGCATCGTGGCGCAGCAGGTGCAGGCCGTCTTCGTCGCGTTTTCGGCGGTGCTCAGCGGGGTCAAGGAGGTGCGCCAAATCGTGGCCGAGGCGCGCCAGCGGTTGACCGACACCGGCCGGCGCACAATTTTGTTCGTCGACGAGATCCACCGTTTCAACAAAAGCCAACAAGACAGCTTTTTGCCGCACATCGAGGCCGGCACGATCGTGCTGGTCGGTGCGACGACCGAAAACCCGAGTTTCGAAATCAATTCCGCGCTGCTGTCCCGCTGCCGGGTGGTTACGCTCGAGGCACTCGAGCCGCGGCATATCGAAACGATCCTTCGGCGGGCGTTGGAGGATCCGGTGTACGGCTTGGGCAAGCGCCAATTGGCCATCACCCACAAAGCCGCCGATCATCTGGCCCGCCAGGCGCGTGGCGATGCGCGCGTGGCGCTCAATGCCTTGGAATTGGCGGCCGCCGGCGAGCTGCCGTTGGTGGACGGCAAATCCACGATCACGCTCGAGATCGCCGAGCACGCCATTCAGGCCAAAGCGCTGTTGTACGACAAAGACGGCGAACAGCACTACAACGTCATCAGCGCGTTCATCAAAAGCTTGCGTGCATCCGACCCCGATGGCGCGCTGTACTGGCTGGCGCGCATGATTGAAGCGGGGGAAGACCCGATGTTCATCGCCCGCCGACTGGTGATTCTGGCCGCCGAAGACGTGTCCAACGCCGACCCGCGCGCCCTCGAGTTGGCCACCACGGCGATGCAGGCCGTGCATTTGGTCGGCATGCCCGAAGCGCGTATCATTTTGGCGCAGGCCACGACCTATCTGGCGCTCGCCCCCAAGAGCAACGCGAGCTACCTGGCGCTCAACGCGGCGCTGGCCGACGTGAAGGCGAAGGGCGATTTGCCCGTGCCGAAGCACCTGCGCAACGCGCCGACCAACCTGATGAAGGATCTCGGTTACGCCGACGGCTATCGCTACGACCATGATTTCGAGCACCATTTTTCCGGCCAGCCGTGCCTGCCGGAAAAACTCGACGGCCGCGAGTATTACCAACCGTCGGCGGAAGGCCTCGAAGCGCGCATGAAGGAACGGCTCGACTGGATACGTCGCCATCGGGAAAAACACGCACCGAAAGACAAATAGCTAGGGCGCCGTTTGACACCGCCGGGGAAAATCGATAGTTTCATCGCCGTTTGGGATGTCGTGTTACACCGAAGAAGGAACATCATGGCCACTGACCGGCGTCACTATCCGCGAGAACAAGCCATTCTTGCCGTTGACTACAGCATGAGCGAAGAAATCCCCAATCTCTTTTATGTCACCACCGACATCAGCCCGATCGGTGTCTTCATCAAGACCCCCCGTCCGCTGAACATCGGCTCGCGGTTGGAACTGGTGTTCAGCCTCGAGTCCTCCAGCGATGCCCTGGATAGCGAAAACCGCGTGCAGGTCTCCGGCGTGGTGACGCACGCGCGGAGCTCCGGCCACGAGGCCGGCATGGGCATTCGCTTTGAAGGATTGTCGGAAACCGACTGGCAGCGTATTCGGTCGTTCATTCGTAAACGCGGCAAGGGCCACTTGGGACCGGCCAACACGACCGACATGCACCTGCGCTTGAAGGCCATCGAACAACAGTCGGCGGAACTGCGTAAGGATCTCGACGATTTGAACCGGGGGCACGACTAGCCCGTCTTTCTTGTCCAATCAATAGATAGCCCGCCGCGGCGGCCGCCGTCAATTGCTGCTCGACTCTTCACGCTCGGCCTGGCGGCCTTTGCTGCGCAACTCCATTTCGTCGGTTTTTGTCGGGTACTTGCGAGTGATGCATGCCGTACACAAACGGTCGGCGGGGATGCCGATGCCGCGGTACAGACCCTCGTGACTGATGTATCGCACGGTTGTGCACTTCATGATGTTGCGGATCTGTTCGAGTGAACGGCCGAAGGCGATCAGCTTGGTTTCGTCCGGCGTGTCGATGCCGTAGAAACAAGGCCCGATGATCGGCGGCGAATAGTACAGCATGTGCACTTCCTTTGCGCCCAGATCGTAAAGGCGTTGCACGATTTTCTTCGCCGTCGTGCCGCGCACGTTCGAGTCGTCGATGATCGCGATGCGGCAGCCTTCGATGAAATCGCGAACGAAGATGAACTTGTCGTCGATGGCCTTGCGACGTTTTTCGTCCGACGTCTCCTGAAAACTACGGCGGTTGTCGACCTTGATGATCGCGTTGCGATAGGGTTTGCTCAGACGCAGCGCGAATTCCTGACCGGCCGAAACGCTAGTGCCCGGCAAACCGCAGACCACGTCGATGCGGTCGGCGAGATCGGCGCATTCCTCAGCCAGCACGCCGCCCAGTTCGCCGCGCACCACTTCCACACGCCGGCCCATCATCTCCGAATCGGGCCGGGCGAAGTATACGTACTCGAAGAAGCAGAAAGCCTCGCGTTGCGAGGCGACCTGCTTATGCACTGGGTTGAGCCATTCGCTGTCGACCCACACCGCTTCGCCCGGTTTGACCTCGGTGATGTTGTGGTAGTCGCCGAAATAGTTGAACACGCTCGACTCGCTGGCGAAGCCGACCTCGATGATTTTACCGTCTTCGCCGAGGCGTTCGGCCATGCACAATGGCCGGATACCGAACGGATCGCGGAACGCCAGCAGGCCGTTTTCCATCAGGCACAGCACGCTATACGCGCCGACCAGGCTGTTGTGCAGGCTGTCAATCGATTTCCACAACCGGCGTAGAAATTCCGCCGGCCGTTTGGCGCGCAGCAGACCGTATTGTGTCATGTGATCGATCAGAGTGTTCTGGATGACCTTGGCGTCGACTTCGGTCTGGAACGAGAAGCCCTTGGCCTTCAGGGCTTGGGTCTGGGTGTAGAGGTTCACCAGGTCGCCGTTGTTGCACATCGCCATGCCCGGATGGTCGGAGAACACCGGCTGGATGTTCCGCTCGAGCCATTCGGTCGTCATTTTGCCGGCGGTGGCGTAACGGGTGTGTACGATGCCGCTGTTGCCGCGCAGCAGGCGCGCGTCGTAGTCGGCAAACAGCACGGTCGCGGGCAATAGGCCGCCGTGGTGATGGAAGATGCGGCCGTCGAAGGTCACGACCTTAGTCGAGCGGTGCCCGCGGTTCTGCATCCGGCCCGCGCCGGCAATCAACCGGTTCGCGACCGGCTCCTTGCCCACCAAACCGAAAATGCCACACATGAGCCCGCCTCCCGAGGCTTTTTCAGAAGGCCAGAATCCTACTGACAACGCGCCGTAAAGTAAAGAGCCACGTTCGCCAACTCTTCAAGATTGTGGCAATTTGAGGTTTTCTCTTGTCCGGCTCATGGCGATGAGGCCAGCCCCGAAAAGGAGTTCATTGCGGCTCTGGTCCGCGACGGGCTCCTTGCAGGATTTCTTCCACAATATTGGCCGGGTAGTTGAGCAAACCCTGATTTGCCGGCGCAAAACCACGGGCGGTTTCCACGAACACACCGATGCCGTCGGTGCCGTAGTACAGCTTGCCTTGATGGACCGTCATCGCGGTAATGGCGATCGGAAACGACAGCTTGATCAGCGGGTCGCTGGTACGCGTGTTCTTGAATAACACCCCGGTGCCGTCGAGCGAAATGACCAGCGTTGCCTCGCGTAACGCCAGCGCTATGGGGTAGGTCTCGACCGGCGTCGGGTGCAACGGAATCGATTCGAAAACGACGCCGTCGCTGCTTACCCACACGCCGTCGCCTTCGGCGGCTAGATAGAGCCGCCGCCCCGCCCGGTCGGCCACCAACGCGTTGACCGTCCGCCCGGCTTCGTACTGTTTCACCGGGTAACAGGGGTGGGTGCGGTCGGCGCTGCAGAATCCCAAACCGTGACCCAGGGTGCCGAAGTAGAAATCTTCCGGTCCGCCGAAGGGCGAGGGTATGAAGCAGGAAACATCGCGCAGCGGCGACAACCCTGTCCACGAGTGGCCGCCGTCGGCCGAAACCTGCACCCCAGCTCCGGTACCGGCCAGCAGCGCATTGCCCAACGGCAACAGTGCGCGTACCACGGCGCCCGGCCCGTCACCAAAATCGTGAACCAATACCCACTGTTCTTGTTGTAGGGCGAAGACCTCGCCTTGGAAGGTGCCGGCCCAAACGGTGCGGCCGTCGCCGGCCAGCGCCATCACGTCGCGGTAGCCTTGCAGGCCGGGGTTGAACTCTTGCCAGGAGGTACCGTCCGCGGTGCGGAAGACGCCGGTGTGCCAGCCCCCGGCGTATAGGTAGCGGCCGTCGGAATACAGACAGGTAATGCGCCCGGTGTAGGGGCCGCCGGCGGTGAAGTCGTCGGGGATTGCCGGCTCGGGCGGTCGGGGAGTGGCGGTCGGCTTCTCGGCCTTGCCGCAGGCAAGCAGAACCAGGCAGACGAATGTCAGGATCGTCACCACCGCCTGAGGATGGTGCCCGTATTCTGGGACTCGAGAGCCGACACCCGATGCTTTTCTACCCACAACACCCCTCATCATCGTTGTCATCATCGTCATCGTCGCCGGCAACGTCGTCGTCCTGATTGTCGTCGCTCGTGTCATCGCCGCCGTCGTCGTCGGCTTCGCCGGGTTCGCCGAGCGTCAGCCGGACGGTTTCGATAGCGCCGGAATTCGCGGTGAGTTTGAACCCATCGCCGCGAACCAGGTTGTCGCCGTCGACGCGTTCGAGCAGGTCGGCGCGGCGTGCGGTGACTAGCGACCAGAATGCGCGTTCGAGTCCGCCGGTGGCCTGCTGCCCGTCGATCTCGACCAGCCGCAGGATGAGCTCGTGATCCTGCGCCATGCGGTCGGGCCGTTTAAGCGTGGTGGGCAGCAACTCACCGCCTTCGCTGTCAAACCATAGCAATTGGCCGGTCGCCGGCAGCTCGCCGTGGTGCACACTGCCGGGGCGGATCAACAACGGATTGGCGAACGCCTCGCCACGCCGGTACAACTCAGCCGGTGTGGTGTCGCCCGGGTGCGGATATACGCGATAATGCGTCAGAAAATCGCCTTGGTCGGTGACCGGACCGCCCAGGTCGGGCAGCAGCCACAGCGGGCTCCACGCGCTCTTGAGCAGCGACAGGCGCAGGATGTTGCACGCGCCGTTGCTCAGGCCTTCGCCCGGCCCGTCGTTGGCGACGTCGTAACCGAATTTCTCGCGGTTGAACAGCGTCAGGCCTGCTTCCGCCGGGGCGTTGTTGGTGTACGTTGCGGTGAGGTCCACCCACTTGTGGCCGACGAATTCGGTGTCGGCGCGGTGGCCGTCGAGTACGCGCGGAATCGACCCATATGGCACATTGTGACGGATGGTCTGGCGCGCATTGACCAATGTCGTCGGGAACGCCACTTTGAGGAAACGGTGCGCCGGGTGACCCCAGTCGCCGACCAGCGTTTCGAAGTCGACCGAATCGGCGTCGGCGTAGAGGATCACGCGTTGCAGATACGTCTCTTCCACCCCCTGCCGCGCGATCTCGATCACCTGCCGCACCGGGCCGTTTTCGGTCACCTGAACCGACTGCACATCTTCCACGATGGCGGGCTGGTCGTGGTACTTGTCGAAGCCCAGGTCCCATGCGTCGAAATGGACGGGTCCGTCCTTGTACAACTGCAGCAAATTGGCGCGTTCGCCGGGGGGGACAAACTCGAAAGCGAGGTCCTTGTTGTAGATGCTCGTCACATAGCCGGAAGCATCGAGTTCGACCTTCAAATGGTCGTTCTCCAACCCCGTCGCGGAGGCAGGGTAGGCGGTCGCGCCGGCCGGCGCGCCGGAGGCCAGTTGGTAGGTACGCCAACCCCATGCCGGCACGTTCGTGGCGACGAAGACCAACCCACCTTCGGCGGGGGAGTATTGGCATGATACCGCCGCGCCGTTTTCGTCGACGATATGCCGGTCGGCGGCGATGCCCGGCAACACCACCGGCTCGCTGCTGGCGAAGGCATTGGGGTTGAAGATATGGAACACCTCACCCATCGTCGCGGCGCTGGTGTCGACACGGCCGGCGAGGTCGTCGAGCGCGCCCGCCAGCGCGGCGTCGCCGATGCGCCGCACCTCGGCCAGATTGTTTGCCACTTCGACCTTATATACGATATCCAGGGCTGTACCCGACATGACGTCATGGAACTGATCGCGCAGCAGGCGTTTCCAGGCCTCGTCGAAGTCTAACCACGGGTATTCGCGGCCGAACAGATAGGCTAACGAGGAGAACGTCTCGGCGGCCTGAAGCTTGTATTCCAGCTCACGCATGTTCTTCTTGTGCTCGGCGCGCGAGGTGTAGGTGCCGCGGTGGCTTTCGAAGTACATCTCGTCGTTGCGGACGACGGTTTTCACCGCTTCGCGATCGATCGACGCGAAGTAGTCCGCGACGCGTCCAAACCGCACATGATAGCCGTCTTCCTGCAGCGCGAGAATGCGCGTGATGTTGTTGGCGACGATTCCGCCGCCGTGGTTGCCGGTGCCGATCGGAAAAAATACCGAATCCTGGTCTGGCTCGTGTTCGCGTTTGGTATTAACCGCGTGGTTAATCGCCCTCGCGCTCACCCGGTTGTTGTACTGCGCGTACGCCAGGTGGGACAGGATCTTGGAGCCATCCGGTCCGATCCACCACATCAGGTTGTGCTTGGGCGGATTGGTGTCGTTCCAGTTCAGCTTGTAGAAGAAAAACTTGTCGATGCCCGCGCGCGCGTGAAACTGCGGCAGATTGGCGTTAAAGCCGAAGCTGTCCGGCAGCCAGCCGATCTCCGCCATCACCCCGAACTTGTCGTAGAAGTACCACTGCCCAGTCAGAAACTGACGGACGAAACTCTCGCCGGAAGGCTGTTCGGCGTCGGATTCGCACCACATGCCGCCGACGATCTCCCAGCGCCCTTCATGCACGCGGTCGCGGATGCGCTGGAAGAGGGCGGGGTGCTGCTGTTCGATCCACTGGTATGCCTGCGCCGACGATTGCGCGTAATAGACCGGGTTGGGTTCGGGTTGCTGGTCGTACAGGTCCATCAGGCGCAGCACCGACGCGAAGGTCTGCCAGGTGACCAACTGCCCCTCGACGTAAGTCCATTTCCACGACAGGTCGATGTGGCTGGCGCCGGTGATGTTGATCGTCTCCGTTGGGATCTCGGCAGCCAGCAGACACACCGGTAGCAATACCAACAGCAGCAACAAAAATATTCTTCTATTCATGCACCACCTCCAACCAACCGATGGACTTCACGATACCGACTTCGCGAACGTGAGGCAACTTGTCGCCGGAGCCGAGCGGTGCTATGACACTGCGCCAGAGAGGGACGGAATGATCGATCTGCTTGCACAAAACCCGCTGCTCGTGCTGTTTCTGGTGGCCGCCGTCGGCTTCCTGGTCGGCCGCGTGCGCGTGGGCGGGTTCAGCCTCGGCTCGGCGGCGGTGCTGTTCGCCGGGCTGGCGATCGGCGCGCTCGATCCGCGGCTCAAGCTGCCCGACCTGGTCTATCAACTCGGCCTGATTCTGTTCGTCTACACCGTCGCGGTCAGCAGCGGCCCCGGCTTTCGGCGCTCGTTCAGCCGCCGCGGGTTGCGCGACAACCTGCTGGCACTGGGCGTATTGCTGGTCGGCGGCGCAGTTGCAGTGGCGATGCACTTCCTCTTTCATCTCAAACCGGCCGTGACCGCCGGCCTGTTCACCGGCGCCCTGACCAACACGCCCGCGCTGGCCGCGGTGCTCGACACGTTGAAGGAAGAACTGCCGCGCGCGCGCGGTTCGGTGCTCGACGCGCCGGTTTTCGCCTACTCGGTGGCCTACCCCTTCGGCGTGGTGGGGCTGATGCTGGCCATCTACCTCTGCCAGCGCTGGTGGAAAATCGACTACCAAGCCGACGCCGCGCGGGTGAAGAACGTCGATACCGTCGCCGGCCACCTGCTGAGCGTCACCGTGCGCATCACGCGGCCGGATCTGGTCGGCCGCAAGCTCGTCGAACTGCGCGAACAGCAGGCCTGGCGCGTGCTGTTCGGCCGGGTCAAACGCGGGGTCGAGACGATGGTTTTCCGGCCGGAGATGACCGCCGCGCTGGGCGATCTGCTGACCGTCGTCGGCGACGACCGCGAGGTCGAAGCGGTGGCGAAGTTCCTCGGCGAGCGCGTCACGCACGCCATCGACGCCGACCACAGCGTGCTCGACTACCGGCGCATCTTCGTCTCGAACCGCTCCATCGTCGGCCGGCCGCTCGGCCAGTTGCGGCTGCCGCAGAAATTCGGCGGCATCGTGACCCGCGTGCGGCGCGGCGACATCGATTTTCTGCCCCATCGCGACACGGTGCTTGAACTGGGCGACCGCGTGCGCGTGCTGGCCCCGCGCGAGCGCATGGACGAGATCACCAAGTTCTTCGGCGATTCTTACAAGACGCTCAGCGAGATCGACGTCATTTCGTTCGGTATCGGCATCTCCCTGGGCCTGCTGCTGGGGCTGGTCACCGTGCCGCTGCCTGGCGGCAACGAGTTCCGGCTTGGGCTGGCCGGCGGACCACTGGTGGTCGGCTTGTTCCTGGGCATGAAGGGCCGGTCGGGACCGATCATCTGGCAACTGCCCTACAGCGCCAACCTGACGCTGCGCCAGATCGGCCTGGTGCTCTTCTTCGCCGGCATCGGCACCAAGTCGGGCTATGCCTTCGTCAGTACCCTGCGCGAGGGCAGCGGGCTGATGCTGCTGTTGCCCGGGGCGATCATCACCTTCACCGTGTCGATGTCGATGCTGATCGTCGGCTACAAGGTGCTGAAGATCCCGATGAGCCTGCTGACCGGCATGGTCGCCGGCGTGCACACCCAGGCCGCCGGCCTGACCTTCGCCAACGAGCAATCGAAACTCGAGCTGCCCAACCTGGGCTACGCCACCGTCTACCCCATCGCCACCGTCACCAAGATCTTGCTCGCGCCGTTGCTGCTGACGCTGCTGAGTTGAAAGCCGTGGGGCGGCCCCCCATAACCTTCCGTCAGTGGTAGGGGCGGACCCGTGTGTGTTGGTTGTCAACACATCCGTTACAGGCGTTATCACCACATCCGTTACAGT
>CAZEDX010000003.1:23279-101238 GCA_964511015.1 uncultured bacterium | reverse complement strand
ACCTCTCGGGTGTTTTGTCGTTTGCGCTACAAAACCAATCATTCCCGGAACTTGGTGCTCCGCCTATCCGGGAATCAAGGCCAATTCATTCTAAAAAGGCCGTGGCTGCTTTCGTAGTTGGTCTGGTGCGGCAAAATGAGCTATCGCGACCGATGGCGTACGGGCTAACACTAGGAAACATAGGCCGAAGCTAGTGGTCCAGGCAGTGTGGCCAGTCTACCTTTCTGTGATTACGGCGACGATGATACAAACGATGATGACCTCGCCGACGACGATCTAGACGATGACACGGTCGTCGAAGACGCCGAATTCGACCTGATAGCTGGTGACGGCTTCGGCGGCACTGACACCGAACCGATGCCTGGCCGGAGCGACGCCTTCTACACGTTGGCCGTGGTGGGCGGCTACCTCTTACCCGAACTGGTACCGGTAGCGTTCATGACGGGGCGGTGCCGGCTTCCAGCGAAAGCGGCAACATCTTCACCACGTCGAGAATCTGCTCGACCTTGAGCAAGACTACCACCCCGACCTTCTGGGTGCAGATCAGCAGATTCATGCGCTGGTCGCGCTGGTCGAGGTGGACCGGCACCTCCAGATGCGGCCGCCCCGTCCGCATGGTGTCCATCACCGTGTTTCGAATTGAGCACAGCTCGCAAAAGACTGTCTCGCCGCAGCCCTCCGGCAGTTGAGCATAGCGGCATTCGAACACTTCACCGCCCTTGAGGCCAAATGACTGTTTGGTGTCTTTACCGAGCATTTCCAGTGCCTGGCGGTTGATGTCCGTCACGCGACCGGCGGTCGATAGGACCAAGACCGGCCCGCCGAAATGGTCGAGTAATTCCCCGAAATTCAAGGCGAGGTTTTGCTCCATGACCTCATCATGGCAGGTGGGGCACAACCCATGGGAAACCCACTCGGAATCGAAAGGTTCTTTGTAGCCGAGGTCCTTGCGACAGTACGAGCATACTACCTTCATGGCGCTCATCCCTATATTCAATTGTGGTTCCATCCGGCTACGAATAGCTTATCGTCCAACCTGTCATGAACCTGAAGCAAACGTTGAGATAATGGTGAGCATCGGGAATCAGCAAGAATATCAGAAGGTTGTTGATTCGTCGGGGTGAGCTATTCTGGCTTGCCCAGCATGGCTTCGCACGCATCGGTGACGTCGACCAGATGGTCGATGGATACCATGACCACGGCGCCGACTTTTTCCGCATTGACGTGAAAGCTCAGTTTTCGGTCGACGCGGTTGAGGACAGCCGGAACATGGTTGAGGGTCTGGCCTGTTTCGGCGACTGTCTCGATGGTGCCACGGATGGCACAAATCGGACAAAACCGCGTTTCGCCACAACGCTCGGGAAGTTGGGCGTATTTGCAGTCTAATGCCTCGCCGCCACGCAGGCCGAAGATGTCTTTCGGCGGGCGGCCGACGATGTCGGCGGCCGACTGGTTTAGCGCCACCACCCGCGCGTCCTGAGTGAAAACCACCACCGGTGTCTGCAGTTCCTCTACTGCACGGCCCAGGCCTTCATTGTACCACTCGGCCAGCAGTCGGCGGTGGCACGGATTGCACAGGGCGTATGCTATCCAGTTGGATTCCAAGGGTTCTTTTTGTCCGAGGTCTTGCTCGCAATAAGAACATATCACTTTCATCGCCGTACACCCACGCACCGTTGTTTTTTTTTACTGCGTCCCTACTACCAAGTCATCGAAACGAACGGCGTCGTTCTTGAGTGGGAAAAGCAAGCCAACGAAAAAAATGGCCGGTTTCCACGGCGCAAAAGGGGGGGCAGATCGTTCTTGACACAGCGTGACAACCCTGGTTCAATAACTATTCTGTGATCTAGGGGGAAGGATCACGGCCCGAAGAGCCGTCGCGGCCTTGGCGGATGCGTCAGGCGCGGCGGCTGTTCTTTTTTTGGTTCGCTGACGGCGGAGGGTTACATGGATCTCTATGAGCTGGCCCCTTATGCGGCGCGCAGCGCCACCAGCCGCGGCCGCAAGTATCCGGAACAACTCAAAGACGATCGCCCGGCCTACGAGCGCGACCGCGATCGCGTCATCCACTGCGCGGCGTTCCGGCGGCTGGAATATAAGACGCAGGTTTTCGTCTACCACGAAGGCGATTACTACCGCACGCGCTTGACCCACTCCATCGAGGTGGCGCAGATCGCCCGCGGCATAGCCAAACGGCTGGGCCTCAATCTCGAGCTGACCGAGACTCTCGCGCTGGCTCACGACCTGGGCCACACTCCGTTCGGCCACGCCGGCGAACAGGTGCTAAACCGCTTGATGGAGCACCACGGCGGCTTCGAGCACAACGTGCAGAGCTTGCGCGTGGTGACGCTGTTGGAAGACCGTTACCCCGATTTCCCCGGCCTCAACCTGTCGTGGGAAAGCCGCGAAGGTATCATCAAGCACGCGACGTTCTACGATCATCCGGAAGACGAGGCTTTGGCCGAGTATGAGCCCGAAACCGTGCCCACGCTCGAAGCGCAACTGATCAACTGTGCCGACACCATCGCCTACCATAACCACGACATCGACGACGGGTTGAAGTCGGGGCTGATCGACCGCGCGCGGCTGCGCGAAAACTCGGTGGTCTGGCGTGAAACCGAAGACGCGGTGCTGAAGAAACATCCGTCGATCGGCGAAACGCAGTTGCGGCTGGTATCGATCAGCACGCTGATCGGCCGTTTCATCGAAGACCTGATCGCGACGACCCGCAAGCACCTGAACGAGTATGAGATTCGCAGCCTCGACGACGTGCGCGAGGTCAACAAGATGCTGGTGCACTGGTCGGCCGACACCGAGGCCGCGCGCCACGAGCTCAATCACTTCCTGTTCCATCAGCTCTATCGCCACCATCGCCTGGAGCGCGCGATGTACAAGGCGCAGTACTTTCTCGAACGGCTGTTTCTGGCCTACCGCGACCGGCCGACGCTGATGCCGCCGCAGTACTTCGCCATGATCGAACGCCAGGGCCTCGAACGCACGATCTGCGACTATATCGCCGGCATGACCGACCGCTATGCGATGCAGGAATACCAGCGTCTGTTCGAACCGTGGGCCGAGATGTGAGGGCGGGATAGTTGTTCACACCCACGGCGACGGGCGCGATGCGACCATTTCCAGGAACGCCTCCAACCGTGTCTTGAGCTGACCTTCGGCGAAGCTGCGGGTGTCGACGCAGTCGACCTCGAGGTTGAGCGTCGGCACGCCGACGGCGGCCAGCCCTTCGGCGACCAAGCCACGTCCGCCGGTGCCTTGGCGGCAACCCCAATGGCACGGGTTGATGGCGCCGTCGATGCGGAAATCGCGGGCCATGTCCTGCAGATGCCGGACGCGCCTGGCGATCGTGCCGTTGAAGGGGATCGAGATCGCGCGGCGGGCCAGGCCGGGGAAGGGGTCGGCCGGGTCGATCGGCTCCCAGGATATCGTGTTCAGTTCGTCGGCGACGATGCACGCGCGGGCGTCGCTGGCGAGGTCTTTTTCCAGCGGATTCTTGAACTGGATGCGGTTTTGGATCCAGAGCAGCCGGAACTGTTCGCCGGCCACGCCCGCCTGTCTGCGTGCGATGCGCGCGGCGAACTGCTCGCGATAGAACTCCGCCGTCGCCAGTCCGTCGGGCGTGCCGAAGAAGAGCGGCATGACGATGCCGAAGTTGCGCAGATCCGCCGAACTCGCCGGGCTCGGCACGTGCGCGGCCAGGCGATAGACCTCGCGCATTGTCTCGGCGGTTCGGTTGGACAGGTCAATCACCTCACGCAGGCGGTCGAGGTCGAGCGGGCGCCCGGTGTGGGCGGCGACAAAAGAGGCCAGGTCGCGCATTTGATCGGCCAGATAGGCCACCGCGCGGGGTGAGTCTTCCTGCGGCACGTGTAGTACGAAGAGATCCTTTTGGAAGATGCGGGCGAGGTTCTCGATCGTCGCCAGGCCGCCAATGCACGGGCAGGTCGTGCCGATCAGGAAATCCGGCACCGGCATCTGACCGGCCAGCGCGGCGCCGGTCACCGCCCGGTGATATCCGCAGGAATCGGTAGCGAAGCCGCCGCGCTCGGCGATTTCGAGCAGCGGCACAATGGCGCCGGTCGAGGCGAGCATGGCGCCGACGAATTCGACAAAGCACGAGGTCACGTCCATCGCGCGCAACAAGTCGAATGGCGCGGTGACGCCACACCAAGCCACATGCTCGCCGGGCGTGTAGAGCGTCACGCCCAGGCGGGCAATATCCAATGCATGCCGCTTGCGCGGGCTGAGGCCAGTGGGGTCGGCTTGAATCGAACTTTCGATGCCCGCAACCAACTGCTCGAAGTACTGCCGCATCATGGTTCACCCCAACATTTCGACGAAGGCTTCGAGGCGCGTGCGCTGCTGGCCCATCGACCGCAACGTGCAGTCGCCCTCCAGGATCAGCAACGGAAGATGGGCCGCCTGCATCGCCGCGCGAATGTATGGCAGGCGAGCCAGATAGGGGTCGCAGAACTTGACCACGTGGCCGATCACGCCACGCGCGCCGGCGGCCCGGGCGGCGGCGACCAACTGTTGCGCCAGCCAGTTCGGATCGGCCGCGTTCATCGTGCGGGCGCACGGCGGACGAGCCAGCAGTGCGCGGGCGTAGGAAGGCAGATCGTCGCCGACCGCGTCGAGGGCGGTAAAAACCCGTCCGCCGGTGCACAGGTCGTCACCGACGACGGCCAGGCCGCTGACGGCGAACAAGGCGAAGGCGCCGGGGTCGGCCAGCACATTGCCGAAGAGGAACACCGGTTCGCCGGATGATAGTGGAGGAGTGCTTGCCGGGCTCGCGGCCAGCGTGCGCAACTCGGGCAACACGGCCGCCAACGGTTCGGTCATTGCGCGGTTGTACAATTCCTGCAAACGGGCGCGTCCGCCGACGAGCGAACCGTCGCGTAGACGTTGGGCGACTGCCGCTAGCGCTGCGACCAATTCGCGTTCTTCTTGCCACGCCTGGCGAAGCTCGTCCGTGGTGATTGCACGCCCGCGCCATTCACCAAGAATGGCGGCGAGATGTTCCAGTTCGCCGGCCCAGTAGTCCTGCGCCCGCGCATTGTTTTCGACCGGCAAGTCGATTCGCGCCACGCGGTCTGATGGACGAACGCGCTGCCAGGCATCGGCCAGGCGGCGCATGGCATCGCAACTGTTGACAAAGACCATTCCCGCCATCTCGGGCAGGTGGCGGGCGAGTACGCGATCAAGTACGAATTTGACGTGCGGACAGAGGTTGTCGTGCAGATGCTGGCCGGCTAGTTCCGGGCCTTCGTATAGCGGCAGCACGCGAAAAGGGATGAACCCCGCCGCGCGCAACAGCGCCAGCGGCGTGTAGGAGCAGGTATAGCCAATTAGCGGCGCGCTCATGATTCGCTCCCCTCATGCAGGTTCGCTAACGCCCGGCGTAAAGTCCGTTTGAGCTGTGTGAGGTCCTTCTCGGCCGTGTTTTCAAAAACCTGTGACAACGTTCGGTTGACCACGTCAGTCACCGGAACACGGGCACGGCGACCTTCCTCGGTGAGAAAGATGAGTTGAGCGCGACGGTCGTTTGGATCGGGCGAGCGCACGACCAGTCCGTCACGTTCCATGCGGTCGAGCAGGCCGGTCATTGTCGAGGGCTCGAGTCCAGCTTTGCGGCCCAGCTCCACCGCCTTCAAGCCTTCGGTTTGCCACAGGTAGAAAAGCACGCCGAGGTATGCCGGGCGCACTCGTTCGACGTTCGCAGCGGTAAAACCCGCCTTCAGTGCCGAAGTCACGGCGAGGGAAACACGGGTAACCAGGTAGTACGGACAATCGAAAGGATCGACAAATGTCATTTGGTTTTCCTGCGTAATATTGGCATGCGAATAGTACGGATACGAACAATATCAGTCAAGCCCTATTGTTGGTCGATAGGGCCGGGGCGGATGGGGGAGGGCCTATTGCCGGGTTTGTTCTGCCAAGTAGTTGGCGACGCCCATCTGTTCGATCTGGTCGAGTTGCGCCTCAATCCAGTCGACGTGGTCTTCCTCGTCTTTCAGAATGCTTTCCAGCAGTTCACGCGTACCGTTGTCACCGGCCTCGACCGCGATTTTGATCGCCGCGTTATAAGCTTTAACCGCGCCGTACTCAGCTTGCAGATCGTTGGCCAACTGTCTGGCGACATCGGCGCCGATCGTAATCGGGTTGAGCTTGCTGACGACCGGTTGCCCCTCGAAGAAGATAATGCGCGCGATGAGTTTTTCAGCGTGTTTCATTTCTACGATCGCACGCTTTTCCACGGCTTCATGCAGTCGCGGATAGCCCCAGTTGTCGCACATTTCAGAATGGACCATGTACTGGCTGATCGCCGTCAGTTCGTCCGTCAACACGCCGTTGAGTACATCAATGACTTTCTTCTGGCCTTTCATGTTGCCTCCCGGAAAAGAATGGCGGTTGAATACTTGCTAACTTGTGAAAGGTAGTTAACCAGTATTCAATGGTGGAGTCAACACTTGTATCACTCTTCCTTGATTCCCGGATAAGCGGTCCGATTCAGGGACATTCTTCCGAAAACGCATTTTTTGCCGAGCCGATTTTTATTGTTTTGAGGATCGATCGGGGCTTTGCACGGCGGGAGACGCGTTACTGGCGGCGGAAAATCGTGCGCAGCCCGAGGCTGCGCGCGAGAGGTCGAGCAGCCGCGCGCGCACGTTGTCCGCCGCCAAGCGAGCGATCCACCTCGCACAACGCGCCGTCGTCTTAGGCCAGCAAGTAGATCAGCGCCAGCGACGTCTACCGACCGCTGGCCCCGCGCGCCCGTTGTTTCAGCCGCACCGCCGCGTTCAACCGGTCCGCCAGACCCAACCGCGCCGCCGTTCGAAGTGATTTGCTCATCGATAAAGTCAATGGTTATACTCGACATCGGAGCACCTCCCGGGTGTTTTGTCGTTTGCACTACAAAACTAATCATTCCCGAAACTTGGAGATCCTCTTCTTTTGCTTAACCGGGGCTCAAGGACCGTCTCATGGCGTACCTACCACCCATTTCGTTGTTCATTTCAACGGCGCACTAGATTTTGCTTTTACGCGGATTGCCTCTCTCTCCAGAGGTAAGCGTAACCCAATCCTATTCAAGGGTTTGGGCCTCTCAAAACAACATGTCAACAAGTTGAAAGGAGTACGGACGGTTGGGGCGATTCGTGTTGCACCGGCAAGTTGTCCATGGCCGTGGTCGGACTTCTTTGATCGCAGGTTTTTGGCTGCTTCCGCCAAGAGATTCGCGCATCTTTTTCAGTCCCGAGTGCCGATTCGGTCAAGCCATTGCGACGCTTGTCCGGTCGCGTTCGATTTCGGTAGACTCTACTTCAATTCTTTCCCAGTCAGGGGGACGCCGTGAGAGACGCTTCACATTGGATCGCTGCTTTCTTGGTCATGATTGGCTTGTTGATGGTCGCGCCAGATGCCAACGCCCAAGGCTACCAGTTCTATCCGGTGGGCGAACGAGCCGCGGGGATGGGTGGAGCGTTTACGGCAATTGCCGATGACTTGTCGGGGGCCTACTACAATCCGGGAGGACTAGCGTTTGCGGTGAACGACAGTCTCAGCTTGAGCGCCACCTTCTACGGCTACACGGCATTGGAAATGTCGAACGCTATCGGTTTCGGCGAGGCGGTCAGCAACATGAGCATCACGACATTCTACGCCGTGCCGGCGCTTTCCGGGTCAGTGTATCGTTTCGGCGCCGAAGCCGGTCGTGACGCCGCCAATGTGTTTGCTTTTTCCGTTGTCTCGCCTGACTCGTTCAGCTACCGCAACCAAACAAAGTCCGCTGACGGCCGGCTGGTGTTCTCCTCACGTTCATCCAGTCAGACCTACTGGTTCGGGCCGTCGTTTGCGCGGCGCTTGGGTCCGCACGTCGGGCTGGGAGCGACCCTGTACGGCCTGTTCGGTCAGACCGCGTTCGATTCGCGAGTCAGTGGCCGACTGACCGAAGACGATTTGTCGATCTTGCAGGACGAGATGCTGTTAAGTTCGCAGTACGAAACCGATCGTAAAACCTTCGGTCTGTTGGCGCTAGTCGGGGCGCGCTTCACCTGGAATGCCTTTCACGTGGGCTTAGTGGTGCGCTCGCCGTCACTGCAGGTGTGGGGCGCCGGCAACTACTCCAATTCATATCTGGTGAGCTATTTGGGTACGGCCGAGGAAGACACGCAACAGCAGGACTTTACCCCGTTACGGCGCGATCCTTTCATGGTGGGCTTAGGATTGGGCTACGAGCGAAAGCGCGTATGGGCGGTAACCGCCGACGTCAAGTACTACGACGCCCTGACCTATGAAGACGCACAAGAGGACGAGATTGCCGACAAGGTAAAGATGCGGCCGTTGATCAACGGCAACCTCGGCTTCGAGTATGTCGTCAACCGTATTGTGCCGTTGCGTGCCGGCTTCTATACGAACTTTTCTCCGTTCGAAGACGCACGATTGGACATGTACGGGGTAACGGTTTCGGCGGGCCTCTATCGTGAGCAGACAACTTTCAGTCTGGGGCTCAACTACGCATGGGGCACTGGCACCACTCCGATCAGCCGCGTCATCGAGCGCGACGGCCAGATCGCTACAGAAGAACAGGATGCCGACCTGCGGGTGCAAATGATCAACTTACTGGTGGCAACGAGTTACCGTTTCGATTGAAAAGAGTATCGGCTTGACGTAGTCCGGCAGTCCTTCTACAACAGGCCAAACCTGGGTGGACTTCTAGGAGCAAATCAATGAGAAAAATGCTGGTGATCCTGATTCTAGTGCTGGCCTCGGGTACAGCTTGGGCCGAGTACGGTCAGTGGGAAGACCTTTACGGCCTAGAACCGCCGGGTTATAGCAACGCGTCGTTCCTGGGGATTAGTGTGGCCGACTACGACCACCTGTATACCGTAGGTATGCAGCAGCCTTCGTTTGACGAGATCGATTACGGCTGGGTGAGTTCGGACGGCGGCTTAACATGGGACGCGACCGTTGCCATGAAGTACGACGGCTCGATGTGCGACATGATGAAGATGTATACCTTCATCATCGCAGTGGAGAGCGCGGGTTCGGACGTCGGCTTGTACGGTGGTTTTGGAACGTCGGAAGAATGTTACGAAAACCTGCCGGAACCATTGTGCATGTTCGTCTGCATGTTGACGCTCAGTCCGGTCATTTACGTGACGCAGGACGGCGGTCAGACGGTGGAGCAAGCAACGCTACCCTTCGCCTTTGGTAAAGCGATTACTGCTTTCGATTTCGCGCCGGGCGACGTGTTGTTCGCGGTCGGCGGCGATGACCTGATCATGCGCAGTTACGACTTCGGTTGGACTTGGGAAAACGTGCCACAAATGCCCCCGGGGCCCAATTCGTATGGCGACGTCGATTTCCCGAGCGAAATGGTCGGTTTCATTACCAGCGGCGAGGCCGAGCCGGAACCGGAACGTACTCCGGACATGACCGAGGAAGAATGGTCGTGGGCGCTCTACCGGCATCGGGTCAACGAAGTGCGTTGGCTGCGTGATCCGCAGTTCCGCGCCGAGCGTCGGGCCTACTTTGCCGAACACGGTGGCGCGCCGAAGGGCATCAATGGGCGCATTTTCAAGACGACCGACGGCGGCAATTCGTGGACGAGAATCAAGTTCTCGGAAAACGAGGCGTTCGGCCAGATCGAAATGCTCAACGAGCAAGAAGGCTGGGTGTGGTCGACCCCGGTGGACGGCTCGTATCCCGACTTCCGACTCTACAAGACGACCGACGGTGGCGAGACCTGGACTGACTACACCGACCGCATTCCGCTGGACGATTTGGGCGGACTGGCGTTTGGCATCATGTCTTTCTCGTTCAGCCCGAGCGGATCGACCGGCTTCATCGGTGGCGTGGGGCAGGGTGTGCTCAATTACAAGTCGATCATCTTCTACTCGATAGATCGTGGCGAAACTTGGCATCTCGACGAGACGCTACTCGATTGGGGACATCCGGTGGTCGCGTTTGATTGGGTCGACGACAACGTTGCCTATCAAGCCGGCGGGGATCTAAGTGTTTATCGCTATACGCAACAGAACGTTCCGCCGATCGCTGATGCCGGTGATGACCAGGAAGGCGAAACGGGCATGACAATCACGCTCGACGGTTCCGGTTCGTACGATCCGGACGGCGACGCGATCACTTTCGCTTGGGAGCAGGTGGATGGGCCGCCAACAACGTTGAGCGATGTGGAAAACGTGGCGCCGTCCTTTCTGGCCGCCGAAGCCGGCGAGTACACTTTCCAGTTGGTGGTGAGCGACGGGCAGGAATCCGGAGAGGATGAGGTGACGATCACTATCACCAATACGCCGGCAGATGACGATGTCGTCGACGACGATGCGGACGACGATGACCAAGCCGATGACGATGACGACCAAATAATGGCCGACGATGACGATGACGATAGCGGTTGCGGCTGCTAGTTGACCGAAAAACAAGGGCGAGCCGGTCGGCTCGCCCTTTTCTTTTCTAACGACGGGTCATTTTTGTTTGGGCGGTATTGCGGTCATGCAATGCTCGGCCAAGGCAGTGATGGTCAGCGAAGGGTTCACGCCGAGGTTCGCCGGCATGATTGCGCCATCGGTGATGTACAGCCCGTCATAGCCGAACACGCGGCCATACTTGTCGACTACTCCCTGGTCGGGGCCTGCGGCAATCGGGCAACCGCCCAACATGTGCGCCGACAACGGCCGGTTTAAAAGTACTTCCGAAATCGCCCCTTGTGGCACGCCGTCGATCTTCTTGGCAACGGCTCGTGCGGCGTGATTGCCTTCCGGAATGTAAGTGGGGATGCCCTGGCCCGGCGCTTCTGAAGAAAGCACCATTCGCCACGGCCGCAACCAACTACGCTTGAGGAAGATGCGCACACTGTTGTCGTAGACCTGCATGACCAGCAGGATGATCGCGCGTTGCGCCCAACCGAACACCCATAGACAGCGCGCCAAATGGGTGGGGTGGGTGAGGCAGGTCCAAAGGAATTTCAGCGGACGAGTCCATTTCGAGCCGCCTTCGGTGAGCACCTGGGCCAAGAGGCCCATTACGTCCGAACCGGCGGGGTAGCGGGTCACCTCGATTGAGGTCATATCGTTTACCTTGAGAATCGAGGTGATTGCCGTGCCGTCGCAGTATTTCGCATCTTTTCCTTTTGCGCGCGCGCCACATAGCACTTCGGAATTGGTGCGGAACTTATCGCCCAAATGATCGGACAACTTCGGCAGCAATCCGCGATGTTTGCAGTTGAGCAGCAGTTCGATGGTGCTTAGTGTGCCGGCGGCGACCACTACCTGTTTGGCCTTCCAGACTTTCTTGCCAGTGGGGAACACGGCCGTGCCCTTGCGGCTGGTCACCAGGTAGCCGCCGTTGCCGTCTGGTTCGATCGCGGTGACTAGAGTTTCGGGCACAATCCGTGCGCCGCGCTTTTCGGCGAGGTAGAGGTAGTTTTTGTCTAGGGTGTTCTTGCCGCCGTTGCGGCAACCGATCATGCACGCGCCGGTGAAATCGCAGCCGGTACGTTCTGGACCCTGGCCGTCGAAGTACGGGTCGGGCGCCGTCTTGCCCGGTTCGCCGAAGTAGATGCCGACTTCGGTCGGCGCAAAGTGATCGCTACGGCCGATGTCTTTTGCGTATTCGGCGAGCACTCGGTCGGCGTTGGTCACTTGGGGGAACTTGGTCACGCCGAGCATCCGGCGCGCGGTGGCGAAATGCGGGGCGAGAGTCTTCTCCCAGTCGGGATCGAGATCCACCCACTGGGGATCCTTGTAGAAAGGACCAAGTGGCTGCATGAGCACGCAAGCGTAAACGAGTGAACCGCCGCCGACCCCGGCGCCACCCAGCCCCATAAAGTCCTTCAACAGCCAGATGCGTTGAATCCCGTGGCAACCGATTTGTGGGGCCCATAAGAACTTACGCAAGTTCCAATTCGTCTTGGGGAAGTCCTCCGGCCGCCAGCGCTTGCCCGCCTCCAGCACGGCGACCCGGTACCCTTTTTCCGCTAACCGCAATGCGGCCACGCTGCCGCCAAACCCGGAACCGATCACGATGAAATCGAAGGAGTCTTCCATCACGATTCCCCGCCGCGGGCATATGCGCCCTGATCTGATTGTTCTTCAACCTGCAACTATAGAAGGTGCGCCATGTCGAGTAACACCCATTATAAAAGTCCAGCCACGGTTTACAAGAAGATGGGCCGACCGCGTTGCCGGGCGGCAGGCGCTTGGCTATCATGCGCCCGGATTCAGCCGTCTTCCGCAAAGGTGAAACCATGAACACACCGCTATCGCCCGGCAAGCAAGGCCTGTTCATCACCGTGGATGCCAATATCGGCGCGGGCAAAACCAATGCCTGCCACGCGATCGCCTCAGCCGCGGTGTCCGCCGGTTGGCCGACTCGCGTGTTTGAAGAGCCGACTCACCACCCGAAGTTCAATCACTTTCTTGCCCACTACTACGAAGATCTGAAGACAGGCCAGGCGACGGGCGGCGGCTTTGCCATGCAGATGTTCATGCTGTGCCAGCGGTATGAACAACATCGGCTGGCGGTCGAACTGGCATGGGGCAGCCAGGGAATGGCGGTGCTGCAGGATCGACCGATATACGGCGACACGGTGTTTGCCACGACTGCAATGGAACGCGGATTCATGCGGCGCGAGGAGTACGAGCTGTATGTCGATGTCTTCCGCAACATGAGCCGCGATATCATGCCGCCAGACGTGTTCGTCTTCCTACACGTGCCTCCCGAAGAGTGCCATCGACGCATGGCCGCGCGCGGGCGGACCCAAGAAAACGGTGTGCCACTGGACTATCTGCAACATCTTGATCGCAATTATCAGAAACTGGTTGCCGAAATGCGGCGGCGCGGAGTGAAGGTCCTGGCGGTCGACTGGCGCGAGTTCGGTCCGCCGGTGGAGATGTGGAATCGCATTCTCGGCTTGGTGAATTCGGCCGATTCTTGGTACGAGCAACTCACCTTTTCGTTTGCCAAGCATCCTCGGATGCCATTGGTCCCGGGTACAGACGCCGAACCGTAGTCGACTAGATGCATCCGGCACATGGTCGTACCAGTTCCCGCGTGGCAGACATAGCCCCACCTGCTGCTGAGTGATGGTCTGTTGTCGGCGTTCAGTGAGTCTGGTTGCGTCGTCGGATGCGCGCCAACTCGTACTGATGCTTGATGTCTGGATCTACGGGGTCAAGTTCGAACGCTTTCATTGCATAGGAATCAGCCACCCGGTCGTTTTTCTCGTAGCGAGCGATCTTGGTAAGAACCAGGTAGGCCCGTGCATGGGCCGGCTCGAGACGGATCGCTTGTTTGCACAGTTCCTTGGCCCGTTCGACAGCAAATTGGTCCTGCGGCGAGCGCGTCATGAAGAGCGACCAGGCTAGCATCGACAACACGCGAGGCGAATTCGGCCGCAAATGACTGGCTTGCTCCAGATAGTGGACCGCCTTTTCGAAGTCTCCGGTTTCGAAGAAGTGGCGTCCCATTTGCACTGCTGTGATGTTTTCGTTGTCGGTGCTCGTTTCCGGACGACGCTGGGGAGCTGTCGCGTAGGTTACGCGGGGAGGAATCGTAGCGGCGGCAGAGGGTGCAGTGTGCCCGTTGCTCATTGCCGCAGCCGCCAGGTCGACTAGGGTGGCGTTTTCCCGCTCCGGGGCGCCAATCGTTGCCGTCGCCCGGCTGTTTGGTTCGGCCGGCGGATCATCAAAGCGCACCGCGCGCAGGACCAACAAGGTATAGAGAAACGACATCAGTTGTACTCGTTCTAACTTGGTTACTGTGGCGATTTCGGCCAGTGTCATGCCGCCACGCAGCAATTCAAGCACCCGGCGTTGTTGGTCATCAAGCTCAAGTTGGGGTAGCAGATCATCAGCCTCAGCGGTCATGCGGCAAACCCGGCTGGAACGGTTTTTCTCCGCGAACAGGTAGGTCAGAGATTTCAGGTCGTGCATACGCCGGATGCCTTCTTGAATCAAGGTAATGGTCGATGTCTCGAAGGAGAAATCAGGATCGGGCGGGAACTCGCCGGGATGCAAGGCAAACTCGCCTCCTTTCCAGTTTGGCTGGAAGAGGCTCAGCAACTTTTCGTTGTACTGTTGGCGCAGATGATTCTGTAGATCGGCCTTTTTGATCAACCCCAATTTGGCCAATGCTTGGCCCAACCGGAGATGATGGGTGTGTGCATACTCCAGTGCGCGATCCAGTTGCACGGTGGTCAAACATCGATCTTTTACCAGTCGCTGTCCCAGAGCATGTTCGCGAGTGTAGTTGCTGCGCAAGCCAATCGGATTTCCGTTCTTGAACAGGATCCGCATCTTCTTGCGCCCTTCCGTCAGGTTGACTGATCCATTGAATCTGGTGCGATAGATCTCCCGCAACAACGTCGCAAATGAATATTCGTCTAATCTCCCCTGAGTGGGAATGGCTTTGCCGTTGGCGGCGTGCTTGATCGGAGTCGGTTTGGCCGTTCCATTGCTCTCGTTATTTTTTCCGTTTGCCCGAAATAGCCATGCTTCCACCCGCTCGACGATCTCGATCGAACTGTGTGGATGCGGCAGAATGTCGTCCAGGTGACTATGACGGCTCAATTCTCGATATAGGTCCGGGTTGGTCGGTAGACGAGTCACCAGTACGAACGCGACACGCTGGCCGGCCGGATGAGTTTTGACCAGACGACACAATTCAAGGCCGGACAAATTTGTGACATGGTGATCACAAACCACAATATCAGGTTGGGTTTTAAACATTTGCGCGAGTGCTTCGGCGCCGTCTGGTTCCAAGATCGCGTCATGTCCACGCGACTCAAGCGTGTTGCGCGCTTCTTCCCAGAAACCGGCACGTGGCCCCACCAAGAGAACCTTGGCCATGGTCGTCTCTCCTTTTCACGGCTGACAGCTTCCCCGTCGGTCGTCCCTCTGAAAAGGCACTTGTCTCAACGGTGCTACCGCCTTTTCACTACGGTGTTCCATTCACCTGCCAGGTGCTTTTTCACCTGCGTGCTCGCCTGTGGAAGAAAACCAAAACATCACGTGCTCGGCGAGCGCCTAACCATTTTCGTTTCTCCTCTCAGAAGGGAGGAGCCAAACCCTGAAAGTGTTATTTTCTTCGGTTTCCATTTTATGGCCTTGTGATTGTTTATAGCGAAAGCGGCACTCGGTGTAAAGTGGAAATTCACAGCGCGCCGACAAATGCGAACATGAACATCGTCGGACGGTAAATTTTTGAAAATACGGGCGAATCGTCTGCATAGGAAAGGGCAATATTTGTGCTGAAGAAGAAATCCGACCGGATGGGGGCAACATCGGCTATGTGTTGGAAGCGAGACGGCGGAATAGTCTGTCAATCTCTCCTTCGACTGCTCTAACACCATCACCAGTGGCCAACAAATCGATCGGCCGATTGTTGTTCAATAATTGATTCAGGCTTTGCATCCAAGCGCAGACTCCAGCCTCGCCGTTGCGGTACAACGCCGCCAACATTTCCAGTCGTTCTAGAGAGACTGCGGCGAACTTAAGTTTCAGGTCCATCAACGTAGTCGGAGTAACTTCCCAACGCGAATCACCCGGCCGACATCGCTTGTCTCGCGCGTCGACAAAGGCTTTGATCTCATGGAATAGTTCCGCCTTCAAGATCATAGCAATAACGTTGACGTCCCTCATCATTCGCCCACCCCAACGGGAGCCGCAATAGCGTCTGCGGCAGTTGGTTCTACTCCGCCAGTTTTGGCCCGAATAGACTGGTTACCAAGCGGCGCAACGCCTTGTCGATGCTGAAGACGATAAACTTCAGAGAATCGACGAGGTCGAGCATCGGACTAGGCAATCCGAATGACATCGGAATCGCAATGAGCAGTTGCTTGGCGCCGATCGGGCATCCGCCGAGGCGTTTGATCTTACGCGCTCTGATTTCGCCCTCGACACGAGTGCAACGCCCAATCAGCAGCGCCACGCCATTGCCGGCATCGACATTACCCCGATACACGCCGGTGACAATTGCGCCGGGCTTGGCGCGCGCCACCGAGCCGGGACGGCGTTTGTCGATCGTTCCCAGGGCGCCTTTGACCGCGGCGAGGCATCCGCCGTGGCAAAACCGGCCGCGTTCGTCATCGGTGCCGCAATAGAAACGGATCGGTGTCTTGACCTTGTGGATGTCCTGGTACTCGCTCTCGATGCCCGCGGTCTTGGCGCGCAGTTCGTCGAGGGTCACATCGCCCTCGATCTGCACTTGTTCCAGATTTGGTGGCCCGTACCCCCTTTCGTGGGCGATCATTAGGTGACGACAATCCGCCGGTTCGTATCCCAACACGCGGTTGGCGACAACATCCATCGCCACTGGGTCGTCTGCGACCATGATCACACCGAGGTGGAGCGCCTGGGGCGCCGATTCGTAGCCGTGGCCGATTTCCACCGCGTCGGTCACTACCGCATCGGGATAGCCCACTTCGAGCATGTCGATGATTTTTTCGTCGAGCCGGTCGTCGTGATAGAGCATGCGTTCCTGGTGGGTCAGGATGCCGATGTTCAGTTTCAACGCACAGGTGGTGGTGCAGCAAATATGGTACTTGAGCTTGGGCATCCAGAGCAAAAAGTCGGCGTCGTGCAGACTGCGCGCTAGAAGCATACTGTGATGGTGCATGCCGCGCGAGAGCGGCACGCGCACTGTCGATTCTGTGTTCAGATCCACAACTTGCGCGCCGAGCCGGCGCAGGTCGAGAAAGCCAGCTTCCGACAAGAACAACCGTGTCGGAATACCAAAGCCACCCGATTCACCGACCGTGACCTGAACCGCGCCGTGTATACGCGCCCAATTGATAACTTCGGCAACGAGGTGCGGGTTAGTGTAGGAGTGATGGATGTAAGCGCGGTTAGCGGTCACCACATTCGGCTTGATGAAAACCCGCCCGGTCGGCCGCACGCCTAGTTCCTGCAAACTTTCGCTGACGATGCCGCGAATTGCCGACGAATTTATTGTTTCGCACCGTCGTAAGATGACACGATACGAACGTTGGCGCGATAGACGAGCAGCCATCTTTTGTTGAAAAGCAGTCGGCGAATTCATGATTACCTACTCCTCAAATGGCGCTTGTCAGTATACTCGATTTTTTCTTGACCAGGGTGGGGCGGGGAGTGTCGTTTGCCCGGACACATGCGGAAATGCTAGTTTGCCCGCGGTTCCAACACGGAGCAGCAACGATGCACGATACGATTCACACACTGTTGCTTCTGGCATTGCCGGCTTCGGGCAAATCCGAGCTGCGGCGCTACTTGGCCTATCTGGACGAGGACAAGCGCCGGCGAGACTTGCGACTGGGGCCGACGGTACAACTCGACGATTTTCCTTACGTGCACCTGATGCGGCGGGCAAGCCAAATACTGCGCGCCACCGGTCAGCCGCCGTTGTTCTTTCCCAACGAAGAGCAGTCGTGGGCCGATGGGCGCGACTGGGGCACCTTGATTCACCTGCTTAATGAGGACTACGCCGATATGCTGGCGGGACGGACGCCGATGGCCGGCCCGGCGGGCGAATGGATATTGAATCGTTTGGAAAGAGCCGCGGCTCGTGTAGGCATCCCGCGGCGACTGTCCACTCTGGACGCTTTAGTTCGTCGCCGGTTGGCCGACGCCCTGGAGGTGGAGGCCGCTGATTTGCGCGCCAAACTGGCCGCGACGAACCGACAACGACAGGCAGACGGCACGATTGTGATCGAATTTGCGCGGGGCGGGCCCGATGGCGCGAAGATGCCACTACCGCCGCCGTACGGCTACGCTTACTCGCTGGCGGAGTTGAGTGCCCAGATTCTTGCGCACGCTGCGATTCTCTACGTGTGGGTGACCCCCGAGGAATCGCGACGCAAGAACCGCGTGCGTGCCAATCCGGACGACCCAGGTTCGATTCTGCACCACAGTGTTCCTGAGTCGGTGATGCTCGGCGAATACGGCTGCGACGACCTGGCGTGGTTGGAAGAAGGGCATCCTGGGCTAGTCCACGTCAACGCACATGGACGCACTTGGGTTTTGCCGGTTGCACGTTTTGACAATCGCTGTGACCGCACTACCTTCTTGCGCGGCGACCCGGCGACCTGGCCGCCGGATCAGGTTGCGGCACTGCATGCGTCATTCAAACAAGCGATGCAAGGGTTGCCCTGAGGCGCTGGCCCTTTTAGGGTGAACCCACTATGATTCTGGCCCGATCATCCCGTCATCGATGAGGCGCGGAATGCGAAATGGCAAAAGCGACCTAAGCGGCGTGTTCGGCCTGTGTTTCGGCTATTTCTTTTTTTATACGTTTTATGGACTTTTCATCAAATGGTTGTTGGACAAGCGGGATGGTTTTCCAGCCATGCCCGGTATGGAAGTGCTATTTCATACCACTTTGGGCGGCACTGCGATTTGTGTCGCGGTGGTGTTGTTGTTCTGGTGGCCAGGTCGCCTAAAGAGCACGATGCCGCGCATTTGGGGCGGCCGGCTGCCGGGCGAATATGCCTGGTTGATTCCTTCGGGAATCTGTACCGGCTTTGTCATTCCGACCACCACACTAATGTACACCTACGGCTATTCGGTCATGGTGGCGATGGTGTTGATGCGCGCTTCCTTGGTCGTCGCCAGCCGTGTCGTTGATGCAATACTCATCCGCCAAGGCTTTCTGACCAAGAAGGTCTTTTGGCAGGAAGATGTCGCGGTCTTGTTGGCCGTAGGGGCGATTAGCGTCGTCTTGTTCGGCGCCGGGCCGGACGACTTCCAGTTTTTCGGCTCGCCGGCGGCCATGATTACCATGGTCTGCTACATCTTCCCGTACAGTTTGCGCATCTACATTCTGAACCGATTTAAGGTCTCGGCGGACCACCGGGCGATCTTCGGCATCGAACAGATCTTTGCCTCACTGACCATTGTGATTGGCACCATCGCGGCGGTTATTTTCGTGCGCGCTGGCGTGCAAGCACCGCAGGTTGTCGATTACGTGCGCGGTCTACAGCATCCCGATTTGGCCGGCATCATGATAGGCGTTCCTTATGGCATCGGCGCGTTTTTTAGCGTGTTCTTGTTCCTGTATAAAGGTGGTACGGCCACGTTCAACACAACGATGAATCGCCTAACGTCGTTGGTCGCCGGTACAGCGGCCACTCTGGGCTTCTTCTATCTGTTTCAAGGCAAACCTGTAGCCTCGCATGAGTGGACTGCGTTGGCGATCGTGGTCGCGGCCATTGGCTTTTTGGGTTGGGCGGGCAGGCGGCGTCAACGAGAAGCCGCGCTGGCCAGGTAGGACATACCATGTCGTTTTCCATCAAAGACATTCTGCGCATTGAGATCGCCCCTGCGCTCGGTTGCACTGAGCCGGCGGCGATTGCCTACGGCGCGGCCGCGGCTGCTTCACTGTTGCCCACGCACGAGATCCATTCGCTCGAACTGTGGGTCGACGCCAACATTTACAAAAACGGGGTTGCGGTTTCGATCCCTGGCACCGACGGCCTGACCGGTCTGGATACCGCGGCGGCTTTGGGTGCGCTAGGAGGCGATTCGACCCGGCGGCTCGAAGCGCTCGATCCGATCACGGGGGAGACGGTAACCCAGGCCAAACGCCTGTTGCAGGACGGTGGGGTCAAGGTCCATCTGCTGGAGGACCAAGACGGTCTCTTTATCCGTACCACCATACGGAGTACGGATGATGTGGCTGAGTCGGTCATCTGTGACCTGCATGACAACATCGTCTCGCTATCGCTCAACGGCGTGAAGATCACCGATAGCCCTCTGCTGTCTCGCGTCTCGAGCGATGGCCGAAACGACCTGGCCCGCTTGGAGGAATGGTTGCGGGGCATTTCGCTCGATGGCCTACTGGGACTCGTCGATGATCTCGACGCCGACGACCTGGCGTTTCTCAAGCAGAGCATCGAGCTCAACATGCGCCTGGCGGAATACGGATTGAAGTTCGGCTCCGGTCTTGGCGTGGGGAAAACCCTCGATCGTTTGGCGCGCCAAGGGTTGATCAAACGGGATATGATCCTCGAAGCGCGCAAGCTGACCTCCGCAGCCGCCGACGCGCGCATGGCTGGAGTCAAATTGCCGGCTATGTCGTCCGCCGGCAGCGGCAACCACGGTCTAACCGCCGTGCTGCCGATTTGGGCAATTCGCGAGTTCATTGCCTGTGAGCAACGTACGGTGTTGGAGGCCATTGGGTTCTCGCATCTGATCACGGCTTACGTGAAAGCACATACCGGGCGTTTGTCGGCAGTTTGCGGTTGTTCCATCGCCGCCGGAGCCGGCGCCACGGCCGGGGTGACCTATCTGCTGGGCGGCGACATCCATCATATCGCCGGGGCGATTTCCAACTTGACCGAGGATCTGGCCGGGGTGATTTGCGACGGCGCCAAAGCCGGTTGTGCGCTCAAACTGGCAACGGCCGCCGGTACGGCGGTCCAGGCGGCACTGTTCTCGTTGCAGGGAGTGAACGTGCGTTCCAACGACGGCATCATTGGCACATCCGTGGAAAAGACGACGCAGAACATCGGCACTCTCAGCACGAAAGGCATGATCGAGACCGATCGCACGATTTTGAAAATCATGCTCGAAAAACACTTTTCCGAGTACTAACCAACTTGGTTCCAAGCAGGTTTCGACGCCGCGCCGGGTTTGTCAACTAGCGGCGATTCTCCTAGGATACCGAAGCCAATAGCGACCACGCGGAGAACGAACGTGGGCAGACATCAAGCTGGCAACCGAGCGGCGCTCGGCGGCATGACCGCGATGATGGGTCTTTTTCTGGTATTCCTGGAAGGCCCTTTACGCATCGTTGGCGCGATTCTACTGTTGGGCGGATTGGTGGTCATTACCCTTGCGTTCCTGCGTTCCAACCGATGAAAGCGAGAACTCAAATGGCGGCAGTTGAACCGGTAAACAGCAAGACCCGAAAGAACGGACGCAGCGTTTCCAGAATCACGCCCTCGGCGCGCAGTGAAATGCAAACGTTGCGTGAGGTGATTGAACGCATTGTCGAGGAATGCCCGCGGCGGCAGCCGGCGAGCGAAGACGAACGGCGTGCGCAGGAGATCATGCGTGCCGAGTTCGAAAGCCTCGGCCTGACCACCCACGAAGAACCTTTCTATTTCAACGATAATCTGTACGCCAACCTGGCGCTTCATTTTGGCCTCGGCACACTGGGCACCATCGTGTCGGGACTGGCGCCGGCGCTGGGCTTGTTGCTGCACCTGGGTGTGGGCACCTCGTATGTGGCGGAATCGACAAGGCGCGCCTACCTGTTGCGCCGTTTGTTTCCGTTCAAACCGTCGCAGAATTTGTTTGCGACAATTCCCGCCGCTACCGTCGAGCCGGATCTGCGGCTAGTGTTTCTTGCGCACGCCGATGCGGCGTTCACGGGTATGGTCTTTTCGCCGCTGTTCGTCAAACTGAGTTCGGGCGAACCGCCATTCGGCCTACGCTATTTGCAGCGTTCATTGGCAATGACCACCCATTCGCAGTTCGTGTTGGCCGGATTCGATTTCCTGCGCCTGTGCTTCGGTCCGCTGACCTGGCCGCTGCGCCCGTTGGAGGCGGTGTTGACGCTGCCCGCGCTGATTGCGTTTGCCCTCAACCTAGAAATGGTGTTGCGCAACGAGATCGTGCCGGGCGCAAACGACGACCTAAGCGGCGTGGTGGGGATGTTGCTGCTGGCACAGCGTTTGGCTCCGGTCAAACCAGAAAACGTTGAATTGGTGTTCGTCGTCAACGGTTGCGAAGAAGCAAGCCTGGGCGGCGGTGACGCGATGGCCCGCGCGAAGAAGGGCGAATGGGACCGAAAAAAGACCGTTTTCGTCGGTCTCGATGGCTTGGCCAATGGCGAACTCAAGTTCCTGGAACCCGAAGGCGAGGTGGTGCGCACGCACGTGCCGCGCTGGTTGCGCAAAGTGGCGGAGGAAACCGCCCGGTCCGAGCGTCGTTTTACCGAGGTTGAAGCCTTCGAACCGCCGGTCGGCGGCAGTGATGTGGCTGCCTTGCTCGCGCACGGCTGGGACGGGTTGTGCCTGGCGTGCGTCGATCCCGAACGCGGCAGTCCACGCCATTACCATCAATCGAGCGATACGCCGGCGAACCTCGACTACGACAAAATTGTATATTCAGTCGATTTTGCCGAGCGTTTGGCGCACAACATCATCAAGTTCAAATTGCGCTAGCAAGCCGAGCGCTGGTGCTGGAGAAAACGATCAGTGGGATTCGCAACGGGAGGCCTCATGAAATGGTTTGCTTGGGTTGGGTTGGCCCTGTTGCTGGTTCTGGGGGCCTGTGTCGCGGATGGTGACGATGATGACTCGACGCCAGCGGACGAAGACGCGAACGATGACGATACCACTGATGACGATACCGTTGATGACGATGTCCACGATGACGATGTCGACGATGATAGTGCTGACGACGACACGGTCGTCGACGACGACACCGCGTCGAATCGTGGCTCGCTGATTCCCGGTCCGGGCGAACCACGATACAACGCCGATTTGGAAATGAAGGCGTTCCGTTACGCCCAACAGATTCAGGGCATGAGTGCCTGGCCCTTCGGCGTGGCCCTCGACACGTTCCTGCTTAACGAAGACGCGCGCAACCAGGTGAAGGACTGGCTGACCAATTCGACGCTCGACGAGAACTTTGAGGAATACACCGGCACGCCGGTGTACGACGTTGTCGACCATTTTCTTGAATTCGAAGACCTAGGCATGTTCGGTGGTGTCGCCGCGGTAGGTGATATTCTCCGATATGCGCTGGCCCGCGATGAAGGCACGGACGTCGGCGGTGAAACGCTCGACGAACTGCGAGAGAACGTTGTTGATTTGCTCGAGGCGCTGCACATCTGCGTGGCGATTACCGGTGTGCGCGGTGTCATCGCGCGCGGCATCAGCCCTCGCGGTTTGCCGGGCGGCGACCCCGAAACGACGCCATTGTTCGATGAATTCGGCAACCCGCTGCCGGTGAACAAGGGCAACACCTGGCGCGAAGACAACTCAGGTGGTCTCTATCCCGATTGGCTCTGGTTTGACAATGTGAGCAAGGACCAGATGCTCGGGTACATGTTCGAGATCGCCGTGTTATGGGAAACGATAGTCGACGACCCGACCATCGATGCCTCGCTCAAGACCCGCTTACAGGATGACGTAGCGGGGATTGGTGATGCCCTGATGGAAGTCGCGCCGGAAGACGGACTCGACCTGTCGATTCGCGATGCAGACGGTCGCTTGACCAGCTCCCACGATCTGAATCCACGGGAACTCGAGGGCACGATATTGCCAACATTTATCGGCAACGGTTTCAATGCCGTGGCGGCGCTTGGCATATTCAAGACCATCGCGCTGGTGACCGGTGAAGAGCGATTTCGCGATTTCTTCGTTGACATGATGGGGTCGCGACACTTTCCGCGCTTTGTCGACCAGACCTTCAAATACAGCAACACCGGCCCGATTGCTTCCAACTGGTCGAACGTAAACATGGCCTTTGTGGCGATTTTCCCGCTCCTGCGCTATGAAGCGGACCCAGAACAGCAAAGCTACTGGCGTACAGTTGTTCTGCGCGACTTGTGGCAAGGGTGGTTGCCCGGTTGGAGCGTGGCCCGTACGAATCTTGGCTTTTTTGGTGTGATCTATTCTGCGTTTGCGCCAGGAGCCACCGACAATCAAGCCGCCGATGCCGCCGCGCACGATCTGCACCATTTCGGAACGCCGCCGGTATATGAAGTCCCCATAGAAAACTGCGACGAGGCCGAAATCAAAGTCGGCCGGTGTGTCGCCATCGACGGCGAGACGGTAATTCATCTGACCGGCGTGCACATTGCCGGTTTCTACATTCCGTTCTACGGGCACAACGGTTTGATCGAGGCTGACACGCCATTGCCGCGTGAACTGCGGCCGGCAAGCAACTATGACTGGCGTTCGTCGCCGTACCGCGTCAACGGCGGCGGCACTATGCGCCTGGAACCAGGCGGTGATTTTCATGCCGCCTACTGGCTCGGGCGCTATTTGCGCCGCGGCGAAGACTCGGCAATCAATATCTCCGAATACGCGTGGTAACGCGTTTGCTTTTCTACGGACGTGAAGGGCTGTGAACCGATGCAGGGAGTTGGACAATGAAGGGAATTTGGCGGTTGCTGGCGATGTTGTTAATCACGAGCATGGTGCTGTGTTCCTGCGGCGGCGATGACGACGACAACGACGCGAGTGACGACAATGCCGATGATGACGCCGGTGACGACGACGTGACTGACGATGACGCAGGCGACGACGATGCTGCGGACGACGATTCCTGGACTCCGGTCGAGCCGCACCGCGAGTCGTACGAACAATTCACCATCGTGTGGCTAGCCGGTACGCCCTATGAGATGGGGCAGCAACAGGGTGAACTGCTACACGAAGAACTGCGGGCGGGTATCGATTGGCTGAACGAGTACCACCTGATCGATATCCTGGTGCCGCTGGCACATTGGTTGGGTTTGCTGGACTTGGCCAACGAAAATTCCTATCCCGACATCATCGAGGAATGCCAAGGGTTGGTGGATGCGGCCGGCGATACCGGCTGGACGATGGACATTTGCATGATCCTCAATTTCGGCGACGTGCTGATCGAATTCGTGTCCAACGGCTTCCCGCCAGCGAAAAAGTTACAGCCCGGCTGCTCGCAGGTCATCGCCGCCGGCGAAGCTACGGTTGACGGGCGCTTATATCACGCGCGAAGCCTCGACTGGAGCGAGATCGACTACATGCTCGATTACCCGGTCGTCTTCGTACGCCAACCGGAAGGCGGCATCCCGCACGCCTACATCGGTTTTCCAGGCAACCTGAGTCCGTATTCCGGCATCAATGCAGCGGGTCTGTCGATCGCGTCGGATGAGGCCGATCCGCTTGATAATTCCGTGCATGACCGCGTAGGTCGCAGCCATATGCAGATGCAGGCGATGTTGCTCAAGACCGCCAATTCGCTGACCGAAGCCCGAGAGTTCATCGAAGAAATGGACCATATGAGTGTGGAAATCACGGTTATCGCCGATGGCCCGAATCGCGAAGGCGCCGTATTCGAAATGACCGCGGCCGGCATCGGTGTGCGGGAACTAGAGGATGGCTGCGTGTTCGCGACCAATCATTTTGTTGCGCCGGAAACGGAGGGTTTGGATGCAGATCCGGCAAGTTCGTCGAGTAAGCTACGGTACGATCGTTTGGCGCAACTCATCCCGCCCGATGGTGAGGACAGTATCTATGGCCAGATCGATCCGGAATCGTTGGTCGGAGTATTGCGTGACCGCGTGAACCCGTACACCGGAGAGGAATCGCCTCCGGACGTGTTTAATAACGACGAGAGCATCGCGACCAACGGCGCGATCTACCAGATCGTTTATGATCCGGCAAACCTGTGTTTCTGGGTAGCTGCGGGCGCAATTCCAGTGCCGAGCCAGCCGTTTGTCGGGTTCTCCTTGGGCGAACTGCTGAATTTGCCCGACGCCGTTTCGTGCGACCCGACCGTGTTCCCGTGAGCGAGGCCGTTCGCGGCGGAAGGCAGGGATCGCTGCCGAATTGGAATGAAGGATTTACGGCGCGGGCGTTTGTCTTTTTATCGCCAATCGTGAAATACTTGACGCGCCAATCATGGAGCCGGGAGGGGAATCATGCGAGTTGCACGAGAGCTGATATTGCTGCTGGTGTTGCTAATGGCCGGACTACTGTGCGCTTGCGATTGCGGTAGTGACGAGGATGACGATTCCGGCGACGATGATGAAAGCGGCGACGACGACACGGCGGACGATGACGACAGCCAGGCCGACGACGATACCGACGACGACGATACCGACGACGATGATACCGAAGACGACGATAGCACTGACGACGACACCGGCGATGACGACACGGTGGACGACGATGTAGTCACTGAAGGCACGGCCTGGGAAGACATGCGTGAAGCCGAGGAAGAAGTCGCCGATGCGAACTTCTCTACGGCCCTGGTCTATTACCGCCTGGCGTTGGGCAAGCTCGAGGATGACGATCCGGCCAACGATGGACCGGTCGAGGCGGACGACGCCGACCGATGCCGCTATGCGCAAGCACTGATGGTGCTGACCTTGCCGCTGGCGATTATCGATGGATTCCTCGGTGGCTACTTCGATAGCGAAGACCTCGAACAGATGATGCTTGACGCGCTCGGGGTGGATGACCCGAGCGGCTTGGCCACGGATTTGATCACGGTCTATTTATTGGAAATCATTTTGCCGTTGTTGGATGACACCATTGCCGATCTCGATGTTGTGGCGGCCAACCCGGATTTCGCCTATCGGTTGCCGCAGATCAAAATCATGGTTTTCGGTCACGCTTTCCGGCTGCCACAAGATCTTTCGGAAGAGAAGGGTGAACACGATCTGAGTGAGCGCGCTTTGCTGGGCGCCGTATACCACTTGGTGCGCGGTGTGTTGCGCATGCTGGCGGCGAACAACATCGACACCGGCGCACCGAACATCGACACTTGGATCTACTTGCTCAGCAGTGGTGACATCACCGTGTTGTTCGAACTGATGGACGAATTTCCTGCGTTTCTCACGGTGCACCAGCCGGAGGATCCGCCCTACATCGATGGCCCGGCGCTGTTGGCCGGTTCCAAGGCCGATTTTACCGCAGCGCTTGATGCTGTCACCGACGACAACGACGGCGATGGCTACTACTGGACGGATGACAACAACACGCCGTTGAACCCCGCGGACGATTTCGTCGATCCAGCGGAGATCGGCGACGACCTGAACGACGCATTGCGACTCGAAACCGACGATCAGGCGGACGATCTGTTGCGGTGGGAAAACGGCGCGCTGTCTTTCAACGTCGAGATGGACGGGCAAACCGTGGCTTCCCCCTTGTTGTCCATGCTGACCATGGTGTTGACCCATTTGCCGGACGCCGTAATTGGCGATGCCCGTCGGGCTTTGGCCGGCCGCTACCCCGCGGAAGATGAAGATGCTGACGGTTTCGACAACGACGTTGGCATGGGTACTTCGACCTACCTGACGGCCACCGTGCTTACCGATACCACTGCGGCGTGGACGCCCGGGGCGTTGGTCGGCAACGTGCTGAATCCGAATGTTGACCAAGCCGAAGAGTACGATTCCTTGCGCCAGTTCACGATCGTCGCGAACACCGCGACGACCGTCACCGTCGAAGGTGATATGACGGAGATCGCGGAGTCAGGCGATACCTACAGCATTGGTGACGGCGTGGCTGACGATCGGCCACTTGATCTGTCCGCCGTGATTCAGTTGTTGGCGGGGAACTACGTGCCGGAGGATGGCACGTTCGTCGCCTATCCTACTGCGATGTTCGATACAAGCGTTGGCCTGCGCTACCAACTGCCGTTGTGGGATGTTGGCCAAGTGTCGCCCGCGTTCCCGCCGTTTGTGGTCGACCAGACGGAGAGCTACATCGACAACAATGCGAATGGGCAATGGGATCCGGATGTCGATACCTTGGTTGATGCCGCGCACAGCTATGGTGGGCAGAACTATCCGGCGGACGGTGCGTACCAGCCTTATTATTTCTTCTTCCCTGAAGCCACGTTTGGCGGCGTGTTTACCTTCGGCGGCGGCTTCGCGGGCGCCGACCCCACCGATGCCTTGAACCGGATCATTTCCGGCCTCCTGGTGGTCTTGGGAAGGGAGGTGCAACCATGAAACGCCTATTGCTACTGTTGGCGGTTTGTTTGGTCGTGGCCTGTCTGCCGGAGAAGCCGAAGTCGGTGCCGGAAACCGCCGATCGAGCGACAGCGTCTCGTCCGAGTGCTCAGTGGGACGGTGGTGGCCCGCACCGCGACGAGGTGTCGCCAGTGTTCCCTAAGTCCTCACCACCGTCACACCTGATCGTACTTGACGGACAGACGCTCAGTGAGCCGATGAAGGTGCTGATGGTTTCGTTGCAAGGGTTATTGGCCAAAACCGAACCGCGGATTTATTTCGATCCCAGTGTGATGCCCAGTCCCGACCCGGTGCATGAAGAAGAGGGGCGGTGGCTGACGGAAATGGAAACGAACTGGGGTGTGACCAGCGAAACGGCCAGCGATGCCTGGGCGGTGTTCGACTCATTCATGAGCGGGGTCGAGGGCTATGTTGTGTACGACCCCGATCTGCCGCAGACGATCAATGTGGCCACTACGCTGGCTGGCATCCACCACGCAGTGATCGCGCACCCCGATCTGATCGACGATCTTGCCGGTCGTGGACTGACGATGATCGAGGATTTGCGCGGCCGCTTCAACGACAACGTTGATCTCTATACGTGGGCCTTTGCCGCGGTGTGGCCTCAGGCCAATCAGGCGATCATGGCTTTTCTGTCGTCGGGTTTGCATCCATTGCGCGACTATCTGGTTGAAAACGACGTCTTCACCGTGCAGCTTGATCCGCACCACTATGCCGAGCGGCCATTACTCGACCAAATTCTCGCCGAAACCCCGCAGAACATTCCGGTGCTTGGTTGGCCGCTCGACGAACTGCTGGGCGTCATTTTGTTCTCGCGCGCCGGGAAATTCCTGGTGGTGAGCGACTACGTGCCCAATCTCAGTGCCCACTCCGGCTTGCCTCGGCCGGTTCTTGCCCAGACACACGTGGCAGATTGGCCGACCGTCGAGAACAAGATCCATGTGGCGTTCGCATACACCGACGGCGATTCGCTTTCTTACGCGAACCGTTGGTTGGCCGACTGGTTCGACGATCCGGCATTTGGTCAGGTGCCGATCGGCTGGGAAATCAACAGCGCGCTCGTCGACCTGGCTCCCGATATCATTTCCTATTTCTACGACCGGCTCGACGAAAACAACTTCGTTATCGGCCCCGTCTCTGGTGTGGGCTACATCTACCCGAACCGGTACCCCGATCTCGAAACGTTCCTCGGGCTCACCAAATCGTATTTGGATATGGCCGACATGCGCACGCTGTGGGTCATCAACGACGATTTGACCTTCCCGGATGCGATCGCCGACCGCTACGCCAGTGTGCTCAGTCTATTGGGTATCTATATCGACTACTGGCCGAACGCGGACAAGGGGTGGTACATCACCGATGCCGGCACGCCCGTGCTTCGCAGCCGCTACGTCTATCTGGTGGGTCCGGAGCAAATGGCGGACATCATCGCCGACGCGGCGGTAGAGAAACAGTATCTTTATCCTGATGTGCCGACGTTCGTGTTCATCGGGGTGAACGGCTGGGTAGTTTCACCGACCATGATCAGGGAATTGGTCGATACGCTCGACGATCGCTACGTCGTGCTCCGGCCGGATGCCATGTTTGCCGCCATGCGTACCGCGCAGACGCGGGGATGGCTGAACTGAATGGAAAGCTATAGCTCTCGGAACCGCACTTCCAGAACCGGTTGCATGCCCATCGCTGCCCAAAAGCGAGTGGATACCTCATTGCTGGTCGCGACGTGCAATTCGATGCGGGTTAAGCCGCGCCGCCGGAATTCCGCACACACGTAATCAAACAGACGCGCCCCGACGCCTTGTCGGCGGCACCGGGCGGTCACCGCGAAGTCGGTGATCGACGCATATTCCCTGATCGTGAACACGGGCGGGTAGGGGGTGGTGAGCGCGTTGCAGAAGGCGATAAGTGCTCCGTTTTGCTCGGCGACGCATACCAATGCCCGGTCGGATTCGATGTTGCGGGATACGAAATTCCGGTATAACTCGGCGGCGTTGTCAACCACCGCGAAATACGGGTGGCGAATAGCATGAAATTGCGCCAATTCACACCACAGTCCAACAATCCCAGGGACATCGGTGGCGGTTGCAAGCCGTAGAATCAAGTTCTCCATGTTTCCTCCGTCAGCGGCACGATAGCCGTCGGGTGACGACCTGTCCATGTGGCGGTTCATATTGACCGCGGCTCTCGTTGGCGATTGAGGCAAGGGGACATCTTCCGTATGATAGCGAGCACGCTTTTTGCGGAGTATGTAAATTGGGTTCGTTCTTGTATCTCGCATTGGGGGTGACTCCGGCCGACTGGCTGCGCCTGTTGCCGGTAGCCGTGGCGCTCGCCGCGCTCGTGTTGTTCTGGCTGCTGCGCCGGAGCCAGCCCGCCCGGGCCGCCGTTTTGGTGCTGCTCAGCTTCCTGTTCTTCGCCAACTGGAGCCCGGTGTTCCTGGCGATTCTTTTTCTAGTGGCCGTTGCCGACTACTACCTCGGCGCCGCTCTTGTGAAACCCGGCGAGAGATCTGGGCGCAGGGTTTTGTTGGCGATCAGCGTGTTACTAAACATCGGCCTGCTCATAGCAATGCGCTATTTTGGGTTACTGACGACACTGGGTAATGTGCTGCTCGCTGCGGTTGGGGCGAAAATCCCCGATGTAGTGCCGGCGCCGCCGCTGGGCGTGTTTCTTTTCCTGCTGCAGTCGCTTGGCTACACCGCCGACATGTACCATCGGCGGACCGAACCGTTGCGTTCGCTCCCCGACTATCTGGTCTTCGTTTCCTTTTTCCCGCGGCTTTTTGCCGGACCGATGTTGACCGCGGCGGATTTCGCGCCGCATTGGCGCGAGACGCCAACCATGTCGCGCGAGCGTTTCGGCATGATTCTCTTTCTGGTCATCAGCGGCGTCGTCAAGAAAGTGGTGTTCGCCGAGTATTTAGCCCTCAATCTTGTGGACAAGGTTTTCGATCTGCCCACACTCTTTTCGACAACGGAAAACCTGCTGGCGCTCTATGCCTACGCTATTCAGCTTTATTGCGAGTTGTCGGCCTATACCGACCTCGCGTTGGCGGCCGGCTTGTTGGTCGGACTGGAGATGCCCGTCAACTTCCGCTTCCCATACCAGGCGACCAATGTACGCGAGTTTTGGCGGCGGTGGTTTGTCACGCTGTCGGGTTGGGTACGCAACCACGTCTATATTCCGCTGGCTGGACCGCGCGGTCAAGCTGCTTGGCGGATTTATCCCGCGTTGCTGATCTCGATGGTCCTGGTTGGTCTGGCCAATGGCCTGACCTGGACTTTCGTTCTGTGGGGTGTATTGCAGGGGCTGGCGCTGGTGGTCACGGAGGCGATCGGCCGGCGGCGAAGCGCGACCGACGTTTCGCCGGCAGTATGGAGACGGCTGATCGGCGTGTTCCTCACCTTCCATTTCATGGTGCTGACCTGGGCCATCTATCGGTCTGCCAGCATAGAAACCTTCGGCAACATCCTCTCGTTGTTACAGGAAGGGATTTGGGTGGCGCCGAATCTGACCTGGCCGGTCGTCGCCGTGCTCGTTGCGGGCCTCGCCGGCGCGTGGTTCCCGTCACTCTGGTTCGAACGGCTGCGCGGCTTTTTCGTACGGCTGCCGCTGCCGTTACAACTGGCGTTGGCGGCGATTGTCTTCCTGCTGGTCTTCAAGGTTTCGACCGCCGGCGCAATTCCGTTTGTCTACGAACGGCTATAGTATGTCACCACCGTTGAACTGCTCGCCTTCCTGTGATTAGCTACGCACGTTGTTTGAACCCTGGTCCAATTCATCGAGGGAAGTCATGAACCGTTCTCGCCTGCAAGTGTCTTTGGCCGCAGCGCTGCTGCTGGCGGTTTTCTTGTTGTCGGTGTCCGTCTTAAGTCGGCCGGTAACCGCCTGGTCGGCCGACGCTAGCGCGATCATTGCCTCGCTGGCCGCCGAACGGACCAAGAAGACCCAGCCGATCGAAGACCCTGCCAGCCACATGGCAGCGTTCTATCAGGCGTTGGCCCGCACTGCGTTGAAGCAGCCGGGTGCAATTACTCGTATCTGCCATTTCGGCGATTCGCTGATCGAGATGGAATTGGTGCCCGGTCCGGCCCGCCGTTTGTTGCAGGAGAAGTTCGGCGACAGCGGTCACGGTTTCGTGTTGGCCAAGAACCCGAAGCCCTGGTACCGTCCGTACGATCTGGAATTCAAATCGGCGGCCGAGTGGATCAGCTTCGACATGGGCGACCGCGACGTGCGCGACCGGCGTTTCGGTCTCGGCGGTGCCGTGGCCCAAGCCTACAAGCGCAATGCGGAGTTGGAAGTCGGCACCGTCCGGTCCGGCCGCGTTGGCAAGAGCGTGTCGCGTTTTGAGCTCCTGTTTCCGATCGAACCGACCGGCGGACCGCTCGATATCGAGATCGACGGCAAAAAGGTGGGCATCCTTAATACCTCCGGCAACGTCTACCAAGAGGGTTGGGCCGAGATCAATGTAGTTGACGGTCCACACAAGCTGACCGTCATCGCGCGCCAGGAAAAAACCCGCCTGCACGGCATCATCCTCGAACGAACCGTGCCGGGCGTGGTCTATGACGCGTTGGGCATCAACGGCAGTGGCGTAAACACCTACCTCAGTGTGGCGCGCGAGAACTGGATCAACCAACTACGCCACCGCAATCCGTCGCTGGTGATGATCGGCATCGGCACCAACGACACGTATTTCGAACTCGATATCTCGGTCTACGTTAAAGACCTGCGGCAGTTGCTCGAGCGTGTACGCGAAGCGCTGCCAAATTCGACGCTTCTACTCGTCGCTCCGCTCGATCGAGCCATGAAGCGCGGCTCGGAATTGGTGACGCACCCGATGACACCGAAGATCGTGGCGGCGCAGCGGCAGTTGGCTAAGGACATGGGCATCGCCTTCTGGAGTGCGTTCGACGCCATGGGCGGAGAAGGTTCGATGGCGCGCTGGTACAACGCCAGCCCCCGCTTGGGCGCCGGTGATTTCTTCCACCCGACCCCGCTGGGCGGCGAAAAGATCGGTGAAATGTTGTATTGGGCCATGATGCAGGGCTTTGCCCGCTATCTCGAGACACGCGGTTTGCCGACCAATCCGCCGCCGGCCCGCCCGCCGGACCCGTTGCGCAAACTGGAAATCCATTAAATGACGGCCGGCGCGACCGGCCATTGATCAATAATGCTGGGGGAACGTAAACCGACTGTTCCGTTGGGTGGGATTTGTCTTTCTTGTGATGGCGCTGACCAGATTAGCCGCGTGTGATTGTGGCGACGATGATGATGACGACCGTTCCGGCAACGCCGCATGTTCGTATGTGGATCTGTGCGCGAGGCCGCCGAGTGCAGGCCGTTGTGTGTGCCGGCGGATGATTGCCGGACGTATTGCCCGGACAGCCTTTCGTCCTCTGGACTCGAATGCGCGACTCTTTCTTCGTGAACACAATTCGGGCAATGCCTGTGCGACGGTGACGACGATGCCAGCCATGATGTGGACGTAGACGCCGATGATGATGTTGGCGACGACACGGCGGACAATGATGTCGAGATGCCCGTCGAACCGGCGACCGATGATGGCACGGCCGGAGCCGATGTCGGCCTCTGGGACAACGGCCATATGGTGAAAGCGCTTATGCCGCCGTAATACCTGTTCCATCTAACCAGTGTGTCGCTTTGATTGAAGCGCTTGGCTGAAGGCTTCTACAACGAATTGGCAACCAGAGGCGGTGCGGGAGCCGCCGCGAACAACTGAATCGCGAGGTGAAGGCAGAGTAGGCTACTCCGTCTTTGTTGTCAGTACGTCCATCAATTCAGCGGCCGCTTCGCCGGCAAGTTGATGGCCCGCCGCATTGGGGTGGCAATCGTCACCAGCCACATACAGCTCGGCGCTCAGCTTGGGCAAGAAGACATCGAAGAGGTCAACGCACGCGATATTGAGTTCCTGCAACAAGTCGTCGATCTGCCGCGAAATCGTGCGGTCATTACTTGTCAGTTGGCTGTGATAGGGAAAAACCACCACGGCCAGTCGAGCGCCAAGCTGCTGGCGGGCGAACTCGTCCATGGTCTTCAGGTTGTAGCGCAAACGGCGAATTGCTGTGCCGTCCTGGAAGATCCGTTTCAGGTTGGCGATGGTTTCGTCGTTGTAGCGTTTGGCCATTTGGGCGGCGTAGTCCTTTGAAGCCCACATGCGGGCCTTTACGCCGCGTCGGATTAGGTTGTACGCATAACTTTGCCCGAGATCGAATTGATGGTCTCTCGCGAAAACGCGCAGACCCGCCCAGTTACTGCCAGCACGAACCGCCGCCGCCAGGTCGATGCGACGCGCGTCTTCAGGATCCAGTGGTTCTGCGTCGTTGAGTACCAAGCCCACCAGCACGAAATTGGGTTGCAGTTCTTTGCCGCGTAGCTTGAGCATCGTGGCGTATTGTTCGACATTGTAGCCGTTCACTCCGCAGTTGCAGAACTCGATGGGCTTCGCTCGCTGCATCAGATTAAACGCTGCCTGTTCGGTGTAGCGTTGTTCGCGGCGCACTGCACTGCCCATGGTCACCGAATCGCCGAGCACCATCACCCGTGGGCGGGCGGCATCAGGAGTCGCGGGCCATTCGAGGTCGCGAAACCCTCGGGAATTGGTGATAACGGGTATGTCCGAGTAAGCCGGGAAGGTGCCGTTGAATCCCCGGGTGTAAACATGACCCAGGTTGTCGTCGGGCAGCACCAAGCCAGACGGGTAGCCAGGATAGAATGGTTGCCCGACTTCCGGTCGGGCCACTCGGACGGCAACTTCGACCAACGCCAGTGCCGCCACCCAGGTGAGCACGGCGAACAAGAAGCGCCGGCTGCGGCTATGTTGTGGGGAGGTCTTTTGTTCCACGCCTTGTCCCTCATTGAGAATTGAATACACGCTACCCGTTGCAAAGGATCTCCGTCAAGCATTTGGCTTGCCGTGGCGGCAATGTTGCTGTTCCTATTCGTGTTTCGCCGGCAGTTGGAATTGAGCATTCCGTTCTTGTGCAAACCGGCACCGGTTCCGCCTACCGAAACGCCGTGATTACCCGTCGTGGCGTTTTCGCCGCACGAGCACTCAACGGACAGCTCGTTCCATGACGAAGAACTCCACCGCGGCTATAGCTAGGAACATGGCCGCATAAAGCGTGTGGGACGGAAATCTCTGTTCCCAGCCGTCGTAGACCCAGTGCGCAAAATTGACGTTCGCGACTACAGGGGTGGTAAAACGGGAAAGGACACCAATGAGGAATAGACCGGACAACCCGAAAACCATGCGTCACGCGCCATCGGCAAATTACGGAAACCGGCGAGTACCATGCTCGGTCCGCTCGCGCGGGTGAGCGCGGATGTCTCAATGAATTCCTCGCCGCCGAGCAGGGTGAAAATTCACAACGATACCCCGAACGTCAGCCACATGAGCCTGGTGGAAAATGGCAGAGGTCTGGCCAGGATCAGGCCGAGCCGACTAACAAACAACCGAGATGGCGGACCCACAGCATGTTGAAGGCTTCGTGGTTGTGCGCGTGGTAGACCCTGTGCGCCGCATAGAAAAGAATAGCCAGTGAACCCCAGAACATGCGCCTTTTGGTTGTTGTCATGACGCCTGCTTCAAGGCTGCGCCGCGAAAGAAACCGAAGGACGATTGCGCGCGGTCGCCGATTACCAGACCGACCGTTTTGCATTCGCGGCAGAATTCGTCCATCTCGAATCGGTTTTCGTGCGGGTGGCGGGAAAGGGTGCGGTAATGAAGCGAATGCAGCTTGTGGCGAGGGATTTCTTCGAACAAAAACTGTCCGCCAGGCCGTAACACCCGCTGCACTTCGCGCACGGCCTTTTGCCATACGGGAACGTGATGAATGATGCCGAAGTCGAGCGCCAGATCGAATGAGTCATCGGCAAAAGGCATGTCCGCCGCGTCGCCGACCGACAGCCGCAACCGGTCGCCATAGCGATCGCCCAGCAAGTGCCGCGCACGCTCGACCTGCTTTTCGTCCAAATCGAAGGCAGTGACGGTGCCCACCATGTAAAGGTCAAAAGCGATGGCGACATCGATGCCGCGGCCGCAGCCGATGACCAGAGCGTCTGTGCCCGCCAAAGGCCGTGGAGCCAACGCGGCCAGCCGTGGTGCCTCGTAGTGCCGCTGCACGAACGCCCTTACCGGGTTGTTCATCAACAGCGTCTCAAACCGATTGAGCTTCACGGTAAAGCTTCCTCGCTCATGCCAGTTCAAACCCGGCGAACGCCGCGCGGCAACGCGCCAGTTGATCGGCATCCAGCCAGCGAGTCTCCGCCAGCCGGGGCTCGCGACCAAGCATGCGGACCTTCTCGTGCCAGGTCGGATTGTACGGCAGCAGTGTCACCTGGCCCAAGCCCAGGTTGCGCAGCAACCGGGCTAAGGCGGCGAGGTTCTCGGCGCGATCGGTGATGCCCGGCACCAGCGGAATCCGTGGCCGGACGGGCACGCCGCCAGCCCCTTGACGCGCCAGGCGCGCAAGGTTGTCGAAAATCCGTTCGTTGCCGACGCCGCAATGGAGCCGATGCTCTGTGCTGTCGTACAACTTGAGATCGAAGTAGATCGCGTCCAATTCGGGCAACAACCGGCGCTGGAAGTGATCGTACTCGAATTGGCCGCAGGTCTCGAGCAACACATGAATGCCACGCGCTCGACAGGCCCGGGCCAGTTCCGCGGCGAAATCGGGGAACATCGTCGGTTCGCCGCCCGATAGTGTTACTCCGCCGCGTGACTGTCGAAAGAACGGCTGGTCTTTCTCGATGATCGTCATGAGTTCGCCCACCGATTGCGGCCTTCCCATCGCCGTTAGCGCCTGTGGTGGACAGTCGTCTACGCAAGCAAAGCAATAGTCGCAGCGCTCACGGTCGACATGCCCCGGACTGCTGAGCCGGATGGCTTGGTGGGGACAAGCTTTGGCACAAGCGCCGCATCCGAGGCAGCGGCGGGTGTCGAAAGAGAGTTCCGGCGCGGTCGATTGGGCCTCCGGGTTGTGGCACCAGACGCACGATAGTGGGCATCCTTTGAAGAATACGGTGGTGCGGATGCCGGGACCATCGTCAAGGCAGTTACGCTTGAGGTACAGAATCAGCGGATTGTGCGCCGTCGGCATTTCAACTCACACCGTATTCCGCGCGCTCGATCAGTTCGAGCTGCATGTCACGATTGAGCGTGACGAAGTAGGCGTTATAGCCTGAAATCCGCACCAGCAACTGCGGGTAGTCCTCCGGGTGCTGCATGGCGTCGCGCAGAATCGCCGAGGTCACGACGTTCAGTTGCATCTGCATGCCGCCGAGGTCGAAGTACGTTTTGACGTAATTAAAGATTTGTTCGACCGTCTGGGCGTGGCTGTCGCCGGCGGCGGGAACAACCTTCACATTGAAGGCGATGTTGTTGTTCATGTGCTCCGGCGGCAGCCGGGCGACATCGCGAATCGGGTCGAGCAGATGCTCCGACGCCAGCGGTGTAGGCGTAAGGCCGGGTGTAAATGGTTTGCCCGCCAACCGGCCGGAGGGCAGGGCGCCGGTCAAACAGCCGAAGGCGACGTGGTTCGACATCGACCAGAACCCGGCGGTGTATTTGCCGCCGCGGTAGTTGGTGTGGGCACCAAATGTGTCGTGGGTGAACTTGGCCACACGTCGGGCCATCGCCAGTGCTTCGGGATCGCCCGAACCGAACTTCGGCACGCGGTGGCGAATCGTGGCGAGCAGCGCCGGGTCGTTGGCGAAATTGCTGTCGACCGCCCTTTTAAGCTCAGCTAGGGAAAGCTTCTTTTCATCGAAGACCAGACGTTTGACTGCCATCAGCGAGTCGGTGACATCGGCCAGGCCGATGCACGCCGCGCCTGAGGAATTGTAGCGGGCACCTCCTGCTGACGCGTCGCGGCCCGTCTGCCGACACCCGTCGATGAGCGTTGAGAGCAACGGCGTCGGCCGGATGACGGCGTGAGCTCGGCCCAGGATATTGTTGTATTCGCAAGATTGGTCGACCAAAAAACGGTACTGCCGCGCGAACGCGTCGAAGAAATGATCAAAATCGGTGAAGGCACCGTTGGTCACCTCGCCGGTCAACGGGCCGAAACGCCAATCCATCAGTGGGTGGCGGCCATTGTCGAGCGCCATTTCGAGCGCCGCGACCATGTTCATCATCATACAGTTGGTATGGCCCATGTGGCGCCCGGAAAGCGTCGGCTCGACACAGCCGGTGGCCGACCAGTCGCGCAGATGCTCGGGCGGATAGGCGAACTCACCCAGCGAAGCCATGACCGCGACGTCGTTGTGCATGGAAGGCGTGGCCGCGGTGATCAGATTCACTTCGCACAAGCGTCGCAAATAGGTGTCGGAATTGACCTTGGGGTGGTACCGCGCGTTGACATTCGGGTCGCGGATACTGAGCATCTCGGTGACCTTCAGGAAAATGAAGGTCATGTCGTTGACTGCGTTGCGGCCTTCGGGCGTGACTCCGCCGAGCGTGATCGCCTGGTCGGAAGACGAACCCCCGAACAGAAAGTTGCCGATGTCGGGAATGAGCGGCAGATGATCGGTGCATCGCAGATAGAAACAGCCGACCAGTTCGATGGCGCGGCGGATGTAATCACGCCGTTGGCCGGCGTCGCGAATTGCTTCCAGGTCGGCGGCGAAGAACGGCTGCAGCCACTGGTCGAGCCGCCCGAGCGACAGACCAGCGTTGGTGTTTTCCATATGGAGGGAGATCCAAGCGATCCAGATTGCGTTGATTGCCTCGTGCAGCGTCCGGGCCGGATGGCGTGGGGCACGCCGGCAAGCCTCGGCCAGTTGCTGCAACTCTCGTTGCCGCTCCGGCGCCGTCTCCACTTGCGCCATCTTGTCAGCTTCCTCGGCCAGATGGTCGGCGTAGATCTCAAGCGCTTCGAGCGTGATCAGCATCGCGCGCAGTTGAGTCTTTTTCTCCTCGTCGTTTCCGGCCTGGCCGATAGCTTCTTCCAGTTCCCAGCGCAAACCGGTGGTGCCGACAGCCAGCAGCTTGGGGAAGTCCGGAATCGTGTGCGATACGGCCACCGTCTTCCAGAGGAAGTAGACCGCGAAGCGTTCGTCGAGCTGTTGGCACAGCGGCTGCTGATGCGCGCGGCGGACATATTCGCGCACGTTCCGCTTTTCCCAATAGGGGAAAACGTCATGGTGCAACACATCACGCGTTTCGGCGGAGATGTCGTATGGGTTGAGCAGTCGTTCGCGGGCTGAATGCAATTCGCCCCAGATCATTGTGCCATGCGTTTCCGGGTACAATACAACGCCGATTTCCTTGGTGGTCGTGGTGCCGGCCAGCAGGTCGTTGTGGCGGATGCGCGGCGCGCGGCGGCTCATCAGATGGCGGAAAGCGAGCGCCTGGCGCATCACCGGTACCCAGGCCTTGCCGCTGGGGTCTGTCTCGAAACCGTTGGCGCGGCACCACTCGGTGAGCAACAGCGCGCGTTCGACGCAGACTTCCGGCTTCTGGGTGCGGTGGATACGTAGGAATTCGGCCAACCGCGGGAAGTCGGCCAGGGAGTAGTCGGCCAAATAGGGGTCGTCAAGGAACTGCACCTGGTCGCATTTGGCGGCGCGCAACAGTTCGCGTTGGCGGTCGGCCAGTTTGCGCGGCCCTTCACGGTCGGCGGCGCAGGTGTCATCGTGCCGCTCGGCCGCTTGCCGTTCACGCTTCTTCTGCATCATCTTGCGGTGCCTGTTTTCCAACAGCAGCGACAGCAGAAAATTGAACTTGCTCATCGTGGCGAGGTTGCCGCTGAGCGACATCTCGTTCTTGAGCAGCAGGTTCATCACTTCATCGGGCGTCAGATTGAGCATCTTGCGCAGAACAGTCTTGTTCTTGAACTGCATGATGGTGTCACAGTCGGACGGGATGCTCAGGGCCACGTTCGCGCTGCCGTGATGAAAATGGATGCTGGCCTGCACCGACCCATCGGCGGTACGCACGCCAACGGTGAAATCCATCCACCCGTCGCGCGTGTGCAAAAATCTGCGCAAACCCGACCGCCACCGGTAGCTCGCGGCCATGGCCTGCAGCAAGGCAAAGGCGAGCACGTTGGTGCCAAGATTTCTTTTCATCGACCGCCCCTCCAGGCAGTCATGCTATCACAAGGGCGGGGGCGGCGGGCAAACCCGGCGCTCAAGAAAACGGGGCACGGCCGGCCGCGCCCCGCGCAATCAGACGTGCAAGAGGAAGCTATTTGATATAGCGCCCGATGATGGGCAACAGCTTCCGTTTCGTTTCCAGGGGAATGACGCTCGGGTCGGTGACGATCGCCACCTGTAGCGCGTTGTGGCAGGCGCATTCCTCGTCTTTGACCTGCGGAATGGCCGCCGCGACGATCTTCTTGGCTTTGATGACGTTGCTCTGCATGACTTCGACCACCGAGGTCGCGTCGACCGCCGCCTCGTGCACCCGCCAGCAGTCATAGTCGGTGACCAGGGCCAGCGACGCGTAGCACAGCTCGGCTTCGCGGGCCAGCCGCGCTTCGGTGTAATTGGTCATGCCGATCACGTGAAAGCCGCGTGCGCGGTAGGTTTCGCTTTCGGCGCGGGTCGAGAATTGCGGGCCTTCCATGCACACGTAGGTGCCTTTCCAGTGCATGGTGACGCCGAGCTTCACGCCGGTGTCGTACAACATCTTGGCCAGGCCGCCGCAGATCGGATCGCCGAAACCGACGTGCGCGACGATACCCTCGCCGAAAAACGTATCGATGCGGTGGCGTGTGCGGTCGAAGAGCTGGTCGATGACCACGATGTCGCCGGGTTTGAACTCTTCTTGCAAGCTGCCGCAGGCGCTGACACTGATCACGTGCGTCACGCCGAGCATCTTGAGCGCGCAAATGTTGGCACGGTAGGGCACTTCCGTGGGCAGGTAGCGGTGGCCGCGGCCGTGGCGGGGCAGAAATACCACCGGCACGCCCTTGATCTCGCCGGTCACCAGCCGGTCGGCGGGCGCGCCGAACGGGGTGTCCACCGTCACTTCACTGACCTTGTCCAAGCCTTCCATTTCGTACAGGCCGCTGCCGCCGATTACGCCGATCTTCGGTTTCATCTGATTACCTCCTTAGCGATCCGGCAATTGAAACACAAAGACATTGAGAACACAAAGCGGCGAGAGGCTTACCCCTCGATCAGTTCGACATTTGCCCGGGGCACGATCGCCTTTTCGCCGCCGAAATCGACCTCGAGCACGCGTGCCTTCGAGCCGGACGCCAGCACTTGCGGTTCCGTCGGCAGGGCGCTAACCGTGCCGATGCGGCCAAAGTGTGGCATGCGGATCACGCGCACCGGGCTGCCAATGTCGAGGCTGGCAATGTGTTCGACCGCCACGGCCTCCCCGTCGGCCGGCGCGGCCATGGGGATGACGATCTCGGGCCGGATCACGCCGGCGCGGATCTGGGTGGCGCCGTTGATACATGCCGACTGGCCGGCTTTCGCTTTGAGCAGCGCAAAGGTTTTGGCCGCCATGTTGATATCACCAAAGCCCTCGGTGACGATCAGCGTGATGCCCAGCGTCTCCGTGCCGGTGATGGCGACACCCAGGTCGTAACCGAGTAGGTCGCGCAGGTCTTTGTCGTCGAAACCGCCGGTCACCACGCCGCGCACGCCGAGCTGAATCGCCTTCTGCAGGGCTTCGGCGGTCACCCGGCTGCCGCCGACGATGACCTTGCCGGCCATGTCAGCCCGGATGAGATCGGGCGTCAGCCCTTGGTCTGGTTGTTGACAGGCCATCATCAATTCGCCGTTGGTTTCGCCACCAACGCCGAAGATGCCCTGGACGAACGAGGCCCAGGTTTCGACGACGCAGCCTTCCTGGGGCCGGATCTCGACCACCCGTCCCGACACATAGGCTTTGACTTCAACCGGCAAGGAAGGGCCGCGGAGCAGCACCTGTCCGGTAACGGAATTGACCTTTTCGATCGTGCCGGTCATCACCGCGGCGGCTTGGCTTTTAAAGACGCCAAAGAAGCTCTTGGTGGAGGCAATGATCTCGCCTTCCTGCACTGTGTCGCCTTCCTTCTTGAGCATCTTGCTCGGCACTTCCGACGGATCGACCGCGAGCAGGTTGGCAACGTTCATCAGTTTTGCGTCACCGGGGAGTTCCGTGCGGGCGACCACGTCGTCGGGAGCGACCGTTTGGCCGACCTGCACCAGCACATTACCTTTGAGCGGCAAGATGCGGTTCTTGCGCACCAGATGTCTGTCGGTGACCTTCAATCCGGGAGTATAGGTGTGGGCCATGGTGCGCTCCTACAACTGCTCTTCAGGGTAGATCTGCCATTCGCGCATCCAGCTCTTGAGCGCGCGCAGTCGTTTGTCGCGGTCTTCCGGAATCGCGAGCGGGCGCCCGCGGCCATCGAGCATGAGACCGACCGTGCCGCCCCAGACCGTGGCTTCGACGGCGTTGCCGCTGCCGCGGCCAAGGTCAAACCCGCGCGCCGGCTTGGCTTTGAGCGTGGCTTGCTCGCCATCGGCGAGGGGAATCAGTTTGACCTGACCGAAGGCGAGCGTGCCTTCTTCCACCTTGCCGCCGGGCAATTCCAGGCGGTAGGAGAAGCAGTCTTTGCCTTCCTTTCCCTGGCCGGCGGCGGCGACGCAGGTGCCCAGAAAGATCAGGCAGTCTTTGGTAAACACCTCGGTGGCCGCCTGCGGATGCACTTCGGCCAGCACGCCCAGGTGCGGCATCATGAAGATCGAGTCCTTCGCCAGGCGGGTCACCCCTTCCGGCGCGAAGGCGTCGATGAGCATCATTGCGGTTTGCGTCATGCGGGGAGCGTGGGACAGCACGCCGCCGGACGCCACCAACAAATTAAGTCTCATCATTTGCACCAGCGACTCGCCGGCCGCCGACTGGTCGAAGGTGTCACCGATGGTCCGTTGTTGTTGCACGCCCTTCAGGCGGGTGGCGAAGCTCTTGTGGTGCAGGAACGCCAGCCGCAACGCTTCCTTCGCGATGGCTTGTTCGAAGATCAACTCTTCGAGTGTCTGCGGAATCGTGGTTGGCCGGATCATCTTGTTCTTCACGCGGTTGCGCAAGTCGCGCTCGTCCATTTCGAACGGCACCCAACGCATGACCATCGGCAGGCCGGCTTCGGCGAAGACGTTGCTGATCGAGTAGCTCATGCCCAGGTTGGCGCTGACCGTCCGGTTGAAGGCGCCGTCGAAGACGGAGAAGACGTCGGTTGTGGCTCCGCCGATGTCGACGCCGACCGCGTTGATTCCCTGCGTGTCGGCCACGCGCTTGAGAATGTTGCCCACCGCGCCGGGGGTAGGCATGATCGGGGCGTCGGCCCAATCCATCAGCTTGCGATAGCCTGGGGCCTGCGCCATGACGTGTTCCATGAACAGGTCATGGATCTTCTCCCGCGCCGGCCCGAGGTTTTCGCGTTCAAGTACCGGTCGCAGGTTGTCGACGATGAACAGCTCAGTCATGTCACCGAGTTCGCGGCGAATCTGCTCGCGCGCATCTTTGTTGCCGGCATAGATGACTGGCAGCTTGTAGTTCGAGCCCAAGCGGGGGCGCGGATCGGCAGCGGCGATCAGCTCGGCTAGTTCCACCACGTGCGGGGTAGTGCCGCCGTCGGTACCGCCGGACAGTACGATCATGTCCGGCCGTAGCTGGCGGATGCGTTCAATCTGCTCGTGCGGCAGGCGCTTGTCGTTAGTCGCTATCACGTCCATCACGATTGCCCCGGCGCCGAGCGCGGCCCGCTCGGCCGACTCCGCTGTCATCTTACGCACCACGCCGGCGACCATCATCTGCAGGCCGCCGCCGGCGGAAGAGGTGGAGATGTAGATATCGACGCCTTCCTTGTCGGTGGCCGGCGTGATGATGCGTCCTTGGTCGTCGACCAGCCGCCGGCCGGCAAGCTCGCCGACTTCCTGGGCGGCGTTGAGCACGCCCATAGTCACGTCTTCGAACGGCGCTTCGACGGTGGTCGGCGCTTCGCCGCGGTGGGTCTGGCGGTACTCGTCACCGACCTTCTGAATCAGAATCGCCTTGGTCGTCGTGCTGCCGCAGTCGGTGGCCAGAATGACCTTGATCTGGGTCGGATCAATGCTCATTGGTCTTCGCTTTCGTGGTGGTCGACCGCCGGCGCAGCCGCTGCCAGAACCCGGGGCGGTTCTGCTGGCGCGCCAGCCGTTGTTGTTCGCTTTCGGTTTCTTCGATGGATCGGATGATCGCCTCGATGCTGCCGCGCCGCTCGAGCAGGCGCGCGAATTCAGTGTAAGATGGCCAATCGAACATGCCGCGGATCAGCGGCTCGAAAAACGCCAGCGCCTGGCTGCCGACGAAATTGAGCGGCCGTGAGGTCTCCAGAAACAGAATGGCCGGCATCGCCAGACCGTGGCGGCAGATCCGCGCCGCCACCGCGGCGATCAATTCCCGCTCGCGTTCGGTGGGGGCGAAGTCCTCGGCCCGCTCCATGGCGAACGCGTCTTTCCAGAAGCTCATGGCCGGTCCTCCGGAACGTGCTGTCGGATGAATGTCATCACCTGCTCGCGGTTGCGCGAAAAGCGGAGGAAGAGGCCGCGGAAGGGGTCCAGCCGGTTGGGCAGTGCGAAGGGGGACAACAGCACGCCATGGGCATCGGGGATGGCGCGTTTGATTTCGGTCCAGGTCTTATGGCGGCGGTAGAGCCAATAGCGCGCTTCCACGCCGTCCTCGTCGAGGGTGAAGAACGTGGGCAGAAACCATTGCCGGGTAGCCAGCAGCACCACGGCCACGCCGAATCCCACCCAATACCAAGAGGCGGTCGTCAGCCACATCGCCAAGGCAATGAAGACGAGAAAGACCACAATGATCCAGTTCCGCCCTGGCTCCTCGCGCGCGGGGTGGCTGACCCATTGCAGTTTCGCAGGCATATTCGGCTGATTGCTCAACGCGTTTTTTCCCGGGCGATAACGCGGGAAAAGTAGCCGAGCAGGGGGGGAGTGTCAATTGAGAATGAAGGCGTCGTGTAATGTTATCGGGTTGGGCCGCGCAATAGACGGTAGCTTGCAACGGCGATGGTGGTCTTTACCCCGTCCCACAACAAAAATGGAACGACGCCGGCAAACAGGGCTTGTGCCGGAGACATGCCTAGTACCACCAGATATGCCGCGCCGCAGGACAAGATGATCATTTCACCGGCGACTATCGCGGCAGTCGTGCGGGGCAGAGAAGCGGGTCTGCCGCCGAGAAGATTTCCTACCGCCAAAGCAGCCAATACGAAACCGACGAGGTAGCCGCCGGTGGGACCGGCCAGAATTGCCATCCCGACCACGCCCCCGGCGAAGACCGGTGCGCCGGCCAATCCGAGGCCCAGATACAGCCCTTGCGCGGCCATGCCGCGACGTGGTCCGGCGAGCGCGCTGCCCAGGAGAACAACGAGGGTTTGAAAGGTCACCGGCACCGGGGTGAACGGCAGCGGCGCGCGCACGAAAGACGACACCATCATGAGTCCGGCGAGTCCCGCGACCACCGCGGTTTCACGCACCACGGCGGGTATCGAAAACCGCTCGGCCGGCACCTTTGCGACAGCTTGATTCATGGGTTGTTCCCCCTCGTTCCGCCGGCCACCGTAGATAGGCGCGCGGGGCCTGTCAACCGTTTGGTTAATAGACTCGAACATTTTGACAGAAGCGGTGTGATTTCCTATATAATAGATCTCTCATAAGGGGGTGTGGCGGGCCGTGCGGCGCTCGCTTCCCGAACGTCACACCAAGCGAGGCATTTTGGAACATACAATCACGATCCAGCGGCATATTGCCAAGGTACAGGAGAGTCATCCGGAAGCCAGCGGCGAACTGTCGGGACTGCTCAACGCCCTGGCGTTTGCCGGCAAGCTGATTACCCGCGAAGTACGCAAAGCGGGCCTGGTGGATATTCTGGGGCTGACCGGCCGCATCAACGTACAGGGCGAGCAGGTGCAGAAGCTCGATATGTACGCCCACCACATCTTGGTGCGCGTGGTGGGACAATCGGGCTTCATTTGTGTGATGGCTTCCGAAGAAGAGCAGGACGTCATCCATTTGCCCGAAGGCGAGCGGACGGGCCACTATGCCATTGCGTTCGACCCACTGGACGGCTCATCCAACATTGACGTCAATGTGTCGATCGGCAGCATTTTCTCGATCTACCGCCGGCGCACGCCTTTTGGGCCGGGCACGGCGGACGATCTTTTGCGGCCGGGCCGCGAGCAGGTGGCGGCCGGCTACATTCTGTACGGCAGTTCGACGATGATGGTCTTTTCCACCGGCGATGGTGTTCACGGTTTTACCTACGACCCGACCGCCGGCGAGTTCCTGCTGTCACACCCATACATCAAGATTCCAACCCAGGGTTCGTATTACAGCGTCAACGAAGGCAATCTGGCCACCTGGCCGGAAAGCTCGAAGCAGTTTGTTAATTATCTTAAGGAGTCAGACGGGCCCGAGAAACGGCCCTACAGCCTGCGGTATATCGGTTCACTGGTTGCCGACTTCCACCGGACGCTGCTCTACGGCGGAATCTTCATGTATCCGCCCGACCGCGCGAAGCCGGAAGGGAAGTTGCGACTGGTTTATGAGGCGGCGCCGCTGGCCTATTTGGTGGAACAGGCTGGAGGCGCGGCGAGCAATGGCCGTGGGCCGATACGTGATGTGGTTCCCGCCACCCTCCATGCCCGGACCCCTTTGTACATCGGGTCACCCCATGAGGTTTCGCGATTGGAATCCTACGTGGCCGAGTACGACGGTGGAGGGGGTAAGGATCCGACGGACCGGGGTGGGGCAAAATAGGTGCATCAAAGGTATATCAATAGTTGACACGCCAAACCAAAGCAAGTAAAAAGGCGCGAATGATCGCCCGCTATCATTTTTCGAAAGGAAAGGGTCGATGAAGCGAAGAGTCCTACTTTTGGGCTGTCTCTTCGTCTTTGTCCTGGCTCTCGGTCTGCCGATGGTCGCGTTGGCAGCGGAGGGCAGCGAAGAGGGAGAAGACAGTGATCCTTGGGGTGATGCGTCCATTCATCACCGCCTCAACGTCGGTTGGGAATACCCCTCCGAATATGTGGCGCGTCCCCTTGTGTATTCCAAACGTGTGACGGAATTCGGTTTCTCGTTCGACTACCGGTACGTCAACGACTATTGGAATGAAGACGGCGAACTGATCGAAGGCAGCTTCAAGACGAAGAAGCAAACCTTCAATCTGTTCCTGGGCATGGGATTGTCGGACAACTGGTCGTGCTCCGTAAACTGGCCATTCGTCTATAAAAAGACGATGGTCTTCCCGGAGAGCAACAACTACCGGTTGGGCCGCAACAACACCTACGGCATACTGGCGGAAGAAGCGGTGGTGGATTTCTTCGACCACTCCGATCCGTGGCAGCTGTGGGAAGCTCAGTTGCCGCAGCTGGGCGATCTGACGATTTGGACGGCTTATCAGTTTTTCCGCCGCCTCGATCCGACGACGAGCTTCATCGGTGAATTCCGCCTGAAGCTCCCCACCGGCAATGACAACCCGCGTCGCACCGGCCATATCCGCAACTACTTGACCACGGGCAACACCGATTGGTACGGTGGTTTGGCGATCAAGCAGCAGGCTTGGAAATTCGCCTTCACGGCGCGCGCTGGCTACAACTTCCGTATGCCGGCCGACACCAAGTACTCGCCGGGCAAGATCGACCTGGCCGACGAAGTGCTGGGCAATTTCCAGATGGCCTTCCAGATGCCGGCGCTGCAGCCGATTTGGGACACGTTCGCGATCATCGGCGACGTGAACTATATGCAGCGTGTTACGAAGACCACGATCATCGACAACCTGGACAACGAACAGACGATGGACGACGTGCCGGGGATGGCCCTGAATGTTCGTCCGAAGCTGTCGTTCACTCATGGCTCCGGCGATCTGTGGCTCGCTATGGATATCCCGGTCATGGGCCAGAATTCGTTCCTGGTTTATTCCCGTTCCATGTTCCTCCCGCCAATCGAGCTTGAATCCTACGATGGTGTCGGCATTACCTACTCCATCGGGATCACCAAGCGGTGGCAGTAGAGAAGGGGGGTGGCATGATGAACCGGATTACTCGACTAGACAGACTGATGAGGAAAGCCATGCCGAAGCTCTCTCTGGCGCTGGTCCTCTTCTTGGTTGCGGGCGCGCTCGTGGCCTTTACGCCACATGACGCGCAAGCCACGTTCCTGCTCTGGGACGAAGGCACCAACCACTGGGAGATCGACTGGAAGTACACCGAGACCGAACACTTCACGATTTACTGGTATCCCGAAGTGAAGTTCACCGCGCGCTCCCTGTTGGCCGTCGCGGAAGACATCTACGAACACGATGCGAAGCTTTGGAACTTCGAGTTGAAGGACAAGATCAACGTGGTCATCCTGGACACGGAAGACTACGCCAATGGCTTCGCGGCTCCGCAGTTCAACTGGATCACCATTTGGGCCAGCCACTTGTATGACTTCGACCGCGGCCGTACGGACTGGATCGCCGACGTGTTCAGCCACGAGCTGGGCCACATCATCTCCTTGAAAGCAGGCGCCGCTTTGCGCGAAAACCTGATCGGCGTGATCGTCGGTGGCTCGCGCTCCACGCGCAAATACAATTTCGACCTCGGCGCCGGCATCTTCTACGGCACCGAGAACATGCCGACCTGGTTGGTGGAAGGCGCTTCGCAGTTCTCGTCGCAGACCATGGGCGCCGACCTGTACGACACGCACCGCGAAATGCTGGTGCGCGCGGCCGTGATAGACGACCACTTGTTGACCATGGATGAGATGGACGTCATCTACGACAAGAACAGTCTCCAGGCGGAAATGGTTTACAACCAGGGCTTCTCGATGACGTCCTGGATGGGCGAAAGCTGGGGTCTGGATGCACCGGGTCGTGTTTGGCATGAAACCGGTATCGGCGCCTATCCGACCTACCATCGCGCCCTCAGCAACGAACTGGGCGTGGATCGCGAACAGATCTACAACCAGTGGAAAGCCTACGTCACCGCCAAGTACAACAAGCAGATTGCCGAAGTGCTGGCCGTCTCTGGCGGCAAAGAAGTGCGCGGCAATTTCCTGCGCTTGTTTGAAACCGATCCGGCGGTGCCCGAAAACGAAATGAGCGCGAATGACCGATGGGCCATCGGTATCACCAACGCGTTCGTGCGCTACAGCCCCGACGGCAAGTACCTCAGCTTGCTCTCGTCGCACGGCACGGCGCAGCGCCGCGGCGCGTCGCTCTACCTGAAGAACATGAAGCCGGACCCCCAGGTCCTGAACGACACCAAGATCTCCAAGGCCCTCAAGATCGTGGGCTTTGCCTCGACCGGCTATTGCTGGAGTAACGACGGCAAGAAGATCCTCTATTCGTCGATCGTAACCGATCCTTGGTACGGCAACGGCTACAATGACCTGTACGTCTACGACGTCGAAAAGAAGTCGAGCGAACAGATCACCTTCCGCGCCCGCGCGATGGAGGCCGATTGGAGCCCGGACGGCACCAAGATCGCCTTCATCACCAACGTCGACGGACAGCGCAAGCTGGCCGTGATGCGGTATCCGAAAATCAACGGCCACTATCTGTTGATCGACTACGCCGACGAAACCCAGATCGGCCACCCGGTGTGGAGCCCCGACGGCACGAAGATCGCCTTCCTGATGTGGCGCAAGAAGCAGCAGAACGTGTGGGTGATCAACGCCGACGGTTCGAACCTGCGGCCGGTCACTTACGACAGCCACGACAACCGCGACCCGTCGTGGATGGACAACAACACGGTGCTGATCTCCAGCGACCGCAACGGTATCTTCAACCTGTACACGGTTGACATCAACACGCACAAAATGATCCAGATCACGAACGTCACGACCGGCGCGTTCCAGCCGTGGCCTTCGCCGGATCGCAGCAGCATCACCTACAGCTACTTCACCAGCTGGGGCTATCGTCCGTACGAAATCACGAAAGAGCAGTGGTTGAATCGACCGGTTGAGGATTTCGAGTTCATCGCGACGGACGAAGAGGTTCGCGCCAACCTATCGGCGGTCGAGCCGCTGCCGGAAATCGTCGGTCAGGACTACTCGATCTACGACGGCTTTGCCGGCTTGTTCCCCATTCTGTACAACCACTCGGGTACCTGGGTGTGGATCCCGATCGTCAACTACGAAGACTCCCGTTTGAGCATCGGTGCGCAGACCCTGATGGTTGACGCGGTAGAGCGCAACTTCGTGCTGGGTTATGTGACGCTGGGCGAAGAAAGCCGCTACTCGATGTTCTACGAGAACTACATGACTCCGGTCACGATCTTCCTGTCGTTGCACCGGATCTTCCCCACCTACTCGAGCAGCTTCGAGTTCTTCAACTTCGATGTGAAGGCGCAGTTCGACGCGAGCTTCTACTTCATCGGTGTCCGGTACATGCTGTTCGGCAACAACAATCTGTCGCTGTACTACAGCTATCAGGACATCCGGGTGGAGCAGCCGTCAATGCGTTCGCGCCAGATCACCGGTCGCGCCCTCAACTTCTCGTTGGACCGCGACTCGGTCGGCCGTTCGGCGGTGGATGGCGACATCAACCCGCGCGGCGGCTCGCTCTTCAACTTCACCTTCAGCTACGCTTCGCCGAAGCTGCACGAGCCGTTCACCGGCGCGCCCATGGGCACCGACCTGGCGGACTTCTACAATGACGCATCGGTGATGGACGAGACTGAAGCCCGGCAGTATCCGGATGAAAATTATATGCTTCCGGACTACGGCTACTGGCAGGCCATGGTCACCTATCGCAACTACCTGCCGTTCCCCTTCTGGGATCTGACGCCGATCAACGACACGTTGGGCGGCTTCGACTGGTCGAAGCTGAACTTCGAACGATGGAAGCGCCAGAACCACACCTTGGTTCTGAAGTTCATGGGCGGCATAACGCACTCGACCGTGCCGGAAGGCTATGGTTGGGGCAACAGCTACGGCCGCGTGAACTTCTACGACCGCTTCCACTCGGGCGGCATGTACGTCAGCGCTCTGGGCGCCTATTCCGACAACGGCGCCTTCCTGGGCTACGACAGCTACAGTCTCGAAGGCGAAACGATGGCTATCGCCGGCCTTGATTACCGTTTCCCGATCCTGCGGGAAATCAACGTCGGCCTGTGGGCCTTCTACTTCGACAAACTGTACGGCGCCGTTTTCGGTGACGTCGGCAACCTGTGGGCTCACGTGCAGCATAAGCGCGACATGTGGAACCTCAACAAGATGCTCGACAAGAATGCCGACGGCTACTTCAGTGAAGACGACCTGCTGACCGACGCGGGTATCGAACTCCGCATGACCATGTACCTGTTCAACAACTCGTTTGACAGCTTCATCAAGGTCGCGCACGGCTTCCAGGACCCGGACAATGATGATCCGCCGCTCGGCGTGCCGTTGCGGTTCTACATTGGTCTGGGTACCGGTTTCGACGACCGCTGAGCCGGGAAAGGACGCGAGCAATGAAGGAGAACAGAATGAATCTCAAAGGCTCGATGGTCATCCTGCTGATGGCTATCCTGCTCGGCGCGGGCCTGTTGCTGGCCGGCTGTGAACTTGAGGGCAAAGAGGAAGGGGCACAGCTCCCGACTCGCGGCTACGGCACCTTCAAGATGCACGTCGACGATGTGGGCCCCGTTCGAGAACTGAGTGAAACCGGCACCGAAACCGGCCGCCGCGGCTTCTATGCCGACTATGACCAGGACGGTGAATCGGACCACTTCTATCAGATCGACAAACCTTCGGGCGGTATCGTGGCTCTGTCGTTCAGCCCCGTGGACGGTTTCGCGGATGGCGCTCTGCCGATCGCCATGTCGCGGTTCTGGCCAGGCTACCAGGACTACGAAATTCCGCTGGAGAGCTTGACCAGTTGGATCAAGATCGACCAGGTTGTCGGCTATCGCAAAGGCGACTACGTCGATGAACCGAACTACCTGGTTTACAACGACCGCGTCAACGACGAGGAATTGGAAGCGGCGATGACCGGCCAAAGACAGGTTTTCGACATGTATCTCGTGTCGGCCGGTGTCGTGGATCCGGGTCGTGCGGGCGCCAGTTCGGCGGGTGAACCCCACCCGGCTGAGGAAGGCGACGAAGCCGAAGACGGCGCGGACATCACGCCGGCCGCGATCGGCGAAGAAGCTGAAGACTGCGACAAGTGGGAAAAACTGTGCAACTTCGAAGATGAGTGCGGGTTGTTCGGCAGCAACTGGTCGGTGGCCGATTGCAAACGGACACTGTATCAGTTCTCGGCAGATCCGAAGACCCTGCGCTACTTCAAGTGCGCCGACAACTGCCGCGATGAAGGTTGCCAGGGCTTTACCGCTTGCCAGAAAACGTGCTGGGAAGAGAACCTGCCCGACGTGTTCGGTTGCTCTGGCCAGTACGGCCCGATTATCACCGACGTCATCTACGTTGTCCGTCGTGGTAACAACGTCTATCGCGTAGGTGAAGGCTACACCTTGTCCGACGGCGAACAGTTGGCAGTGTACTTCGAATACACCGACCCCGAAAGCGACTTCGGCGGCGGTAAGCTCGTTGTCAACTTCGGCAACGGCGAGAAGACCCTCAGTGTTCCGGGTAGCCTAGGCCGGTCCAGCTTTGAAGACAAAGCCTATATCGGCTTTACGGTGGACACTCCAGTCGCCTCTGGTGACTATGAATTCACCGCGCATTTGGTCGACGCGGGCTGCGGAAACGTCGGCGACGATGTCACCGGCAAGTTCAGCTCGGGCGGCCAGAACGAAGAAGTGTCCGGCGAACTGGGCGGTTTCCGCCTGGGCTTCGAGATGTTCGAAATCTACGACCGTGGCCTCGACATCCTAAATGTCGGCCGCGGCTTCGTGGATGTTCGTTCGGTCAAGATGCTTCCGAACCGTTTCCTGTATGAACTGATGCAGTTCGACGTTGCGATCGTACAGGCCTATATCTGGACCTTCACCGGTACCGACAAGTTCTACGATCTGAACTGGGATGCGGTCAACAAACTCATCTTCACCACAACGCACGACACCCGTGGCACGAAGTGGGATGAGACCGACGACCTCCAGGCGATGGCGTTCTACATCGACCAGCCGATGAGTTCCGGCCTCTTTACCTTCTACGGTGACGAGGGTTGGAACATCTACCCGGTCGCCCCGTACGGTGACAACGAAGATCAGCCGTTCATGCGCGGTGACTTCGAGAACACCCGCATCCACGTGCCGTACGAACCAATCTACCAGGTCAATCCGGAATACACCGGTTGCTACGACTCCTGCGAATACTGGATCGACTACATTTACAACATGGCCCGCAACAGCGTGCGCGGCTATTCGTCCGCGGACGAAGCTCTGGCGGCCTGCAAGGCCAACAGCGCCGACGCCTTCTGGCGTGGCCTGTTCACCTGTTACAAGAAGGCCGAAGCCGGTATCAACGGTTGCGTCAGCCTCGACTCCTGCGTGGATGATGTGCCGGATGAAAGCAGCACCGGCCCGATGTGCGACTATGTCGAAAACATTCCGTTGTTGCTCCGCGCCAAGGTCAGCGCGTCGTTCGCGGCCAGCCCGACCTATGCGAAGCTGTTGACCAACACGGAAAACGATCCAAACTGGCGTCCGTTGAAAATCGGCGTCATCGCCCAGAACGCGGATACAGGCGCGTGGATGGCTCTGCCGGGCTATCGCGACCTGGAATACCCGTCCAAGGAAGACTACACGATTCCGTTGCCCTACATGCCGCTGGTTTCCAACAAGTTCATCCAAATCTCGTCGGATGCCAGCTCGATGCAGAGCCAGTTGTATCCCGCGATCTTCGATTTGGATCCGGATACCGGCTCGGTCATTCCGTACGGCTCGGGCATGTACGATGCTTCCACGAATGACAACGTGGACGAAGACTGGTTCTACCTGCTCGTCTACACCTGGAACTGGGCGGACGGCGAACAGGAAGGCTGGACTCTTGGCTACGTCGCCGGCAACACGATCTATGGCTGGGTCAACCCGTACGAAACGATTGTCGAACTGAACTTCGGCGATCTGCGCGCGACGGGCGGCACGAGCCTGCAGCCGTAACGTCAGCGAACAAATATCCCCGGGGCGGCTTCGGTCGCCCCTTTTTTTTACCTGCCTTGGCCGTTAGCATGAATCTATGACCAAGCCTGCGGCTCCCTCCAGCGGCGCGCGCTTGCCGTGGCTTTACTTTGCCATGGGCGGGTACGCATTGATCACCCAAACCGCCTTGCTGCGGCAATACGTGGTTAGCCTGCACGGCAACGAATTGGCGGTTGGTCTGTTCTTCGGCTGGTGGTTCTTCGGCATCGCCCTGGGCGCGGGCGTCGCCGCCCGGCCGAAAGCTCGCCCGTTAGGTGGCTGGAGGACTCCCGTCTTTCTGCTCGGTGGCGCTTTTCTGCCGGTCGCCATGCTGGTCAATATGAAGTATTGGCTGACTCCGTTTGCTTCTGTAGGGGTCGTGCCGGGCTGGTGGACGGTCTTGCTGTTCGGCGCCTTCGCGCTGCCGCCGGCGTGGTGGATCGGCGAAGCCTTTCCCCGGTTTGCCGGTGCCGCTACCGACAGCGCCTCCGCTGTCGGCCGCCTGTTCGTCTGGGAAGCCCTGGGCGGTTTGCTGGGCGGACTTACCTTCAGCTTCTGGCTGGCGACCCATGTCACCGCCGTCGGTTCCGGGTTGGTGGCTGCTGTGGTTTTATTGCTTGGCGCTTGGCTGGCTAGTCCTGGCTGGCCCAGCCGGTGGGCCGGCGCCATTGCCGCCGTACTCTGTCTTTTCCTGCTGATTCTGCAAATCGATGTCAGCCTTGACCGCGAGCTCGACCGCCGGCAGGTGGAGAGCCCCCATACGCCACGACGGTTTTTGTATTCCCTGCACACGCGCTACCAAAGTGTGTTGTTTGCGCGGGAAGGGGAGCAGGTGCAGGTTTTTGCCAACGGTTCGTATGAAGACAGCTTTCCCGATCCGGTGTTCTACCACCTCGAGGCGGCCTTATTGCTGTCCCAGCCGGGTTCCCCCCGACGGGTGGTGCTATTCGGCGGCGGATTGACCGGCCTGGCGGATGCCGTGCTGGCTTGCCCGGCGGTGGAGCGGGTAGACCTTGTGCAATTGGACGGTGATCTGACCCGCCATCTGCTGGCCTTGCTGCCGCCGGCCGAACGAGCTCGGTTGAACGATCGCCGCCTGCGGATCATTCCGGACGACGTACGCCATTTTGCCCGGGAAACCCGCGAACTGTACGACCTGGCGGTAGTGGTGGCACCGGATCCATCGACCGCACAAATTAACCGCCTGTATACCATGGAGTTTCTGCGCGATGTGCGCCGGCTCTTGACTCCCGGTGGCGTGTTGGCCATGTCGCTGACCGGCGCCGACAATGTAATGGGCGAACAGATCGGGCCGTATGTGTCCTCGGTCTACCACACTGTCCGGGCGGTCTTTCCTCGTGTGCTGGCTTTACCGGGCGAGCGGATTCACCTTTTTGCCTCAGACGAATTGGGCTTGGGTGACTCCTCTGCCTCGGCGATGAAGGCGCGCTATCTGCGGGCTTTCGGAGAGTCGCCGTCGTTGCCACCGGCTTTGGTTGACCAGTGGATTTTCCCCGAACGAATCGCCCAATTCCGGCGATTGCTGGAAACCTCTCCGGGACAACCAAACCATGATCTGCAACCAGCTTCGTACCTGGCCTTCTTGCGGGTGTGGGACCAGTTTGCGGGCGGGGGACTGGCCGGGTTGCTGCGCACCGTGACCCAGGCGCCCCGTTGGATTTGGTGGTTGTTGGCGATAATTGCGATGGGCGGGGTTGTTCTGGCGGGAACAGATAGATCGACCGGCGGAGTTGCCGGGCGCCTTGCGCTGGTCAGCGTGGCTACTAGCGGTTTCGTCGGCATGGTGGTGACGATCCTGGCGGCCTTGAGCTACCAATCGTTCTTCGGGCAGATGTATGCCAAAGTGGCGCTGTTGGTGGCGGCCTATATGGGCGGACTGGCGGTAGGTGGAATCCTGACCGCCGAGGCCATCCGGCGGGGTTGGCAAGGACGTGGGGTCTTGTTGGCGGGGGATGTGGCCCTGGCGGGTTCCGGGGGCCTGTTCCTGTCCTTTCTGACCGCCATGCCGGGCGGAGCTGGTACGGCGGCCGAAGCTGCTCTCATCGGGCTGGTTGCCCTGTCCGCGGCTTGTGCCGGGGTGGCTTTTCCGGCGGCGGCTGCGGTCTTGGCGAAGGAAGGGTTGCCCATCATGCGTCGGGCCGGTTGGGTGGACGCCGTTGACCATGCCGCCGCCCTGATCGGCGCTCTCACGGTGGGGGTGATTCTGATGCCCACCGTGGGGCTGACGGCGGTTTGTGTCTTTTGGATCTGGCTCAAGGCCGCCTCGGCCGCGGCGGGGATTTGGTACCGCAAACCTACTGGTTAAAGGGGGTGATTTCCGCTTGCGCTTTATGCCGGTTTGTTGTATACAAATCCGGCTTTTTTGACAGTATGGGCGGTTAACTCAGCGGTAGAGTGCCATCCTCACACGGTGGAAGTCGCTGGTTCGAATCCAGTACCGCCCATTTCTTTCTTCTTTTTTCCGCGTTTGCCTTTCGATGTTGTTTCCTTTATAAGGTGTGGACGGTTGGGATACCGCGGAGGTGTTATGACGCGTTGGCACGTCTTACTGCTGCTGTTTTTGGTGGCTTCCGTTTTCGTTGGCTGCAGTATGATTCGTACGGCGCCGCCCCAGCAGGAGGAAGAGGATCAAGAAGAAGAACAAGTCCAACCGTCTCAGGCAACCCCCACTCCGGCGCGCCGGCGAACCGAGCCGCCGGTTGTAACCAACCCTCCCGATCTGGCCTCCACCGCCGCCCCCTGGACCGGCACCCCCGCGGAATTGTACGAGAAAACCCAGCAGATGTTCATTCGCGGGGTTGAACTGACCCAAGCTGAAAAGTTCGAAGAGGCGCTGGAAGTATACCACACCATCATGCGCCTGTTGCTGCGCCCCTATAACCGCGAACTCGACCCGGAAACGACCCGCAAGCTCGATTCGCTGTATTACGAGGTCTGTCTGGCCCAGGTGCGCCTGGGGAGACTGACCGGCCGCTTTGCCCCGGTGGTGATCAAGCGCAAGCTGATCGGCATCGACTTCAACCCCGAAGTCGAGCGCTGGGTGCGCTATTACTCGATCAACGCCCGTGAAACCATGCAACAGTACCTTTCGCGGTCGACCCGTTACCTGCCCATGATCCGGCAGATCCTCAAAGACGAAGGATTGCCCGACGATCTGGCTTATCTGCCGTTGATCGAAAGCGGCTATTCGTCATACGCCTATAGTCCGGCCGCGGCGGTCGGTATCTGGCAGTTCATCCGGGATACCGGCTCGCGCTACGGCTTGACGATCAACGAATGGGTCGACGAACGCCGCGATCCGTATAAAGCTAGCCGGGCGGCTGCTCGTCTGTTGAAGGACCTATACGGCGACTACGGCGACTGGGCGCTGGCCCTGGCCGCCTACAACTGCGGTTCCGGTTGCGTGAACAACGCCATTTCCAACGCCGGACACCGTGATTACTGGCGTCTTAACCTGCCGGCTGAAACCAAGGCCTACGTACCCAAGTACTTCGCATCGGTGTTGATTGCCCGCGACCCGGAAACCTTCGGCATGTATCTGGTGCCCGAAAAGCCGTTGGTGCTCAAACAGATCGACCTGCAGGGCGTGGTGGAACTGAAGCGCTTCGCGGAACTGGTCAACATGAGCTACGAGGAGCTCAAAGCGCTCAATCCCGAACTGCTCGGTTCTTACACTCCGCCCAACGTGTCGCACTACCTAATCAACGTGCCGGCAGAGCGCTACGAAGAAATCGCGAAAAACGTGGCCGAACTGAACCCCGCCGACCTTTACTTGCAACCGCAGCAGATCGCCAGCCTGTCCCGGCCGGTGCAGCCTCGCAGCAGCGGCGGGGGTGGTGGCGGCCGGATGGTCTACTACAAAGTCAAACGCGGCGACACGCTCGGGGGCATCGCCCGTCGCCACGGGACTACGGTCGCGGTGCTCAAAAAGTACAACCCGGCGGCGCGGGCTTCCGTGCTTCGTCCCGGGACGATTCTCAAGATTCCCAAGAGCGGCGGCAGCAGCCAAAGCCGCGGCCGTGCCAAGAAAAGGCGGCACCGCTAATCCGTTTGTACTGAAATCTGGTTGCTAGTGAGGACGGACTTGCGCCGTCAGGCGGCGTTTGGTCGTGTTGCCTGCTCGATCGGTCAGCCTCACCGATACGGTATGCGCACCGGGGGACAGGGGGGCGGCGGGTTGAAAAACGACCTGGTTCTTCAGCGGCATGTACTCGCACATCTGCGATTGGCCGTCGAGTTCAACTGCAATGCCGGCCTCGGCCAAGCCGCTGCCCAGGTCGCTGACCACGATTTTGAACCGCGGCTTGGTTCCGCGGCCTACATGCAGAGCCCCAACGGCCGGCGGTGAAATGTCGCGCTTGAGTGCGAAGGTGCCGAAGAAACCAAGCTGGGCGGTCGTGCCTTCGTTGAGGAACCACCAGGTGCCCCGGTCGTACAGATAGACACCGATCCCCGCCGTTTCGGCGCCTGGCGGCGGAGTCAGAGCGATGTTGACCTTCTCCCGCAATGGGTCATCGCAACCGCCAACCCGATAGGCCAGGCCAACAGGCGCCAGCCATTTGGGGGTCGACGGCGAACAACTGGAAATCTGTAATGGCTCGGGGTGGTACAACGTCCGGCCGGGGAACTCGACGGCGGCCAGGCCGTCGTCGCTGCGTACACGCCCGCCGGCGGTAGCCATTTGGTAGGCGAATGTCAGCACCTGCTCCACGGCCGTGCCATCGGTTGACGCCCAGAGAAAACGCAGGCGCAACGTTCCGCCCGAACTCGCTGGCAGACCCAGCACGGCGGTTGTTTCGTTTCGGTCGGCGTCATACCAGAAAGCGGAGCAGGGGACATCGATTTCTCCCAGTTTGGCGGACACTATGGGCCAAGCGCCTTCGACTAGGCCACCGGTCGCTTGCACCACCAAGTGGTCGCGCCGCCAGGTCGGCCGAACCGCTTGCAGCACCTCCACCGAACGTGGCGGCTGGCGCATGTCGGCCAGGCGGTAGAGCAGGTTGCGCGCGCGGCCCGCTTCATCGACCAACTGCACGTTGAATTCGGTGCCGGGCTGCGGCGGGCCGGCGGTCCGAATGGCATAGCGATCGCCATCTTGTGTGGGAGACGGGGCAAGCCAGGCGCCGCCCGGCGCACGCATCTGCATCGCCACCTGACGCGCTCCACTCAGGCGAATCGCAGCCGTGGTCTCGTTGCCCGCAGCGGCGAATTCGACGCGGTTGACCAGCGGCGGCGTTTGCACCCTCAGGGTGAGGCGTCCTTCGGCGTGGTTGCCGTGCTCGTCGGCTACCAGCACGCGGACGGTGTGATCGCCCGGCGGCAATGCGTTCAGACTACCCGTACCATCGCCGTCGTGCAGGACGGTGCGTTCGAAAAGCTGGTAGAGGCGGATGAAAGGCTCGCCTCGTGCGAGCATCAGGCCGCGGTGATAGCTTAGTCGGCTAATCAGCTTATCGGCATAGTTGAAGCGGGCGAAACGATGTCGGAAACGCTCTTGGCCATCGACCAACAGGGTCAGTTCATAGGGTGCCAGCCGGCGCGTCGTGCTGTCGATGGTGTCGTAGGCCCAGGCGCTCAGGCCGACGCCGCCGGAAACAGTCACCATGCGGGCGGTGTAGGAGCCGTCGGCTTGCCGCTGGAACGGGAGGTAACCGTCGGCCTTGCCGCCATCGACCCAGGCATCGGGCGTAAGTGCTTCGAGATGGAGTGCGGCCAGAACCGGCGGGCGGGTGTCGGTAACCACCAATCCGGCCAGCATCGGGTTGACGGCATTGCCGTTGATGTCGCGTACCTCGAAGTGGAGGTGCGGCACGTCGGTGCCGGTATCGCCGGCGTAGCCAAGCACCTCGCCGCGCGTGACGGTGATCGGTCGGCGTTCGAGATCGACATGCACCGCATAAGAGCCGGCGGCTTGCTGCGCCTCGCGCACCGGCCCGTCGAGCTTGGGTGCGAATCCCGACAGGTGGCCGTACACAGCCGTCCGGCCGTCGTTCAGGCGCTGGTAAATCGCGCGGCCATAGCCGTTGGATGAAACCTTGATGAGATACACCGCGCCGTTGTCCGTGGCGACGACGGGTGTGCCAATACGCAAGAAGGTCCATAGATCCACGCCACCGTGCGGGTGATCGTGCCGGTATTGGCCGAAGTTACCGGAAACCGCCTGCTGTTCTTGCAGCGGGTAGAGCAAGGGACCGGCGGGGAGGGCGATCGGGCGAGGTCGATGGCTTCGTTGGGGGTGGCGGTGTCCGCGCCGGGCCCAGCCGCTGCCGGCCAGCATGAGGACAAGCAGCAATACACCAATGGCCAAAGAAAACTGTCGCCGACGCATGGTCAACCCTTAGCGCGTTGGCGACGGTTTGACAAGACGTTTCGTGACTACAAAGCCTGGTTCTTTTTCTTGCCGTAGATGACCAGTTTCTGGCCGACCCGCAGGCGCGAGTTGGAACCCAGGCCGTTCCACTGCCGCAATTCGCTGACCGTCACACCGTAACGTTTGGCGATTGTCCAAAGACTGTCGCCGTTACGGACGGTGTGGCTGATGCGGCGGCTGTTCGCCGGTACCGTCCGGTACTGCCGGCGCTCGCCCGAAGTGCGGATCGATTGCGATTCCGGACGTTCTACTGCGCGGCTGGCCATTCGTTCGTAGGTCGACTGCTGCAAAATGGCCAGGTCGGTGCTGGTGTAACGAGCCCGGATCGCGTTGGCGACCGACACCGGGCTGTAGAAGCGAATGTGCAAGTGGTTGGCGTGGCCACGAGCATGCCGGATGATGCCTGACCGCCCGCCGCGGTTCGGATACTGGAACACCTCGGAGAGGTAGCTCTCCGGTGCCGCCAGGCGGTATTTCACGTAGTTGTAGAGGATTTCCTGAATCGACCAGTCGACCAGAATCATCTGCGCCGAGCCAGTTTCAATCAACGCCTCGATGTAGGCCCAGGTGCGCGGGATGTCGAGGTTGCCGGCGTTGCCGTACTGCAAGTAGCCGGGGTTGCCGTCAAGAAAATAGAAACCCACATCCACGTCACGGCCGGCCTGGTGCGACTTATGCCGGCTCAGAGGGCCGCCGTACTGCGAACTGATGTCACCCAAGACCAACGCGTGCGACCGGCCAAACCGATCATTTACCCGCCGGGCGGCATACAGCAGCGCGTCGATGGTTTCCGGCGTGCCGTACTGATTGCTCGGGCGAAAACCGGTGTAGTACGGGTTGTCGCGCGGGAACAACACGCCGTTTCGCAGCGCACCGTGATTCGGCATGCCGATCGACAGACACTGAGAGTAGTATTCCGGCCCCATGGTCGACCAAGCGGGCAGGGTAATGCCCGCCGAGGGCGCCAGGGTGAATTCATGGCCCAGGTCGACCGGAACGCCCATCGACCCCAAGGCGTCGGGGGACGCCGCCAGGTCGACTACCACCGGTTCGCCGGCATCAGCCGGCGGGGGGGGAGCATCATCGACCTCGGTCGGGCCGGGAACGAGCGCATAGGCGTTGTCCACTATGGACAGAGTCAGGAATGTGGCGAGGAGCAGGAACGGTAGTAGTAATCGACGTTGGAGTCTGCTTCTCATTCTCCCTCACAGGTTTTGGTTTTCGAGACTCTTTACACCACCTTGAGACGAACTAGCGAACCAAAACGTTAAAAGTGAAAAGCAAACCAACGTCTAACTGAATTGGATTATAGAGGGGCGAAAGGGAATGTCAACAAAAATAAAAGCTTGTATGATTATGTAGTTATTGCTGGCATATCAAAGAAACTGAATCAATTAGAAGGGGCTGACCTGGCTTAATAGTTCGGTTTCCCGGCCATAGATGTCCAGATAAAAGGTCGCCAGGCCATTCTGGTCGGCGCTGGTGGTTGTGTATTCGACAAATACCGGCACCTGGGTCTTGAGTGGAATCTCCAACGATTGGCGTTTTTTGAGGATTTCCTCAACCTTGGAGGCTTCCGGCGCCCCGTCGTGTTCCAACAAGTACTGGGCCAGGTCTACTGCGTTCTGTAGCCGCATACAACCGTGGCTGAAGGTACGAACGGTCTGGGCAAACAAGAACTTTTTCGGCGTATCGTGCAGATAGACGTCGAAGGGGTTGGGGAAAAGGATCTTCACCACACCCAGCGCATTGCCGGGACCTGGTGGCTGGGTGACCGAGGTCACGCGCGCGGTTTCGCCCGAACCGGACACGGTGAAGCGGTAACCGCGTTCGGCGAAGTAGTTGGGGTTGGCCTGGAATTCGGGCAACATCTCCTCGCGGATGATGCGCTGCGGTACGTTCCACGGTGGGTAGAAAACCACCGACTTGATCATGGCCGATACTTCGGGCGTATTGTTTTTGACCACGCGCTGGCCGACGATGACCTTGTGCCTGCGCGTTACAATCGAGCCGTTTTGATCGAAGACCTCGAGCAACTGCGCGCCGACGTTCACCCAGACGAAGAAGGGCACGCCGCGGCTTTTCGATCTACGCAATTGGTGGAGGCCGACCTTGATACGTTTCACCCGTGTGCTGAAGGGCACGTTGAACGCCCCGATCGTCTCCGCGCCGACCGTGCCGGTTGCGGCAAGCTGGTGATTGGTTTGGTAGATCGTCACCGCTTCTTTTAGAGCCGCGTCGAACACGCCGTTGAGTGGGCCTTTCCAGTAACCGGTAAGCTTCAGGTGTTCCTGGATTTGCCGAACGAATTCGCCGCTGCTGCCCTCGCGCGCCGATTTGCCTTTGTCGAGCAGAATTTGTTTCTGTTGGGCGAGTTGGCGGTAGCGCGCCAATTCGTCGACAAGCTGGCGGTAATGGAGAATGGTCGGTGTCAACTGCTTCAACGTGGCGGCCATGTTGCCCTTGCTGGCTTCCCAGGTGGGCACCAGCTCGTTTTGCGGCACGCCCATTTCGGCCGTCAGGCGGAAGAAGTTCGCCGCGTCGAGCAGTTCGAGTTCGGTTTCGGCTTGGTCGCGCTGCGCCGCCAGCTTCGCCAGTTCACTAATCTGGCTGTGCAATTTGGGGAAGCGCGTAGCGTTCGCCGGTTGGGCAGCGAAGGTCACAATGCCTGCCGGCGATAGTTCGGTCGCGTTGGCTTCGAGCAGCGCCGTGCGTAGCTCACTCTTTTCTTCGGCCGGTATATCGAGGTCCTGTTTCTGGAGCGCCGCCAGTTTCTGTTGGGTGGCAACCAGCGTCGCCGCCAGCTTTTTGGCGTGGTCGATGTCGTAGGAATTGGTGTCGATGCCTTCGGCATAGATCTCATCCAACCGAGCCATCAACGCCTCGTGATCCTGATTCGGCACGTGGTTCTGGACGAACCGGAACGCGTAGTTGGTCGGGCCGTAGGCGGCCTGCAAGAGCAGGTGGTCGTGATTGCGTTGGCCCACCGCCTGCCGCAGTTCCTCGGGCAGGCGCGCGGTCAGCGCCGCGGTAGGCGAGTACGTCGCCGCCAGGGCTTCGTTGCCGTGGCGGGCGAATTTGGAAACCGCCCAATACACCTGAGCTGTGTTGCAGGCGGCCAGAGTCACGGTCAGCAGTGTTAGCGCCAGCAACGCACCAAGCGGTTTCACACAACGGATGGACTTCGACATCTTCGCCCCGAGGCCTCGCACAAAGTTGGCCTTGTTTAGCACAGTACCGATCCCGAATTCAAGCGGTTTTTCCGGTATTTAAGAGACAGAAAGGGGCGGGGAAAGTTCCCGCCCCTTGCCGTTTAATAGCTTGAATCGACTAGACCAACGTCGCGATCTTGTCCTTGATCTTGGTGACCAGCGAGGCCAGATCGGTGATGAGTTTCGAAATGTGCTCACCGATGGTCTTCACGCGGCCCGGATCCAGCACTTTCGCCACGTCGCCGGCCAGCATCGGGTTGCTGGTGAGCTTCGACTTCAGATTGCCCAGCACCTGCGGCATTTTGGCGGCGAGGGCGGTGCATTCCTGAACCAGCGGCTGCAGGGCGCCGGAGGCGGCGTTGACGTTGTCCTGCAACACAGTCAGTTCTTCCTTGGTCTTGGCGGCATCCAACTTGGTGTTGGCATCGGCCACGACTTTGGTCGCGAAGCCGGAGACGATCTCCAGTTTCGCCAAACGCAGCGAAATGTCATCGAATTCGGCATCACCGATGGTGATGTATTCGATCGCCTGCGGGGCCAGCGGGTTGCCTTCGAACTTCTTCAGCGAGGCATTGGCCTGGCCCAGGGTCAGCTTCTTGGTTTCCTTCTTCAGGCCGCCGCCACCACCCATGCCCGGAATGCCGAGGGCGAACGCGGTGCCCACCGCAAACACAACGATCAGTACAGAGATCAAAATTGTCTTGCGCATGTGTTGCTCCTTTGTTTGGTATGCCCTGATTAATCCCCAGCTACAAACAATTTGCGTTTCTATGCGCGGTTGCTCAACGGCCAAGACCCTGGCTTGCCGCCGCGCAAAAAACCACCTCGTGTCGAGCAGAGAAAAAATAGGTCCGAACCGGTCGCCAGTCAACCCACTATTTGTGTCCCCGCCGAATCTCGTTTGACTTGTGACCGGCTCTTTGACTATCGTTTCTCAGGATCCCGTAGGGAGTCCACAAGGAGGGAACGATGAGGACCCGTGATTGTCTGTTAGCTCTGGCCATTTTTTCGGCGCTATTGGCCTTGTCTGCCTGTGATTGCGTTTCGGCGGAAGACGGCGAAATCAAGGCCGAAGCGGCTCTGCCGCTGCTGCCGTTCGATCTGCCGCTGTTTCCGACCGACCTGAAGATGGACGGCCTGGTCGATTCGATCCAAGAAGAAGTCTCCGGCGCCGGTTTCCTCAGCGATAGCTTCATCGGCGATTTCCTCGACGATGTGGAAGAGGGCCTGGAAGAGGCGTCGCTGGAAATTCTCCAACCCGGCACGCTGTCCACCCCCGTCAATGACCAGATCACCGATACGTTCCAGGAATGGGTGGAAGTGACCCGTGTGGGCGTCAACTTCTCGGTGGCCAACGACACCGACGCCTGGGTCGCGGTGCCCATCGAATTCAAGCTGTATTTGGGCGACGGCGAACTGGTCGACGCGTGGGACGATGCCGCCACCATCCCGTTTGCCGAGGCGGACAACCAGGACGGCTCGTTTATTGTTAAACCCGGCGAACAGATCGACCTGACCATCGACAACGTGCCGGCACTGGTCGATGCGCTCAACAGCGCAGCCACCTTCGGTATCGGTTACAAGGCGATCTATCGCATGGCCGACTTCGGCAACGGCGCCGACCTGTGGGCCTTCCTCGACAAATTCGGCTTGTGCCTGCTCGGCCTGTTCACCGGCTACGACGTCGGCGATTGCCCAGGCGTGGAAGAGATGCTCGGCTGGCACTTGACGATCAAGAAATTCGAACTCGAGATCGAAGCCAAGTCCGACCTCGACATACCGGAAATTCCCGGCTGCGAGGATTTCGCGAAGGAGTATGATCTCGACCTGCTGGGCGAAGCCTGCCCGGTCGAAGAGTAATCTGACGGCGGACGTGGCCATCCCGCTGCGAGCATTGGCGCTGCTGACGGTGTTGTTGTTGGCCGCCGGGTGCGCCACCGCCGGTCCCGGCCGGCCCGAACCACATAGCGGCGCCGTGGAACCGACCGTCGGCGGCTACGGCTACGCCGGCGATTTTATCACCCCGCAGAAAGACTCCGACGCCCCCATCTGGGGCGTGCGCAACGGTATCGTTGTCGGCATTCCGCCGGCACGGATCGGTTTCGGGCGCAACGGCGGGCCGCGCGGCCTGATTCGCGTCGGGTTCGAGGAAAACGGCAAGCTCTACTTCATCAACTTCCTGGCCGACGCGCCGATCACCACCGACGGACGGGTGGGGCAGAGCGAACTCGACGCCAGCCCGTACGATCGCCAGCCGGGCATCCGCATCTTCGCGTATCCCTCTGAGTTTGTGAACCGCTACAATTATTGGCGCGACCGTGAGTTGCCGCGGATTGTGCACGTGGCTACGATCAAACCGGCCGGCATCGCGGCGGTGATGGACATGGTGTTTCGCTACGAGAAATTCCCTAACGGCGCCCAGCCGTATTTCGTCGTCGCGTTTCGGGCCGACCGTCCCCGCGAAGTCGCCTTTTTCGCCTATCGCGAGCCCGGCAGCGCTGAGCTCAAGCGTAACGTGCTGAGTTCGACGTTCGGCAACCTGACCCGCTGCCGTCAGGCCTTCTTGCGCGACCGCGTCGTCGATTCCCGCGAATTGTGGCCGCGCTACCGTGGTTACGACTTCGCGCCGATTCAGCCGTTCTACCTGCCCGAACTGCGGCGCAATCGCGCCGGCGACGTCGTCTTCGCCGTCCGGCCGAATGAAGAACGGCCTTGGGAAGGGCACTCCAACTACCCGCATCCGTACCGCATGACGCAGTACTGGCGCGTCCCGCGCGACTCGTTCGACGACACGCTTGGCGGATGGGTGAACGGCCGCTACATGTTCTGGAAGACATCGTATCCCGTGCCAGGCGGGATATCGTACGAAAACGTCGGGGTGGCCTCGGCGTTCAAGGAAGGTCAACTGCAGATTTTCGGCTATCACCTGGGCGACCCGGAGGAGTTGTTCCGCTAGGCCGGAGGGGGAGAAAAACCTCCTTTACAATCCGTGCCGAATGCTCTATATAAACACGGCTTTTAGCATATGGGCCGTTAGCTCAGCTGGAAGAGCGCTGCCTTCGCAAGGCAGAGGTCGGCAGTTCGAATCTGCTACGGTCCATTTTTTTAATGCCCCCATAGCTCAGGGGATAGAGCACCGGACTCCGGATCCGGGTGCCCAGGTTCGAATCCTGGTGGGGGCGCTCCCTCTTTTCAGCAGATTTCGAACCTTTTCCTAGACAATTGAACGCCGGCGAGGGCTAGCTTTTTTCTCCGAGGATCGGTCGGCGCAATTCTGGATTCGCCAGACGGAATCCAAACGAAAAGGCGGTGCATGTCGTTCAAATGGGCGCCTGCGACATCCAGCCACCTGACCAGCCATTCGTGCTTTTTAATGACGTCGCCAATATTCTGGCTTTTTGCCGCCGGATGAATTTCTATCCAAATGATCCGGTCTATGTTGGTGTCCTCTGCCACTCCCACACAGTAGTCCCACAATGGGTCATTGGGGTGTTGGGGCTTGAGGGCATTCTCGACGTTGACACTTCCGGTGATTCTTCTGGGCTTGGAACATGTGAGATGATTTTTGTGTTTTTCTGTAAGGGCGTGCAGTCCCGTCTGATAGGCGTTCACAAATTGCTTGGTTCCCTCAACAGCCTCTCTAAACTTCACCGAATCCCCCGCGCGATTCGGCTGTTCGAGATCACTTCCGCAACTAGTTCCGAAGCGCGACTGCTGAATTCGCCCAGTCCGCCCCATAGGGACATGTCCTTGTCCTCGGAGGTCGGGTCCAGTGCCGAAATATCACGGGTTCTTCCAGATTCCGAGTCGAAGTAGTACACACGCGCGATTTTTTTGAGAACTTCTTCGGCTAGTTCGATCATTGGTCGCGTTCTTTGGGCGTTGAACAAGCCAAGTAAGACCGACGAATCTGCCTGGTGTTCTGCAAAAATACGCAAGGCCCAGACCATTTCCAACACATGCGGCGAATGGGTGGAAAGACAAACCCGGTAGCCGCGAGCCAATAGGTCTAAAACGAGAAGGAGAACAACCGATATAGCTCGTGGATGCAACCCCATTTCTATTTCTTCTATCACGATCCAGTTCAACTCCGGTTTGCGCGAAGTTGCACCTGCAGGAAGTGCGCGATATAAACCGAGTAACAGTGGCACGAATTCTCGTTGACCAGCCGACCAGACCATATATGGGAGTTGCTTTTCTGGTTCGCCTTCGCTGAGCACTAGACGTTTTTGCGCTCGGGAACGGTCAACATTCAACTTGAAACCTGTGAACAAGGCCTCTTCCAACAATTTTCGGATTTCCGATTTCAAGCGCCCAGTCTGGGGGAAGACCATCGGTTGTTGCTTTTTTGGAAAATCTATTTCCATCAACAGACGAAGCCGTTCGCTGAATTCGCGGACGGTAAAAGGGTCTCCTGGCGCGTAGTCGGTAAATGGTCTAGGCCATCCGTCTCTTAAAGTCAGTACCCTTTGGGCTGGGATAAAAAATAGATGCTCTTCTCTATCTTTTTTGGATTTACTGGCCAATGATGACATGGCCACCGGTTTTCCATCTAGGACAATCTCGCTTTCCCCCTCTCGCCAGATCCGGCGCATTCCTTCGCCAAAATAGATATCAAAAAAGTTGTCGACCCTTCTTTCCCAGTCCAATCCGTGCTTTCTGAATTCCTCTTGGACTTGACCGGTGTCAACCAGCAATTTTAAAAATTCTAATAGGATACTTTTGCCTGTGGCTTGTGGCCCCACGAGCACAGTCAGGTCACCGAATGTGATGTTGGCGTGATCGATTTGACCGACGCGTTTGATCTCAAGATTCATGGTGGCACCTGTCTGTCAAGTATGGACTGTGTTTGGGAATGTATCCGGTGCGCAGCGGCGAATCAAGCAACATCTCCAATGTATCGATCCACGACCCGGAGCCTGAGCCGTCTTTTTGTGGGAACTTCACACCAGTCGGGAACGATTCAGCGGCTCGCCCGCTCGTAGAACCGTTGCAACTTGGCGGCGGTGTCGCGGTGCACGAACGGCCCGTGTCCGGAACAAAGCTGGCGGATCGGCGGCGGTGTGCGCAGGAAATCGAGCGTCAGCCGGTGGCATTGTTGCACGTTGAGGCTGTAGGCCGGCACAGCCAAGCCGAACGACTCAACCAGCCGGATCGGCGGAATGCCGGTCAACAGCGCGTCGCCGGAAAACAGCGTCTGCGACGGCTCATGATAGTACAACACCGAACCCTCGGTGTGGCCGAAGGCGGGGTAGACTACAAAGCCATGTTTCCACGGACCGTTGGTGACCGAATCGTCTACCGCGCTGCGGGCGGGCAGGTGATCCTCCAGCCGGCAGAATAGCTTGTCGATCGGGTTGCCGAGGCCGCGTTGCAGACTTGGCGCCTCGGCGGCGCCCGCCAGCGTCATAGCGTCGTTTTCGTGGCAGACCACCGGGCAGCGGAAGCGCGCCCGCAACCAACTCGCGTTGCCGGCGTGGTCGCTGTGCCGGTGGGTGAGCAACACCGCGGCCAGATCGCCGCGCCGGCGCACGCCTGCCCGCCATAGCCCCAGGTGCAGCGCCGTGCGCTCGAAGCGGTGGCCGGTGTCGATCAGAAATCGGCGGCCGTCGCCGTCGGTAAGCAGCCAGACATTCGAGGCCACCATGCCCACGGCCAGCCCGATATTGCGATGTACCTTCTGCATCGTCCTTGTCTCACAGTCGGGCGTTTTTTACTCCAATTCCGCGGTGGCGGCTAGAGCGGCTACGGCCGATCGCGAAAGGCCTCGTCGGTCTTAAAGCGAGCGACAACGGGCAGATGGTCGGAGACCTTTTTCGCCAACGCCAGATCGGCGCCGGAGAAGGTGACGATACGGCAGTCGATCGCCTCTTCATTCGACAGGTCGGGCGTGACCAGAAAATGGTCGTAGCGGTTGCCTGCGTGGGTGGTGCCGACGCCGTTCTGCCCGACGGGCACCATGAGCCGGGTGCCGGTGGCGGCGGCCAGCTCGGCCATGCCCGTCTCGGTGGTGTTGAAGTCGCCGGCTACGATCACGTCGGGGTCACGGCGCTGCGCCGCGGCAACCAGCAACCGCAGCAGCCTCTTCTCCTGCTCGCGTTTCGCCGTGTCTTTCCATGACAGATGCACGGAAACGACCACCGCATCGAAGCCCTGCCGGGCCACGAACGCGAGCTGCGCCGGATGTTGGAAGCCGGTCGGATCGGGCGCGTCGTCCAGTTCCATTTGCGCCGCGGCGAAAATGGCATTGTCTTGCGAATCGCGCGAGTCGAGGAACGCCGCCCGCGCGAACGAGGTCTCGGCCGCCAGGAACTGCGACACCTTCCGGCGGTTGGCGATTTCCTGCACGCACAACACATCAGCGCCGAGCGCGGCCAGGCGCTCGTGAAACCACGCGCGCGCCTCCGGCTGCTTCTCGGGGTAGCCGCGCACGTTCCAGGTGGCGATGACCAGCGGGTTGCTGCCGTTCTGCGGCCAGGCCAGACGGGCCGCGGAAACGATCAACAACGTGAGGGAAACGACCCAGATCGGGAGAGCGTACCGCACACACCGGGCGGTCATGGTTGCATCCTTTTTTCTGCGCAACTTTTTCACGTAGAACGACTATTCTACGGCATGGCACAACGCTAGCGCGGACGGCGGCGAAGAGTCAAACGGTCGGACGGATCAGGCGGAAAAACATAGGGGGCGCACGACGGTGCGCCCCTGGCCGGTCAGGTTCGTGCGGCGATCAGTTGCCGAGCCACATGTAGTACAGGCGGGGGCGGGCGGCGTCCATGATCTGTTCGATGTCGAGCATGGTCGTGCCGATGTTGAGATCGGGCGCCGACGCGTCGGTCTGGCTGTAGATGTTCTGCTCCGGCCGGTCGCTGGTGGTGTACAGAATCACGCCGGCGTCGCGCAACTTGGCCAGGCGTTGCGCCTCGTCGATGGCGTCTTCCAGGTCGCCGAGTTGGTCGACCAGCCCGAGCTTCTTGGCCTGGGTGGCGGTGTAGATGCGGCCGTCGGCGATCTCGCGGATCTTCTCGGGCGTCAGGTTCGGCCGGCCCTCGGCGACAACGGCGACGAAACGCTCGTATGCGTCATCGACGACGCCCTGGAACACGGCGCGCTGCTCGTCGGTCATCTCGGCGAACGGATTGCCCATGTCCTTCATCTTGCCCGCTTTGACGACCCGGCTTTCCATGCCGATCTTCTGGAACAGGCCGGTGAAGCCGAAGCTGTGCATCAACACGCCGATCGACCCGGTGATGCCGGTCGGGTGCGCGACGATGCGGTCGGCCGCACAGCCGACGTAGTAGCCGCCCGACGCGGCCACGCCCTGAAACGCGGCGACAACCGGCACCTTGGTCGTGTTTTTGAATTTCTTGATCTGGGTGTAGACGATGTCCGTTCCCGTCACGGTGCCGCCCGGTGAGTTGATGCGCAGCACGACGGCCTTGATGCGCTGGTCTTGCAGCGCCTTTTCCAACTTCTTGCGCACGATGGCGGTGGTGGCCTCTTCCTCGCTGAACAGGTGCGATTCGCCCCATTCGGAAATGGCCCCTTCGATGTCGAGCAGTAGAATGCGGTCGTTCGTGCTTCCGTGCGGTTTCTTGACCAGAATGGTGGTCAACGATTCGTCCTCTTCACCGAACATGCTGAAGTTGTTGTTCGAGAAGCAGCCGGCACCCAACACCAGCACGAACAGAAGTAGCGCAACAATAGCGGTTCTACGCATGGCACACTCCTTGTTTGACTCGCCGGACATGATGCCCGGAAGGCAGGGCGGATAGCAATCCGGGTTAGGGTGCGGCCGGCCGCTCGCGCACTGCTCGCTTGAAACAAACGCTCCTGGCGTTTAGGATGGCCGCATTCGCGGAGGGGAAGGATGTTCGACCGGCAATTGGCCAAATGGCATCTGGAGAAGCAGGGCTATCTGGCGTCGACCGATGTCGATCTCGGGAGCTTGGGAATGATCGATGTGGTCGGCATCCGTATGCAGGGATCGGCGGTGTTCGGCGTGGTGCGCGGATGGTGGCATGCCGGCGCATACCTGACGCCGGGCCAGATCCGCCATCACTTGCAGACCGACCGGCGACTGCTCGACCGGGCCTTCGCGCCCGAGCGAGTGGCCGGGGTGGCTAAGCATTTCGGCCTGGCCAGCCCGCCGGAGAAAGTCTTGTTCTATTCCAAGCGCAGTCCGTCGCTCGCCGACGACGCTGAACGCGAACTCGGCGCGATGGGCGTGCGCGTGGTCTACCTGGAACAGGTGCTGGCCGCGGCGCTGGCCGAGGCGCGGGCCGAGGAGCCGGGCGAGGGCGGCATCATGCAAGCCCTGGCGATGGTGAAAGGCTCGAGCATCTTCAAAGAAATGCTGCGCCTGGCGCGGCAGGCCGAGCGGGCCAAGATGGCGGTCGAGGGCGCGAAGCGCGAACCCGATCGCGGCACGCAGCAGCTCGATTTCTTGGCGCGCTTGCTGGCGGAGGACGAAGGCTCCAGTGATCCCACCGCGTAGGCCCATTCTGGCAATCATCTGGCGACTGGCGGTGCTGGCCATTGCCGTGGGCGTGGTCGTGGGCGTGGGGGTGCTGCGCTTCGATTGGCGGCCGTTCGGCCCCAAGCGCGTGATCGACGAAGAAGAGAAGATCAAGCTGCTGATCGACCAGAAGACCAACCCGTATGCGCAGCCACCGGCTTCGCCGACGCCGGCCACGACTCCCGAAGCGACTGCGGTCCCGACACCCGAGCCGACGCCGGACGCGACGCCGCCGCCGACACCGACGCCCAAATCCAAAGCGACGCCGACGCCGAAACCCACGCCCACGCCGAAACCGACGCCGACGCCCAAACCAAAGCCGAAACCGACGCCCACGCCGTCGCTCGACCAAGACAGTCTCGACGACTTCCTGAAGAAACCCAGTCCATGAACGACAATACCGGGGAAGTGGTGTTGCGCGAGGCGGATGTGGTCGACGCGCCGTCTTGCCGCGACCTCGATCGCCGCTGTTTTCCGCCGGACGTCGCCTATGATCTGCGCACCTTCCGCCTGTTGTGCACGGTCGCACACGTTCGTGTCGTGGCCGACTTGGACCGCCGCCTGGTCGGCATGATCTTCGCGGAGTTGGATCGCACGAGCGAAAGCGGCCTGATCATCACCGTCGATGTAGACCCGGGACTGCGCCGGCAGGGGCTTGGCAGGCGGTTGATGGACCTGGCCGAGAGGGAACTGGCCAGCTTGGGCGCGCGGACGGTTCTGGTGCACGTGTATTTGCCTCATGCGGAAGCCCAGCGCATGTACCTGAGCCGCGGTTATGTGCTAAAAAAGACGCTACCTGCGTATTACGGCCCCGGAAGCGACGCATTGCTCATGGCCAAAACGCTCCGGTAGAGGGAGACAAACCGCATCGTGCGCACGGTGATCTTTTCGGACATTCACGCCAACCTGGAAGCGTTGGAGGCGATACTTGCCGAGGCGACGGCTCTGGCGGCCGATCGGTTGGTGTGCCTGGGCGACATCGTCGGCTATTACGCCGATCCGGAACGTTGCGTGCGCCGCGTGCGCGAGATGGGTATCACCTGCGTGCAAGGCAATCACGACGGCGTAGCCTCGGGTTTCGAGGCGCCGGAGGAATTCAACGAAGTGGCTACCCGCGTCATTCGCTGGACGCACGACGAACTTACCCCCGACAGCCGTGCTTGGTTGCATGAGCTGCCGTCGCGCGTGGAGATCGAGCCGGGCATCATCGGCGTCCACGGTTCGCTGCGCGATCGCGACGAATACCTGCACTCGCGCTTTTCGCTGCGCGCCAACCTCATGCTGTTGGAGGCGGATCCGGCCGTCCAGGTCGCCTTCTTCGGGCATACGCACCAACGAGTGGCGTATGCGTCGGTCGGCGCCGAGATCCTGCCGATCCCGACCACCCGCATTGAACTGGCGGAAGGACGCAACTACCTGATCAACCCCGGCGGTGCGGGCCAACCGCGCGATCGCATCATCGGCGCGCCGTACGTGGTACTGGAGGGCGGGGTGGTGCAGTTCAAGGTTGCGATGTACGACCTCGAGGCGACCGCGCGCAAGACGCAACGTCTGCCCTACGGCGATCTGCTGGCCGATCGGCTGCGCCGGGGGGTCTGATCCGCCGTGCGGGGTGGTTTCCCCAACCGAAGCACGGTGCTTGTCGCCATTTTCATTGCGCTTCTGTTGTTCTCCGGATGCTGCCTGGCGCGCTATGCCCGGCATGCGCTGCCCGGCGCGGCGCGTCCGGTCAGTGAACCCTGGTTGCAGGTCGGCCCGGCCGGCGCGCTGGTCGACGATGACGGTTTGCGCGTTCCCCCACGACAACGCTTGACGGTCAGTTTGCCCGCCGGCATGAACAACCGCGGCTTCAGTGTCCGGCTGCACACGCTGGTGCTCAGCGGCCAACGCTTCCGAGTTGGCTTCCGCAGTGATGGCGGCGAGCACGCGCTGGAGATGTCACCCGAGAGTCTGCGTCTGCCGTTCCGCCCGGGGACGACGATCGACATCGAAGTTGCCGGCGGCGGCCAACAGGTGCGCACGGTCGTCGACGGGGGGGTGTTCTCGATCGTTCCGCTTGGCTCGGGGCATGTGCGCGAAGTATGGCTCACCGGCGACGAGGCGGACTTGCGCGTAGCGGAACTCGAACTCCGCGCCTTCGGACAAGGAGTGGTGGCGCGGCGCTCGTTCGGCCATTCGGCTGCCGGTATGGCTGCCGTCCGTTTCGCCGCGGCGTTGGGCGCGTTGCTGGCGTTGCTCGGGCTGGAACTGCTGCTGGCCCGCCGCCTCGGCGCGGACCGCCGGCGCTGGCTGTTCGGCTGGATTGTCACGACCGCCGCGATGTCGGCGCTCCTGGCCGCGTTCTCGATCAACTCGTGGTTGACGGAACTGGGGCCGCTGGTCTGTGTGTTGTGGGTGACCCTGCGCGTGCGCCATTGGGCGCTGGCCGCCGATCTGTTCGCGCAACGGCGCGTGCCGTGGTGGCGGACGTTTTTGGCGCTCGCCGGGTTGGCAGCGATGGGCGCCGTATACGCACACGTGGCGCTGGCCTTCGCGTCCGACCCGCGCGCGAGTGAGGCGATCAACGGCGCGATACCGGTGGCGTTGGTTGTGCTGTGCCTGCTCGCCTTCGCGCGAGAAACGCAGCTCGGTGTGATCCGCGCGGCGGCGGCGCTGGGGCCGGCGCTCGCGCTATACCTCCTGGCCTTTGCCTTGCTCACGCCGGCGAAGTGGGAAACCGACCGCGCCCTGTTCCTGCTGCTGCCGCCGGCGGCGCTGCTCATCTCGCTGCCGTTCGCGGCCCAGAAACGCCGGCTGCGTCTGTACGGCGTGTACATGTTCGTGCTCACCGCGCTGCTGGTCTTCTCGCTCGAAGCGGCGCTGCGGTCCAGCCCGATCGCGTCTTACCTGCGGCCGCTCGGCGTGGGCAAGACCTACGACGTCGACGGCGATCTGTTCTGGGCGCCGAAGTCCTTTCTCGCCTGGGATCCGAGCTTCGCCGGTCGCGACGACACGCGCGTCAAAGCGATCAACTTCCGGGGCAAGACCAAGACGCCGCGCGACAAGCCGGCCGGTATGTTGCGCCTTCTCACCGTGGGCGGCAGCAACACCTTCGGCGACGGGATCGACCGCGAGGAGCAGACCTTCAGCGGCGTGCTTGAGCAGCGCCTCAACGCGCGGGGCGTGGCGGCGGAGGTGCTCAACGCCGGCGTATGCGGCTACAACTCGACGCAGTGCATGGTGCTGCTCAAGAAGCACGCGCTGTCGTACCGCCCCGACATCGTCATCCTGTATCTGATGCGTAACGATATCTACGCCGGCCAGGCACGCTACACCTTCCGCGAACTGTGGCGGAAAGCCAACTCGCCGGCGGCGCGGCTGCGGCGCCAACTGCAGCACAGCTACCTGTATAACGCCTTCGCGGCGGTGATCGTCGCCGCGCGCGAACGGACGCGGCAGCAATGGTGGGATCCGGGCCTCTGGCGCGACGCCAATCCGCCGGCCGACTTCGCCGCCAACCTGCGCGAGATGATCCGTGACTCGCGGCGCGCCGGGGCGAAGGTGGTGGTGGTCTCGGAATTCTTCGGCGACCGGCTGATGAAACAAGTCCGCAACGTCCGGATTGCCGATTTCCGTGCGGTGATGGAACAGGTAGCGCGCGCCGAGCGTGTGCCGTACTACGATGCCTACGACCACTTTGCCGCATCGGACGATCCGTGGGCCTGGCTGTTCCCGCATGACCTCACCCATCTCAACCCCGAGGGCCACGCCGAATTGGCGCGGTATCTGGAAGACATTCTGCGGCAACTCCAATACGTGCCGTAGCCAGGCGACGGTCAGTCGTCCCGTGCACAATTCCCGACGCGTTTTTTGTTTCCAATTACCTCGCGACCCATCGAAAATATTTAATCCCCCGTTGCTTCGATTGGTTAGCCAGAAAATCTGCACTAAAAAGGTGCAGCTAGGGGCTGCAAATTACCAAGGGTGAGGGAGGAGTGAGCATTTTCGGGTTCGCCAAACGCCGAAAAGCCGGTTTCGATCAGTCGGGCGGACAGGCAGGGTCGGCCTCCCGCCCTTGCGCGAAACCGCGGACGGTGCTTGAAACGTGGCCATGACCAACACCCCTGTGCCGCGTGTGCTGCTCGTCAATCCGTGGATCCACGATTTTGCGGCGTATGACTTCTGGGCCCGGCCGCTCGGGCTGCTGATCGTCGGCGGCTTGCTCGAACAAGCCGGCTGGGCGGTGGAATTGCTCGACCTGGTCGACCCGTGTTCGCCGCTGGTGCCGAATGCCGATCGGCCGCGGCGGCACCCGGACGGGCGCGGCAAATTCCCGCACACGCGCATCGCGCGGCCCGCGGCGATGCCGTTCATCAACCGTAAGTTTCGACGCTACGGCGTGCCGGTCGAAGCGGCGGCGGCCGCGTTGGCCGGCATGGCAAAGCCCGACGCCGTTCTGGTCACGTCGATGATGACCTACTGGTACCCCGGCGTGGCCGAGGCCGTGCACATGGTTCGGCGGCAGTGGCCGGATGTGCCGGTCGTGCTCGGCGGGGTGTATGCGACGCTGTGCACCGACCACGCGCGGCGGGCGATCGAGGCGGATCATGTGCTCGCCGGTCCGGTCGAGAACGCGCTGCCGGCACTGGCGCGCGCGGTGGGCGCGGCGCTGCCGGCCATCGACGCGGCCGAGGTGCTGCCGGCGCACCACTTGCAACAAGGGGCGGATTCGGCGGCATGGCTGACTTCGCGCGGTTGTTTGCGCTCGTGCCGTTACTGCGGTGTGCGGGCGCTGTATCCGGGCATTAGCAAATATCCGCTACCGCGCGTGCGGCGGGAACTGGCGGAACTGGCGCGGCTCGGGCGGCGGAACCTCGCGCTGTACGACGACGCGTTTCTGCTCGACCACGACCGCGCGTTGGCGATGCTCGAGGCGGTGGCTGAGACGAACGGCGGCTTCCGGCTGCACGTGGCCTCAGGGCTGGCCGTTCGCGGCCTGACTCCGGCGGTCGCGCGGGCGATGAAGCGCGCGGGTTTTGTCACCATCCGGCTCGGGCTGGAGACGGCCGATGTCGCCCGGCAGGTGGCGATCGGTGACAAGGCGACACTCGACGAGTTCCACGCCGCGGTGGCAACGCTTGTCGAAGCGGGTTTCGCACGGCGACAGATCGGCGTCTATGTGCTGGTCGGTCTGCCGGGGCAGGAGCGGGCCGAGGTGGAGGCGACCATCGACGTGGTATTGCACGCCGGCCTGCGGCCGCACCTGTCGGAGTACTCACCGGTGCCGGGCAGCCCGATGTATGCCGAGGCGTGCGCGGCGTCGCGCTTCGACCTGAATGAGCCGCTGTTCCACAACCCGACCCTGACCGCCTGCGCCTCGCCGAAACTCGATACGCAGACCGTGGCCGAGATCAAAATTCGTCTGACCGAGCGCTTCCGTTCGCCGACGTGTTGAACGCGAAGCGGTTTTCGACTAGATTCGGCGCGAACTTGTTGTCTGAGGATTCGAGGAAAACATGTCGGCGACGATTGCGGAACTGCAACAACGCGCGAAAAACATCCGGCGGCGGATAATCACGCTGACCGGCACCAAGGGTGTCGGCCACACCGGCGGTTCGCTGTCGATGGTCGAGATCATGACCGCGCTCTACTTCCACACCCTGCGGGTCGACCCGCAAAGGCCCGACTGGCCCGAGCGCGACCGCTTCGTGCTGTCCAAAGGCCGCGCGACACCCGGCTACTACAGCACGCTGTGCGAACGCGGCTTCTTCCCCGAAGCCGAACTGCTGCACGGCTACGACGAGGTGGACTGCTGCTTCCAGGGCCACCCCGACATGAACAAGACCCCGGGCGTTGACATGTCGACCGGCTCGCTCGGCCAGGGTCTTTCGGTGGCGACCGGCGCCGCGCTCGGCATCGGGCGACGGGGCTGGGACGCGAACGTGTTTGTTCTGCTCGGCGACGGCGAGATGCAGGAAGGGCAGGTGTGGGAAGCGGTAATGTACGCCGGCTTAAACCAAGTGCCGCGCCTGATCGCCATCGTCGACAACAACCGCCTGCAACTTACGGCGCCGACCGCGCAGGTGCT
>CAZEDX010000003.1:0-23269 GCA_964511015.1 uncultured bacterium | reverse complement strand
ATCTGAACCCGATCGCCCAGAAGGTCGCGGCGTTCGGCTGGTCGGTGCTCGAATGTGACGGCCACGATCTGGCCAAGCTGACCGCGACGCTCGACGAGGCGAAGGCGCGCGCGGCGGCCGGGCCGGTCTTTGTCGTCGCGCACACGGTGAAGGGCAAAGGAGTGAGCTTCATCGAGAACAAAGTCGAATGGCATTCGAAGGCGCCCAGCCGCGACGAGATGGAACGCGCGCTGCGGGAGTTGGAGTAGGCCATGGCGCAGATGATTGCCCCCCGCAAGGCGTTTGGCGAGGCGTTGGTCGAACTCGGCGCGGAATACCCGGATCTGCTGGTGCTTGATGCCGACGTCGGCAGTTCGACGATGATCAACCTGTTCCAGAAGAAGTACCCCGAGCGCTATTACCAGATCGGCATCGCCGAAGCCAACATGATGGGCATTGCGGCGGGTCTGGCGCTGACCGGCCACGTGCCGTTCGTTTCGACCTTCGCCGTGTTCGTCAGCAAACGCGCGCTCGATCAGATCAGCATTTCGATCGCGTATCCGCAGCTCAACGTGAAGCTCAACGGCGCCTACGGCGGCATCCCGACTGGGCGCGCGGGCGCGACGCACCAATCGGTGGAAGACCTCGCGATCATGCGCGCGGTGCCGAACATGAAGGTGATCGAGCCGGCCGATGCGACGGAAACGCGGTTGGCGACGCGCCTGGCGTTGGCGACGCCGGGGCCGGTCTATCTGCGCACAGTGCGCTGCGAGGTGCCGGCGCTGTTCGGACCGGATCACCGCCTGGAGTGGGGCCGTGCCTACTCGTTGCATGAAGGGCGCGACGTGGCGCTGCTGGCCGGTGGTATGATGACCGCCAAGGCGCTGGCGGCGGCGCAGGCGTTGGCGCAGGAAGGCATCGGCGCGCGCGTGCTGCATCTGCCGAGCCTCAAGCCGATCGACGCCGACGCCATCGTGCGCGCCTCGCGCGAGATCGGCCGGATCGTGACGGTCGAGAACCACAGCGTGATCGGCGGCCTGGGTGGAGCGGTAGCCGAGGTGCTGACCGAACTGGCGCCGTGCCGGCAGGTGCGCCTCGGGTTCCCTGACTGCTTCGGCGAATCGGGCGACGACGAGGCGATCTTCTCGAAGCTCGGCTGCAACGTCGAGAACATCGTCGCGGCGGCGCGGCGGATCGTGCGGGAGTAAGAATAGCGAAAACGGCGCGCGGGCCCCGGCCCGGGCGCAGCGATGGGAAAGGAGACGAGGTCGTGGCCATTCCGGTATTGAAGAACTACATCAACGGCAAGTGGGTTGCTTCGAAGTCCAAAGAGCTGACCGAGGTGCACAACCCGGCGACGGGCGAAGTGCTGGCGCGGGTGCCGCAGTCGACCCCCGAAGAAGTGGCGGGTGCGGCCCAGGCGGCGCACGAGGCGTTCTGGGGCTGGCGCAGCACGCCGCCGCTCAAGCGCGCGCGCATTCTGCTGAAGTTGAAAGACCTCATTCTGGCCAACCTCGAGCCGATCGCGACGACGCTGACGCGCGAGCACGGCAAAATCAAAGCCGAAGCACACATGGAACTGCAGCGGGCCATCGAGAACATCGAGGTCGCCAGCGGTGCGCCGTCGATGATGATGGGCCACAACCTGGAAGACGTCGCGGGCGGCATCGACGAGTACGCCATCCGGCAGCCGGTCGGCGTGTTCGCCAGCCTCAACCCGTTCAATTTCCCGGCGATGATCCCGTTCTGGTCGCTGCCCTACGCGGTGGCGTGCGGCAACTGCCAGATTGTCAAACCCAGTCCGCGTGTGCCGATGACGCAGGTCAAGATCTTCGAGCTGATCGACCAGGCCGGCTTTCCGCCGGGCGTGCTCAACCTGGTGCACGGCGGAACCGCCACGGCGCACGGGTTGATGTCCGACCCGCGTCTGCACGGCATCAGCTTCGTCGGCTCGACGCCGGTCGGGCGCATTGTCTACGAAACGTCGGCCAAATACGGCAAGCGCGTGCAGGTGCAGGCCGGCGCCAAGAACTGGGGCGTGGTGATGCCCGACGCTAACCTGACCAAAAGCGTCGAGAACATCATCGCCTCGGCGTACGACTGCACCGGCCAGCGCTGCCTGGCGCTGGCGGGCATTCTGTGCGTCGGCGATACCTACAAGAAGGTCAAGCCGCTGCTGCAGGCGGGCATCGCGCGGCGGAAGATCGGCAACGGCCTGGATGAGGGCGTGGCGATGGGGCCGATCATCAGCCCCGAAGCGCGCGCGCGGGTCGAGAAGTATGTTGAAAGCGGTCTGCGCGAAGGCGCCAAGCTGCTGGTCGACGGCCGCGGCACCAAGGTGCGCGGCTACCCGGACGGCTACTGGGTCGGCCACTATGTCTTTGAAGACGTGACGCCTGAGATGACCATTGCGCGCGAGGAGATCTTCGGGCCGGTGCTGAGCATGATTCCGGTCAAGTCGTTCGACGACGCGCTAGATATCATCCACGCCAGCCCGTACGGCAACGCGGCGAACATTTACACCGGCAGCGGCTACTGGGCGCGGCGGTTCAAGTACGAAGCGCGGTGCGGCAACCTCGGCATCAACATCGGCGTGCCCGCGCCGATGGCGATGTTCCACTTCGCCGGCACCAAGCAGTCGTTCTTCGGCGACCTGCACGCGCAGGGTCGTGATGCCTTCAAGTTCTTTACCGACGAGACGATCGTGATCGAGCGCTGGAACGACTGAGGCTGGCGGTCGGGACGGCGGCTCCGCAGGCAGCGGACGCGGCTCGGCCGGCTCGGCGGGCGCATTCGACGCTTCGATCTGGCCGATCCGCTCGGATGCGGCAACGGCGATGACGGTCAGATAGGCGAGGTACAACGCGCCGCCTATGCCGTCGGCCACCAGGTAGTGCAAGCCGAGTTCCGTCTAACCCGCGGACTTGCCGCCCGGCAAGCTGGTGTCGATCACTTTTTGAAACAGCGAACTAGCGGCCACACCGATGGCGAGGAGCGCCGCCAATCGCCAGAAGTGCGGGCGCACCTTGGTAGCGCTGACGGCGAAGGCTTCGAGCAACGACGATGTCGGCGCATCCCACATGATCAGCGGCGCGAAGGCGCCGAAACCCAGAAAGACAACCAGCGCCACGGCCAACAGCGCGGCGAGACACGGCGACACGGATCGGAAATACGTGCCGAAAGTATGTTCCACGGCGGGCAACACCAACAACGCGGCGATCGCGGCGAGCCGCCAGATACGCCGGGGGTAACCAACGGCCTGCCGAGACTCACCGGCCGATTGCAGGTCAGTCGCAAGCGCGCGATGAGAAACCGCATCAAGAGAGCGATGACGAAGAACGTCGCAATTGTCGCCGGCGGCGTCGCAAAGGCCGTCAAGCAATACGATTCGATCAGCCCGCGTTTGGCTTAATCTTTGATTCCCAACACCGGCCGGTCCATGGGCAGTTCCAGCAACCGGGAAAAACCGAGCGCCCAGAGGGGGTAGGGTTAGGTCAATTGCCAGGCGTCGGTCAGCGCTTGCCCGATCGACAAACCGTTCGGTGATCTCTTCCGAGCTTCCGAAAAATGACGGTTAGCTCCGGGCGCGAAGAGCTGCGGCCAGTTCCTCGTTGGCCATGGTATCGACCGCGAGCAATTCCCAAAATCCCGGGTAGGACAGCGCGGGTTTGATTACTTCGTCATCGAGCAGCGGCACGATCTCGTGCAGCGGCCGGTGGCAGAGCGTGCCGATCTTGGCTAGGCGCTTGCGGCTCTCGCGCTGACTGTCTTTGCGGTGAGCCGGGAAGCCGGCGCCGCGCTCCACGGAGAACAGCGCGTCGAAGAGGAAGCGCAGGTTGACGTCGGAGGCCCAGCCGTAGCCCTGGTTGAGCATCAGCGCCAGGCAGTTGCCGTCGTTGATCTGCGCGAAGAGCCAGGCGTCGAGCGGAGTCAGCAGGTGGCCGCAGACGATGCCCGGATACTGCATGACCGCGTTCAGGTAGCCCTGGCCGGTGCCGCAGCCGCCGACGACGAGATCGACGCGGCCGGCGCCGAGCAGCAAGGCCGACATCAGGCTGGTGTGAATGTAGGTCAGCTCGGGTTGGGCGCCGCACTTGGTCATGCCGGCGTTGAAGATCTCGTGGCCGCGACCCTGCAGGGCGGCGAGGATGTCGGCGTTGCGATCCGCCGCGCTGGTTTCGTTGATTACCGCGATGCGCATCATTGGCTCCTTTAAATACCGATCTTGTGGCGGCGGGCTTGCGTGTCCGCGACCCAGTTGCCGACGTTCCATCGCCCCCAGGCGCCGAGTCCGCCCATCGGGTTGTCGCCGTAGTAGACCGGCACGACGACGAGCGACAGACCGGCGTGCGCGTGGGCCTGGTCGAGCGCAGCGCGTAGCGACTCGGGCGAGCGGCCGCCGTCGAGCGCGAGCACGCCTTTGATTGCGCGTCCCCAGGCGACATAGTCGACCGCGACGCTGTCGTTGGTGGCGTAGGCGTGGCCGTACTGCGCCTTCTGCAGTGCGGAGATCGCCGCCATGCGCCGGTTGTCCAGCAGCAGAAGGCAGCCGCGCGCGCCGTGTTCCACGCCGTCGATGAGGATTTGCGGGTTCATGGTGAATGAGCCGTCGCCGGTGAAGGCCAGGCCGTAGAACGGGCGATCGGTCAACGCGGTGGCCAGCAGCGCCGAGGCGGCGAAGCCCATGTAGCTGGCGCCGGTTTCGGTGAAGGTGCGGCCGAGGCGGTCGTCTTCCACCACCTGGAAGCCGTTGGCCTGCACGTCGCCGGCGTCGAAGAAGGCCACCGCGTCGTGCGCGCGGGCCCAGTCGGTGGCGATCTTGATCGCGGCAGGCTGGGTCAGCACCGGTCCGCCCCACAGCGCATCGGGCAGAGTTGGCTGGCGGTAGCGTTCGGCTTTGTAGTCTTCCCATTTCTTCTTCTGCGCGGCGCACGCGGCGAACCACGGCGAGGTGCCGGCGACCTTGGGCTTGCCACCCAACCGCTGGCGCAGGCGGGCGTTGAGCAGGCGGAGGGTCGGGGCGGCGTCGCCGAGCAGCGGAATCGTGTGGGCATAGTGGAGGGCGTCGCGCACGTCGGTGTTGATATGCACCACCTGGCGCACCTGCGGGTAAGCGGTACGGCTGCTGTCGGATTGGCAGACGAACCGCGTGCCGACGGCGAGCAACGCGTCGGCCTCGTCCATGGCGTAGTTGCCGCAGATCGATCCTTTGCTGCCGGCGACCAGCAGGTTGCGCGGGTGCGCGTACGGTAGGACGCCGCTGACCAGCGGGCTGGTGATCGCCACGCCGTCCACCAACTCAAGCAGTTCCACCAGTTCCGGCCCGGCCTGGCGCGCGCCTCCGCCGACGCGCACGACCACGCGCTGGGCGGCCAACAATGCCGCGGCGGCGCGATCATAAGCGCCGTCGTCGAGGGCGGCCGGCAGCGCCGGCGGCGGAACCAGCGGTAGTTCATCGAGGTTGAATCCGGTCAGGTATACCGGCTGGGTGTTCAGCGGCAGCAGCAGGAAGAAGGGGCCGCCGCGGTGCGGATCGTCGACAACCGCCAGGCCGCGCGCGAGCGCCGGCCCGACGGCCCAGGGCGTATGCAGAGAGTAGGCTTCGCCCATCGTGCCGAACAGCCGCAGAAACAGTCCCTGTTCGTGCTTGGGGATCTGCTGCATGTTCGGGCCTTCGTCTTCGCTGGTTTCGTCGCCGACGAGATACCACACGCCGAGGCCGTCGCTAGCCGGCACAAGGGCCGCAGCCATGGCCTGCACGGCGCCGGGTCCGATCGAGGTCACGACGGCGGCCTTCTCGCCGGTCACCCAGCGCAGCGCCGCCGCGGCGTGCGAGGCTTCGATTTCGCTGCGCACGGCGTGGGTGCGCACGAGGCCGGCGTCCTGATACACGCGCAGGACTTCACCCACTTCGGTCGATCCATGGCCGAGCACGCTGATGAAGCGGCGCACGCCCTGGCGCAGCAGGCCGAGCACGAGCAGTTCGGACAACGAGGCATCGATGACGCGGGGCAGGGTGCCGGCGGCGAGCGCCGGTTCAAAACCACCCGCCTGTGCGATCGCACGGGCGCGCGCGGCGCGTTGGGCGGTTAGCGTGGACAGATCGGAAGTCATCAGAGAACCCGTGATGGTTGTTGTTTGATGGTCCGCAGTGTTTTCCGTTGCGGGCGGTTTGTCAAGGAATTGGTATTAGGGCTATGGCGTCGGCGCCGGCGTGATCTGCGATTCGATCTCGAGCACGGTATCCGCCGCCCATTTTTTCTGCACCGGGTCGGGGGAACCGGCCGCGACCTCGCGGTACAGCGCCAACGCTTCCTCGGGTTGCTTCATTTCGACCAGCAGATTGGCCAGGTAGATCTTCGCGCCGTTCGACGCCGCCGGCGAAGCCGCGGTCAGGCGTACGGCCAGGCGATAGATCGACAGCGCGCCCGGCAGATTGCCGTTTTTCTTCTGCGCTTCCGCCGCCTGTTGCAACGAATTCAGCAACTGTCCGGCGTCGCCGCCCTCGCGGCCGGCCTGCTCGATCAACGCGACAGCCTGGTTCACCCGGTTGTGGCGCAATTCGATCAGGCCCAGGTGGATGCGCGCATCGGCCCGGACCTGCGCCGGCGTGCGCGGTTCCGTCAGCACTTTTTTCAGTGCCGCGATTTCCTGCGGCTCGTTACCGGCATCGCCGTGTATGAGGGCAATGTTCAGCCAGACGCCGCCGCGGGCCTCGGGCTCGCTGAGCTGGAGCAGATCGGCAAACGCCGCGAGCGCCTCGGCGGTGGCTCCGGCCTTCCACAGCGCGTTGCCCATGCCGAGCAGGGCGGCGCGATGCGCCGACGCGTCGTCTTTGGCTTCCTCGATCAATTTGTTGAAGAGGGCCACGCCGTTGACTTTGTCTCCGGAGCGGACGAGCGCTTCAGCCAACTGCAGACGGATGACAACTTGTTTGTCCAACGTCGGCCGCAAGGCCAAGGCTTTCTGCGCGGCGAAGACCAACTCCTTGAATCGCTCGCCGGAGCGCAGGAGTTCAAGGTAGCGCAGATGTGCGGGGATATCGTTGGGGCGGCGCGGCAGCAGTTGCTCGAACGCCGCAATCGCTTCTGACCAGTTGCCGGCCACGGCGGCCTGATCGGCCTGTTGCTGCAGTTGCTCGTCGGTCAGCGCGACCGAAGGAGTAGCGGACGGCGTGGGCGTAGTTTGGGCTGCGCCGAAATAGCCGCGGCCGACAAAAGCCGCGACCGCGACCAGGACGGCGATCGCCAACACCCAGAGTAGTGGCGAGGCTGCGGCGCGCGGCTCTTGCACGATTGCGCCGGCCTGTTCCAGTTGCGCAATTCGCGCCGCATCCAAACCGACGCAGCGCAAGAATGTCGCGCCTTTCACATCGGCGCCGTCGAATGACGCCTCACGCAATCGGCAGCGTTCAAAACGCGCACCGTTGAGGTTGGCGCCGGCGAAGGATGCCTCGTCCAGCCGGCAGCCGACAAACCGGGTCTTTTCCAGGTTCGCCTTGGCGAAGTCGACCTTGGCCAATCCCAGATTCTCGATCTGCCAGCGCACCAGGCTGTGGGTCGAGGCAATTTCCTGAAGGATCTTGTCCCGCGTCATCAACATGCTCCTGTGGGGTCGCTGGGCGCATTATAGGGCAAAGGCCGAATCTTGCCAAAACCCCGTCCGGGATGGTATTAGCAATCCATGGAATACGATGCATTGCACCTTGTCTTTTACGTGGTGATCGGTCTAACCGGGCTGGTCATTGCGTTTGCCTTGTTGAAGATCGCCTTTCGTAACCTGCCGTTGTGGTTGTTCGAATTGTGGCCCTACATCGTCGGTCTGTTGTTGGCAGTGGTGGCGTTTTTGAAGAACGGCTGGGTTTGGGCGGTGGTTGCTGCCGGACTAGGGTTCGCGATGGGCCTGGCTTGGTCGGGACTGCTCGAACATGCCAAACGGCGCGGCCGCGAACACAGCGGCCTGGAGCGCGTGCACTATTCCCTGATCAAGTGGGCTCAGAAGTAGACGGATCGACCCGCCCGCAGGGCGGTTTTTTGCGCCGACGAACGCACGAACAACGAGAGGAAATGGCCGTGAAATTGCCGCGCCGTAGCCTGCTGATGGTCTGCCTGTTGTGGTTGGTTGTCCTGGGCGCTTGTGAATCGTCGGACGGAACGGACACCGCCGAAACCGACGACGAAGCCTCTTCCGACGCGCCGGGTCTGATCGAGAATCTGGACGACGACAGCACGTCCGACAATGTGGGCGGCGAACCGCCGTTTGCGGCGGTCGGTGATTCCTACTGGCCGCCCGATCAGCGTGGGCCGTACGCGGTGGGTGTGAAAACGGTCTACCTCGTCGACGAGAGCCGGTATGAGATATGGGGCCTGCGCGATCGCGAACTGCCGTTGGAAATCTGGTATCCGGCAACCGGCAAACACGGCCGGCCGAACACGATGTCTGACATGGTGGGCCGCGTGCCTGGTTGGGCGATGGATCTGTTGAAGAAGATCTATGGCGACAGCTTCGAGGAACTGTGGAGCATCGTGACCACGGCCCGGCGTAACGACTGGCCGTTGGTCAGCGGCGGCCCGTATCCGGTCATTCTGTTCAGTCATGGTTTGACCGCCATTCGTTTTCAGAACTACTCACTGTGCGAATACCTGGCGAGCCATGGGTTCATCGTGGTCGCGCCCGATCACTACGGCAATGCGATCTTCGCCAACCTCTCCGACGGCGCGATCATTTTCTACAACCCGCTCACGTTGCTGACCGCGGCGCTGGACCGGCCAATCGACGTCGATTTCGTCTACGAACAACTCGTGATGCTGGCCGACAGCGGAGCGGCGCCGCTCTACCTGGCGATGGATCTGGGTTTCTTCGCCGTCACCGGCCATTCCTACGGCGGGCTGACCGCGTTGGAGTCGGGTTTGGTGTCCGACTATCTGGCGGCGATCGCGCCGATCAACCCGGCCTGGTTCGACCTGTTTTATATGAACTTCGACCGGCCGATCTTCATGTTGCAGAGCGACAAGGACAACATCGTGGGTTTGATGAATCCGGCGGCTCGCGCGGCCTTCGACGAAGCGCCGACGACCAAGAAGCTGCATCTGGAGTTGCTCAACGCCGGACACTACAGCGCCACCGACGCCTGTTGGCTCCTGCCGCCGTCGATCGTGCCGCCTTCGGTCAGTGGTTGCGACGGCAACATGATCGACCCGGTGTTGGCCAATCAGATCACCGAGGCCTATCTCACCGCTTTCTTCAAGGCCACCTACACCGGCGACCAGCGCTACGCGGATTACCTGTTGGTCAATCACTTTACGGACAACGTCGAAGTGACGAGCAGTTGGGAATAGGTCCCGTGTTTCACCGCAGCTAAAGCACCGCGCGCGCGGCGGTACACCTAGTGCATCGCACAGCAGGTCCCGCCCGCGCAAGGCCAACTCGTGATTGGCCTTTAGCAGCGCGGGCCAGCCACCGGGCAACAACGAACCCATGAAACGGATGGCGTCGGGCACGCAGAGAAAAGCGGTCGGGTCGGAGGTGCCGGTCCAGTCGAATTCCCGGCGGAAACGCGAACTTCCGTCGAGCGGCATGTTGAAACCATGGCTGATGGTCAGCGGGTGGATGCGGTCCTGCCGGTCGCGCCGCACGTGCAGGAGAAGTAGGGACAGTAAGTCTACTGGAAAAGGTATGGTTGTCTTCCTGAGCGAAGCGAAGGATCTGCGAAAGGGCTGCAATTCATAGATTCTTCGCTACGTTCAGAATGACAGACCGGATCGGGGTTTTGCAGGAGACCCACAGTTAATTTTCCCGATCGCGAGCAGGTTGTCGCAAACACCTAAAACGGGGCGGAATCGCAATTCCGCCCCGTTAGTTTTTCGTCCAGCCGGCTGCCGACCGGCAAACCGGCCCACAATTCTAACTAGCAGCCGCAGCCGCTGTCGTCGTCATCGTCGTCATCGCCACCGGTTGAATCGTCGTCGATGGCGTCGTCGTCATCATCGGCGTCGTCATCGGTGACATCGTCGTCGGTGACATCGTCATCGGTGACATCGTCGTCAGTCACGTCGTCGTCGGTGACATCGTCGTCGGTCACGTCGTCGTCGGTGACATCGTCATCGACGGTGGTGTCATCGTCCACTGCTTCGGTGACCGTGAAGCCGCCGGTCAACTCGCCGAGCATTCCGTTGACATCGACATCTACATCGTAAGTGCCTGCGGCCGCGCCGTTCAGATCGAAATCGCAAGTGATGCTGGTGGGGCTCACGACCACGACGTTGGTGGCTGTGATGTCTGCCTTGGTCGGGCCACTCAAGGTGACCGTGGCGGTATCAGCGAAGTTCGTACCGGTGATCGTCACGCTGACCGAATCGTCGTTGGCGCCGGTATTGGGATTGATCGCAGTAACCGTGGGCGGAATCAACACCGTGCCCGTCAAGGCAAAATCGATGTCCTGCTGGGTTAAGCTCCAGGTGCTGGAGCTGGTGATGGACGTCCACACCGTCGGGAAACCGAAAGAGGCGCCCGGGTTGATGACCACCCCGGTGCCGCCGTTGGTGGTGTCGGAAACGTGCATGCCGACCTGGCCGTTCGTCGCATAGTCGCTCTCAGCGTAGCAGGCCAGCCAGTACGTGCCTTCGGTTAGGATGACCACCGGGTCGAGGGTCGCGGTGAACGCGCCCGGATTGGTCATTTCGGTAGAAATCGCAATGGCGGCATCGCTCGGGGCCCAGGAGTCGCTCCACAGCTCGTTACCGGCGCCATAGACGCCCGGGATATCGTTGGGCACACCCGCGTTGTCGCTGAAGATGTAGCAGTTCAAACTGATGGCGTTGGCCAGGCTGACGAAGCCGTTCCACCCATCGCCACCCCAATAGATCGTTTCGATCTGCCAGGTTTCCCCGGTCGGCACCACGAAATCGTCCGCGGTGAAGATGTCATAGGTGTCGTAACCGGTTTCAAAATCCTGGCAGGCATAAGCATTGGTGTTTGTGCTACTGAAGGGTTGAACGACCAGATCAGCGGCCCACGCCGCGCCGGTAGTCAGCCCAACGATCAGAACCATCACAATTATCGTCTTCTTCATCTTGATCCTCCTCCCGAACATTAGGTTATCACCAAGTCCTGCTGCTCAAATCACGCATATCACAGAACACCATTGGCGTCAACAAATATATTGCTGGGATCGTCCAAGGTGCAAAGGGGTAAACTAACCTGCCAATGGCCTGTCCTGCCCCATGTAGGCAGAAAGAAAAACTGAATAATGAGCCTGCTGCGTAACCCTGTGATCGACGCCTAACTGAGGGTCGGTTATGGTTGAGGCAGTGTCATCCAACTCAACCAGCGGACGAGACGATTCAGTAAGATGCTCTAACGCTCCGTCAAAATGACAACTCACGGTAACAGCTAAGCACCAATGAATAACTGTAGGGGCGCCAGTTGTGTGCCCATTCTCTTTCCTTCGTACGCCGGCGGGGGCTCCGGCGCCACACCACTTACCCTCCTGCTGTGAAATTCATCGCCTTGTGAAATCTGTCACAGCATTTCGAACGACCATTCCGTTCCTTTAACCGGGCTATCAAAAATGTGCACTTACCACTCTTACAGCCGTAGGCCTTTGCGCGCTCGAAATCGGCAAAAATCACGGGCGAAGAAGGGCCTATTAACGAGAAATCGGCCCTAACAAAATCAACGACTTGCGTATCGCAAAATGTCTGTTTGCACGGTGGTTCTACGGTGATGGATAGGAAAATGATGTTTGCAAATTCAAACACTTGTGCGACGGCGGTTGCTCGAAAACATGGCCGTTTGCCGCAATAACGTCATTTTGGAGGATGGATCGGACGAACAGGATCCGTCACAAAGAAAATAGTTGTCCTGTCAGACGCAGAGCTTCTCTGGCGGGCGGCGTTCGGGCACGCGCTGGGTGCGGTCGATCTTGCCGTCGAGGTAGTCCTGGCTGACGTACAGCTCGCAGTAGCACTTGCCGAATTCTTTGATGTCGGCTTCGGCGTAGGCGCAGGGGCAGATCAGATCGGCGTCGGCTTGCTGCTCGCCGCAGGCCAGCCGGCACGGGCAGCTTGGGTAGCCGTAGCGCGCGCGATTGGCCAGCAGGCCTTCGAGCAGCGGCACGACGGTGTCGTCGTCCGGATTGAACAGCAACCCACGGCGAGCGGCGAAGGTGACCAGCGCGCGGCGGTATTCTTCGACGGTCATATCCTTGCGCGCCATGTCAAACTCCAAATACCTTGCGGACCTCATCCGGATTGGTCCCCACCAGCAGCACGTTGTCCGTCTCGATGACGGGGAACGAAACCACGGGGTGGACCTGCCGCAGCCGGTCGACGATGGCCTGGCGCTCTTCGCGCGAAATCAGATCGACCTCGATCACGTCGTACTGAAAACCCACTTCGTCCAGAAACTTGCGCAGGCGGATGCAGCGCGGGCAGGTCGAAATCGCATAGAGCATTGGTTTCTTGTCCATGGGGCGGCCTACCTCCGGTGGCCAAAAACGCCGGTGTTCACGGACCTTTTCCTCTGGACAAGGATAGGCACGGACGGGGGGAGAGTCAACTTTTACAAATTCACTCTTTTGTTCAACGGCGAGCTGTAGTACCGTTGTTCGACTTCGTAGGACATTCACCAAAGGCAATTTTCACAGTTCGGCGATTATTGTTGAGAAAGGGTGCAGGCCTCCTATGCGTTGCCCGATCGAGAAAGGCCGGAAAATAAGCTTTCTGTGTTATGGCTGTGCAACCAGCGCCGGCTGTGTGCGCGAGATCAACGAAGACTACGCCGGTTGTTATCAGACCGATACGGACACCTTGTTAGTTGTGGCCGACGGTATGGGTGGCATGGGAGGCGGGGCGGTGGCAAGCCGGTTGACGGTCGAAGCGATCCGCGACGAGTTCCTGCGGCGGCCGGGCGATGATCCGCGCGAGGTGTTGCGCGACGCCGGCAACTACGCCGATCGCGTGGTCGTGGAATTGGCGGTGGCCGAACCGGACTTGAACCGCATGGGCGCGACAGTGGCGGCGGTAATCGTGCGCGGCGAGGCGGTCTTCGTTGCCCATGCGGGCGATGCCCGCGTTTACTTGGTGCACGGCAAGGAAATGAGCCAACTCACGCGCGACCATTCCACCGTGCAGCACCTACTCGACCAGGGTCTCATCAGACCGGATGACGCGGTCGGCCACCCGCTGGCGCACGCGGTACATCTGGCCATCGGGCACCTGCATGGCCAGGGGATCGAGGTTGCGCCGGAGCCCGTGCAGTTGTCGCCCGGCGACGCACTCGTGTTGTGCAGTGACGGGGTGACCGATCTGATTGACGAACACGAAATTGCTGAGGTCATCGGCGCGCTCGAGCCGCAGGCGGCGTGCGACGAACTGCTGCGGCTAGTATTGGAACGCGGCGGGCGGGACAATGCCACATTGCAGGTGGTGCGGCTGGAACACGAAGCCGCCAACGATCAGTGAGCGAAGAGTAAAAGGTGAAGTGTTGCGCCGCGGGCACGCGTTCTTGCTGATCCGTTCGGTCTTGTGGATGTTGCTTAACAAACAGGGCGCGGCCGGCCACGCCCTGTTTTGTGATCGATGATACCGGCGTCTAGCCGTTCTTCGCCTGGAACTGCTTCATGAAGGCGATCAGGTCATTGATCGACTCCACCGAAGTGGCGTTGTACATCGAAATGCGGCAGCCGCCGACGCTGCGGTGGCCCTTGAGGCCGACGAAACCCTCGGCCTTGGCCTCGGCGACGAACTTGGCGTCGAGTTCCTCGCTTGCCAGACGGAACACCACATTCATCACCGAGCGATCCGGCGGATTGAGATTGTTCTGGTAGAACCCGCCCGAGCCGTCGATGAAGCTGTAGATCAGTCGGCCCTTTTCGCGGTTCTGCTTTTCCATCGCCGCCAGTCCACCCTGGGCCTTCACCCAGCGCAGAACGTTGCGCATCAGGTAGATGCTGAAGGTCGGCGGTGTGTTATACAGCGAATTCTCTTTAACGTGCGTGCTGTACTTGAGCATGGTCGGCAGGTTCGGGTTACACTTCTCCAGTAGGTCGTCGCGGATGATGACCAGCGTCAGCCCCGACGGGCCGAGGTTCTTCTGCGCGCCGGCGTAGATCAACCCGAACGGCGCGACGTCGAACGGCCGCCACATGATGTCCGACGACATATCCGAAATCAGCGGCACGGTGCCGGTGGCCGGGAAGTCGAAGTACTGCGTGCCCTTGATCGTATTGTTGCTGGTGATGTGCACGTACTGCGCCTGCGGATCGAGATCGAGTTGGCGCGGGATGCTCGTGAAATTGCCGGGTTCGGAAGTCGCTGCGACGCGGCACTTGCCGATGATTTTGGCTTCTTTGAGCGCCTTCTGCGCCCAGGTGCCGGTGATTACGTAGTCCGCGCTTTTCTCGCCGCCGAGTAGATTCAGCGGTACCATGGCGAACTGCAGACTCGCTCCGCCTTGCAAGAGCAGCACCTGGTAATTGGCCGGCAGCGACAGCAGCTCTTTGACCAGCGCGATCGCTTCGTTGTGCACCGCTTCGTATTCCTTCGAGCGATGACTAATCTCGGTGACCGACATGCCGGAATTGGCGAAGTCGAGCAGTTCGTCCTGGGCCGCGCGCAGCGCATCGAGCGGCAGCGCGGCGGGGCCGGCATTGTAATTGTGCGCACGCTTCATTCTTTTACCTCCTCAGTCTTCAAGCAAGCGGACCACCATTCCGGACCGCAGTTTCGGTTCGAACCAGGTCGACTTGGGGGGCATGATCATGCCGGCGTCGGCGATGTTCATCAGTTGGTCGACGGAAGTCGGCGCCAACGCGAAAGCGACCGCGCCTTGGCCGCTATCGACCAGGCGCGCGAGTTCCGCGGCGCCGCGGATACCGCCGACGAACTGAATGCGTTTGTCGGTGCGTAAATCGACGATCTGCAACAGCGGCCCGAGCACGTTGTCCGACAGGATCTGGACATCGAGGCAGCGCACCACGTCGTGAGCCGGGTACGTGCCGGGCTTGGCCACCAGTCGATACCAACGTCCGGCGAGATACATGCCGAAGTGGTGCAGTTGCGACGGGTTCGGCTGATCGGCCAGCGTGATGTCGAACAGGTCGCCCAGACGAGCCAGGAACTGATCGGCGGACCAACCGGCCAGGTCGGTCACCACCCGGTTATAGGCCAGGATTTGCAATTGGTTGGCGGGGAACGCCACGGCCAGGAAATGATGGTAGAGCTCATCGCCGGTTTGTTTCGGCCGGCGGGCCCGACGCGCGCGCGCCACGCGCACCGCCGCGGCGGCGCGATGATGGCCGTCCGCCACGTACATACACGGTACATGGCCGAACGCGGCGCGGAGTTGCGCGGTCATTACCGAGTCGCCGACGGGCCATAGAGTGTGTTGCACGTCGTCGTCGGCGGTGAAGGCGATCGCGGGGTCGGCCAGACAGAGACTGCCGACCAGGCGGTCGATCTCCGCGTTCGGGCGGTAGGCCAGGAAGACCGGACCGGTGTTGGCGTTGGTGAATTCGATGTGCCAGGTGCGGTCGTCTTCCTTATCGCGCCGGGTCAATTCGTGCTTTTTGATCAGGTCGCGTTCATATTCGGCCACACTCGCCGCGCCGACCACGCCGGTCTGCACGTGCTCGCCCATGCGTTGGCGATAGATGTAATAGTGCGCTTGGGGGTCGCGGCGCAGAATGCCGGTTTCGATCAAACGGTGCAGGGCCGCCGCGCCGGTTTGGTAAACCACGTCGGAATACGGATCGGTATTCGGCGGCAGGTCGATTTCCGGTTTGGAAACATGCAGAAAGCTCAGCTCGTTGCCGGTCGCCAACCGGCGGGCTTCGGCGCTGTCAAGAACGTCATAAGGCGGAGCGGCTACACGCGCGGCGTATTCCGGAAGCGGGCGGTAACCGCAAAAGGGACGGAAATCGGACATGGTGCCAACCTACCTTGTAGTGATAGAAGTTGTTGTAGCAGAGCGGCGCCCGGGGTTCAACCGCTCGTACTGGCGAAAACGCCGGCATTCTGCTAAACAAGGCGCCTGTTTCGTTGCGGAGGAACGATGCGAACCACATGGACCATCATTCTGCTGGCGGCCTGTCTACTGGCCCTGGCCGGGTCGGCACTGGCTGAACAGGAGATTACCGGCACCTATCGCGTCAGCGAAGGTGGGCAAGTCATCGGCGCGGAACGCTATTCCCTGACCATCGGCGACGACGGGCAGGTGCAGAGCGAATCCCAGGGGTCGACCAAACGCGACGAGTCCGTCGTTCAGGAATACACGCGGCTGACCATGCGCGAAATCGGCGGACCGCTCCAAGCCTACCAGCGTGAAGTGGTCGTCAATCGCCTGCCGAGCGGTCTGGCTGCGACCTACAACAACGGCGAACTACTAATCGAACTACGGGAAGGCGCGAAAAAACGCGAGCGCCGCATGAACATCTCCGGTACTACGCTGCCGCTCGATGTCGGTATCTGGCACCACTACCACTTTCTGATTCACCGCTACGCGATGCGTCAGGGCGGCGAGCAGCAGTTTACTGTTGTCGTCCCGTCAGAACTGCGTGTCATCGACCAGGTTCGCGTGACACGCCTAGGTTACGAGGCCGTGGCGCTGCCTAACGGCTACTTCATGGCGCACCGCTATTTCATCGACCGCGGTGACATGGGCGTGACGGTCTGGGCCGACAAACGCGGCCAGATCATCAAGATCGACGTGCCGATGCTGGCCATGACCATTGAAGCCGAGAAATACAACGGCGAGCGCGCGGCGGAAGCCAATCCCGTGCAAACCATCGGCAGCGATCTGACCGCAGAGAAGGTGACGGTCGTGAGCAGCGGGCAGGTCGAACTCAACGGCGTGATCACGAAACCGCGCGGGCTTGCCGGGCGGTTACCCGCGCTGCTGTTCCTGTCGCCCGCCGGTCCGCAAGACCGCGACGGAAACGCGCTGACGGCGCCGGTGAATATCGGCACGCAAATGATGATGGATGGTATCAGTAAGCGCGGCTTCCTTGTGTTGCGGCTAGACGACCGCGGCGTCGGGGAAAGCCAGGGCGATGTGGCCCGCACGGCGTTGTCGGTGGAGGTGCAAGACGCCGAGGCGGCGATCGAGTTCCTCAAAAAGCGCGCAGACGTCGATCCGGCGCGGATTGGCATTTTCGGCCACGGCGAAGGCGCCAATGTAGCGCTCATGGTGGCGGCCAAACGCAATGACTTGAAGGTGGTGGTGTTGCTCGCACCCAGCGACGTGCCGTTCTCCGACCTGGCGGTGGAGCAGATCAAGCACCGGCTGAAGCTGGAAGGGAACACCGATCCGGAGGCGTGGCGTACCAACCCGGTGGCGCAGGTGATGGACCAGGCGCGCCGGCAGCCCAACCTTCAGTTCACCATGCTAGGGGGCAAGCCGGTCTACCTGCAGGTTTACCGTGAGTGGTTCAACATGAAACCGTTGGAGGACGTAAAGAAAGTGCAGGCAAAGATTCTGCACGTGCAAGGCGGACTGGATCTCCAGGTGTTTCCACAGCACGCCGAGGGCTTCCAGCGCGTGTTGCAGGGCGCGCCAAACTACACGTTCAAGCTGTTCCCGAAGCTCAACCACTTTTTCAAACCGTCGCGCGGTTCGCTGGCCGAGTATTCGGACCCGAACCTCAAGGTGGATCCGGAGTTCATCAAGTACGTGTCCGACTGGCTCCGGGCATCCTTGTAGCCAGCCGCCAAGGCTTGCCAAGTTTGCACTTTTGGTGGCACATTAAATTTTCGTTTCGCTTGACGGAGGATTCCGATGAACGCTTCGACCCCGATGACCCGTGCCAGTTTCGAGCAACTCAAGGTGGAACTGCAACGTTTGAAGGCCGTGGAACGGCCGAAAGTCATCAGAGCCATCGAGGAAGCGCGGGGCCACGGCGATTTGTCGGAAAACGCCGAATACGATGCCGCCAAGCAAAAACAGGGCATTTTGGAGGCGCGTATCGCCCAGCTCGAACACAAGATTGCCAGCGCGCAGGTGATCGACCCGGCCAGCATTCGCGATGACAAGGTCGCCTTTGGCGCGACGGTCACCGTGCTCAATCTGGATACCGATGACGAACGCACCTACATGATCGTCGGCGAAGACGAGGCCGATCTGAAGACCGGCAAGATCAGCATCCTGTCGCCCATGGCGCGGGCGTTGATCGGCAAACGGGAGAAAGACGTGGTCGAGTTCGATGCGCCCGGCGGACGACGCGAACTCGAGATCATCAAGCTGGTCTACAAATAGACGAGCGTTAGCGGAACAGACTCGGCTTCTGCTTCTTCAGCTTTTCCATGTTCACCCGGGCGGGCTGGAACGTCGGGTCGATGCGCAACGCTTCGTCGAACGACTTCTTCGCGTCTTCCCACTTTTTTTCGTGCATGTAGAGCAGCCCGAGGTTGTTCCACGCATCGCGGGCGGTGGTAGCCGTCGGGTCAAGGTTGATCGTCTGCTTGTAGGCGCTGACGGCATCGTCGGTCTGGCCGAGGTTGTCCAGGCAGGTGGCCAACAACAGCCAGGCGCTGGTGTGGCTGGGCTGCAGCCGAATGACGATGCGGAACTGTCCCACCGCCTCCTGCAGCTCGGCCGTGCCGTTGGTCCAGGGCCGGGTGGAGGGCAGAATCGCCGAACCGACACCCGGGTTTTCGATCAGCACCCGGTTGCGCTGCGCCGCCTTGTAGAACAGCACCTGTCCGAGCAAGTACTGCGCCTCAACGAAGCGGCTGTCCAACGCGATCGCGGTGCGCACTTCCCGCTCCGCCGCCGCCAGGTCGCCGTTGCGGAACGCCGCCACGGCGCGGTCGAAAAAGTCCTGCGGCGACTGCGGTTGCGCGGGGGCAGGGGTGGGCGTTGGGGTGGCTTGCTGAGCCCCGGCCACCGCCGCTAGACAACAGACCAACAACATCAACAAAGCCAAGCGTTTCATGGGCGAAATCTCCCGCGGCCAAGATAGCCACGCGATAGGGGGGCGTCAATCATCATGCTGGTCGGACACCGCCCGCCGTCGTTTGTTCAACGCGCAAACAGCCAGACCAGTCCAGCCAGCAGCGCCAACCCGCCCCCGCACCCCAACAAAAACCAGCGGAACAGATAGGCCGCGCTGCGAAGCCGGCGGGGGTCGAGTTCGCCGGAAAACACGCGTCCGGAGAGCAGGGCGATGTCGTCGGCCAGGATGTCGAGTAACGCGTTTCCCTCGGCCGCGGTGGCCTTGCTTGGCCAGCCGATGTACCCCTCGCGCCGGCCGCGGATGATCCACGACAAATCCGCCACGCCGATCCGCAGCGAGAAGGCCACCCGGCGATATGTTTCCGGGCTTTTGACCAAACGTTTAATTATCTTTCGGAGGCCATTTTCGATGGCTCTCAACCACCAGCGTTGCGGGGGGCGAATATCGGGTAGTGTGCGGTAGATTTCTCGCACCTGATCGGGCGCGATGGCGAGCATCATGGCGGTCTCCATCCGGCCGCCATGCAGGTCTTCGGCGAGGTCGTTGACCTCTTCGTCGGAGAGGGGGATGCCGGCGTCGCGGAGGCGATCGGCATACTCGCCGGCGAACGCCTTGCCGGCGGCCAGCGCGGCCGGGGCAATCGCCTGTACCGGCATGCCGCCGACCCGCAGCCGGCGCAGCCGCGTGCAGACGTCGTCCATCGCGCCGACGTGGGGTACGCCGCCGTGCCCGCTGATGACGATAAACCGCCGGAAACCCTGCTTCACGAACCGGCGCAAATAGCCGTACAACGCCCGCCGGAAGACGCGATAGGGCGTCTTCACCGACCCCACGCCGCGGATGGTGGCGGCACCGAGTTGCCACGCCGGGTGCAGCCAGATGCGCGAGTGCGGATACGCCGCCGCCAGCCGCCGGGCGAGGCGCAGGGAAAGCTCGTCGCTGACCAGCGCGTCGGTGCCCAGCGGCAGGTGCGGCCCGTGGTTTTCCGGCGCGGCGACCGGCAGGATCAGCACGTCATCGGCGATTGGCTGCGCGGCGAGGTCGGCGCTGGTCGCCAGATGGTAGCGATACAGATTCGGTGCGATCGGATCGACGGCGTTCACTGCTGGAGTTGATCCGGGAACTTGGCGGCATACTCGTCGAACGAACCAGTCACCCGGTAGACGAACTTGTAGCCCGAATCGGCCAGCATGTTCGCCGCCTTGGTCACGTCGTTCGCGTCGTTCGCCAGCAGGTAGACGTTGGAGTCTTTCGGCACGCGGTCGAGGTTCGAAATCAGCGAAGACAGCGGCTGATGCATCGCTTCCTTGAGGAACTTCATGTCGCCCTGCAGGGCGTTGCCGGGGCGCAAGTCGATCAAGACCGTGCCGGGCTTGCCATAGGCCGCGCCGAGTTCGTCGAGGCTGGCGTCGCGGATCGCGGACGACTTCGCGCAGCCGCATGCCAGGGCGAGAACCAAGGTGATCAACAACAGGTGTTTCATGACGGATCCCTCCTTACGGCAGGTTGACCGGCTGGAGGACCAACACGCCTTCGACATTCTGCTCGATATCGCTACGGTCCATCAGGCCGGGGATGAGGCGGTTTTCGCGCCAGTCGGCGTTGAGGTCGGCGTAGTGCGCCGACAGCGGCTGGCCCCAATTGCCGGTATCGAGGCCGAGCCACGACTTTTCCGGCCGCGCCATGTCGACCACGTGGCGGTAGACCGGGCCGGCCGTGGTTTCGAAATGGCCGGAACCCGGCGAGAAGAACGCGGCCCACACGGTGTCGGGGCCGCCGCCGTGCGGGAACGGGCCGAGGTTCAGGTCGCCGGCCAGTTCGGGTACCGACCCGAGCGGGTGCGTCGCGGTCACAGTGAGGATATCGCCCCAGGTCCAGGTCGAGGCGTCGGGGCCGAAGTCGCGCTGCAGGCGCGCGTAAGCGGCGGCCAGGGCGCGGCGGTAGGAGACATCCCACGTTTCGTGATCGTTCGGGCTGCCGACCGAATCGTGCCACGGGCTCTTTTTGTCCATCGCAATTTGCAGCCGCGGCGTATAGGTGTAGTCGAATTTGACGTACATTTCGAACAGGTCGGGGCCGAGTTCGTCAAGGAAGATGTCGCGGATCAATTCGTCAAGCGCCGAGTAGAACAACGCCGCGCCGGCGCTTTGCGGCGAGGCGACCATGTCCCAACGCTCTAGAATGCGACGCGCGTCGCCGAGCGCTTCGTCGTCTTTCGCCGCGGCGATGAACAGCGGTAGCATCACCTTGGCCAGGCCGCTCTGCCGGTCGCCCTGGATCAACGACATGTAAGTTGCGTCCACCTTGTCGGGTTTGGTCAGCAGTTCGGTAATGCGGTCGGCGCGGTCGCTGGGGCAGAAGAAGACCGACCACGGATACGGGTACTTGCCCTCTCGGAAAGTCGGGTTGTTGGCCGAGACGATGTAGCCGCGGCGTGGGTCGCGTTCCTGCGGGATTTCGTTGAACGGAATAAAGCCGATCCAACGGCCTTCGTCGTTCCAGGCCCGGGCGATGCGCGTGCCGTCGCCGCGGTTGCGGACCGGGATGAATCCGGCTGCCACGTAGCCGATGTGTCCGGCACCGGCGTCGTCGGCGCACAGCCAGTTCTGGCGTGGCGAATTGAAGGTGCTCATAGCCTTGAAGAAGTCGTCGCAGGTTTGCCCCTGGTTGACGGCGCGCAGCGCGGCCAGGTCGTTGCCGCGGTTTAGAGCGCGGTACTTCGCGAACACCGGCTCGCGGTCTTCGGGCTTTACCGCCTGTTCAAGTTCCCAGAACGCGTCGGGGTGGCCCAACACGTCCATGCCCGTCCAGCGCAGCGACAGCACTTCGCCGGTGTCGTTCGGGCTGATCAGGTCGGTGATGACTGGCCCGAAGCGACTGACGCGCACCACGATCTGCTCTTCGCGATAGTTGGCGCCGTCGCGCACGCGCACGACTTCCGGCCGCCGCACAAAGTTTTCCCAGGTGTTTTGGTAGGCATAGCGGTCCGGATCCTGCGGATCGACCTTGTGCAAATAGAGATCCTGCACGTCGGCGTCGCAGTTGGTCGACGCCCACGCCAAATGGCGGTTGTGGCCCAGCAGAATGATCGGGATACCGGGCATCGCCGCGCCGATGGCGTCGTACTTGCCGCCCACCACGTGCGACAGGTGGAACAGCGAGGGCGCGAGGTGGGGCAGGTGGGGGTCATTGGCCAGCACCGGCTTCTGGCTTACCGAACGCGAACCGGCGACGACACAGTTGTTGCTGGCTTGCGGGTTGTTGGCTTGCTGTAAGCCGCTCAGGCCGTAGAGCGTCTTCAACGAAAGCTGCGTCTTGGCCAACTGGTTGAGCGGGGTGCGGTCGAATTTGAGCGACGGCTTGCGCCGGCCGAAATCGTAGTCGGGCAGAATGACCGACCCCGGCCATTTGAACGGCGGCACCAGGCGGGCGCCGCCGCCCTCGCCGAGCGTCACGTCGGCCGCGGCGCGCACCAATTCGTTGGAGGCATCGGAAGAGAGCGTCCAGGCCAGCAGGCGCGACAGCGCGATGGTGTCGACCGGTCGCCAGGGTTCGGGCTGATAGCCGACCAGGCGGAACTCGACCGGCAGGCGGTCGGAGTTGTTGGTGATGAACGCGTTGACTCCGTCGGCGTAGGCCTGCAAAAAAGCGCGGTCGGCCTCGTCCATCGCCTCGATGGCGAGCGCCGCGGTGTGTTCGAAACCGAGAATGCGCATACCGATGTCTTGCTCGACCGAACTGCGGCCGCCTACGGACATGGTTGATTCGAGCGGCACGTCACCGATGACCTCGGCCAGGCGACCTTCGACCATGCGGCGCGCCATGTCCATCTGGAACAGGCGGTCCTGCGCATGCACGTAGCCGAGCGCGCGCATCAGATCGGTTTCGTTCTGGGCGAAGATGTGCGGAATACCCCAGCGGTCGCGAATGACCTCGACCGGCGCGGACAGACCCGGCAAATCGAGGGTGCCGGCGGTTTGCGGCACGATCGGTTCGCGGCGGTACGCCATCCAGGTCAGAGCGCCGCCGCAAGCCGCGAGCAGCGACACCAGACAAACCACGATCACCAGTCTCGACCCCAACGAGCGCATGGGATTCTCCTCGTGTGCAGAAGCGCGACCATGATACCGGCGAACGGCGGCGCGGAAAAGGGCCGCGGTTGCCGCCCCCAAGGCGCGCGTGCTAGCATTCGCTCTCCGTGGGGCTTGGAGGAAAAGCATGTTTCCACTGGTGATCGACAAAGACCAGAAGGGCGCGATGGCGCACGACATTCATTCGCTGTTGCTCAACGACCGCGTGGTGTTTCTCACCGGCGAGATCGACGAAAAGAAGGCCGAC
>CAZEDX010000002.1:0-131228 GCA_964511015.1 uncultured bacterium | reverse complement strand
CAAGGAGGGAACAAACGCACCCCTACTCCTGACACAAAACTCTTGACGCTACCCCGATCTATAAAAACTGGCGCAAGAGAGCAAAAGCCTCGGCGGCGCCCAGGCCGACCAGACAGCCGCGCTGCTTCGCCCAGGCGGAAATGGCTTCGCCACTCCGCGGATGCGGCCAGGCGGCACCTTCGGTCGTGTAGACCTGCATCGCCGCGATCTTCTTGGTCAAGGTCGAGGTGATGTCAGAAAATACGTTGGGCACGAATGCGCGGTCCGGCAGCGGTGCGGCCCAGCCGGTGCTCGAGGGTATCTCCGCCGCGAGAATCGTCGTTGGCGGACGTCCGGGCAGCGGCCGAAAACAGGTCATCACGGCGTCATGCACAACCCGGTGGTCTACATTCAGGTCGCTCGGGTGGTGCGTGATCACCAACCGCGGAGCCAAGGGCAAGGCCACCTGTTCGATCGTTTTGACCAGTTCCAGCAAGCTCAACGTGTCGAAACGGTTGTCCGGCCAATCGAAGTGATGGACTTCCGCGACTCCCAACAAAGCACAGGCGCGGCGTAACTCGTCGTCGAGGGTTTTCAGCTCACTGTCACTGGCGGAGCCCCGGCTGGTCAGACCTTCGCCGCACACGATCACACGAACATCGCGGCCGCGTTGGGCCAGTTGGGCGATGGTTCCCCCGCAGCCGAGAACTTCGTCATCCGGATGTGCCATCACAACTAGCACCTGATCCATTGCTACCTCCTGAAAGCGGCTAATACCTTGTTGACGGCAGCGACCACGTCTTCACGATCTTGCGCGCTGATGTTGGCCGACATCGGCAGCGAGATCTCGCGCGAGAAAAAGCGGCGGGCGCCGGGCAGATCGTCAGACGAGTATCCCAACGTGCGGTAGTACGGATGGTCAGGCACGGGGATGTAGTGGACTTGTACGCCGATCCCTTCGGCGCGCAAGGCAGCGAACAGGGTCTTCTTGTCGCACGACAGGGCATCCATCTCGACCAACAGCGGGTACAAGTGATAGACACACGTGCGCTCAGGACCAGGTTGCAGGAAGCTTACGCCGTCGATGTCGCGGAACGCCGCATCGTAGAACGCGGCCAGCTCGCCACGGCGGCGCAAAAAATCATCGGCGTGCCGGAGTTGGGAGAGGCCCAACGCCGCCTGGATGTCGGTCAGTCGGTAGTTGAACCCTAGTTCCACCATCTCGTAATGCCAACCGCCCAACGCCTCCATCCGCGCCGGCGGCTTGACGATGCCATGGGTGCGAAAGGCGCGCATTCGGTCGGCCCAGTCTGCGCGGTCCGTGGTGACCATGCCGCCTTCACCGGTGGTGAAGTGTTTGACGGGATGGAAACTGAAGCACGCCAGATCGCCTAGTGTGCCGATCCGCCGATCGCGGTAGACCGCGCCGGGAGCATGACAGGCGTCTTCGATTACCGTCAGTCCGTTTTCACGCGCCAGCTCCAGCAAGGGGTCCATGTCGACAGGTAGACCGGCGTAATGCACGGGCAGGATGGCGCGTGTGTCGCCGTTGACGCACCGGCGCAGATCCTCCACGTTGAGCAAGCCGCTGTCGGGCTCAACATCCGCGAAGACCGGGTGGGCGCCCACATATAGCGCGGCGTTGGAGGTGGCTGCGAAGGTGATGGCCGGGACGATCGCTTCATCGCCCGAGCCCAGACCGGCGGCCAGGCAGGCCGCGTGCAGCGCCGCCGTGCCGCTGTTGAAGGCCACGGCATACCGCGTGCCAATAAACTCGGCGAAAGCTTCCTCGAATTCATCGATGTGCGGACCTTGCGTCAGCCAGTCTCCGCGTAGCACCTCGGCCACGGCCTGGAGGTCTTCTTCGTTGATAAGTTGGTGTCCATACGGCAATGGTGTGGTGCGCACTGGCGTTCCGCCATACAGGGCCAACGTGGGCCTATCCAACATGACCTCCACGAAGCGTGATACCGTATTGTGACACGAGCCGAGGGCGAAAATCCAACGCCGGTTTCAAGACGCGAGTGGGCGAACCTTTTGGAACAATTGTCGCATTTCACTCGGACGCCGACCTGGTACGGTCGGATCGTCGCGATAGAGACGTTGGTACATCTCATAGTTGAGGAAGATCGTCTTGACGTAGTCGCGTGTTTCCGTCAACGGAATGAGTTCCAGCATTTCGTCATACGACCGACTGTAGTGTTGCGGCCACCAACGCTGCGGCCGTCCGTAGCCAGCGTTGTAGCCGGCCAGCGAAGCCGCGATGTCACCGCCGCTCTGGCGCATCAAATGGGCCAGTTCCCAACAACCGAAATCGACGCCGACTTCGGGGCGATACAGTGACGAGGGCTGGAAATGACGGATGCCGCGGCGGCGCGCGATGGTGCGTCCGGTACTTGGCATGACCTGCATCAGGCCCGCGGCGCCGACCCAACTCCGCGCGTCCGCCTGGAAGGCGCTTTCTTGCTTGATCAAGGCGAAGACCAACAAGGGATCGAGGCCGTGGTTCCGTGCGCCTTGTTGAATCAAATCGGCATGTAGCATGGGATAGACGCGGTTGAGCAGTAGACCGTCCGGATCACGCAGCTTGCCTTGCTGTACGTGCAATAGACCACGGCCGCCGGCGAGAATCGACCAACGGCTGTCGCCGGCGAGGGCGTAACCGATGCTCAGGAAATACGGCCCTTCCGGGGTGGCGTAAAGATCGTCTTTGACGAAATCCAGCCGGGACTTTGCCTCACTATACAGCCCCATTTCGCGCAGTTCGCGCAGGGCAGAGAAAGCGGCACGCAGGCGTTCCGGGCCTTGTGTGGCATAGTGGTCGATGGCCCGCCGGGCGCCGGCGTCCAGGCGCGTACCGCCGCCGTCGGCTTGTTCCCATTCGGATTTGATCAATGGTGCATTTGCCGCGCTGGCGTCTGTGGACGACAATAAACGGTCGGCCGGCACGCCTTGTTCGGCTAGGCGCGCTTCGGCCAATTGGCCATAGTATGACCACCGCCGCTGAACCATGCACTGCTCATAACTCTTACGCGCCTCGGCTTTCTTTTTCTGGTTTTCCTGTGCGCGCCCCAGCCAATACCACGCGCCCAAAGTGCGGTCGTGTTCGGGATAGGAGGACAAGAACTGCCGTAGGCCGCGTTCTGCTCCGTCGTAGTCTCCGGCAAGGTACCACGCCAGCGATGTGCGCCAGCGAAGATCCGCCGGGTCGAGCAAGTAATGGCCCCCTTCCGCAAGGGCCTGTTCACCGTACTTCGCGGCCGAGCCGAATCGGTTGGCGTTCCAGTCCTGCTGGAACAGGGCCAGCAAGCCGTCCGTACGAGCGCCCGATCCCTCCGGCATTTCGGCGGCGAGCACGTAGAACGAACGCTTTTTGTCTTCGCTGTAGGATTCGTTGACCTTGGCCAATCGCACCATCACTGCGGCACGATCCTGGCGGCTATTTGCGGCGCGTGTAAGTGCCTCCAGTTGTACGCGAGCTTCTTTGGTTTTGCGGCGGGCGAGCAAGGCGTCAACGGCAATCAAACGCGCACGGAAAGCGTCGCGTGATTCTGGATAGTACGCGGCGAATCGCAACGCCAGCGCCTCGGCAGTAACATACGAAGCGCCGATAAAGTTCGCCGCGATGCGTCCCCAGATTTCTTCGGGCGGCGGATAGGCGATCTCGCGGCCGTTGGCCTGGAGTTGGTCGAGCCGGATTTCCGCCAATTCCGCGTGTTGTCCGGTGTACCAGAAGGCCGACTGTCCGTACGATACGATGGCTTCTTCGGTGCGGTCCAGGGCTTCGAGAGCTTGCCCCCGCAGGAAAAACACACGCGCAGCGTCGCGTTGCGGATACTCGCGAAGAAAGCGGTCGAGCGCGGCGAGCGCGCGGTTCGCCTGGCCATGCGCAAGATCGTAGTCCGCTGCGTCCAGCATGGCCTGGGGGCGGAAACGGCTGTTCGGGAACCGGTCGACAATACGTTGATTCCAATAAAACACGGCTTCGTCGTTGTCACGTTTCTCGGCTTGGTCGCGCAGGCGCGCGGCGGCCAGATCAGCAACCGGCCAATCGGTCTGCGCCAGGCTTTCATAGATATCCGCTGCCTCGGCTTCTTTTTTGTCGGCGGTCAGGCGTTCGGCGCGAAGAAATCGTTCGCGGTATTTCGCGTTGGCCTCGACCCAGGCGTGAAGCACGCCGGCCAAGACCAACAAGACAACGAGAATGAGAACACCAATGATGGTATGACGCTGTTTCATGTTGCGAACATGCCAAACTCATCGTTCACGGTCAACACCCTTGCTCAGGTGTGAAACAAGGTTCATCATGCCTGGATGCGAGTTGCTGCCATTCAGATGACTCCGGAATTCGGCGCGGTCGAGCGAAACCTTGACCGAGCCGAAGTCATGTTGGCCGACACCCGCCCGGCATTAGCCGTATTGCCCGAGTTTGCCTTCACCGGCTACGTCTTTGCCAATCGTGAAGAACTCGCCAGCTACGCCGAACCACGTGACGGCCGATCGATTCGGCGCATGGTGGAAGTTGCGAGGCGCCTTGACACACTGATCTGCTTCGGTTTTCCAGAACAAGCCGGCGTCCGCATTTTCAACGCGGCGGCACTGGTTGGACCGATGGGCCTGCTGGCGGTTTATCGAAAAATTCACCTGTTCAAGGACGAAATTGATATCCTCGACCCGGGCGATGAACCGTTTGCCGTGATCGAAACGGCCGGCGTGCGACTGGGCATGATGATCTGTTATGACTGGTTCTTCCCGGAATCTGCGCGCAGTCTGGCGCTCGCCGGGGCACAAATTGTCTTGCACCCGGCCAATCTCATTTTGCCGTTTTGCCAGGACGCCATGTGCACGCGCTGTGTGGAAAACCGCATCTTCGCCATCACGGCCAACCGCGGCGGCGAAGAAAACCGCACCGGCAAGTTGCTGCGCTTCACTGGCCGCAGCCAGATCGCGCGCCCGGACGCCAGCTGCGAGCGGCTACCCGACGCGGCTGATGGGGTCATTGTGGCAGAGATCGATCCGGCGCTGGCAGACAACAAGAACTTGACCGATCGCAACAACCTGTTGCTTGACCGCCGTCCGCAAATGTACCGCCTCGACTAATCCCACGCGATCGCCAGAGCGCGACGCGTCAAACGTGAAACGCCCAATTTTGCCAGATCGGCGTTGTTTCGCACCCATCGGAAACTACCGTCCCGCAAGGGGAGAGGTGCGGTAAGTTCGGCGGTGTAGAGATCCAATATCAATCTTCGATGAGTCAGAACGTGTTCAATCCGACCGAGCTTGCGGCCGAATTTCATCGGTAGCTTGAGGGCAGCGGCCAGCGTCTGACGGTCATTGTGGCCGACCGCCGGACAATGCGGCAAACCCCAGAGACCGGCGTATATTCCCTGATCGTTCCGGCGCGCCAACAATACCGCGCCGGCCAGGTTGCGCACTAGCACGCTGAGCAAACGCACATTGACTGGTTCGGCCTTGGCCTTTTTAACCGGACGTAACGCCACCGTTCCGTTCTGTTGCGCACGACATGAACCGCGGATCGGGCATTGTGAACACGCGGGCGACCTTGGCGTGCAAACCAACGCCCCAAGTTCCATCAGCCCCTCGTTATAAGAGCGCGGGTCGTCGGTCGGGACGTGTGCTTCGACCAGACGCCACAATTCGGATTGTGTGCCGGAAAGAGTGATGTCGCCGGACAGATCGTACAGCCGGGTGAATACTCGCATCACATTGCCGTCAAGTAGTGGGACTGGTCGGCCAAATGCGATCGACGCGATCGCGCCGGCGGTGTAGCGCCCGATACCCGGCAGTTGCTGTAGCTCAAGCACGTCAGACGGCAGTTGGCCACCGTAGCGGTTGACCACGAGTCGTGCTGCGTGGTGCAGGTGATGCGCACGGCGGTAGTAGCCCAATCCCGACCACGCGGCCAACACGTCATCGAGCGGCGCGGCGGCGAGGGTGGCAACATCGGGAAAGCGTTTCAAGAAACGTTCGTAGTAAGGTTGCACCGCGGCTAAGCGTGTCTGTTGGGCCATGATCTCGGCGATCCACACATGGTAGGGCGTCGGGTCGCGGCGCCATGGCAGCGCGCGTTGCGCCTCGGCAAACCAGGCGATGACATTACGCTGGATCGAGCGCCGGCGCGCAAGGGTGGGTAAGGCGGGGGGCTCGCTAGTCATTGGCCCGGTCGATTCGTTCGCCGGGCACCGGCGGACTGGCCGAGTAAACTTCGTCGATGCGCATCGTGCCCAGCTTGCCAACGGGCCAGCGACGTTGGCCGGTGAACGATCCTTTGATCTGGTAGGAAATCGGGTCAAAGGTAATTACCGTCGCGGCCACCGGCGCGTTTGTCGGCACTTGCGCCCAATCTGCAGCGAAACCGTTCGTACCGAAAACAACTTCGGCGGAAGACAGTGGCAGCATCGACATCGCCGGAATGATGCGCGGGTAGCCGTCGGTTCCAACATAGGACACCAGTTTCACCGCCTGCAGGCGACTGAACTTTTCTTGCACGGTCGGTGGCATCTTACGCTTACCGCTTTCGCGGCCCAACAACGGCTTGGCCGTCCAGACTGGCAACAGATCGCGTATGATGCCCAAGTAGTTGAGGTGGAAGGAATGTGTCACCTGGCGTACGTCGATGATCCCACCGCGGCGCGCGCCGAGATAAGCGTTGTAGCGCATGAAGCTGGTTTCGTTCAGGCGGTCGATCATGGGGCCGGTAGTGACGAATTCGCGAAAGTCGCCGCGGATGATCCAGCCATCAAGCCGTTCGGTCATCACCGCGATGCAGACCTTTTTGTTTTCGGCCAGGTTGCGCCGCGTCTTCCAGATCATCAGCTCGCAGAAGATCAGTGTGTGGTCGTCCCAATCGGTGATCGATGTCATCGGTACGACATTGGGTTTGCCGGCGGCATCAGCGGTGGCGATGAACTTCGGCACCATCTCGCCGCGCAACGCTTCGATTAGCTTTTTGTCGAACAAGGCTGCCCCCCGTCATTCAATCCTGGTTGGACCCGACCAACGCGCGACTGCCACGCCGGCCTCGCGCGCGACGTGTTCCAGTCGGCTCATCTTGTCCGCCGGCTGCAACGGCGTGCCGGCCAGCGCGTACTCACGGCCGAGCAATTCGTATTTAGACACGCACGTGTTTTCGAACGCGAGTAGATCCCACCGTGCCAGTGTCGGCGCGCGCTTCTTTAATATCGCGGCAATGCCACGGATGTTCTTTTCGTCGTCGGTCATGCTGGGGATGATCGGCGTGCGCACCCACAGTGGCACGCGCTGTTTCGCGACGATGTCCAGCGCGCCGAGCGGACCGTCGAGCGGCACGCCGGTCAGGCGCAGGTGCTCTTCGGCATTGGCGTGCTTGAGGTCGAGCAACACCAGATCGACCAGCGCGACCAGGCGTTGCAGCGCCTCGGCCGAGCCGTGGCCGGAGGTGTCGAGCGCGACGTGCACGCCGGCCTTCTTCAGGCGCTGGACCAGCTTTTCAACGAATGCCGCTTGCAAAAGCGGTTCGCCGCCTGAAATGGTCGCGCCGCCGCCGGATTTTGCATAGAAGGTCGCGTCGCGCAGCACCGTCTCTACTAGCGCATCGATTGTGTAATCCCGACCGATGATCTCCAGCGCGGCGCCGGGGCAGGCGTTGGCGCAGCGGCCGCAGCTCTGGCAAAGCTCGCGGTTGATTTGCATGCCGGTGGCGGCGAAGGAAAGGGCGTCGTTGGGGCAGGTTTTCAAGCAGTCGCGGCAGCCGATGCAGCGCACCTTGTACCAGACCAGTTGCTTGCGCCCGGCCATGCCTTCCGGGTTGTGGCACCACAGGCAGCGCAGCGGGCAGCCCTTCATGAACAAGGTAGTGCGAATTCCCGGGCCGTCCTCCGTAGAGAAACGCTGGACATTGAACAATAGCGCCGTGTTGTGATTATTCATCGTCTACAGCTTGTGCGACTCGCGCGCGATGATCTCGTCCTGAATTTCCTTGCCGATCATCACGAAGTAGGCGTTGTAGCCGGTCACGCGGACCAGCAAGTTCCGATAGTCTTCGGGTTTGGCCTGCGCCTGTCGTAGTGTTTCAGCGTCAACCACGTTGATCTGCAGCGCGGTGCCGCCTTCCTCGCCATAGGCGCGCAGCAACCCCATCAGTTTACCGACGTGTTCTTCGTCGCGTAGCAGCGACGGCGAGAGCGAAAGCGTGTGCGAACCGCCGTTAGGCGCGGTTTCAAGCGCGAGCTTGCCGACCGACCGGATGTTGGCCGTCGGTCCATGCGCATCCATACCGGTCACCGGGCAGACGCCGTTCGAAAGGAACTTGCCGCGCGGGCGGCCGTTGGGCGTGGCCGCGGTGCTCGGCGCGTAAGACACCCAGTAGTTCCAGGACAGGTATCCGGCCCGGTAACGCTTGCCGGTCGCCGGCGTCACGTAGGTGGCGACCTTCTTCGTCCAATGCAGCGATACCTCGCGTGCGATCTCGTCGGCGTCGTCGTTGTCATTGCCGTATTTCGGCGCTTTGTTTTGCAGCATAGCCTGTATCTTCTCGTGACCCACGAAGTTGTCGGCCAACGCGCGCAGCAGGTCGTTCATGCTGATCTTCTTGTCGTCGAACACCAGCTTCTTTACTGCCAGCAGCGAGTCGATCGTCGTGGCCAGCGCGACGCCTTCGACGGTGATGAAGTTGTGGCGCGCTCCGCCCTCCGTGACGTCGAGGCCTTTCTCGGCGCAGCCGCCAACCATCAGCGACAGATAGGGTGTCGGCTGGAAACGGGCGCGGATTTCATCAGCAAGGTTGTTGGCTTGGAGCAGGCGGTCGGCCAACGCATCGAGTTGACGATAGAACGCTGTGCGGAACGCGTCGTAGTTGGCGAACATACGCGGATCGCCGGTGGACGGACCGATCTGCTCGCCGGTGGCGACGTCTTTGCCATCATTCAGCGCCAGTTCTACCGCCTTGGCCAGATTGAGGTTGACGTCGACCGTGCCTGATCGATCGTCGCCCTGCAGCGTGTTCTCGAGACAGCCGACGGGCGCGTAGTCCCACACCTGGTCCTTCGGCAGGCCTTCCCACTCGAGGCCGCGCATCGAATTCTCGTCGAAGTTGAGCAGGAACGGCGAGCCCTGGGCCTTGGCCACCAGCCGTGCCACCTCGCGCAGGAGCGGCTCGGGCGTATTTCGGTGCAGGCGAATGTTGGGTTTGGGCTCGAGCAGGTTCATTTCTTCGATGACCTCGAGTATCAGCCAGGTCAGGTCATTGCTGGCATCATGGCCTTGGGCGTCGATGCCGCCGAGAGTCACCAACTGGCCGAAGCCGGAGACGATACCTTGGTTCGGCCCGACACGGCCCTGGTAGTCATACGCATAGTTATGCTTGATCCAGAAGCAATGCAGGATTTCTTTGGCCTGCGCGCGATCGAGCACGCCGGCATCGAGATCGGCACGGTAATACGGAAACAGGTATTGATCGATGCGGCCATGCGACAGGCCGGGCCCCGGATAGCTCTCCTGTGCCATGATCAGCATGTGCGCCAGCCACAACGACTGCACTGCTTCATGGAACGACCGAGCGGGCTGCCACGGCACCCGCCGGCACATCTGCGCGGTGGCTTCCAACTCGCGGCGGCGTTGCGGGCTTGTTTCGGCGGCGGCCAGACGCGCCGCCTCGTCGGCGTACCGCGCGGCCAGATCGCGCGCCGCTTCGGCAGTGATGATCATCGCGCGGCGCACATCATTGGCGTGGGATTTCTCCGGCGTGATCAGCCGCTGGATTTCCTCGACGATGCCGGCAAAGCCCTTGATCAGTACGTCTTTGTAGTTTGGGATCAGGTGGCCGGAGATGGCGCCGCAATTGCCGATGCCCAACTCGTGCAGGTGCTTCGCTTCATTCCAGAACTTTGTCTCCAAGCGCTGGTACTCGCGTGCTTCACTTTTGTCGTGTGTGAACGACAGCGCCGTGTTAAAGTACGAACCCACGATCAGTTCGCCATCGAGTATCTTTACGCCTAGATGTTTGCGCAACACCTCGGCAAAGAACTTGGCGCGCCGGATCACCAGCGGTTCGCGGTAGAACGATTCGGGGAAGGATACTTCCCGCGCTCCGGCTAGCAGGCTATCGGCGAACGCCGCAAAGAACGGGAACGACTCAGGCACGATCGACCAAGAGTGCGGCGCCCAGACGCTGTCCCACGGTTTGCCGGTTGTGAAGCCGCGAACTTCGTTGCGGAAATGATCGCGTTCGCGGAACGAGAAGTACTCTTCGCGCAGGCGGCGGACGCGAGGCGAAAGTTTTTCCGAAGGCTGCCATATATTTTTGGGGTTTGGGGCCGGGTGTTGCATTTCCGTCCTCCACACGAAATGGACTACGTTACACTAATGCCAGCGTGGCCCTTCCGCAAGTTGTTGGCCGAGTAATGGGGTACTTTCCACACTCTTGATCTTGGCTGTAGGGTCGGGTAGATAATTGGTCTGTCAAAATTGGAATGTACAATATGAGGTGACTGATGACTAGGCAGGATGTCCGAAGAAAGGTGTTCGAGTTCGCCGATCACTTCAAAAAGACGCGCCCGGAAGTGGCCGCGTATGTCACCGGTACCTTTTTGTGTTTCTTCGAAGCCGGGGACCGGAACCGACTGGAAGAGTGCGACCGTGAAGAAGCCATCCGTCACCTCCGCGAGGCGATTGTCCTCGGCGCCAGCCGTCTATGCGGCCCTGCGGCGACGGTCCCTCCGTTGAGCGGCGACGGGTTGTCGTACGACGGCCGGGTAGGTACGCATGACCCGCTATTGTGGCGCGAGGTCGAGCGCCTGCTGCAAGAGATCCTCGAATTGTGATATGAAACCCTTCAAGTGAACCAATTTCTTGGGGTTGCCATGCGCAGCCGGTATTTGATCTTGGTGTTGTTGGTGGTGTTGTGCGCCGGTGCATGCAAACCGAAGATCAACGTCGTTTCCATCGGCGATAGCTGGGCCGATGGCTGGTGCGACGACATGGCCGCGGTGATTCGCGCCCACGGGGTAGAAACCGAGGTCTGGAACAAAGGCATTGCCGGCAGCACCGCTTCGTTGTGGGCCGAACCGGGGTTCTTGCTCGATGTACAGGCCCTGCTGGTCGGCAATCGAGACATTACTTGGGCGGTGGTCAGCCTCGGCGGCAATGATCTGCTCGATGGTTATCTGCTCGGCGGCCTGGGCGATGAGGTGTTCACGCAAATCGAAGCGGATATCCGCACGGTCATCGACGGCCTGTTGGCGGTCGCGCCGTACCTCCAAATCTCGCTCAACGGCTATGACTTTCCCAATTTCGAACACACCGTCGAATGTGTAGTTATGGGACAGGCGATGTTGGGCGGCAATACCTACACCCAGAACAAGTTGTTTGCGGAGCTGACCAAAATCGCGCAACGCATCGACGAGGACTATCCGGAAGTCTACGCTACCAATCTGCTTGGGGCGCTGCAGGAGGCAGGCGGCATGCCGCAGGCGCCGAACTATCTGCGTCCGTCTCCGGCCAAATACTTCCCCGAAGAGGACTGTATACACCCGTCCAACGGTGGCTACCGGGTGGTGATGCAACGGATCTACGACAACTTCTTCGGCCCGCTCAACGGCGCCGCAATACCCTGACGGCTCGTTCCCACGGAGGACTTCGTGAAAAGCTACTTGATCACCGGTGCATCTTCCGGCATGGGCGAACAGATGGCTCGCCTGGCGGTCGCGCGAGGCGACCGCGTTTTCGGTGTGGCGCGGCGGCAGGAACGGCTGGCGGCCTTGGCCGCGGAACTAGGCGACCGCTTCGTACCACTGATTTGCGATGTCAGCGACAAAGCCGCCGTGCAGAAGATTTGTGCCGAACTGCCGGAATTGCCCGACATCGTGATTCTCAATGCCGGTAATGGCGATCTCGAATCGCGCCATTCGTTCGATCTCGCCTTGCACGAACGCGTCTTTGCGGTCAACTACTTCGGCGCGCTATACTTCATCGATGCGCTGTTTCCGCGACTGGTCGAGCGTGGGCACGGCACCTTTGTCGGTATCGCCAGCATGGCGGCCTACCGGGGATTGCCCAAGGCGGCCGCCTACTGTGCCAGCAAGGCTGCACTGTCGGTGGGTCTGGAAGCGATGCGCGTTACCTACGGGAAGCTCGGACTGAACTTCATTACTGTTCACCCGGGCTTCGTCGATACCCCGATGGCCAAAGGCGCCAGCCGGCCGTTCCAGTGGACAGCCGCCAAAGCGGCGGCAACGATCATGCGCGGTATCGACCGCGGTTGCATCGACATTGTCTTCCCCTGGCCGATGCGAATGCTGATGAGTTTCGCCCGCGTCCTGCCACCGGGTATTTATCGCCGCGTAATTAGCTAGGATTTCCACTGTCTCTTGTGTCCCATTTGTCCGAAATTATCCTGCATAAACATAGGCTGTGAAAAGTTGCTTTGCGACTTTGTCGAGCGCGCCGATCAGTATTAACGCGAGTGAGCGGTAAACTAGGCAAAAAGTTGCAAAAAAAAAAGACGTTTCGGAGGAAGAGGGGATGGGACAATCTGGAGTAGTGTTTGTTGGCGGTGGGCGGGCGACGGCTACTCTGATTGACCTTTTTCGTGCCGATCGCACGTTGACGGTAGTCGGCGTCGTCGACCCGAACCCTCAGGCAATTGGTATGTTGAAGGCGCGCGAATATGGTTTTCCCACCGGCTCTGATCTGCCGTACATGGTCGGCCAGAGCGCGGCAAACCTAGTGGTAGAAGTGACCGGCAATGAAAAAGTGCGCCAGAACGTTATCCAGGCCATGCGACCTGATCAGGAGATCATGTCCGCCCGCGCGGCGCGCATTATGGTCGACATGGTGTTGCGCCAAAATGAGGCGCGCGAACAATTGGAGGAGTTGACCAGCTCGCTGGCCAATGCCGTCGGCCAAATCGACGACACCTCGAATGGGATACAGGCTGTGTTGCGTGAGATCCGCATCGTCACGGTGAATGCTGCCATTGAGGCTACCCGCCTGGGTTCAAATGGCGCGGCGTTCGGCGTCGTGTCGGAGCGGATGCGCGAACTAGCTCAGGACATCGGCAAAGCGGTCACCAACATAGGCGGTATCTCACACCACAGCCGCGACCTGCTGGGCAAAGCGCAGGAAACAGAAAAGCGCTTGCGCGTCGGGGCAGCCTAGGCGAACCACGGTCGTCGGCTACCCCACGCCCGGTCATTTCTTCGCTAAGCGATCACGATCGCCTTCGAGCTTTCCCACAGACCGTGAATATTGCAGTAGGCCAACGCGAACAGCGTGCCCGGTCGGTCAAACTTGGCGCGGACCGAGGCCACCGGTTCGCAGTACGCCGGACCCTTATTCGCGCCGTCCGTCGATTCGCCATGAACGTTGAACTCAAAACGGGCCACGTCGTAGACGAATTTTCCACCGTCGGGCTGGAAGGCCAACGTGATCCAACGGATGTGATGCTCGGTGGTGTTCGGGTGGGCGATTTCCTTGCCCACACTGACCTTGATCTCCACGGGCGTGTTCGCCGCGATCGAGTCGGGGCATTCGATCACCGGGACGTGTTTTTCGGCTTTCCAGTCGGCTTGTTGAATTTTCTCGTGCAATTGGGGCATGTTTTCCTCCTTCGCTTTCACCATGAACTAGGTGGCCATTACCAAATCATAACCGCGGCGGGCCGCGACACAAAACCGCCTTTTTCCCCAAGCTAACAACGCCCCAGGTCAAAGGCAAGGCAAAGAACACATCTATTGTTTCGTCGGAGCGAATCGTCTACCTTCTTCCCGTCGGGAAAAACAATCCGGTGGGGTAGGCCATGCGCGCCAAGGCGGTGTTTCCGGCGGTATTTCTAGCTCTGTTGTTCTTGCTCGCGGCCACGGTTTCTTGCGGCAATGATGATGACGACAACGACTCCGCGGACGACAATGCTTCCGCCGACGACGATCAGACCGATGACGACCAGGCGGATGACGATGTCGATGATGATACGGCGGATGATGACGCCGACGACGACACGGCCGACGATGATGATGTGGTACCGCCGTCGCTGATCCCGGGTCCGGGCGAGGAAGGCTACGACGCCGAATTGGAGGCTGCCGTGGAACAGCACGAGCGCCAGTTCCACATCTTCAACGCCTACGGCATGGCGATCAACGCCGACGTCTCGGTGGCGCTGACCGAGCCCGAGAACCGTGCGTTGATCGAAGAATTCCTGACCGAATCCGACAGCTGGGATTTCGCGGGCACGACGGGGAAGGATCCGTTCGAAGTCGTTACCGAATGGCAGTTCACCGCCGGCCTCTATTCCGGCGTCGGCATCGCGGCTGACGCCTATCGCTACGGCGTGCTGCGCGACGAGGGTTACCCGCAGGAAGACGTCGATCGCGCCCGCGGATTTCTGCAGGCGGCACTCGAAGCGTTGCACATCGCCGTCGACATCACCGGCACTCCGGGCGTGATCGCCCGCGGTTTTTTGCGCACCGACATTCCGGGCAACGGTCCGAACGTTGTGACTACGCCACTGTTCGACGAAGACGGCAATCCGCTGCCGCCGGAAAAGGACAACGGCACCGCCCGTGACGACAATTCCATCGGCGGCAAGTACCCGAACTATGTGTGGATCGACTCTTGCAGCCGCGACATGTACGTCGGCTGGGCGTCGGCTTTTGCCGGTGCATGGGAAGTGATCCGTGACGATCCCACCTTCGACGACGCGACCAAAGCAACGTTGCAGGAAGACGCGCGCCAATTGGCGCTGGCGTTGTCGGTGGTGCGCGCCAGCGGCTTTGACCTGGAAATCCCCGACGCCGACGGCCGCACGACCTACCACGGCTATTTGAACGAACACAACTACGACCGCATCTACCTGCCATGGCTGCCGATCAAGAATGGCATGTATTCGCTAATGGCTATCGGCATCGTGGCTGCACTCTCGTACGTTGCGGAGGATGCGGAGGTCGACGCGTACCTGTACGACGAGCTGATCGATCAGCGGCACCTCGACCAGATCGCCCGCCAGAATCAGGTGGGCGTTGACCTGTGGGTCTGGTCGAACTACAGCAGCTACAACATGGCTTTCCAAGGTGCTTGGCTGGCCCACCGCTACTTGAAGCGCCAGTCGTCGCGTGATCTGGTCAAGCTTGCGCTGTCCGATCGTTTGTACGACAAGCCGCTGTGGCACGCACGCCAGCCCAAACTGACTCAACAGAGCCTCTTCGATTTCATCTATGCGGCGAGCGTGGCCGATGCCAGCGCGTACACCTATATGGCCGGCGTGCCCGATCAGGATGCGCTGGCCAACGGCCTGTTCACGTTGGAAACGTTTCCCGCGGTGCCGTTCTGGGAATGGGAAGTCATCAACTGTGACGAGGACGAAATCGCCGCGGGCCATTGCCTGTGCGTGGACGGCCAGACCGAACTCGACCTGATGCCCTTGCTGGGCCGAGGGGATAAGGTGGTGTCGGTGGAGGTGGTGCCGATGAGCGTGCGCCCGCCGAGCAACTACTTCTGGCGCTCGAACCCGTATGAGGTCAATGGCGGTTCCGACGGCACGCGACTGCTGCCGGCGGTCGACTATCTCTATGCCTATTGGCTGGGGCGCTGGACTCGCTAGTTCGCCGGCGACTCAGAAGCCGCGTCAGCCGCGCAACGGAAGCCCTTGTCGTCCAGGCGGATACCGGGGTGCCAGATCTGGCGGGTTGAAGCCCGCAATTGGTTGCGGTCGGAATACCACGAAGCGCCACGCGCGACATGCTGGTGCCGCGCCAGCGGCGAAGCCGATTGCGTCCATTCCCGCACATTGCCCGACAGGTTGAGTACGCCGTCCGGGGTGGCCCCGGCCGGGAAACTGTCGACCGGCGCGGTGCAGGCATACCGGTCGCGCCAGGTCGCGTCGGCAAATGGCATCTGGCATTCAGCGCCGCAGATGTTGGCGCGTGTCGGATCGGGGGCATCATTGCCCCAGGGGTAGGTACGCCGGTCGCTTCCGCGCGCCGCGGCCTCCCATTCCACTTCGGTCGGCAGACGTTTGCCGACCCAGCGGCAATACCGGTCGGCCAGATAGTAGGGCACTTGTGCCGGGTCGCCTGGGCCATGCGGGCACTGTTCGTTGGGGTAGACCGGCAAGCACTGGTGAGCCTCGACGCAACGTTGGTAGTCTCCGAACGAAACCTCTTGGCGATCAAGGTAGAACGATCGCACGTCAAAGGTCTGGCGGGGCAGGGTCTCTTCTGTTGCATCCGGCTGGTCTTCGCCGAGGGTGAACGAACCGCCGGTGATGCGCGCCATGTTGGCGGTGTCCGGCCGCTGCTCGGTCAAACCCCAAGCCATGTTGACCCGCAGTTGCCGTTGCAGATCGCGCGCCCATTTTAATTCGCCGGGAATGAAGCCTTTGTCATAGTCTAGCCCCCATTCCCAGGTGTCGGCGGCGATCTTACGCCCGCTCGGGTCGCGTTTCTGCGGCTGGCTCGGCTTGCGCAGGCCGAGCACCAGCAGGGCGAGGGCGACGAGGGCCACGACGACCCAAACTGCATGGGCCGGACGCAAGCAGAAGTGCGGGCGCTTACCAGCAGGCGACGGCGGGCTCGTCATCGTCATCCCCATCTGTATCGGCCGGCGACGACATGTCGTCGCCGTCGGCATCATCGTCGAGGCTTAGGCCCGGCGGCAACATGGTCAGATCTTCCCAACTCAGCACGACGGGCTCTTTGTCCGGCGAGTAGGTGTCGGCGGTGGAGAAGGAAACGCCCAACTCACGCCGAAACGGTAAAAAATACATCGTTTGCGCGGTTGTGGACAAGAATCGATCTTGAATTACCTGTCTTTCGATCCACCACATTTCGTCCAACGTCAGGCGGCCGTCGCGTTCTTCAATCAGATCATGCATCGTCGCGTAACGTTCACATTTGGCCGGCGGCCGCAGTTTCCGCAAATGGTTGGTGGCGATCAGAATGTTGCCAAAGAATTCCGGGTCGTCAGCCGGCGTGCGGGTGGTAAAGCCCGCACTATCGACCTCAGCTACGACGCCGGGGTTGCCGTCGTTGGTGTCGCGCGGCTGGGCCACGTTAACCACCACCGCGCCGCTCGGCGCCTTCGCGGCCAGATCATCGAGCACGTCATACAGATCACCCGCGCCGTCACCGTTCCAGTCGCGCGCGTGCAGCGCTTGCCGCAACGTCACACCGCTGTGGTAGTAACGCTGGGTGAAGCGGATCTTCCACAAGTCGATGCCATTGTGCGCGATGTTCACCGTGGCGGTCAGGCCGCTCTCATTCATGCACGACAAGCAGCCGAAGAACCCGGGAAAGGTGACCGCCGCCACGGCTTGCTCGCCGGCGTCGGTGGGGTCGTAGGTGATGACCACCGTACCTTCCGGCAGCAGATAAGGGTTCGGACCGGCCAGTGCCCAGTCGAGATTGCGGACCAACGCCGTCTCGCCGTCGAGCGCGGGGTCGCCGGCGGTTGCGTCGTCCCACGCCAGTTGCGAACTGCAGGCCATCGCGCCGATGTCGCCCACTGCGTTGCAGAAGATCAGATCCCCCGCGTCGATGTAGCGGCCCAACTCCTCGATGAACGGGTTGGCACCCGAAGCAAAGATGCCGTCCACCATGCCCTGCACCTCTTCGCGGTATTCGTCGGGCAGGGCGAACAGCAGTGGCGCGATCACGTGCATCGCCGAATAGATGCTGGGCGGGAGCAGGCGCAGCACGTAGTCTTGCATCGATTCCATGATTTGCTCGCCGAGTAGTGCGCCGTGCGCGTAGCCCATCTCGTAGTGCGAACCCCAGACGTGCAGCACGGGCTGCCCGTCCACCTCATAGAGGTAGCCGTTGACCGGTGGATCCGCGGCGAAGGCGGGAAAAGCGGGCAATAGCACAGCCAACAGCGTGCCGAGCGACAACCGGAATAGCCGCATGGTTTCTCCGCGAGAACTGGTTGGTTGGATAGGCTGCGAACGCCACCAACTATAACCCAAGTGCGACGGCTTGTCGAAAACCCCAATCTGCGCCAAGCTGAGTCCAGTCCAACCGTACCCCCCAAGGAGCCGTTACAATGACCGCGATCGCCGCGTCGTTGCCCGAGCAGGTTTGGCCGTTCATGGACTGGCCGTGGTCGCGCATCGAGCCTTACTTTCGTGAGCTGGAAACGAGCCCGTTGAACACGCAGACCGTGGGCGACTGGCTCGCCGTGTGGTCGCACCTGAGCGATCTGATCGAAGAAACCTTCTCGCGCTTGCAAGTCGCCACCACCGTCAATACCGCCGACGCAAATGCCGAAAAGCGCTATCACGCTTTTTTGGACGAGGTCTTTACCCCGTCGCAAGCGGCCGGCCAACGTTTGAAGGAACGCCTGCTGACCAGTGGTTTGCAGCCCGATGGTTTCGATCTGCCGCTGCGTCACATGCGCGCGGAAGCGGAGTTGTACCGCGAAGCGAACCTGCCGCTGCTGACCGAAGAGCGGAAGCTGGGCAACGAGTTCGACAAGATTATTGGCGCGCAGACCGTCTCTTGGGACGGGCGCGAGTTGACGCTGCCCCAATTGCAACCGGTGTACCAAGAAACCGATCGTGCACGGCGCGAGGGAGCCTGGCGGGCGGCGGCGGCGCGGCAGTTGGCCGACCGCGCGAAGATCAATGGGTTGTGGGTTCGTTTCTTGAACCTCCGGCGCCAGATGGCGGCCAACGCCGACGAACCTGAATACCGCTCGTTCCGCTGGAAGCAGCTCCTGCGCTTCGACTACACGCCGGCCGACTGTGCGCGCTTTCACGACGCCATTGCCGAGGCGGTGGTGCCTGCGGCCTCGCGCATTTACGAACGCCGCCGCCGGCGGCTCGGCGTGGAACGCCTGCGTCCGTGGGATCTGGCAGTCGACCCGGGCGGCCGGCAGCCGCTGCGGCCCTTCGCCGACGTGGGCGAGCTGATCGACAAAACACAGGTGGTGTTCGATCAGCTCGATCCTCGCCTCGCCGGTTACTACCGCACGATGCGCGAAGAGAAGTTGCTCGATCTGGACAACCGCAAGAACAAGGCACCGGGCGGCTACTGCACCGACTTCCCGGTGGCCAAGCGGCCGTTCATCTTCATGAACGCGGTTGGCGTGAACGCCGATTTGCAGACGCTATTGCACGAGGCGGGCCACTCGTTCCACACCTTTGAGCGCACGGCACTGCCCTACACGCAACAGCGCGAGGTGCCGATGGAATTCGCCGAAGTCGCCTCGATGGCGATGGAACTGCTAGCCGCGCCGTACCTCGCGGTCGGCCCGGTGTGTTTCTATACGCCGGCCGACGCCGCGCGCGCGCGCCTCGAACACCTGGAAGAGATCATCCTGTTCTGGCCGTACATGGCGGTGGTCGACGCCTTCCAGCAGTGGGTCTATCTGCATGTCGACGAGGCGGTCGATGGGGCGAATTGCGACGCCGAGTGGGGACGGTTGTGGGATCGCTTCATGCCGGGTGTCGATTGGACCGGCCTGGAGCAGGAGAAGATCACCGGTTGGCACCGCAAGCTGCACATCCACCTCTACCCGTTCTACTACGTCGAATATGGGCTGGCGCAACTCGGCGCGGTGCAGGTGTGGGCCAACGCCTTGCGCGACCAGCCGCGAGCCCTGGCGGCCTACCGGCGTGCGCTATCGTTGGGCGGCACCGTGGGCTTGCCGGACTTGTACGCCGCCGCCGGCGCGCGGTTGGCGTTCGACGCCGCGACCTTGCGGCAAGCGGTCGACCTGGTGCAGGCGAAAATCGAAGAACTTGAAGTGACGGAGAGGTAGGCGATGAACGAAATGCTCAAACTGCCGGCCATCGAATTGGCGGCGAAGATCCGCCGGCGCGAGGTCAGCTCGCGGGAAGTGGTCGAGACGCACATCGCGCGTATTCGCGAGGTCAATCCGACGATCAACGGCGTGGTGAAAGACCGCTTCGACGAAGCACGGGCTGAAGCCGACGCCGCCGACCAGCGTCTCGCCCAGAATCCGGCAGGCGATTTGCCGCCGCTGCTAGGCGTGCCGTGCACGATCAAGGAATGCTTTGCGTTGACCGGTATGCCCAACACCGCGGGCACTTTGCCGCGCAAGGGGATTATCTCCCAGAGCGACGCCACATGCGTCACGCGACTACGCCAGGCCGGCGCCATTCCGCTCGGCGTCACCAACGTGCCCGAGCTATGCATGTGGATGGAAACCGACAACCTCATCTACGGACGTACCAACAATCCATACAACCCCAAGCACATTGTCGGTGGCAGTTCGGGTGGCGAGGGCGCGACCATCGCCGCGGGTGGTTCGCCCTTCGGCCTGGGCAGCGATATCGGCGGTTCGATTCGCATGCCCGCCTTCTTTAACGGCATCTTTGGCCACAAACCCACAGGCGGTCTAGTGCCGGCCACCGGCCAATTCCCCGCTGCGGCGAACGACGGTTATCTCTACCTGGCCACCGGCCCGCTCGCGCGCCGCGCCGCCGACCTGTGGCCGCTGCTGAACATCCTCGCCGGTCCCGACGGGCAGGATCCGCGTTGCCGGCCGTTCACCCTTGGTGATCCGGCGAAGGTGGACCTCTCGACGTTGTCCGTGCTCAACGTCGAAGGCACCGGCAACATGCCGGTCAGTGACGACCTGCTTGCCGCGCAGCGCCAAGTGCTGGAGTTCCTCGAAAGGCGCGGGGCGAAGATCACCAACGGCCAATTCGACGAGTTCAAGCACGCGCTCGACATCTGGTCGTCGATGCTGACCATGGCCGAGATGACCTCATACGCCGAACTGCTCGGCCAGGGCCGCGAGATCAACACTGGTTGGGAATTGTTGAAGCTGATCTTCGGTGCACGCCGGTTCACGCTGCCCGGCGTGCTGCTGGCATTGCTGGAAAAAGCCCCGAAGCTGATGCCCAATCGGACGCAGCGTTTCGCCTTGATGGGCAAGGAGCTGCGGGACAAGGTCGCGCAGGCGATCGGCCCGCACGGCATCATGTTGTTCCCGTCACACCCGGTAACCGCGCCGCTGCACCACGTGCCCAAGTTCCACCCGTTCCGGTACGTCTATACCGCGATTCTCAATGTGCTGGAACTGCCGGTTACGCAGACGCCGCTCGGCCTCAACGCCGAAGGCCTGCCGCTGGGGTTGCAAGTGGTCGCGTCGCATGGGAACGACCACCTCACGATCGCCGTCGCGATGGAACTCGAACGCGAATTCGGCGGTTGGGTGCCGCCGTGGGAGGCGAAGACGGGCACCGCTGTGTAAGGCGAGTGAAGAGTTAAAAGTAAAGAATGGGGAGTTGTCGAAATCAGCGGCGGATGCTGACGGCCCGGTGTGGCGAAAAACAATACGAATTCGGAGTGATATTGGGGCAGGTCCTTATGCCTGACTTGATCTTTGTCGGACGACAAGGCCCTTCATACCACCGAACGCCAAGCCTACCGTCCCAAATTTTCCGCCCTCCGATTCCAAACCGTTGTAGCGACCATTACGGCCTCCTTTCACGATTGCCCACCCGTTGCCGTGCTGATATAAAATGCCCTGTCGCACCTGAGTTGTATGCGTGACTCCTCAACCATCCGGCACGGAGGTTTTCTTTCCATGGCGAGCAAATTCAATCGCAATGATTACCAGGTGAAGTTGGAAGACCTGCGTTGGCGTTGCGATCCGGCCTGTTTCTCGTTCAAGACCACCAAGAACGCCGAGCCGTTGGACGGCGTGCTTGGGCAGCCGCGCGCGGTGCGGGCCATCGAGCTGGGTCTGAACATGACATCGCCGGGCTACAACATCTACGTCTCGGGCTTGTCCGGCACAGGCAAGATGGCAACCATCAAAGCATTGTTGCGCCGCGAAACGGCGGGCAACGGCCGGCCGCAGGACATACTGTTCGTTAACAATTTTACCGACCCCCAGCGTCCGCGCTGCATCAAGTTGCCGGCCGGCCTTGGCAACGAGTTCAAGAAAGAAATGGCCGACTTCATCGAAGACGTGCGGCGTATGATTCCCAACCTGTTCGAGTTGCAGCAGTACAAAGACCAGCGCGACGCGATCATCGAGAAGCACCGCAACGAGCAGAAGGAACACTTCCGGCAGCTAGAAAACCGCATCCGCGACGACGGCTTCGCGATGGTGCAGGTGCAGATGGGGCCGTTCACGCGGCCGATGATTTTGCCGCTGATCGAAAATCAGCCGGTGCAGTTCGAGCAGCTTGAAAGCCTGACCGCCAACGGCAATTTTCCCGCCGAACGGCTACAGAAACTGAAGGAAAAGCACGGCACGCTGCGTAACGAGCTGGAAGAGACCATGAAGAAGGTCCGCCAGATCGAAAAGGCGATGAAGGAATCGCTCAACGAACTGGAATATACCCTCGGCATCGAGGTGCTGCGCGAGCTGCTGACGGAGATCCGCGAGAAGTTCGGCAAGTTCGAAAGCGTGAACGTCTATCTCGACGAGGTGCAGGAAGCGATCTTGTCCGACCTGTCGCGGTTCAAGGAGCAGGAAGAGCAGCCGCAGCAAAACCCCATGATGATGGAGCAGCCGAGCAAGGACGAGTTCGTCGATTTCCAGGTCAACGTGGTGGTCGACAACTCCAAGACCGAAAAGCGGCCGGTGATCATCGAGAACACGCCGACCTACAAAAACCTGTTCGGGTTCATCGAAAAGCAAATCGGCAAGAACGGCAACTGGTCGACCGACTTCACCAAGATCCGCGCCGGCAGCATTCTACAGGCCGACGGCGGCATTCTGGTGATCAACCTGCTCGATGCGCTGAGTGAAGCCGGCGTGTGGAAGAACCTCAAGCGCATGCTCAAAACGCGTACGCTGGAGATCGAGGGTTGGGACGCCTTTTACTTTATGCTGATCTCGAGCCTTAAGCCCGAACCGATCCCGGTGCAGATCAAGATCGTGGCCATCGGTGAAGCCTGGCTGTTCCATATGCTCTACGAGTATGACGAAGACTTCAAAAAGATCTTCAAGGTGAAGGCCGACTTCGACGACGTGATGGCCAAAGACAAAGACTCAATTGTTCGCTATGCCTCGTTCCTGCACAAGGTGATCACCGACGAAGGTTTGTTGCACATTTCGCAGGCCGGTGTCGGGCTGCTGGTGGAAGAGGGCGTGCGCATGGCCGGCCGCAAGAACAAGCTATCGACGCGCTTTTCGATGCTGGCCGACCTGGTGCGTGAGGCGAACTACGTCGCACTTAACGACGCCAAGAAGGTTATCACCGACGACCATGTACGCCGTGCGCTGGCGGCCCGCCGCGACCGGTTGAATTTGTACGAGGAAAAGCTGCAGGAAATGATCGAGGAAGGCATTCTCCTAATCAGTTCCACCGGTGGTGCGACTGGACAAGTGAACGGCCTGGCAGTCTACCAGCTTGGCGATTACCTGTTCGGCCGGCCCAGCCGCATTACCGCGCGCATCGGCTTAGGCGCCGGCGGTGTGGTCAACATCGAACGCGAAAGCAAGCTCAGCGGGCGCATTCACGACAAAGGGGTGTTGATCATCGGCGGCTACCTGCGTGGCCAATATCTGCAAGACAAACCGATGAACATTACCGCCAGCATTTGCTTCGAGCAGAGCTACGGCGGCATTGATGGCGACAGCGCTAGCTCCACCGAGATCTACGCCATTCTGTCCGAACTGTCCGGCCTGCCGATCGACCAGGGCATCGCGGTCACCGGCAGCGTGAACCAGAAGGGCGACATTCAGCCGATCGGCGGCGTCAACGAGAAGATCGAAGGCTTCTTTGATGTCTGCCGCGCTGCTGGACTCACCGGCAAGCAGGGTGTCATTATTCCGCACCAGAACGTCGGTGACCTGATGCTGCGCGAGGATGTGGTGGAGGCGATCAAGAAAAAGAAGTTCAACCTCTATTCGGTCAAGACGATCGATGAGGGTATCGCCATTCTGACTGGCGTACCCGCCGGGGAACGGGGAAGTGACGGCAGCTATCCGGCCGGCACGGTGCACGCGCTAGTCGACCGCCGCTTGCACGACATGGCGCTGGCTATGCAGAAATTCGGGCGTGACGACAAAGGCAACCACAAGGAAGAGAAGCCCGAGGACAAGCCGGCGCATGATCCACAGAAAGACAAGAAGCTGAAAACCCGCGCCAAGAAAAAGACCAAGCCGGCCAAGTGAAGATGATTCGCCGCATCGCGCTGGGGTTGTTCGTGCTATTGGTGGCGCTCGGTTGCCACGGGCGGCCGTCGCCAACGCGCGTGCTGCTGATCGGCATCGAAGGTGTCAGTTGGGACGAACTGCAGGCGATGATCACCGCCGGTGAGGCGCCAAACTTCGCTCGGCTGAAGAGTGAAGGTGCCTGGGGCGTGCTGGAAAGCGATGATCCGGTGCACCCGGCCGGCATCTGGGCGACCATCGCCACCGGCCGCACTGAAGCCCAGCACACGGTGCGTTTCCCGGTCGGCTACGATGCCGAATCGGGCCGGCTGCAGATCCCTTCGCGTTCGGCCGCCGCGGTGTGGGAAATCACCACCCGGCGCAAGATCGCCTCGGGAGTGATCGGCTGGCCCTACAGTGCGCCGATTCCGAAAGAAGTGCATACCCGCGTCGATGATCTGGCGTTTTACCGCGGCCTGGGGTTGGTGGTGCCGTTCCCGGGCACGATTCTGCCCGTACCCGCCTTCGACGCCGCGCAATCGCCGTTCGTCAAAGACGGCGGCATGGGTAGCGAATTGTCCGCGCGTATCGAAGCCGCGTCCCTGGCGCAAATGCCGGAACTAGCGGCCAAAGCTTGGCCGAAACTGCGTCTGCTGGCGGTGTACCTTGACGGCGCGAACAGCGCCCGGCACTACGCTGGAGCCGTGCGCGCGATGGGTGTCAAGGAGCCGATCCCGCAGTTGGGTAAGGAATCGCGCAAACACATGCGGCGCATCGACCTGGTACTCGGGCAACTACTCGATTTGGCCGATCCGCAGACGCTGGTGATGGTCGCCACCGACGATCCGAACTACATGCCCAGCCAGTCGGCGGAGGGCGATTTTGTGCATCCGGTGCACGGCATCGTCGGCCTCATCGGTCCGCAGGTAGTCGCCGGAAAGTACATGGAAAACCCGACTATCCTCGACTTCGTGCCGATGGCGCTGACCCACCTGGGCGTGCCCACCAGCGAAGAAATGCCGGGCAACCCGTTCTTGGAGTGTTGGTCGGCTCCGCCGGCCAAACTGCCGAAGGTGGCCAGCTACGACGTGTTCATCCGCCGGCCATATCCGCCGGGCGGCGCGCTCGACGACCTCGACGCGGTCTGGCGAGTCGGTGAACTGCGTGCCATCGCCAAGACTGGCAATGGCCCGTTCAATGACCGCAACATCTATGCCCTCGATCTGCTCGCCGAAGGCAACCTGCGCGGCGCATGGGCGGAGGCGATGATCGACATCAATGTGCACTCGGCCAACCCGGTTACTCACTATGTCATGGGCGAGGTGCTGCTGGCACAGGACAAGCCAGTGCTGGCGATGGAAAGCTTCCTGCAGGCGGCTGAGCTACTGACGCCCAACCCGCCTGGTGAACCCCAGCGGACGATCCGCCTGATGGTCGGCCTGGCGTTGGCCGGTGTGCAACTAAGCATCCGCCAGCCGGAAGCCGCGGCCGAACAACTACGCCTGGCAATGCAACTATGCGAAGACTGCACGCGCGCAGTAGTCATGCTCGCGCGTTGCGATCTCGAACTCGACGATCCGGATCGCGCCATTTCCATCTTGACCAACGCCCTTCGCAAGAAGCCCGATGACGCTGACCTATTGATCGTACTGGGACAGGCCAAGGCGCGCAGTAACGATCTGAAGGGAGCGCGGCAGGCGTGGGAATCAGCAATCGGCAAGGCCCGCCGCGGCCCACTTCAGGCCCATCTGGAACTCGGGTTGCTTTCCATCCGCGAACGTAATTGGGAAAACGCCGAGCACCATCTGGAAATCGTTACCGAACTCGATCCGCAAAACGTTTATGTGTGGTTCCAACTGGCGTCGGTCTACTCGAACGAGAATAGGGATCAAGACGCCGAACGCGCGTTGCTGGCCTGCCTCCGTGCCGACCCCGATCAGGAACTGGCGTGGCTCGCTTGGCGCAAGATCAAACAGGCCGACGGCGAGTCCGCGGACGCCGACAGTATGCTCGCCGCCGCGCGTGAGGCGATCGCCGAGCGGGCGGCTCGTTTCTAGCCCATTAACCGTTTGGTTAATTCCCTTCCGCCGAGGCGTTTCGTGACAATTACTATTTGGTTAATAGACCGCTGGCCGCGAAAAAAAGATACGCTTGGAGGTAGGTCGGATCATGCTGCCAGGCGGCGCGGAAACAAGCGCGCGCGGCGGCACCATCGCCCAGTCGCATGAGCTCGCGACCCTGCACGAAACGCAGGGCGCGCAGGCGAGCGGATAGGCCCGGGAAATGGTTCGCCGGACGGCCGTCTTCGCGTAGGGATTCCTCTACCGCTGCCGCCGTCGCGCCGAACATCCGGCCGCGGTTTTTCTGTAGCTGGCCGGGGTGCAGGCGGTATGTCGCCAGCGGCTCGTTGACCAGCTCGAAATCTCCTATCCGCGCGACGCGCAACCAGAGGCGGTAGTCCTCCGCCGGCTCGAACTGCTTTTCGAATCCGCCGGCACGTTCCCAAGCATCGCGGCGCAGGAGGACGGTGCTGGTCGGAATCCAGTTGTCGAGCACCAGTGCGTCGAAGGCGCGGCCGGCGACGGGATGACGCCCGGACCACTCGCGCGTGCCGTCCGAACGTAGAGCGTCGGCGAAGACGAGCACCGTCTCGCCGTGGGCCAATTTGAGCTGCCGTGCCAGACGGTCGGGATGCCAGGTGTCGTCGTCGTCGCAGAACGCCAACCAGTCGCTGCGCGCCAGTTCGATCGCCCGGTTGCGGGCCGTCGCCGAACCTTGTCCGCCGGTGTGGACGACGCGCGCGCCGAAGCGCTTGGCGAGGGTCGCGCCGGCGGCGCCGTCGCCGTCGTCGGCGATGATGATTTCGTCGGGAGGGCGGCTTTGGTTGATAATGGATTCGAGGGCTTCCGTGGCCAGCTCAGGCCGGTCGCGGGTAGGAACGATGGCGCTGACGCTAGGCATGCCAATCGGGGAAAAATCGCCGGAACCACAACTCGAGGCAGATGCGCGAGTAGAGGCTGCGGTCGAATTCTCCGCGTTCGGTCGGCGGCGGGATGCGCAGACCGCGGTTGGTCAACGACGAAACGAGCTCGGCGGCCCACGTCTGGAGGGGGCCGGACAGCCAGCGGCCGATCGGTACGATCAGGCCCTTCTTATCGCGCCGCTGGAGGATCTCGTCGGGCACCAGATCGCGCGCCGCCAAGCGCAGAATGCGCTTGGTTTTCAGCTCGCAGATCTTCATCGCCGGCGGCAGCCGAAAAGCGAATTCGATAATGCGGTGGTCGAGGAACGGGCAGCGGTTTTCCAGCCCGTGCGCGGCCGCCGCGCGGTCGTTCATGGTGATCAGGCTGGGCAGCGACAGATATAGGTCCGCCAGGCCCATCCGGTCGATCAGGGACCGGCGTTCGTCGGTAAAATACTGTCGCACGCGCGCGATGTGCGGGGTTGGGTCGGTGACGTCGGCGCGGTGGATCAGCGAGTAGTATCGCGTCGCCGGGTCGCCGAACATGTCAGGGTGCCAGAAGAAGCGCGCTAGCGGCTTGTAATTGGCAAGTTCCGAGCGGCGCGAGAGATCATGTTCGATGCTCATCAGCAGGTAGCGCACGTAGCCGCCGAACGCCTCATCGGCGCCCTGGCCGCCGAGTACGACGGTGACCGATTCCGCGGCCTTCTCGGCGAGCATGAACTCGCTGACCGTCGAGGCGGTGGCGATCGGCTGGTCGAGGTACCAGAGGATGTCGCTCAGGCGGTTTCGCAGGTCGGCCGGCGTCGGCGTCACCACGTGGTGGCGCGCGCCAATGCGCTGCGCGACCAACTGGGCGTAGCCAAATTCGTCGAACGCCTCGCCGAGCGGGAAGCGGCAGGTGAACGCGTCGCCGGGTCGTGTCACGCCGGCCATCACCGCTGAGTCCAAACCGCCGGAGAGAAAGATCCCGACCGGCACGTCGGCCACCATGCGCCGGCTGACCGAGTCTTCGATCAACGCGCGCAGCTCATCAACCAGTTGCGCTTCCGACTGGTGGTTCTCGGGGGGGGGCGGCAGATCCCAGTACCGGTCGATCAGCAGATCACGGCCGTCGAAGGTCAGCCGATGCGCCGGGGGCAGCTCGTAAATGTCCTCGAACAGTGTGTCCGGCGCCAGGCCAGTGTCGAACACCCAGAACGATTCGTCGATGCGCGGCGCGCTGGTAATCTGGGTGAGAATCGCCTTGATTTCGCTGGCCAGGTAGAAGCCGTCTTTGGTGCGCGCGTAGTAGAACGGCTTTTCGCCCAAGCGGTCGCGCGCACAGAATAGGCGCTGGCCGTCGTAGATCGCAAACGCATACTGGCCATTAAGGCGTTCGACGCACTTGGCGCCCCACTCTTCGTAAGCGTGCAGCACGACTTCGGTGTCGGTCTGTGTGGTGAAGGCGTACTTCTTGACCAGTTCCGCGCGCAATTCGCGGTAGTTGAAGATCTCGCCGTTGTAGACGATCACGCAGCGGCCGTCGGCGCTGGCGATCGGCTGCCGGCCGCCGACCAGGTCGATGACCTTTAGTCGGCGGCTGCCGAGCTGCACGTTACCGGCGCGGAAGAATCCTTCTTCGTCCGGACCACGATGCGCCAGAATGCGCGTCATCGGCACGATATCGCCCCGACCCCAAATGCCCGCGATGCCGCACATCAGTCGATCCTCCCGCGCTTGGCTAGGCGGAATTCCCAGAGCGCCAGCGGCAGGTCGCGCAGCGAGCGCAAGGCGAAACTCATTGGCCGGCTGATGTAGCTTTCGCCGGCGTGTCGCGGATCAAAGACCACCATCGTTTGCGTAATGCGGTAGCCCTTGGCATGCGCGGCGACGGTGACAAAGTGTTGCAAGTAGCGGTAGTGGAAGCGGGTGCGCATCACGTCGGCCATGACCTCGCGGCGATACAGAAGGAATCCGCTTTTGTTGTCCTTCAGCTTCATGCCGAATAGGAAATTGAGCAGCCAGGAAAAGCCGGCGGTGAGGAAGCGGCGCAAGGCCGAGCGATTCACCTCGACTTCGCGCGCGCCTTGCACGACGTCGGCGTCGGTTCGCTTCATCGCTTCGAGCAGGCTGGCGATGTCCTCCGGCCGATACTGCAGATCGGCATCGGTGGTGACCACCAGCCGCCCGCGCGAAGCCGCCAGGCCCGACCGCCAGCCAGCCACCATGCCGGCGTTACCGACGTGCCGTACCGGGGTCACGAATGGATAGCGCTCGCGAGCCTTTTGGATCTCTCGCCAGGTTTCGTCCCGGCTGCCGTCGTCAACCAGCACCAGTTCGAACGGCGGCAGTTGGTCACGGCAGGAATCCACCCGCCGCGCCAGTTCCGCAATATTGCCTTCCTCGTTATAACAGGGGGCAATGATAGAGAGTTGCAGATCGGTATCGTTCATCCCTGCGCCAAAAGTTCCTCGTAAATGTTCAATGTGCGTTCGACCATCGTCTTTTCGCTGAAGCGCGCCAGGCAGCGCCGCCGCCCCTCGCGCGCCATCCCCTGCGCTTGTTCGCGGTGCTCGAGCAGCCAGCAAACCCGGTCCGCCATGCGCGCCGCGTTTTTCGGTTCGATCAGGAAACCAGTCTCGCCGTCGTCGATGATCTCCGGCGAGCCGCTGGTCAATGAGGCCACCGTTGGACGCTCCATCGCCAGCGATTCGATCAGACTCAGCGGGTGGCCTTCCCACAGGCTGCTGAGCACGAAAACATCGAGGCCGGCGTAGCATTCCGGCATGCGGGTCTGCGGGCCCAGGAACAGTACGCGGTCGCCCAGGCCCAGCCGCTGCGCTTGCTGCCGCAATGGCCGTTCCAACTCGCCTTCGCCGATGATCACAAAACGCACCGCCGGCTGCCGTTCGGCCACCAGGTATGCCATCTCGAGAAAGTACTCGACCCCCTTCTGCGGGACCAGCCGGGCGACCGTGCCGACCACCGGGTCCTGCAGCGGAATGTTGAACTGGTGGCGCAGAAAGCCGTTGACCCGTGCCGGGTCGAATTGAGCGAAATCAATACCATTGAAAATAGTGGTGATCTGATCCGGTCGGCACACGCCCAAGCGGATTGCCTCGTCGCGGTCAGTGCCGGACACCGAAATCATGCGCGAGTGGGCGCGAGAACAGAACCGCTCGATGGCCAAGTAGAAGGCGCGGCGGCTGGCGCTGACGTCTTTGTGAAACGAAAAGCCGTGGATGGTGTACACCGTTCGCGGTATGCCGCTTAGGTGCTTGGCCAGCGCGCCGAAGAAACCGGCACGCGTGCCGTGCAGGTGCAGCAGATCGGCCTGTTCCTGCCGCGCCGCGCGCGCGATGCGCCAGGCGGCGGTTAGGTCGAAACGGCTACGCATCATCGGCACGGCGTGGACGGGGATGCCGGCCGCCGTGATCCGGTCAGTCAGATAGCCGCCGTTTTCGGCGACCAGCGACAGGTGAAAGCGGTCGCGGGGCAGATGCTCCAAGAGGGCGTACAAGTGCCTCATGCCGCCGCCGATGCTGGCCGTATTGATTACCTGTACGATAGATATCTTGTCGTTTTTCATGCAATCCCGCATGTGCGCGAAACGGATTTGCACCTTAGCACACGCCCCCCGGTCCCTCAAGGGCTTGATCGTCGTCGCCGTCCCACGACCATCGGTGGTAGCGCCGATGACAATTTGCTTGCAACGTGTGGCATGGCCCGCTAGTCTTCTTTTACGGTTCACAAAGGAGACCAACACTCTATGTTACGGACGCGACAACTGTTGCTAATGCTGATTCTCGTGTGTGTACTCGCCATCGCCACGGTCTGGGCCGAAGGGCAGAACGGCAATGGTGGCGCCTTTTCGTTCGGGTCGGCATTGTCCGCCGGGCAGGTGGCCAAGATCCGCGAGATCATGGCCGATCCGATCCTTAAAAAGGCGCGGGTCAGCGCGCAAGTGGTCAACGTGCGAACCAACCAGGTGTTGTTCGCGGAAAACCCCGATCTGTTTGTCATTCCGGCCAGTACCAACAAGCTGATCAGCGGCGCCGCGGCGCTGTCGGTACTCGGGCCGAACTACCAGTTCGTCACGCGCGTGGTGGCCGACCAGCGCCCCGACGAAAATGGCGTGGTACACGGCAACCTGTACGTGATCGGTAGCGGCGACCCGAGCCTGTCGATCGAGAAGGTCTGGTCGCTGGCGCACGGCGTGCGCATCGCCGGCGTTAAGAAGATCACCGGCGATCTGGTTGGCGACGATTCGTTTCACGACAACGTGCGCTTCTATCCCGAATGGGGACGCCAGACGTTCCGGCCGTACCACGCGTCGCTGGGCGCGCTATCGGTGAATTGGAACACGGTCACCTTTTGGGTGCGGCCCGGCCCGCGTGCGGGGACGCCAGCGGTAGTGACACTCGAGCCGCGTCCGCTCAACATGCGGGTGACCGGTACGATTCAGACGGTCGAGGGCAATCGCAACCGCTGCCGCATGGGTCTGGGGGAAGACCGGCTGGAGGTTTCGGGCGAGATCGGCCTGGGCGCCAACCCCGGTCCGACGCACCAGGCGGTGCACGACCCGATGAAGTTCGCGTTGGGCGCGATTCACGAGCAACTCACCAAAGAAGGAATCCAGATCGGCGGCCAAGCCCGCGCGGGGAAGGCACCGGCGAGCGCGGCGGCGATTTATGCCCACGAGAGCGATTTCCTGTCGCAGATCATCCGCCACCTCTACCGCTGGTCAAACAACTTCACCGCCGAGCAGATCTTCCGCACGCTCGGCGCGGTGAAGAACGGCACACCGGGCAGCCGCGAAAAGGCGGCTGCCGCCGTCGAAGCATGGTTGCGCGAGAACAAGCTCTGGCATGACGGTACGGTGATCGTCGATGGTTCCGGCCTTTCGCGCGATGACCGCCAGAGCGCCGCGGGCATGGTCGCTGTGCTCAACTGGATGGCGCACAACCCGCCGTTGTTTGCTCAGTACCTCGAAGCGCAGCCGATCGGCGGCGTGGACGGTACGTTGCGGTTCCGCTTCAAGCACTCGGCCTTGCGCGGGCGAGTGCGCGCCAAGACCGGTCTGCTGGATGGCGCGATCGGTCTGGGCGGCTATGTCTACGACGCCCGCAACGAACTCTATGCCTTCGCCGTGTTGATCAACAATTTCGACCCACGCGACGGCGTGCATGGTCCGCAGAGCGTGACTGAGCGCCTGCTGGAAGTGCTGATGCAATGAGTCTGCCGCGCGATCGGCACCGCACCCTCTATGCTGTGATCGGCGCCGACGTCTCCCGTTCGCGCAGTCCGGCCGTGCACAACGCCGCTTTCGCCGCGACCGGTCGGGCCGCCCATCTGTTCGCCTTTTCCACCGCCGATCCGCTCGCCGTCGTCGCCGAGGCGGCGCGGGCGCGTTACGGCGGGCTGGCGATTACGCGGCCGCACAAATCGACCGTGCTCGCGGCGGTAACCGAACTGACGCCCGAAGCGATGGGCGTCGGTGCCGTCAACACGATCGCCTTTCGCGACGAACGGGTGATTGGTACCAACACCGATGTGTTCGGGATCCGCCAGGCGTTGGCCGAGGCTGGAGTGTCGCTGGTTGGCCGTAAGGTGGTGATCGTCGGGGCCGGGGGGGCGGCGCGGGCCGCGGTGGCCGCCTGTCGCCTGGACGGGGCCGGTGCGGTATGCTTGTTGGCAAGGCGGCCGGAGCAAGCCGCGGCGCTAGCGGCAGACCGGGAACTGATCGGCGCATTGCCGTGCGAGGCGGCGGATCTGTTTTCGGATCGCGGGCGGGAGTGCCTGACGGCGGCAGAGGTATTGATCCAAACCACGCCGGTCGGCTCTTTTGACCAGCGCGGTGCGACGCCGTTCGATCCGGCGCTGCTGCCGTTCGGTGTGGCGGTGCTCGATGTTGGTTATGATCCGGCCATGACCATGCTATTACGAGCGGCGAGAGAGCGGGGCGGGGTGGCCGTGGGCGGCGACCGAATGTTCCTCCATCAGGCGGCGGCGCAGTTCGCCTGGTGGACCGGCATACCGGCGCCACTGGAAGTGATGATGGAGGCGTTTGCGGAGGTGTAGTCGTGATCGTTGCGCTGATCGGTCCGCGCGGCGCGGGCAAGACAACGATCGGGCGGCGGCTGGGCGAGATGCTTGGCTGGCCGGTTTTTTCGACCGACGCGATCGTGGCCGAGAAAGCCGGTAAGAGCATCTCCCGCATTGTCGCCGAAACCGGATGGTCTTCGTTCCGCGAAAAAGAAAGCGCGGCGCTGACCGAGGTGACCCGGCGCGTGGCCGAGTTGCCCGCCGGGCAAGGTCTGGTGCTCGATTGCGGCGGCGGTCTGGTCCTCGAAGCCGGCAATCGGCTCTGGTTGCGCGAATACGCCTGGTGCGTGTACCTGGTGGCTTCGCCGGAAGTGCTGGCCGCGCGCACAACGCCGGATCCGCACCGGCCGCCGTTGACCGAGTTGGGCGACCCGGTGCGCGAAGCGACGGTGACGCTGGCCAAACGCGATCCGCTTTACCGGGGTCTGGCGCAATTGGTGTTGGAAACCGGGTCTCTCGGAATCGAGGCATGTATTACGGTCCTACAACAGTGGGTGATGAAAAAGTGCGAAATCTGTCCCGTGCCCTGATCGCTTTCCTAATGGTGTCGATTGCCTCACCCGCTTTTGCGGCGCGCTTCGAACGCTTCGAATGCCGTGTGGCCGACAAAGTCGTCGAAACCGTGCCGGTTGATATCAACCGCGATGGACGGCTCGATCTGATCGTCTCTTACCGCCGCGGCTTCTACCCCAACGCGCAGGGCCGTATCGGCGTGTTCGTGCAGAGCGAACGCGGTTTCACGACGGCGCCGCAGCAGGACTTTCCGCTGCCCGCCGATGCCTGTTTGTTCGACGTGGCCGACATCGACCGCGACGGCGCGGCGGAATTCATCCTGTTCCGCAAATGGCAGGTGCAGGCGATCCGCCTGGGCGTGAGCGGCGGGCAGTGGGTGACGATCCTCAAGAAAAGCTCGGGCGCGATGTTCCCGCCGTACGACGGCGAACTGCCGTACCTGCATCTGGTGCAGGATTGGCATGGCAACGGCGCGCCGGTTCTGGCGCTGCCCGACTACGGCCGTCTGCATCTGTTCGGGTTCGGCGAGAACTGGCAGGTCACGGCGCTCGAATCGCTCGAGATCCCCGTGCGCGGGCGCATCGCGACGTTGGGCACAATGCCGCCCGGCGCGACCGACTACGCGATCAACTCGGGCCTGCGCACGCCGAACGCGTTTCTGTCGCCGATCGTGAACGGCGCGCGCGACCTGGTGCTGAGCTATCGCGAGGAACTCTGGTTCTACCGCAACCAGGGCGGGCGACTGGCCGCCAAGGCCAAGCCGCAGTTTTTGCCGATCCTCAATGCCGACGAGCGCCGGCGCGAGAACGTCGGGCTGCTGGTGAACGTCGAGGACATCGACGGCGACGGGCGGCCGGATGTGATGCTCAACAAGGTCGGCGGCTCGCTGACCAGCTACCATAGCCGCATTCAGATCCACCGCGGCGTCGACGGCGGCTTCGAGGCGCAGCCGGGCTTTGCGGTGGACCACCCGGGGTTCGCCTCGCAGATTCGCTTCTGGGATTTGGATGGCGACCACCGCAAGGAAATGGCGGTGCCGATGGCCGACATCGGCCTGGTGCAACTGGCGCGCATGCTGGTCAATCAATCGGCGCGCGTGGCGGTCAACGTCTACCAGTGCCGCGGCGCGGTCGGGCCGGGCATGTATGCCGCCAAGCCGACGATCACCCGCAACGTGACGCTGAAGGTGGATACCGATTCGGGTATCTACATCATTGGTTTCGCGCCGAGCTTCGAGGGCGATTTCGACGGCGACGGCCGACCAGATCTGTTCATGGCGCATGGCGACGGTTTCGGCGTATGGCGCAACCTCGGGCAGATGCGCATCGCCGACGATTTGTTCGCGTCGGACACGATTGCGCCATCACTGTCATACAAGCTGCTCGACGTCAACAACGACCGGCGCAGCGACGTGTTGGTTTGGAACTACCTCGAGCCCGCCAAGCAGGGAACCATCTACGTATTGTTGAATCGGCCTTAGGCGCGGAAGGAACCGCGCAATTCGCCGATGCCGGCCAAGCCGTGCGCGGCGAGGTAGTCGGCTATTTCGCCGATGATGCGCAGCGGGGCCTGTGGATCCTGGAAGCTGGCCGTGCCGACCTGCACCGCGGCGCACCCAACGCAAATGAACTCGAGCGCATCACGGCCGTTCATGATGCCGCCGATGCCGACCACCGGCACGTCCACCGCGCGCGCGACCTGCCAAGCCATGCGCAGGGCTACCGGTTTGATCGCCGGCCCGCTCAGTCCGCCGGTGACATTGCCCAGGTGCGGCGTGCGTTTGTCGAGGTCGATGGCAATGCCGAGCAGTGTGTTGATCGCGGAGAGCGAATCGGCACCAGCTTGCACTGCAATGCGGGCGAGCGCGACGATGTCGGTGACGTTGGGCGAGAGCTTGACCATCAGGTGCTTGCCAGTGCGCCCGCGCAGCCGTTCGACCAGCCCGCCGAGCAGGTCTTCCCGCGTGCCGAACGCGATGCCGCCGGCTTTGACGTTGGGGCAGCTGACGTTGATCTCCAGCGCGGCCACCGCCGCCGCGGCCGGTCCGCTAAGCTGATCGACGACGTATACGTAGTCTTCGACCGACTGGCCGTAGACGTTGGCGATGACGGTGGCGCCCAACTCGGCCAGGCGTGGCAGCTTCTCATTAAGGAACGCGTGGACGCCAGGGTTTTGCAGCCCGATGGCGTTGAGCATACCGCTCGCGGTCTCGACGACGCGGGGCGGGTGGTTGCCGGCGCGCGGTTGGGGCGAGAGCCCCTTTACCACCACCGCACCGAGCTGCGACAGATCGAGCAGACCGGCGTATTCCAGCCCATATCCGAAGGTGCCTGAAGCGGTCATCACCGGATTGCGCAGACGCAACCCACGGCCCAGGTCGACGGCGAGATCGACACCGCTCATGTTTCATCCCATTGCAGACGGTCGGCAAAAAAGACCGGCCCGTCGTGGCAGACGCGCGCGTATTGCACCTCGGCCGCGGCGTCGCCGTGCGCCAGCTCGACCGCGCAGCCATAGCAGGAACCGAGGCCGCAAGCCATCACCGCTTCCAGACTGACCTCGCACTGCACCCCGCGCGCCAGGCAGATTCGCGCCACCGCGCGTAGCATCGACAGTGGACCGCAGGCCAGCACCTGTGTCGCGGCGGCGGGCAGGGCGGCGAGACGGTCGGTCAGTTCGGCGGTTACCAACCCGCGCCGGCCCGCGCTGCCGTCTTCGGTGGTTAGCGCCAGTTCCAGGCCGAGGCGACGGAAGTCGTCGGCGGCCGGCAAATCTTCAGCCGTTGCTCCGCCGAACAGCAACGCGGGTCGAAGTGCTTTGTCGACCACCAGGGAATCGGCCAGAAAGAGCAGGGGGGCGATGCCGATGCCGCCGGCCACCAGCAGTACGTACGGACGTTGCGGGTCAACGACGAACACGCCATTGCCTAGCGGGCCGACGACGTTGATCGTTTCACCGATGAGCGCTGCCGCAAGTTGCGCCGTGCCGGATCCGACAATCTTGATCAGCAACTGCACCTGATCACCGCTTATGCGGTGGATGCCGATCGGCCGACGCAGCAGGGGGAATCCGGGCCGGTCGAGCCGCAGGGTGACGAAGTGTCCGGGCCGCGCCTCGGCGGCGATGGCCGGCGCCCGCAACGTCACCCGGCGGTAGTGCGCGCCGAGCGGTTCGGTGTCGACGATGGTTGCATCGAGTTGATGCTTGCGCGTCAAGCAGTTCCCCCGACGAGGATGGATTTGGCCAGGACAATGGCGTCCTCGCCGTTATCAGTATAGTACCTTTTTCGCACGTAGACCTCGCGAAAACCTAGGCTTGCATACAGTGCGCGGGCGGCGGAGTTCGAGGGGCGTACTTCCAACCACGCCGTCACCGGTTGCTGTTGGGCTGCGCGGTACAACGTTTCTTCCAGCAATAACGAGGCGAGCCCGCGGCGCCGGTAGTCCTGTTCGGTGGCGACTTTCAGGATATGCACTTCGTCGACGACCAACCACGAGAGCGCATAGGCCACCAGCCGGCCGCCGTCGCGCAGAGCGAGGAAAATCCGGCTCGGTCGATCCAGCGCGGATTCGTAGCTGTCCAGGTGCCATGGCACGGGAAACGCGCGTTGCTCGAGCGCTAGAATGTCCGGCAGGTCCGCCTCGGTCACTTCTTGCACCACCCAGTTGCCCGCCACCGCTGCGCTCCGCGATCAGTCGTCGTCTTCTTCGTCACGGCTCAAATCGTCAACCTGGACGCGGAACGAGCCTTCCACAAAGTTGAACAATTCGTCAACCATCTCGCCGTAGGCACCGCCGAGTTCGTCGCCGGCCTGATCGACGTAGTAGCCAAAGCCGCGGCCGTCGTCGAGCGTGCGCGAGCCGTTGACCACGATCAGCAGCATCTGTTTGGTAAGCAGGCGATTGGCCAGGTCGCCCTGGCGGACGAGCAATTCGTACCAGTCGCTGATGTTGCTGTCACGGTCGTGGAACACATAGACCACCGGATAACTCTTCCACGAAGCGCTACTGTCGAAGTAGCCGGCCGGATAGCCGACGCCGAATTCGACGTCGCGGCCGAGCGCTTCGCTGTAAAACGAATAGATTTGCCAGTCCGCCGGACTCTCGTGCGGCTTGTTGTCGTACAGGCCGTTCGGCATGCGTTGCGAAAGGAAGCTTAGCGCCTGCGACCAGCGGGCCATGCGGGTGGTATCGGCCGCGTTGGACCAGGGATCGTCGCCGCCGCCGGGCAGATCGAAGAAGGCGTATTTCTCGCCGAACCAGAGTGGATCGACCAGCGCGGGGATGTCGCTGAGGAATGCATCATAGCGTCCCAGCCGGTTAGTAATGCAGAACTCGTCGGTCGCTTCGTCCACCCCGTCGAGGCGAGCCGCCAGCAGGTCGGCCAGCGCGACGATATCCGTGTAGTAGTTCCACGGGTTGTTTTGCAGGGCGTCGAGGTAGATGCTTTGCCGATAGCCGGCGGTGAGGTCGAGGCTGGCATCTGCGGCCAGTGCCAGTGGGTCGTTCGCCAGCCAGTCGGCGACGCGCGGATGGTAGTCGAACGTATCGTTGTCTTCGCCGGTGTCGTCCGTGCCGGCCACGCCATCGAGACCGTAGTCTTGGTAAGGCTCGCCGATATCGTACCAGCCGTTGGCGTTCTGGTCGGTGAACGGTTCATGCAGTTGCATGACGACCGGTTCACCTTCATCGCGCACGCCGTTGCCGTTGAGGTCGTGCGCCACGGCGAAATCAACCGCCACGCCGCTGGCGTCTTTGATCGTCACAGTCGGCAACGACCCATCGGGGTTGTCGGGGCTGATGAGGCCGGGCAGGGTCTGCGGTTCATAAGGAGAGAAATCCGCCGCAGTCAGGCCAGGCGGATAGAATGCGCTCGTACTGTCTTCGTACAACGGGTTCCCAAACGCGCCGAGCAAGTCGCGCCAGCGCGCCAGGCGGGCGTCACGAGACGGGGTTTCGGGCCAGTTGTCAAAGGCAGATAGATCGGCTTCGAGGTCGGCCAGCAGGCGCCGCATGTCGACCGGTCCGTCCAGCGCGACCACGACGTTGAATCGGCCGGGGTCGGACAGCGCCAGCCGCAACGCGGCATGGGCGCCTTCGCCGAAGCCCAAGACAGCCCGGTAGGCATTATCGTAACTGGAGTCCTCGATATCCGTCGTGCAGGGCGTTTCGTAGGCTGGCTGGCTTTCGACATCCTGGCAGCTCGCCAATGCGGCACCCAGCACAAGAAGGGCAATCAGAACAATATTTGCGCGCAAAAGAACTCTCCTTCGTCGCGAAGCTTGCGGCAAGGGTAGCACTGGCCCCAGAGAGGTGTCAATGATTTGCCGCGTATGACGGGGCGACTTGGGCCGAGTCGCTTTTTGCGCTTGACAGGGGGCGTCGATATCTGTAGATAGATACGCGCACTTGCACAGCGGGTCACCATGCGGAAGTGGTGGAATTGGTAGACGCGCTGGGTTCAGGGTCCAGTGGCTGCAAGGCCGTGGGGGTTCAACTCCCCCCTTCCGCATCAGTAGGGGGAAGTCTCTGCTTGGAGATTTCCCCCTTTGTCTTGCCCGCCAACCGCGCCGCGTGGTCGATTTTTTTCTTGCCTTTGGTTGACCCTAACCAGTCGAATCCGCAAAATTAAGCGACGGATGGATTTCGACAAGTGAAACGAATGGTGAGACAAATGGGCATGGAGCTTGAATACGGATCAAGAGTGATTAGATTGATGCTTGGAAGCCAAAGGAGGCCCGATGGGCAAGTCTTATAGTTCTGAGTTGCCGAATATTCTTCCGGTTCTACCGCTGCGCAATGCGACGTTGTTTCCCGGCACGATTTCTCCGATGGCGGTAGGTCGCCAGTTTTCGCTGAAGGCGCTGGAGTTGGCCGAAGCGTCCGGCGGTATTATCGGCGTATTCACCCAGTTCGATCCAGAGGTTGAGGAGCCGACCGGAGCCGACATTCACCATATGGGCGTGGCGGCAAAGATCCTGCGTACCGCGAACGACCGCCGCGGCGGCAAGACGGTGTTACTGCAGGGGCAACACCGCATTCGCATTATCCGCTTCGTCGATATCAAACCCACGATGCAGGTTGAGGTCGACTATCCGGAGGACATTGACGAAGACGATGTCGAACGTGGCGCACTGTTTACCAAGGTCAAGGAGCTTTCGGCCGAGGTGATTCAGAAGAACCCGTCGTTGCCGCAGGAAGCACGGCAGTTCGTCGAAGAGGTCGACAACCTGGGCATGTTGTGCGATTTGATCGCCACCCACCTGAACACGACGATCGACGAGAAGGTGACCGTGCTCGAAACGCTCGACGTCAAAGCGCGGGCGCGGCGCGTCGTGCAATTGCTCACCGCCGAGCTGGACATGCTCTCGACCAAGAAGCGCATCGACCAGCAGGTTAAGAGCGAGATGGACAAGAGCCAGCGTGACTATTACCTGCGAAAGCAGATGGACGCGATCCGTAAGGAACTGGGCGAGGACGAGTCGGTCGAGGACGAAGTGGCCGAAATGCGCAAGCGCATGGAGAAGGTCAAGCTCAGTGAGGAAGCGCGCAAGACCGTAGAGAAAGAGGTCAAGCGGCTGGTGAAGATACCACCTTCGTCGCCGGAATATACCGTAGCCAAGACCTACATCGACACCATTCTTGAACTGCCTTGGGGCGAATACTCGGAGGACCACCTCGATATCAACGAGGCCGAGCAGATCCTCAACGAAGACCACTACGGGCTGGAAAAGGTCAAGAAACGCATTCTGGAATACCTATCGGTGCGCAAGTTGAAGCCAGACGTTAAAGGCCCGATTCTCTGTTTGATCGGCCCTCCGGGTGTCGGCAAGACTTCACTGGGCAAATCCGTTGCGCGCGCGATGGGGCGTCAGTTCGTGCGCATGAGCCTGGGTGGCATTCACGACGAGGCGGAAATCCGCGGCCACCGCCGCACATATATAGGCGCGCTGCCCGGTCGTATCATTCAGGGCATCAAGAAGGCCGGCACCGGCAATCCGGTCTTCATGCTCGATGAATTGGACAAAGTCGGCAAGGACTTCCGCGGTGATCCTTCGTCGGCTCTGTTGGAAGTGCTCGATCCGGAGCAGAACGACAGCTTCAACGACAACTACCTGGCAATGCCGTACGACCTGAGCCGCGTGCTGTTTATCGGCACGGCCAATATCGCCGACACCATTCCGCCGCCGCTACTCGACCGCATGGAGATCATTGAAATCCCCGGTTACACACAGGAAGAAAAGGTGCTAATCGCCAAGCGGCACCTGATCGCGGAGGAAATGGAGAACAACGGCCTGAGCAAAGAAAACTTTGACATCTCCGACGGCGCGTTGAATGAGGTGATCGACAAGTACACGCGCGAGGCCGGCGTGCGCAATCTGAAGCGCAACATCGCCGCGTTGTGCCGTGGCGCGGCCAAGCGGATTGCCTCGAACGAAGCCAAGAAGGTGTCGGTCAACAAGAAGATGGTCGCGGCGATCCTCGGATCGCAGCGCTACTTCCCGGAGGTTGCCGAACGTACCGCGGTGCCCGGTGTAGCCACGGGTATGGCCTGGACACCGTCGGGCGGCGACATCCTGTTCATCGAAGCGACCATGATGAAGGGCAAGGGCAATCTGACCCTGACCGGCCATCTCGGCGACGTGATGAAGGAATCGGCCCGCGCGGCGCTGTCTTACCTGCGCAGCAAGGCCGAGGAGTTCGGCATCAGCCCCGACAAGTTCGAAGAGGTCGATATCCACGTGCACATCCCGGCCGGCGCGATCCCCAAGGACGGCCCGTCGGCGGGCATCACGCTGCTGGCTTCGATGGCCAGTCTGTTCACCGGCAAGTGCGTGCACCACAACCTGGCAATGACCGGCGAAGTGACCTTGCGCGGGCAGATCCTGCCCGTCGGCGGCATCAAGGAAAAGGTGTTGGCCGCTCGCCGCGCCGGCATCAAAGAGGTCATTTTGCCCGAGAAGAACCGCAAGGATCTCGACGAGATTCCGGAAGACATCCGCAAGGGCCTGACGCTGCACTTTTTCGGCAACATGGACGAAGCGCTGCGCTTTGCGTTGGTGAACGGCAACTGAGAACGAGAGGTACCCGACCGCGTGCCCTATTGGAGCAGCTCGACCTTTTCCACGTCGGGTGTGGCGAAGTCATAGGGCTGGTCGGTTACGCTGATCAACACTCCGAGGCCCTCGCCCTCGAAGCGGATCGCATGTGCCGTACCGGGCAGCACAGTCAGCATGGTGGGTCGTTCGCCCATGATGTGCTCTTCGATTGTCACCCCGTCGGATTCAAACAACACGCGGTACGGTCCGCCGCATAGGACGATCCATTCGGTTTGCCGGCGATGGCGGTGGTTGCCGCGTACGCAGCCGATCTTCATTTCGCAGATATGTACGTTTTTAACGCGTTCGGGTGGGACGGGCAGGAAGTCTAGCAGATTGCTCACCCAACCGCGGTCATCGCGGCTGGTTTCCACTTCCATGATCGAAAACCGCGGTCGTTTACGTGCCATCTTCGGACGGCTCCATCAGCATTTGTACCAGATTATTGATCATTTCCTGCATCATTTGGAAGGTCTGATCGTAAAAAACCGCGGAGGTGCCGATGGGATCGGGCAGGTCCTTGCCATGCAACGAGCCGGTGGCGAAATCACTAATCAGAAAAACCTTGTGCGCGGCGTCGGGCCGCAGTTCCAGAGCCTTGTTTCGGTGTTTGTTTTCCATGACCAGCACGATATCGGCTCGGCGCACGAGTTCGGCCGTCAGGGGCGTCGAACGGTGGAAAGAAATATCCAAACCGTAATTGGCGCAGGTCTTGATGCTGTCGGCGCTGGCTCCCGTGCCGGCAATCGCGATAGTGCCGGCCGAGTGCACGCGGATGCCTCGCACGTCGTTGGCGTGCAGTGTAGCGCGCAGTAGGGCTTCAGCCATCGGGCTGCGGCACATGTTGGCCGAGCAGACGACCAGGATATCGCCAATCGATTTGGCGGGCGGCAAGGCCGGAAATGAGTGGTCACTATTGCTCATGAGTTCTCGAACAGCTCGAGGTTGGCTCCTTTGGGTACCTTGCGCTGCAGATGCTCGTACGCCCGGGGCGTCGCTAGGCGTCCGCGCGGTGTCCGTTGCAGGTAGCCGCATTGAATGAGAAACGGCTCGATCACATCTTCGATCGTGTCCTTGTCTTCCGAAAGGCTGGCGGCGATGGTCTCGAGTCCGACCGGGCCACCGCCGAAGTGATCGATGATGGTGACCAGCACCCTTTGGTCCATTTTGTCGAGGCCGGCGTCGTCGATGCCCAGACGGCTAAGCGCGCGGGCGGCGATGTCTTTGGCGATGACGCCGTCGCCTTCGATCTGGGCGAAGTCGCGCACGCGGCGCAACAGTCGATTGGCGACCCGGGGTGTGCCGCGGCTGCGGCCGGCTATTTCGCGTGTGCCCGCGTCATCTGTCGCCACGCCGAGGATCTTCGCGTTGCGGCTGATGATAGTGAACAATTCGTCGCCGGAGTAGAAGTCGAGGCGCTCGATCACGCCGAAGCGATCGCGCATAGGGTTGGCGATGAGGCCGATGCGCGTGGTCGCGCCGATCAGCGTGAACGGTTCGAGTGGCATCTGTACCGTGCGCGCCGACGGACCTTGGCCGAGGATCAGGTCGATGCGAAAGTCTTCCATCGCCGGGTAGAGCTTTTCCTCGACCAGCTTTGGTAGGCGGTGGACTTCGTCGATAAACAACACGTCATTCGGCGCGAGATTGGTCAGAATAGCGGCGAGGTCGCCGGGCTTTTCCAGCGCGGGGCCGCTGGTGCAATGGATGCCGACGCCCATCTCGGCAGCAATGATGTGGGCGAGGGTGGTCTTGCCCAGGCCGGGTGGGCCGTAGATCAACACGTGGTCCAGCGGCTCCTTCCGCTCGTGGGCAGCGCGGATATAGATTTCGAGGTTCTTCTTGGTTGCTTGCTGGCCGACGAAGTCCGTCAGCCGGCGGGGTCGCAGGGTGATTTCGTATACGGCCTCATCCGCTTCACGGTGGGGGTCAATCGGCCGTTGGTTCATGGTCTATCCCTTCATCATGCGTTTGAGTGAACTGCGCACGATGTCTTCCAGGCTGGCGGACAGTCCGAGCTGGGCACGCGCCTCGGCAACCGCTTGTTCGGCGGCACCTTCTTTAAAACCGAGATTGGTCAGCGCGCTAACCGCATCGCGGTCGGCCGCCGACACCGTCACCGGTGCTACGATTTCGGCCCCTTCCTCCTGCGCCAAGGCCGCCGACTTGTCGCGCAGATCCACGATGATGCGCTCAGCGGTTTTCTTGCCGATGCCGGGGATCTTGGCCAACGCGCGGGTGTCGGCGGCGGCGATAGCGCCCAGCAAGTCGCGCGCGGCGTAGCCCGACAGCGCGGCGAGGGCGCTCTTGGGGCCGATGCCGCTGACCGATAGCAGCAGCCGGAACAACTGCCGCTCGAGCGGCGTCAGGAAACCAAAGAGATGGAACGCGTCCTCGCGTACCACGGTGTGAATGAGCATGGTCACCGGCGCCGGCGGTTCGGGCAGGGCGTAAAAGCAGTTGGTGCTGATGAAGACACGGTAGCCGACGCCGTGCACGTCGATGACAACGTGGCCGATTTCCTTGACGACCAGCACCCCGGCAAGTTGGGCGATCACGCGTTCACCGTCCTTCGTTCGTCAGTAGGCGCGAGGCCCGGGCCAAGCGGTAACTGTTGAGATGGCAGATGGCACCCGCGAGGGCGTCCGCCGTGTCTTCCCAAGCTACCTCGGGCAGGTGTAGCAGGGCTTTGACCATCGCGGCTACCTGTTCCTTGTCGGCGCGCCCGTACCCGGAGACGGCCTGTTTGATTTGCAGTGGCGAATACTCGTATACCGACAAACCCTCGTGGACACAAGCTAGCACGGCGACGCCGCGCGCCTGGCCGAGGGTCAGAGCGCTACGGGCGTTCTTGTAGTGGAAGACTTCTTCGATGGACGCTTCCTGTGGTTGGAAACGGCGAATGACTGTGCGCAGTTCGTCATAGACGAACTGCAACCGGTCGGCCAATGGCTTTTTGCTGTCGGTAAATACCGCGCCTGAATCGACGTGCACCAGGGTGGACGGTCCACCGCTTTCCTCGACGATACCCCAGCCACAGATGCGGCTGCCGGGATCGATGCCGATCACGCGCATGGACTCACCCGTCGCGGCCTATCGGCGGTGCGGCTCACTCCATCGCCGCCATGTCGGCTTCGGAGATGTCGAAGTTTGACCAGACGTGCTGCACGTCGTCGAGTTCTTCTAGCGCCTCCATCAGCTTCAAGACGGATTCGGCGTGCTTGCCTTCGACCTTGACGGTCGACTGGGGAAGGTTGCTGATTTCCGCCTCTTCCCACTTGAAGGCGGCGGTTTCGAAGGCCTGTTTCAAGGTTTCGAAATCTTCGGGTGCGCAGGTGACTTCGATCGAGTCGTCTTCTTCGCGAATGTCTTCCGCGCCGCTTTCAATCGCCACTTCCTCGAGCTTGTTCTGGTCGAGGCCGGCCTTTAAGAAGGTGATCAGGCCCTTGCGGGCGAACATCCAACCGACGCAGCCGGTTTCTCCGAGGTTGCCGCCGTATTTGGCAAACGCATGGCGCACGTCGGCCGTGGTGCGGTTGCGGTTATCGGTGATCGTTTCGACGATGACCGCCACGCCGCCCGGACCGTAGCCCTCATAGTTAACTTCTTCAATGACCACGCCGTCGCCCAGATCCCCCGTGCCTTTCTTAATGGCCCGTTGGATATTGTCCTTAGGCATGTTCACTTCTTTGGCGGCCGCGATGGCGTTGCGGAGGCGAATATTGGAATTGACGTCGCCACCCCCATTACGAGCGGCTAACATGATTTCCTTGTTCAGACGCGAAAACATCCGGCCGCGTTTGGCGTCCGCCGCGCCCTTCTTCCGTTTGATAGTGCTCCACTTGCTGTGACCAGACATAGTCCCTCCGCGGGAAAGTGAGTCATTGTATGTGCTTTATAGCGGGCCAAAAAACCCCGTCGCGGGGACATTTATGCCGCGCTTGCCCTACTGTGTCAAGTAACCCAGGCTCCGTAACTGTTCGATGACTTCGGGGGAAAGTTTGATGGGATCGCCGACTTCCGCCCGCAGCACCTGTCGGGAGTTGACCCACACCGGTTCCGACCAGATCAACACGGCGCCGGCCGGCGGCGTGTCCGGCCCGAGCAAGGCCACCGGTTCGTTGAGTGTGAACGTGTCACCGTCCGGGTGACGGCCGGGGTTGCCCAAACAGACCCGAGCCGGAGCAGGCCGGCTGTCGAACCGCAACTGGAACGACACCGGAGCCGTTTCCGGGTCGGTCATGAATGAGACGCCGTTCGGTTCCTTGCGCAAGGTAACAAATTGCAGCTTGGCCGGGTCGGTCTTGTCCAAGGGATACTCGCGCGAGATCAATAGGCCGCGTTCGTCGGTGCCGTAGATGGTGTTGGCCTTGTAGACGTAGGCCACCTTCCCGGTCGTGCTGATCACCCCGTGCATGGTGTCGGCCAGGCCGGCCCAGCGCATATGCCAAAGGCGTCGCTCTACATACAGGCCGCTGGAGAACAACTGGCTGCGCAAGTTTTCGGCGCGCGGCGCGTCGGTTGCCAGCAGATCGTGCACTTCGCTCGGATCATCAGTCAGATGGAAAAGGTGGCTGGTCAGCTTACGGCCGTTGAGTTCGAATGGCGGTGAATAGATGTACTTGTAACGGTCTTTGATCAGGGCTGCACGATCGGGTCCCTGACGGGTGGTTTCGGCCAGAACATATCGGCCGAGTGACTGAGTCTCTCCGCGCCACAATGGTGTGAGCGAGCGGCCGCTGATTGGTTTCTGCACCGGCGGCAAGCCGAGCAGGTCGAGTAGGGTCGGCATCATGTCGACCAGACTCACCGGCTCATCAATGATCAGGCCCCCCTTCAGCTTGGCCGGGTAGTACCAGATAAACGGGACGCGCAGTTGTTCCTCATATAGCGTGAAGCCGTGTTCCATCATCCCGTGTTCCATGAACTCTTCGCCATGGTCGCTGAACAACACAATGATGGTGTTCTGGTCGAGTTGCTCTTCCTGCATGGCTTTGAACAACACTTCGAGCTGGTTGTCGACGAAATCCACCTCACCGTCGTACAGCGCGCTCAACACGCGGAGCACGCGTTGAGCATGATCTGAGGGCCAATCCAGCATGACGCTCATCACATCAGCGGTAGTGCCGTTCACCTTGACGCCGGCATCAGACGGATAGTGCTTCTTGGCCAGATCCGGCGGCGGCGTATACGGGGTGTGCGGGTCAAACAAATGCAGGAACAGGAAGAAGTTCTCGTCCTTGTTGTCGTGTAGCCAGTTGGTGGCCTTGGTGACCATTTCATCGGCCGTCGCATTCGGTTTGATGAAGAAGTCATCGAAACCGCGATCGAAACCGTATTCCGCCGACAGGTAGTAGTGGGCGACAAATGCACCGGTCTTCAGTCCGGCCTTTTTCATTTCCTCGGCCAGCATCGGTGCGGCTTTGTCGATATTGATCTTCTCGTCAATGGCCATGTGTTCGGTCGAATACAGGCCGGTGAACGCCGAGGCGTGACTGGGTAGGGTCCAGGGCGCGGCCGCGTACGCGTTGGTAAAGGTGACGCCACGGCGGGCCCAGAAGTCCATCATGCCGGTGATGCCGCGGTCGCTGCCATACGCGCCGACCCGGTCAGCTCGTAGGGTGTCGACGCTGATGACGATCACGTTTGGATATTTCCGTTCGTGTTTACAAGCGGTTCCGGTCAGCATCAAGGCGGCCATCAAGACAAAACAGGCAAGCAGGATCAGGTGGCGACGCGCGGTCATTGGACCAACCCCAGCGTGCGTAGCATCGCGAGCACTTTGTCACGATGCAGGACAGTCATTTGTCCATAACGATCCAAATGTAGCACCAACACGTTGTCGGACGAACCGACCTGGGCCGGGATCGCCGATGGTGTGGATTCGGTAACGCCATAAAACACATCTTCATATTGGCACGGATTGCGGTTGAACGTAGGGGGAAATTTCAAGAACCGCCGCATGTTTTCGTACAGGTTTCGTTGCGCGATGGTTTGGGTCGGACCGGCGCAGTTCAAGAAGTAGTAGTTGTTGACGTATTCCGGATGTGCCAGTTTGATCGAGGTGTCGAGAGCCACGTCTAGCCCATGCAGGCAGGTGTAGATGACGGCCTCTTTCGGCTGCCCCGGCAGACCGGCGCGCACAAACGTGTCGACCTGCTCCATTTTTTTTGCCGCCTGCCGTTTGTCGCGCACCCATTTGTGAACTAGAATCAGGTTGTTCACCATCAGAAACGCGCCCAAAGCGAAGAGTAGCACGCCGGCGGTGACCCGGCGTGCGCGGCCGGAACGCGGGTCATAGACGGCCACCAGCGCGATGATCAATCCGACGTTGGGCAGGAAGAAGAAACGCGGCGTCATGTAACTCAATACGTTTTGCAGGCGTAGCACTAGCAATAGAGGAATGCTCGTGACCGCCGCAAAGGCCAAACCGAAGAGAAACAATTTGTTCGCAGTGTAGAAGTTTTTTTTGATCAACAACAACGCTATAGCGAACAACAACAAGGCGAAGACGATAAAGTTCTTCATCAACCAGCAGTATTCCGCGAAGCTCTGCCAGATGAAGAAGAAGTATCCCATCGTCAGTTGGGCTTTGACCTCGCCCTCATATCCGCCCAGGCTCTTGATCAATAGAAAACGCCAGAGCAGATAGATCGCCGCAACCGTGAAATAGGGCGTCGCATAGAACAGCAACTGGCGGACCAAGCGCGTGTTGAACTTGTGCGGGGCGCGGTACAAGAACATGAAGCCGGCCGACATAATGAGAACCACCGGCAGGGTGATGGTGATTTCCTTGCAGAAATACGCGATGGTGGCCAGCGCGATCGATAAGACGTAGTGGATCCGCCGTTTGTAGCGGATAAAGCGCACAAACAGCAGGGTAGAGGCCAGAAAGAGCATCGTGCCGATCAGGTCGAAGCGATTGGAGAGCCACATCACGCCGACGCCGGTAATGGGGCTGGTGGCGAAGAAGAACGAGCCGATGGCGCTAAAGGAACGTTGACCGGTCAGTTCTAGCAACAACAGATAGAACAACACAGTCGAGGCAATAAGATAAAGGATGTTGGCGACATAATAGCCTGACGGGTTCAAACCTGAGATCAGATAGTCCAGCTTCCAGAACAAGGTGATCGCCGGGCGGAAAAAGGCGCCCATGAAGACATCGACGACAAACGGCTCGAAAGGGTTTCTAATGCGTTGGATCAAGTGAAGGTGGAGGTAGTCGTCCAGAAAAAAAGGGGCACGCACCAGTTCCCGATAGATGAACACCGCCGCTCCAGCCACCAAGGCGAGAATCAGCAGGTGCGGCCAACGCTTAGACGGCGACACGGCTGGTCGAGTAGTATCCGCGGACAAGCTGGAAACCTCCAGTTCAATAGCCGAGGAACGATAGGGGGCAAGTGCCGCTGTGTCAACATGCTTGGCTCGGCAGCGCTTGCCCTTAGATGCTCAATCCTACCAGTCGTCGGAAATCGTGACCAGTGCCGCCAAAGCGGCGGTTGCCGCAAGGTGTAACTGACGAAAATCGTTACTTGTTAGGTAACTTGTATCCGTTTTCTGCCGGATTTTTCCGGCCGGCTCCGGATTTTTTTTGAGAATCTGCATTAAGTCAACTGCTTAGGACCACAGGTGTTTTTTGGCACGGGGTTTGATACACTTCTATTCAGACCGTAATCGAAAGAAGGACAATGACGATAAAAGTCAGCTCCAAGGCCTCCGGATTTACACTGGTCGAGTTGCTTCTTGTGGTTGCTGTGATCAGTGTATTGGCAACGATTGCCATTCCGGATTTCTTACAATTGCGCGCCAAGGCCCACAATGCGTCGTCAGCATCGGCCGGTCGCAATGCACAAACGGCGATGGAAGTGTGTTACCGCTTAACCGAAAACTATGCTCCGAACCTGCAGGTTCTATTGCAGTACGAACCCAATCTGACTGAGGACACTGGAGTGACCTTCCTATTCGGCAGCATTAACAATTCGGGTTACACCTTCACAACCACTCATCGTCGCGGTGACGCCTCATTCGAGTACCGCGACTAAGTCAGTTCCACCGCACGAATACACCCCATATGTATAGCCCCCGGGACTACCGTCCCAGGGGCGTTGATCCCGGAAGGGAAATCAGGAAGCAGCAGTGTTACCTATCTCCCTTTCGGGCCTGCAGGTGGGCCCATTCGTCGTCGTCATCCGGAGGCGGCACCACGATCACCGTCAGCGAAGGCGGCGGACCATATGGGACCATCGGACGCGGCGGCGGAGGTGGAGCCGGTGGCGGCGGTGTCTGTGGCATCGATGGCGGCGGTTCCTGTGTCGGAACCGGTTGGACGGCGGCCAGGCCGAAATCGAAGCGGCATTCCACGCCCATACGCACACCGAAACCGGACGCGTCATCCAGTGCGCCCATGTTGTCGAGTGGTCGCGCCTGATACATACCGGCGACAAAAATGCCCGGTCCATGGGATCCGCCAAAGGTGCCGGCGAACGGGTAGAAGTTGGCTTCGAGCCCGATTTCGTAGCCAACTGACGAACTTTTCATTTCATGGGTGAAATATCCGTCGTCGATCACTTCGCGGGCCGAGGTCAGCATGATGCCGCCGAAGACTCCCGGTTCGAACCACTTGGCCAACGGCAGCCGGAACTGCAGGCCAAGGGCGGCATCGACGGCTTCGAATCGCAGGTGTATTTCGTTATCGATATCCCGGGTCGTATCGGCGTATTCCAACGACACATATGGCCCCATACCGAAGGCCACCAACGTGTTCACGTTGATGCCGCCGCCGCCGATCGACCCACCATCGTACAACTCGTTCCAAGTCTCGGTGTTGGGAAAACTCCCCAGGCCGTAGCCGCGTAATTCCAGCGACCACGGGTAGTCCTGAGCGAGGGCAGTGCCACTGAACACCAAGAGGAAGACCGTCACCAACAGTAATCTGCGCATTGGGTCCTCCTACTCGATCCAGTTGTTCATGGAGAGGCTTTCGTAAACCACTTGAGACGAACCGTCGCGCAGGTCGATCACCGATAACGGCATCAACGCCGAATCATGAACGACGACCACCTTATGGCCCGATTCGGTAAACGCCACGGCGAACGGACGCACGGCGGTTGAGAAATCCCGCGACGAGTAGTCAACCAGATCCAGCACCGACACGGAGGCGTCATCGTGATTGGCCACCGCGACGACGTCTTCGACCGGGGAGAGGGCGGCGGCAATGGGGTCGGAACCGACGGCAAAACGCCGCTCTTCCTCCACCTGGCCACCGGCAACACTCAGCATGCTCACCGTGTCGATGTTATAACTGCTATCCCAATCCTCGAACGTGTGGTTGATGGCCACCAGCGTGTCGCCCGCTTCATTCCACAGGAAGCCTCGCGGATTGGGGCCGGCGCGGACGACATCGAGATCGGGGACGTATTCTTCGGGATTTTCGTACCAGCCGGACTCCAACGTGAGGACCACAATGGAATCGGCGTAACTTTCGGCGTTTTCGATGTAGGGGTCTTCGTGCAGCCCGACCACCAGCAACGTCCCGGTACGGGGGGCAGCGATGGGGCTGAAGGTGACGACTTGCGGCCGCTGCAGTTCGGAGTAGCCGGTCCAGTCGTAGACGACACTCTTTTCGGCGACAGAGACGATCTTGATCCCATTTTCGTAGTAGCAGGCAACCGCCACGTAGGCCGAGGTCGGATCGAAAGCCAACGAGGTTGGTCCACCGCCCACCCAGACTTCCCATATTTCGCCACTGTGTGAATCGATCAGGTTCACGGTCTCGTTTTCCAAATTGGCAACCGCCAGCCAATTGCCGTCGGGAGAGAAGCGAAGGTCGGCTGGCGCGAATCCCGTTTCGATAGTCTGTTTGACCAGACTGGAACTGCGTATTACGGTGATCGTCTTGCTACCTTGATTGGCCACGGCCACCAGTTCACCGTCCGGGCTGGCCGTGATGCTCTTGGGCTCATTGCCGACCTTGATCTCGGCAATGGCCAGGGTGTTGAGATCCACGCGGTAGACGCGATCGAGGTACTTGTTGGCGGCGAAGAGGTAGGCGGCTCCGCTTTCTTCCTGCGGATGGACGATGACCAGCGACTGTTGCGCCGTGATCGGTTCGTCGTCGACCACGCCACAGGCGGTCACCGACCAAATGATCGCGATGCAGGCAACGATCTGCAAGCTCCGTCGAATCATGCTCTACCTCCTTGCCGCCGGCATCCTGCCAGCTTCGTGCCAAGTGAGTTTGTGATGGGAGCAGATGAGCTGCAAGTGATTGCCAACTATGCAGAAAACGGCGAAAGAAACAAGCCGGCGGTTGCGACACGGTGCGGCAGGAGCGTGGCGATTCTTCCTCAAAAATCCGCCAGTCTTGTGGAATTCTGATACCCTCTTGTGAGGTTGCGAACGCCCTGTTAGAAATAGGCCACCTGCTGACCAGTCGAATGCGGCGAGGCGTTTCATGTCCAGCGAGTCCGAACCCCCGACTCTGAACGAACTGCTGGGCTATCCACCCGACGCCAAGTTGTTACTGATCAATTTTGATGACGCCGGCATGTGCCACGCGGTGAACCTGGCTCTGGTGACTGTATTTGCCACCGGTCTGGTGCGCAGTTGCACGGTCATGGTGCCCTGTCCGTGGTTCATGGAGTTCGTGGCCCTCAAGCAGGAGCATCCGGAAATCCATTGTGGTGTTCATCTGACGGTCACCAGCGAGTGGAAGAACTATCGCTGGGGCCCGGTTGCGGAACGGGGCCGCGTATCGAGTCTGGTGGACGAAAACGGGTATTTCTTCCAGACCGAGCATGAGTTTTTCGAGCGAGCCGACCGGACTGAGATAGAAATCGAGTTCCGCGCGCAGATCGAACGGGCGGTCAAGCTGGGGCTTAATCCCACGCACATCGACAGCCACATGGGTGCCTATCACTTGGACGAAGGCATATTCCAAATCGCCAGACGCCTGGCCGAGGAATACGGCCTGGCGATGCGCATCGTCTATCCGCCGCGGCGGGACATGTTGCGTGCCAAGGGCTGGGTGGTGGTCGACCGTGTGTTGTTCGACAGCTACGAAGTGCCGCTGTCGCAGCGTGAGGAATACTACCGGGAAAACCTGCGGCGTTTGGATCCCGGCGTGACCGAATTGCTGGTCCATTGCGCGCGGGAGTCTGACGAACTGCGCGCGATCTGCCGCAGCACCTGGTCACACCGGGTCTTTGACTACGAGTTTTTCACGCGGCCGGCCACCAAGCGGTTTCTGGCGGCGGAAGGCATCACTTGCATCGGCTACGACGAACTGCAGCAGGCAAACCGCGCGCGGCGGGCTCAATACGCCGACTCGACCGGGGAGGAGCCCGCGCGGTGAGCGGACGCAAACGGAATGGCGGAATGACGCCCGGCGAGGGGTTCGCCGGGTTCGGGAACGACCAAGATAGGGGGAGGTCATGAAAAAGTACGGGCGGTGGGTGGTAGTGGCCGCATTGGCCACCGTGTTGGTCTGGACGGCACTGGCCTGGACGCAAGACCCGATAGCAGCCATTGATGCCGCGTATGCCAAGCGTGATGGCACGGACGTCGCGGCCAAACAGTCATTGGCCCTGGCGGAACAGGCCTTCGCCAACGGTGGCGGCTTTGAGGCGGCCTGGCGCGCGGCCCGCGCGTGTTTCTGGGTTTGTGACCGCACCACCAACAGCAAGGTTAAGGAAGAATACGGCAAGCGCGGCTGGGAATGGGGCTTAAAGGCCATCTCGCTGAACGGCGCCCGCGTCGAAGGCTACTATTTCGCTTGCATCTGCCTGGGTGAACATGGCACCGGCATCGGCATCCCCCGCGCTATCCTGAAAGGACTGGGCGGTAAATACGAGGAATTGGGCAACAAGGCGTTGGCCATCAACGCTTCGTACGAACGCGGCGGCCCACTGCGAGCGATGGGGCGCTATTTCCAGCAGCTACCGAAGCTGGCCCGCAAGTTGGACCGATCGGAGCAGTACTACAAGAAAGCGGAGGCCGTGGCGCCGTGCATGACCCGCACGCGCTTCTACATGGTCGAGATGTATATGGAACAGGAAAAGTGGGACGCGGCGCGGGCGACCGCGCAGGCGGCGCTGACCACAGCGGGTTGTCCCGAACACGCGTGGGAGTGTAACTACTACAAACAGCAGATCCAGGCATTACAGAAGAAGTTCCCCGCGCAATGAACCTGCGCGGATTTCCGCGAACCACACAGGATAGGCAACAACGTGAAAGCAATCGTTAAAGCGCATGCGCAACCGGGTGGATTGGAATTCCGTGAGATCCCACGACCCAAGCCGGCTCCTCATGAAGCCCTGATCAAGATAAGGACCGTCGCGATCTGCGGCACTGACCTGCACATCTACAACTGGGATGCCTGGTCGCAGCAGCGGGTGAAGGTGCCGCGCGTGATCGGCCACGAATTCGCCGGCGAAATCGTCGAGGTTGGCCGCGACGTGAAACGTTTCCAGGTTGGCGACTATGTATCCGGCGAGGGACACCTGTTCTGCGGCGTCTGCCAGATGTGCCGCACCGGACAGGCGCACATCTGCGAGACCTGGGTCGGTCTGGGATATGATTGCGACGGCGCATTTGCCGAGTACTTGGCGATACCTGAGGTCAACCTCTGGAAGAACCGGCCGGAGGTCAAACCTGAAGTGGCGGCGATTCAGGATCCGCTGGGCAACGCCGTGCACGCGGTGTTCGCGGCCGACTGCGTGGCCAAACGCACTGTCGTGTTCGGTTGCGGTCCGGTGGGCTTGTTGGCGGTGGCCGTGCTGAAGGCCATTGGTGCCGCCCAGGTGATTGCCCTCGACCGAAGCAACGAATATCGCATGAACATGGCGCGGCAAATGGGCGCCACCCATGTTCTCGACGTGGCGAAAATCGATGATGTGCCGGCCGCCATCCGCCAGATCACCGGCGGCAAGGGTGCCGACGTGGTCATCGAGATCGCCGGTAACCCGGCGGCGACGCGCAATGCCGTGCGTAGCGTCCATCCCGGCGGCGACCTGGTGCTCATGGGGTTGCCCAACGGGCGGGTGGAATTCGATGTTTCCGAGGAAATCGTTTTTCCCGCGTTACACATTCACGGCGTGACCGGCCGGCGCATTTACGACACGTGGTACCGCATGGCGGGCCTGCTGCAATCCGGCCGGTTACAGGTGGACGATATCATCACCCACCGCTTCCCCTTCGACGAGTATGAGCGTGGTTTTGCGCTGATGCGCGAAGGGAATTGCGGGAAAGTGGTGCTCGAACTGTAGGCGGCGCCATCTTCCGCCGCGCACAAGGAGACTGACGCATGTATGGCAAGATGAAGGGAGATCTGCAGGCGACGTTGCAGCAGATCCGGCAAGACGGCTTGTTCAAGATCGAGTGGCCGATCCTCGGCCAGCAAGCCGCGCGCATCCAGGTCGAACAGGGACCGGTCCTCAATTTCTGCGCCAACAACTACCTCGGCCTGGCGAACAGCCCGCAATTGGTTGCCGCCGCCAAGGCCACGCTCGACCGGTACGGCTACGGCATGAGCAGCGTGCGTTTCATCTGCGGCACGCTGGATCTGCATCGCGAACTGGAACAGCGGATGGCTCGTTTCTTGGGCGCCGAGGATGTGATTCTGTACAGTTCCTGTTTCGACGCCAATGGCGGTCTGTTCGAAACGCTGCTAAGCGAGGAAGACGCCATCATTTCCGACCAGCTCAATCATGCCTCGATCATCGACGGCGTGCGTCTCTGCAAGGCCGAGCGGTTCCGGTACGCCAATAGCGACATGAACGAGCTGGAAGATATTCTAAAAAAGACCCAGGGCAAGCGCTACCGCATGATTGCCACCGATGGTGTGTTTTCGATGGATGGCTACATTGCCAAGCTCGACCAGATTTGTGATCTAGCGGATAAGTACAACGCCTTGGTCATGGTCGACGACAGTCATGCGACGGGCTTCATGGGCCCGACCGGCCGTGGCGCGATCGAACACTGCGGCGTGATCGGGCGCGTCGATGTTGTGACCTCGACGCTGGGCAAAGCGCTCGGCGGCGCTTCCGGCGGCTTCACCGCCGCGCGGCAGGAAATTGTTGATTTGTTGCGACAACGCTCGCGTCCGTACCTGTTCTCGAATACGTTAGCGCCGGTGATTACCGGTACAACCTTGGCCGTGTTAGATATGCTCGAATCGTCGACGACGCTGCGCGACAAACTCGAAGACAACACGAAGTATTTCCGTGCCCAAATGAAGGCGGCCGGGTTCGATATCCTGGAAAGCACCCACCCAATCGTCGCGGTGATGCTCTACGATGCCAAGTTGTCGCAGGAATTCGCCACCGGCATGCTGGCCGAAGGCATCTACGTCAAAGGATTCTTCTACCCGGTGGTGCCGAAGGGTCGGGCGCGCATCCGTGTACAGATTTCAGCGGGTCATGAGCGCGAACACCTCGACCGGGCCATTGCCGCCTTCACCAAGGTCGGTAAGAAGCTCGGGGTAATTAAATAGTATATACAGTGTTCATCCATGGCGACCGCGCATGCCGGACAAGGGCGGTCGCCTTGTCTGTAGACGTATTGCGCCACTGCGGCGATGAGGCTAGTCTGCTCACTCAAACAGTGTATGCACGGAGACTGAGTGTTTATTACCTTCGAAGGCTCGGAAGGTTCGGGCAAAACCACCCAATTGACTCGTGCGGCGGAGTATTTGCAGTCGCGAGGCATGGTGGTGGTGCGCACGCGCGAACCTGGCGGCACGCCGATTGCCGACCGCATTCGCGCCGTGCTGCTCGACGCGACCAACCAGGCGCTGACTCCGCTGGGTGAACTGCTGCTTTATGCGGCGGCGCGCGCACAGCATGTCGCCGAAAAGGTGCGGCCGGCGTTGGAGCGCGGTGAGATCGTGTTGTGCGATCGCTTCGCCGATTCGACCTGGGCTTACCAGGGTTTTGCTCGCGGCCTGGGGGTCGAACTGGTGACTCAAGTGAATACACTGGCCACCGGCGGCCTGGAACCAGATTTGACGCTGCTGTACGACTTGCCGGTCGAAATCGGTTTGGCGCGTGCTCGCGCAAGGGCCGACCGCCTGCCGCAGGATCAGCGGGAAGATCGTTTCGAACGTGAGCAGCTTGATTTTCACCGGCGGTTGCGTGAGGGGTATCTGCGTCTGGCGGAGATGCATCGCAATCGTTTTCGTGTGCTCGACGCGGCGAGCGACGAGGAATCCGTCTGGCAAGCGACGCGCGCGGTACTCGATGCCGAAGTGCGGGGAGGCGGGAAATGATTCGCTTTGCCGATATCATCGGCCAGGACCGCCCTCTACGCGTATTGCGCCAAGCCATGCTGACCGGCAAGACGGCTCACGCCTATCTTTTTGCCGGTCCGCCGGGAGTGGGTAAAATGACGACCGCGCGCGCCTTCGCAGCGGCCATGAACTGCCATTCCGGTGGCGAAGATGCATGCGGCGTATGTCCGAGCTGCCGCAAAATGGAGCAGGGCGGACATCCAGACTACCACGAATTGGCGTGCGAAGAGGACAAGAACAGTATCGTGATCGAACAGGTGCGAGCGGTTGTCAAACGCGCGCAGCGGCGGCCATACGAGAGCAGGTTTCAGATGTTCGTGATCGATCAGGCGGAAACGATGACTACCGAGGCGGCCAACGCGCTACTTAAGACTCTCGAGGAACCAACAGCCAATAACGTGTTCGTGCTAGTCAGCGCAGTGCCGCACCAGATGCTGCCGACGGTCGTCAGTCGTTGTCAGATGTTGCGTTTCGGAGCCGTGCCGGAAGACCAAGTGCGGGCATGGTTGCAAGCGCGGTCGGACATCACTGAAGAAGATGCGGCGCTGGTGGCCGCGCTGGCGGAAGGGAGTGTTGGCCGTGCGGAACGTATGCCGCTCGACTACCTCAAAACCATACGACTTGCGCTCTTTGCCAGTCTGGCTGAAGAAACGGGGGAGGGGCCAGCCTCGGCCATGCAATTGGGCGGGCGGATTCGCGAGGCGGGCGACGATCTGAATGCCACCTTCGAACTGCTTGGCGGTTTTGTGCGCGATGCCGTGGTATGGCAGACGTCCGGTGACACCAGCCGCTTACGGCACCGTGATGCGTTGCCGCTGATCGAACGTTATGCTGCGCGACATACACCGACCGATCTACTGGGCAAGATTCGTGCATTGGTTTATGCTCGCCGATTGGTGGAACGAAACGTAAACAAAGAAGCGATCGTTGACGGGCTGTGTCTTGAGATGCTTGCTGCCCGGTCGACGACTTTTGCGCGGGGGAGACTACCGCGATGAGAATCGTACATGTCCGGTTTCCGGGTAGCAGACGCCTGCATGCCTATGATGCGGGCAACCTGGAGGTCGGGCCCAACGACGTATTGGTGGTTGAGGGCGAACGCGGCTGGCGTTTGGGAAGCGCGCTTGGCGAACCGAGCGAGGTTGAACTGCGGGAAGGCGAGAACTACCCGAAGGTGCTGCGCAAGGCCCGAGACGAAGACCTGAAGGATTCGCAGGACAACAAGAGCCGCGAACGCGCGGCAGATGAGACTTGCCGGCAGGCAATTGTCGAACATCGTTTGCCCATCAAATTGGTCAAAGCAGAATACATTTTCGACGGTTCGAAAGTCGTCTTCTACTTCACAGCCGAGGGGCGCGTCGATTTCCGTGAGCTCGTACGGAGTCTGGCACACCGTCTGCGCACGCGTATCGAGATGTATCAGATCGGTGTTCGCGACGAAGCCAAGATGCTGGGTGGCACTGGAATCTGCGGCCGAGAATTCTGCTGTTCGTCGTTTCTCCAGAACTTTGCCCCGGTGTCGATTCGCATGGCAAAAGACCAGGGTCTGTCACTCAACCCCGCTAAGGTGTCCGGCGGGTGTGGCCGTTTGCTGTGTTGCCTAGCCTACGAGCACGAGGCCTATGCGGAGTTCCGGGAAGGATTGCCGAAGATCGGCAAGCGAGCGGTGACTCCGGGCGGAATCGGCCGCGTGAGCCGGTACGACATTATTAAACAGCGCGTCTTTGTGATGCTCGAGGACGGCCACGAGGAAGGCTATCGGCGCGAAGAGGTCAGGCCGATGTCGGCTCAACCAGAACCGCCTTCTGAAACGGACGCGGACCCGGCGGAGTAAGGCCATGGCACAAAGCGCCACCACCTCGCAGTTGCTGCTACAGTCCATGCGCCCCAAGCATTGGGTAAAAAATATCCTGATCTTCGTCCCGCTAGTGTTCGCCCGTGAGGCGGTACACTTTGGACCGCTATTGGAAGCATTGGCGGCATTCGTTCTGTTCAGCGGCATTGCCGGCGCGAGCTACCTGCTCAACGACGTGATGGATCGTGAAGGCGACCAACTCCACCGGGTAAAGGCACAGCGACCGGTTGCGGCAGGACAACTTTTGCCCCGCACCGCGATGCGCGCCAGTGCGCTGATCTTGGTCGTTTCGCTAGTGCTGTCTTTCAGCCTGGGGTGTTGGTTCGGTTTGGTGGCACTGACCTATGCGCTGGTCAATTTGCTGTACACCCTGCTGCTCAAGAATGTCGTGATCGTCGATCTGTTCATGGTTGCGGCCGGATATGTATTGCGCGTGGTTGCCGGCGCGGTTGTCATTCCGGTGCCGGTTTCCAATTGGCTGCTGATCACGGCGATGTTGCTAAGTCTGTTTCTGGCGCTGTCCAAGCGTTCCCTGGAAATCCGTGTGCTGCAGGATGACGCTCAGGGCCATCGCCGCACCCTCGCGGAGTACAATCCGTATCTGTTGGATCAGATGACAGCGGTGATTACCAGCGCTTTGCTGGTCGCTTACACCCTGTACACGCGCAGTCCGGAAACGATGGAAAAGTTCCACACGGTTAACCTGGTCTACTCGGTTCCGTTCGTGCTGTACGGCATCTTCCGCTATCTCTACCTCGTGCATATCCGCGAGGGTTACCACACGCTTGAGCGCGTGCTGATCAGCGACAAACCGATGATCATCAACATGGCGCTCTACTGCCTCGCCGTGTTGATCATCCTCTACTTCTAGAGCCGGGAGCGGCCGGTGGCGGCACCAATGCGGGATGAAATCTCACGCGGTGCCGCGGTGGCGGTATTGGCGGCATTATTGGCGTTTGTCACGACAGGGCACTTGGCATGGCTAGCCGCGGATTCGTCATTGTCGGGATACGACGAGTTGGCGTTCTTCGACCATCTCACCAAGTACCAAACGTTGTTGCGCGAAGGCTCGTTTTCTCAGTGGCTCGGCTTCCTTGATTTTTCCAGCTACCCTGCTTTGCCGTTCATTGCCGGTACTGTGGCGATGAAACTTGGCCGCGCGAATTCGCACAACGTGCGGCTGACCGGCCCGTTTTTCCATCTGGTGTGGATTCTGGCCGCCTACGGTGTGGGTCGTCGGCTGGCGGGTCGCTTGGCGGGCCTGGTTGCGGCTACCGCCACCGCACTTGGTCCGCTGGCGACAGTTCTGGCGCGGCACTATGCCTCGTTTTTACCGCATGCTGCATTGTCTACGCTCGCGGTCTATACGCTGCTTTACATTAGTGGTGCCGATGGCTGGAAGAGGGCACTGATCTGTGGCATTGCCTGCTCGCTTGCATTATTGGCGGAACGCGGCACGCCGGTCTTGTTTCTGGCCGGACCACTTCTCTGGGCGGCGGCCTCCCGTCTATGGGGCACGGGTCGCCGATCGAAGCAGCGGGTCTTGTTGGATTTTGTCTTGTTCGCGGTTGTCGTGGCCTTGTTGACCGCGCCCTACCTGGTGGGCTTTGTGCGCGCGAACCTATCTCACACCGTGGCGTTGTCAATACAAGCGGTCAATCCCGGGAGAGATGCCGGTTACTACATTGAGCGACTAAGACCGACCTTGCTTGGTCCTGCCTTTTTTCCGCTCCTGTTGGTAGCAGTGGTGTTGGGTGCTTGGCGGAGGGATCGCCGTTTGTTGTTGCCGCTATTCTGGCTGGGCGTGCCGTTGTGTGTGTTGTCCGCGTTGGCGACCAAGGATATGGTCTATGCACTGACCATGACCTCACCCTTGGCGGTTGCGGCCGGTGTGGGTGCGGCGTTGCTACCTCGCCGGGCCTGGCGATGGCCGGTTCTAGTCGTCTTGCTTGCGTTTGCGCTGCTCGGATGGGTACACGTTGGCGACCCGTCTCTGCCGCTGGCGCGTGCTACGGAAGTTGTCCGTTTCGCAGGGCTACACGATCCCGACAACCTGCCAATCGACCACGTGCGGCACGACTTCGACGAAGCCAAGCTAATTGACGCCGTTCGCGCGATGACGCCGGCAACAGACGAGGTATGGGTGTTCACCGGTACGCCGGTGGACGAAAACGGGTCGGCGGCCCGGAAGGATCTAGGAGATGCGTTGCACCTATTGATGTTGCTGCACGAGGTGCCTGGCCGCCGGTTGGTTGCCTTATACAACCTGTTTCCCGGGCGGGTTGTGCCGGTTGGCGAGGACCAGCATCTGGTCTTGGCCTCGGCCGATCTTGCTCCGCCGGGGAGTACGGCGGCGTTTTTGGCTCGGCCGGCATTTGCCCCGGACGAGCACCGAGCTGTCGAGCCAAAACTGGCCCAGGATTGGGCTGATGTTCAGGTGAAGCTGGTCCGGGTCATGGGGTTGGGGTTGCGTCGGCTTTATCTGTATCGGACGGTTCCGCCGTCGGCGGCGGCACCGGCGGTAGGGCAACCGCATCCAGTTGCGGCCGTAAGCGCGCAATAACCTGTTGGAACTGGGCTTGATACTGCTCAGGCAGCTTTTTCGACTGCGAATACATCTTCATCGTCTGCGGGTTGAGGTGTGCCCCGCCGCGCGTCAAGCGGAAGTCCAGGTGCGGTCCGGTGGAGCGCCCGGACGTTCCGACGCGGCCGATCAACTGCCGCTGCCGCACTCGTTGCCCGGTTCGAACCGTGATGCGCGACAGGTGGAGATACATCGATTCGATGCCACCGTCGTGACGAATGCGAACCATGCGCCCGGCCGCACCGTTATAGCCTGCGGAGACGACAGTGCCATCCGCCACGGCCCAGACCGGCGTGCCGGCAGGGGCGCCATAATCCACCCCATTGTGCATCATGCGCCGGCCAAGGATAGGATGGCGGCGCATGCCGAACCGGCTGGTGATGCGCATGGTATCGAGCGGCGCGCGTAGGAAAGTCTTGCGCAATTGCATACCGTTCTGATCGTAGAAACCGTCGAAATCGGGGTTGCCGACCTCGAGCCAGAACCCTTGTTTCTTTCCGGTGCGTTCGCCGTCAAATTCACCGGCCAACAAGCGGCCGTACCCCAAGCCTTCTCCGTTGGCCAGTCTCTTCTTTTCAAACACCAACCGAAATGAATCTCCGGTGCGTGGATCGGTGGAGAAATCGATGTCCCAGGCAAACAGGTTGCTCACCAAGGAAGCCAATTCGTCGCTTTCGCCGCCTTCCAGGATCGCGTTGTACACACAATCCTTCACTCGCGCGCCAATCGTTTCAACGGCCAACGTGGTTTTCTCTTCGATCCGCCGGGCAACGAACTTGCCGGCCTGGGTGCGGACCTCGAAACGCAGGGCCCGGTCGAGCACATAGTCCAGTGCGGTCAGGGTTTGGGCTTCGGTCACGAAAGCCGTAAACTTCTGTCCGGGTCGAATGTTGCGGAAGGGGAACTCGACGGCTTTCAGCGAGTCGATGGCCGCATTGGCGTCGTTTTCGGTGACGCCGACGGCTTGGAGGGCCGGCATGAGATTCTGTCCCGGTTCGATTTCGCCGACGACCGGTTTGCCCGGCGGAACCGCCGGCGTGGCCGCTACCGGTGTGAACTGTGCGACCGGCCGGGGTCGAGGCTGCTGTGCACGGCCAAAATAGAACCAGCCGCCGACAGCCAGAGCGATAACCAAAAGACACAGCGCGTACGGGAAAATTCTTCGGCGGGGCCGGATGAACAGAAAGTCTTTTTTCAGCAGTCCCACCACGCGAACCTAACAGAAACCCGCGGACCAGACAACTTTTTTGTTCACGTCGTTGCCCGGCCGAACGACAACTTGACATCCGTTAGCGGACGGCGGACTTTGCTATCTGGAGAAGGTTGGACAGTGGTGAGCTCGGGAGGGAACAATGAAAGTGCGGCATACGGCTTTTCTGTTCGTGGCTTTACTATTCGTCGTGGCTTGCGAGACGGTGCCGATCACCGGCCGGACACAATTGGACCTCGTGTCTGATAGCTCACTGCGCGATGTGGCACAACAACAGTACCGTGATTTCCTGCGAAGTCACCCACTGAGCGACGACTCCGCGAATACAGCGATGGTCAAACGAGTCGGCCTGGACGTCAGCCGGGCGGTCGAGCGCCACCTTCGTGGGGCGGGCATGGAGGATCGCTTACGCACCTACCAATGGGAATTCAATCTCGTGCGGGACAAACAGGTGAATGCATGGTGTATGCCCGGTGGCAAAGTGGTAGTCTACAGTGGTTTGCTTGAGGTTGCCTCGGATGCCGGCGCGATGGCTGTTGTGATCGGACACGAGGTGGCCCATGCGGTGGCCAACCACGCCAACGAGCGTATGAGTCAACTGTTGTTGGCGCAGATGGGCGGAGTGGCGTTGGCCGTGGCTTTGTCGGAAAGGCCGTCCGAAACGCAGGTGTTGGCCCTGGCGGCTTACGGTTTGGGCACCGAAATCGGTCTTTTGCTGCCGTACAGTCGATTGCATGAGACGGAAGCCGATCGCTTGGGACTGATCTTCATGGCGATGGCCGGCTACGATCCGCACCGCGCGATTCGGCTCTGGAAAGACATGGCCCAGCTTCACCACTCGTCTGATGCGCTCGGCTTTCTTAGCACGCACCCGACCGACAAGGCGCGCATCCGCAACATCATACGAATGGTCCCCGAAGCGATGAAGTACTACCACCCAGACCAGCGGTGAGCCTTGGTCTGACTGAAATCGGTTGATGTTGACAGTTATCGCTTGACACCGTTTGCGACTTCTCTACCATGCAATCAACGCTGTTGTGGTAGCACACGACGGCGGCAGAAAAGGGTAGAGGGGCAATTCCGACCACGGCATGAAGAGCAGCAGTTACAAAAAGCTTCAGGGACATCGTGTAGCGGTCATCCACAATGTGGACTACCTAACGTTACCGACGACCGATGATGCCATCGCGCCGCCTTCGCGCGAAGCCGAGGAAGAAGTAGCGCGCACGGCGTTGGCCATTGGGACGGTGCTCGCTGAGGGCGGCATGGAACCCTACATTCTCAACGTCGCCGATTCTTTGGACGATATTCGGCGCCAGTTGGTCGACCTGAAGGTTAAGCTGGTCTTCAACCTCGTCGAATCACTAGGCAACGACCCGGCGCGGGAGCCGGAATTCGCCGTTCTACTCGAGCAACTGCGCATTCCTTATACGGGCAATGGTCCGGCCGCGTTGCGACTGGCACACCGTAAAGAACTAACGCGCCGGCTGTTGGCGGCCCATCACCTACCGGTCGCCGCCGGATTCGCGATCAATGGTGTGGAAGAATTGACCGATGAACTGATGGCGCGGACGAAGTTCCCGGTGTTCGTTAAACCGGCCCATACAGACGCGTCGATCGGCATCGATCAAGACAGTGTGGTACGCACTCCCGCGGCCTTGCGCAAACGCGTCACATGGCTGCGTAAACACATCAGAGGGCCGATTTTAGTCGAGGCCTATTTGCCGGGACGGGAAATCAATGTGGCCATCTTCCCTAATCCGATCACCGGTCAAGCGGTGCCGACGGAAATCGATTTCTCGCCATTCCCTCCTGGGTTGGAAAAGATCGTGACCTATAACTGCAAGTGGCAGCCCAACTCGCCCGAATATGCGGCAGTGTCGCGTCCGGCGATAGACCGCATTTCGCCGGAACTCTACAACGAAGTGCGCTGCTTGGCTTTTGCCGCCTTTTTGACGATCGGCGGGGTCAGCTACGGACGTGTTGACATGCGCTTGAACGAAGAAGGGCGGCCGCATATTATCGACGTCAATCCGAATCCAGATATCGATTGCGAGGCCGGTTTGGCCATCGCCGCCCGGTCGGTCGGGGTGGAATACCCGGACCTGATTGCGGCGATCGCCGAAGACGCGTCGTTGAAGGAGTAGCATGTATCTGCGGCCGGTCTTGCCCCGCGACCATAAAGCGTTAACCGAACTGGTGAAGCGCATCGAGAACTTCAGCGATGCCGAACGCCAGGTTGCCCTCGAGTTGATTGACGATGCTATTCGTCGTCCGGCCGTCGGCTACCGTTGTCTGGTAGCCGTGGGCTTCAACGGGGAGGGCGAAGACCTATGGGGCTACGCTTGTTATGGCAAGACCCCGATGACCGAACACACATACGACTTGTATTGGATGGCAGTGGATGTAAATCATCGCCGGCAGGGCGTCGGGCACGCGTTTCTGGAGGCCTTGAGCGAGACTCTGCGGTTATGCGGCGGACAGATCATTCGTGTTGAGACTTCCACTCAGGAAAGCTATGGCGGCACTCTGCGTTTTTATGAACGAGAGAAATTTCAACTGGCCGGACGAATCCCGAATTTCTATAAAACGGGCGACGACCTGCTAATTTACTACAAGACGATTGAAGCAGACGGCTAGCTGACCAGCTTGGTCGGAGGTGGTGTAGTCTTCTTCATCTCCCGCATACGTTGGATCGCGGGCGCCATGATTTCACCGATCAGCGTGCGATAGTCCATTCCCGCCTTTTCCGAAATAAGACACAAATCGGACCAACCCGGCGTCAGGCCGGGCAGGGGATTGCATTCGATAAAGAAGACTTTGCCGTTGCGGTTAAGACGCAAATCGATACGGGCCACGTCGCGACAACCTAGTGTGATGAAGGCCGCTCGGGCCACGCGTTCCAGCTCACGCGCCAAGCGCGGTTCGACGTTTGCTGGCACTTCGTAGCGAATTTCGTCATTGTAATTGAGCTTGTGTTCAAAAGTATACACAGACCACTGCGAAGTCGGGTTGTTGAAGACGATCTCCATGGGCGGCAGCACCTTGGGACGTGTGCCGCCAAGTAGGCCAACGGTAAACTCCCGACCTGATAGGAACTCCTCGACCAATGCGGGTTGCTTATACTTGCTGACCAGCTGGCCCACGACATCGCGTAGTTGCTCTTCCGACTCGCAGACGCTCAGGGCGCCGACACCTTTGGAGCTTCCTTCAGCAACCGGTTTGACAATGACCGGGTAGGAAAGCGACTTGGGCAGCCGTTCCTTGCCGCTGCGCATGATTGTAAACTTGGCGTTAGGTATACCGGCCTGGGTCAGGATGGTTTTAGATAACGCCTTGTCGAGAGTGATTGAAAGGGTTGCCGGGTCAGAGCCGGTATATGGCACACCCAGCAGTTCGAGAATCGCCGGGATCTGTGCTTCACGGTTGCGACCCTGAATGCCTTCGGCGATGTTGAAAACGAAGTCGACCTGGGTGGAAGCCAGGATCGCCGGCAGTTCCGCCGTTGCTTCGAGGTAGACGACTTCATGACCGTAAGAAGCAATCGCGTTGCCCACCGCCTCGACGGTCGAAGGCGAATCGTATTCGGCTTCACTGTCGTCGTCCCCTGCGTCCTTAGGTACGATCCGTTTCAAGTTGTAGGTCAGTCCTACCCGATAAGTGGACTTCCTGCGAGCTCGTTGATGGTTCTTGACGATCGGCACGTTCTGCCGATCGGCCGCGCTGCGGATTATCGCATCGAGCACGGAATCCATTTCCTTCAGGCCGACCTGCTGCGCTGCCACGTAAATACCGGCACCTGGTTCCAGGCTGGGAAGGGCATTGATTTCAATGAAAAACACGCGGCCATCAGGGGTCAGTCGGTAGTCCGCCCGGCCCAGGTCGCGCACGCCTGTCAGGCAGTAGATTTTTTTCGAAAGCTTGCAGAGGAAATCGGCTTGAGCCGGTGTCAGGTCGGCCGGCGCCTTGACCGAGACGGTGTTGGGCGCTAGGTGTTTGAGGGAAAAGTCATAGATGTTGTACTTGCGGCCGTTCATGGCTTCGGCAGCAATGATGTACTCCGCTGCCGGCAATACACCGCCGGTTTTTCCCGGACCTTTTTCGAGGAAGGAAACGGTAATGTCGCGGCCGTCAATGTATTCCTCGATGATCACCCCGGAAGGGTAACGCGCCAGCAGGGCTTTGACTCGATCGAATAGGTCGGCGGGATTTTCGATGACCGAATCCTGCCCGATTCCCTTCGAACTGCCTTCGAAGTTGGGTTTGATAATGACCGGGAAGTTGAGTTGTGGGGATGTCCAGTTCTTCAGATCGTCGATAAACAGCCACGCCGGCATTGGGACGCCGTGGGTGGAAAGCAAGAGTTTGGTCAAGTGCTTGTCGAGCGTGAGCGAACAGACGTACGCATCGGAGCCGGTATAGGGCAAGCCCAGTTGCTCGAACAAACCGGGGTAGAACGCTTCGCGGTAACGGCTATGGCGCCCTTCCGCCGTGTTGAAGATCAGGGCGGGATTGAGGGCTTCCAGTCGGGCAACCAACCGTGATGCCGGTCCCGAGACTTCGATCTGCTCGACCTCGTGTCCCAATCGCTCCAACGACTCGGCGATCGCGCGCACGGTGTCCAGGCGGTCGAATTCAGCTTCTTCCTCGCCCTGGTTGACTTGCAGGTTGTAAGTAAAGGCGATCCTCATCGCTACATCCCCCGCGATCTGATAATTCTTAATGGCGGCCGGTCGGTGAATCGCATCTGGTTCAAACTAGATCGGTTTTTTGGGGTTCGAGCAATGAAGTACAGTGTTACGTCGAGCCTGTTGCGGTCGTCGGTCTGGTAAGCTCTCTTCCATTTTCCTTCGAACCTTAGTTGGCTTGGATTATCGAGCGAGAACGTGTTGCCGCATGTTCTCTTCGGTGGGGCATTATAATTCGTCCGTTTTCAGATGCAATCAAATTGTTACAACGGATCACTTTTTTGTTGTTGTTGCCGACGCAACTGGCTTTACAATCGCGTCCAATCGTCGTTAATTGATCTCGCTTGTTGACCGGAGGAACACATTGCGTAATACGGCTCGTTGGCTACTGCTGGTTTGTTGTCTCATGGCGGCTTGGTCGTGGGCCGCGGAGGAGCCTCCTCCGCCGACGTTGGAGCAGGCCGCGCCGGAGCTGACGGTATCGCCGGACCGGCTGTACGGCACTTACACCTTCTGGCGGCAAACCGATGATGGGTACGAAGCCGGATTCATCGACTTCGCCATCGACTATACGTGGACGATGGTCGTGCATTTGGACACTGATTATGATCGCTACCCAGACCAGGTCACGGTGTTGCGCGGTACCTACCAAGTGACCAAGCGAGATGACGCTAGTTACGGCTATGCGCTGGATCGTGAAGGACAGGCACAGTCGTTCCTAGACGAAGTAACCGTGGTCAACGGTCATGTTCGGCAGTTCACCTGGCAATATCGTCAGTTCCGACTACGTACCGGTGACATGCCGTATTTTGTTATGGCGGCGGATGTTACAGCGGTGGCGGGCGAGGTGTCGATCGAAACCACGCCCCCCGGCGCCAAGGTGTATGTCGACGGTGTTCGTTTGGCCGGCATAACCCCGCTCAAAGTCAAGCGCTTGAACGCCGGGGTTCCGTTGCACGTACGAGCCGAACTCGAAGGCTATTTGACCAGCGAACAGGTGATCACCCTCCGGCCCGACGAACCACGGATGATCGAATTTTCGCTGTCGCGAGGCGGATCGGGTTTGCATGTGGTTAGCCAGCCTCGCGTTCGGGTGAAACTTGACGGAGAATGGATCGGTTATTCGCCGGTGGATCGCATTGGCGTGGCCCCTGGCCACCATGTGCTCGAATTGGTGAACGATACAGTTGGTATCTACCATCGCGAAGATATCGAAGTGCCGGCCAATCAGACCTGGCGCAAACGTTACGAATTCAACGGGCGGCTGGTGATCGACGTCGGTCGTCCGTGTAAGATCTATCGCCAAGACCGCCTCGCGGGCGAGACTCCTTTCGACGACGCGGTGCCGGCTGGACACCACTTGCTAAACCTGATTGATGCCCAGGGGCGTAAAAAGCTATTGATCGTCGATGTACCTCTTGACGGAACAGTGCGAATTGAACGACCGTTTGACTCGCTACCTGATGCAGAGTAAGTAAGGCGACGCGCCGTGCGGCGCGCTTGGGTGGAGGAGAACGACGAGATGGCGGTTCGAACCAAATACGCGGAGAAGGTGTATTTTCCCGAAAAGTGGGGGGCTGGCTATTTCACCATTAATCACCGCGGGCACGTGCAGGTCGACGTTAACGCTGACGGCCACCAGAAACTCGACTTGGCGGAATTGGTGGAATCCGTACAGCAAAAAGGCCTCACACCACCGTTCTTGTTCCGTTTCCCCCAGATCCTGGAGCATCGGCTAGAGCAACTCCATTGGGCGTTTACCAGCGCGATCCGTGAATTCAAATACAAGAACCGCTATCTGGGCGTATTTCCCATGAAGGTCAACCACCGCAAGGAGGTGGTGGAAGCCATTCTGAAGGCAGGCAAGCGCTTCAGCTACGGCATTGAAGTTGGCTCCAAGCCCGAGATGTATGTAGCCTGCACGCTGCCGCTAGCCGAAGACAGCCTATTGCTGTGCAATGGCTTCAAAGACGCCAACTACCACATGTTGGCGTTGCAGGCCAAACGAATGGGGAGGAACGTAGTCGTGGTGCTGGAATCGGTACACGAAGTCCAACGTTTCTTGGCGTTGGTCGCCAAAGAAGGCATTCGTGTGCCACTCGGCATGCGGGTTCGGCTTAACGCGCGGGGATCGGGTCGCTGGGAAGAGTCGGGTGGTGACCGCAGCAAGTTCGGGCTGAGCACCGCGGAAGTGCTGGAAGTCGTCAAGATGCTCCGTGAAGCGGACAAGCTCGAATGGCTGGAGTTGCTGCACTTCCATGTTGGCAGCCAGATCACGGAAATCAAACGTATCAAGAACGCGATCAAGGAAGCGGCCCGTGTCTACGCAAAGCTCAAGAAAGAAGTGAGATCGTTACGCTATCTGAACGTCGGCGGCGGCCTGGGTGTAGACTACGACGGATCGAAGACCAGTAGCGATAGCTCGACCAACTATAGCGTAGAGGAATACGCCAACGACGTGGTCTATACAATCATGGACGTTTGCGAAAACGAAGATATCGAACCGCCGGTGATCGTCAGTGAGTCGGGTCGTGCGATCACCGCCCACCACGCGGTGCTGGTGATGAACGTGCATCGTGTTCCGCAAACGTACCTCGACCCGGAAACGATTCGGACCAAAGACGACGACCCGCAGGTCGTCGCCGAGTTGTATGACATCTGGAAGAACATCTCGCGCAAGAACTATCGCGAGTACTATCACGACGCACTGGAACACCGGGATGAGTTGTTCTCACTATTCAGCCTGGGGTATCTGGATCTCGACGACCGGGCGCGCGGCGAGGCGCTCTATTGGGACATCTGCCGCCAAGCAGTGCACTATGCCTTCCGCGAGCCGGGCCCGCTCCGGGAGGAATTCGCCGACCTGCAACGCGACCTGGCTTTGCGCTACATTTGCAACTTCTCGGTTTTCCAGTCCATACCGGATAGCTGGGCGATCGAACAGCTATTTCCTGTCATGCCGATTCACCGCCTGAATGAGGAACCTGACACGGGCGCGATCTTGTGCGACATCACTTGTGATTCGGACGGCGTGATCGACAACTTCATTGACATCCACGACGAGCGCCGCTTCCTGGAATTGCATAAGACCAATGACGAACTGTACTGGATCGGTGTCTTCCTGGTTGGCGCCTACCAAGACATTCTAGGTGACTTTCATAATCTGTACGGCAAAACCAACGAAGCAATCGTCGTGGTGGACGAAGACGGCCGTCCGCATATTCAGAAGATCATCCGCGGCGACTGTATCCGCGAGTCTTTGGCCTATGTGCGCTACGATCCCCAGGAGATTGAAACGATTTTCCAACGTGAGTTGGAAAAACAGATCAAGGATGGGACCTTATTGCCGGCCGAGGCCAAACGGATTTCTGAGTTTTACAGCGACGGTTTGCTAAGCACAACCTATTTGTTGATTAACGGCGACACAGGCTCGCACAAACCGGAAGCCAAGAAGCGCAAGAAGCGTTGACGTCCGGCCAGACTGAGGATAAAGTTCGAACCTTGAAGCATTCTTCGGTTCTTGGTACGTAGACGCAAATCACTTCCAATCACAGGTGGAGAGGTAATCATGATTGTCGGTGTCCCGAAAGAGATCAAAACCGAGGAGAAACGCGTGGCGATGACACCGTCGGGCGTTTCTGCGCTGGTGGCGCACGGGCACAAAGTGGTCATTGAAAAGTCGGCTGGTGTCGGCAGTGGAATCACCGACGAGGCGTATGTGCGCGCGGGCGCCAAGATCCTGCCCAAGGCGGCGGAGGTCTGGAATGCGGCGGACTTGGTGGTCAAGGTCAAAGAGCCGTTACCGAGCGAATACAAATTCCTCAAAAACCAGCTCCTCTTCACGTATCTGCATCTCGCTGCGGCCAAGGAACTAACTTTCGAAATGATCAAATCGAACGGCATCGGCATCGCCTACGAGACGATTCAGCTCGAGGACGGCAGCTTGCCGTTGCTGACGCCGATGAGCGAAGTGGCCGGCAAGTTGGCGCCGCAGGTTGGCGCGCAGTGCCTCGAGGCGAGTCACGGCGGCAGCGGCGTACTGCTGGCCGGCGTTTCGGGCGTGGCCCCGGCCAAGGTCGCGATCGTCGGCGCGGGCGTGTCTGGTTCCTGCGCATGCGAAATCGCCGTCGGCATGGGCGCCCAGGTAACGATTCTCGACATCAGCCCGGCGCGGCTGCGTTACATTCATGACATCCATCGGGGCAAGGTCATTACCCTGATGAGCAACCACGGCAATATTGAACAGGCTGTCATCGACGCAGACCTGGTCATTGGCGCAGTGCTGATTGCCGGCGCCAAGGCCCCGAAGCTTGTGACTGCCGACATGATCAAACGCATGCGGCCGGGCAGTGCGGTGGTCGATATCAGCGTGGATCAGGGTGGTTGCATTGAGACGACCCACGCCACGACGCACCTCAACCCGACGTTCCGCAAGTATGATGTCGTACACTACTGCGTCGCCAACATGCCGGGCATCGTGCCTCGCACCAGCACCTACGCGTTGACCAACGCGACATTGAGCTACGTGTTGGAACTGGCAGACAAGGGCTTCACCCGAGCCGTGGCGGAAAACGACGCTTTGCGCAAGGGCATCAACATCTACAAAGGCAAAGTGACCTGCAAACCAGTCGCGGAAGCCTTCAAGCTAAAGTACGAAGCGTACGTCGGTTGAGTTTGGTCGTCGAGTGATTTGTCTCCGGCCGGCGCCTCGAGGCGCCGGCCGGAGTCCGTTTACCGGCGCACAGAAAATGACGTGAAGTGTTCGACCGGCACGTTTTCTTCGTCCACCGCCGTGACGCGTGCCAACGGCGGCCCTTGCTTCATCCAGGCCACGAGGGCATCGACCTTGGTTGCCTCACCTTCGGCATGAGCCTCCACCGAACCATCGTCAAGATTCCGCACCCATCCTTTGACACCAAGTCGGTCGGCTTCATCTTTGGTGCTAGCACGATACCAGACCCCTTGCACCCGTCCATGGGCGACCAAGCGCTTGGCGATCACTGTTGACCCTCCAGAAGCTTCAAGAAGGCTGACTCATCGATGACTTCAATGCCCAACTTTTCGGCATCTCGCAGTTTGCTGCCGGCTCCTGGACCGGCGACGACCAAGTTTGTCCGTTTGCTCACCGACCCAGCGACCTTACCCCCGAGGTCTAGAATTCGCGCCTTGGCTTGGTCGCGGGTCATCGAGACCAATTCGCCGGTCAGCACAACCGTTTTGCCGAAGAACGGAGAATTCGCCGCGACGTCCTTGGCTTTCCATGTTGGCGTTACGCCGAGAGTGAGCAGATCGTCAATCAGTTTCGCCTGTACCGGGTTGTCGAAGAAGTCGCGAATTGCCTGGGCTACAATCGGCCCAATCGATTCGATCGCCGACAGTTCGTCGAGAGTGGCGGTGCGCAAAGCGGATAGGGAGCCAAAGGCATCCGCCAACGTGCGGGCGGTGAATTCACCGACATGGCGAATACCCAAGGCCACCAGGAAACGGTCGAGTTTGACTTGTTTGCTGGCCGCTAGCGCATTTAGTACATTCTGTGCGCTTTTTTCGCCCATGCGCTCCAGACCGGCCCAGTCGGAGAGGGTTAAGCGAAACAGATCGGCCGGTGAACGAACCAGTCCTTTCTCTACAACCTGTCGGATCAACTTTTCGCCCAAGCCGTCGACATTGAGTGCGCCCTTGGCAGCGAAGTGGACGATGCCTCCCACGATTTTCGCCGGACAATAGGGGTTAACGCATCGCAATGCGACTTCGCCCTCGGGCTTGACGATCTCTCCATGGCAGCTCGGACAAACACCGCCGACTTTTTGGCGGATGGAAAAGGGACCATGTCCGATTGGATCGCGACGGTCTACCTTGACCTCCACGACCTCGGGAATTACGTCACCGGCCCGTTGGATCACGACCACATCACCAATACGGACATCGAGGCGATCGATCTCGTCCTGATTGTGTAAGCTGGCATTGCGCACGATGACTCCGCCCACGGAAACCGGTTCCAGCTTAGCGACCGGAGTCAGTACGCCGGTGCGGCCTACCTGGATTTCAATGGCCAGCACGCGCGTCTCTACCTGTTCAGCGGGGAACTTACCGGCGATCGCCCACCGGGGGCTGCGGCTGACCGCGCCCAGGCGTTTTTGCAGCGCCAAATCATTCACCTTGATGACGATGCCATCGATGTCATAGGCGAGCTGGTGCCGCTTCTCGATCATAGCGCGGTAGAAGTCGACGGCCTCGCCGATCTCGCGGCAAATCCGACGTTTGTCATTGACCGGCAGATTCCATCCGGCCAGTCGGCGCAACGTGTCTTCGTGTGTACTTAGACCAGTGGGATCACCCAGGGCGTAGAAGTAAGCGGACAACGGACGTTCCGCCGTAATGAGTGGATTGAGTTGCCGCAAACTTCCGGCGGCGGCGTTACGCGGATTGGCAAACGTTTTTTGACCGTCTTCTTCCTGACGAGCGTTAAGCGCGGCAAAGTCGGCCTTGTTCATAAAGATCTCACCGCGCACGTCGACCAACGCCGGCACCTCTCCAGCGAGAGTCAGGGGGATGTCTTTTATCGTGCGCACGTTGCGCGTGACATCTTCCCCGACCGCGCCGTCACCGCGTGTCGCCGCTCTTTCCAGACGCCCGTCACGGTAGACTAGACTAACGCTCAAACCGTCAAGTTTGAGCTCGCAGACATATTCTACGGGCTGGTTTTCAGCGAGACCAAGATGCCGCTTCACTCGCTGGTCGAACTCGCGGATTTCATCCTCGTTCATCGCGTTTTGCAGGCTTAGCATAGGTGCCAGATGCTCCACCTTCTCGAATTTGTCGGCCGGTTTCTGCCCAACGGTCTGGGTCGGGCTGTCGGCCGTGAGAAGATCGGGGTATCGGGTTTCGAGGTCCTGAAGTTCGCGCAGCAACGCGTCGTACTGAGCGTCGGTAATTTCGGGCGTGTCATGCTCATAGTACAAGCGGTTGTGGCGCGCAATTTCCTGGCGCAAGAACTCGCAGCGTTGTTCAGCCTGACTTCGATCCATCACCTTTCTCTTGGCCCCTTTCATTTTCGCACATACACATACACGGCGGGAAAACAACCGCTATCGACACGAAATGACTCGGTGAATTGTGCCTCGATTTCCGCCCGGTGTCGCGGTTCGGCTGGAATCTCGCTCTTCTTTTCCCAGTTTGCGTCTCGGAAATTCAGCCATGCCTTCATGAGCTCCTGGATCTCGCGTTCGCTGCCATTCCACACGTTGTCCGCAACCACCAGTACATCGATACTGCCGAGATCCTTGGTAAACTTGGTATACTCCACGAGGTCGTAACCCGCGAAAAAAATTTGTCGGTCGAGTTTCCGATCCCATACCGCAAGTTGGAAAAGATCGCGATCGGAGGTCATGACATTGCGGTTGAGCGGATGCCACGCCAAGACAGCCTGACGACCAAGCCGCCGCGCTTCGTTGGCGGACAAATCCAGGATCCGACGCATCGTATCACGACTGGTTCGCAGGCAAGCGGCGGACGGAATGGCATCAATCGATCCAGAAGCCTGCGGCAGTTTTGGCACGAGAAAGCTCAGATGCACGTAATTGAATGCCGCTAGTCCCGCGATAAGAAGAAAAAACGGAGCGCGCACGGACCAATGGCGCGGCAACATGCCGAACGAGATGCCAACCAGAGCGATCATGCCCGGAATCGATCCGAGCACGTAGCGTTCTTCTTTGTGTACGATGACAAAGAGCAGCAAGAGCCCGGAATAAAGGGAAAGCGCTGGCACGGCCGCGGCGCGGGGCCGGGACAATAATGCGGGTAGGGTAAGGCCAAGCAAAACAAAAGTGGAACTCACGCCGAACACGCTGCCGGTGCCGAGCACGTTCAGATAGAACAACATACGAAAAAGGGCACTGCCGGGTGTGGGGTCATTGGCGGTGCTGGCGGCCAGGTACTTGAGATCCAACACACCAAGGTACCACGGAGCCATTAACAGGGCGGCGGTGATGACGACCACCAAGAGCATCACCGGCGCGCGCCAGCGAGCACGCTCGTTGCTGCGCACCCCGTCAACGGTTAACCACAGCAGCACCGCTGCACTCGGCACCAACGAGTACAATGGGAAGGTCCACTTGACGAGCATCCCTGCCGCAAAGAGCGCGCCAAATAGGACCGCGTAAACCGGGTGCCAAAGCTGTTTTCGATTGGTCAGTGACCACAGCAACCATGCAGTGGTTGTGGTAATCGCCATCTCCCTAACCGGAATCCGTGCAAGCGCAAAAACCATTCCATGCCCAAGGAATAGCAAAACGGCGATGCTGGCGCCAAACGAGTCGCTCTGTTTTCGTACAAGTAAGAAGATGGCCAGTGCGCCAAGCAGACACAGCAAAGAATTGAAAAAGATTGCATTGCCCAGTGCGAAGCCAAAAAATGCGTGTACAAAGCCGAGGGTCAGTTCATACAACGGCGGGTAGTATGTGCAGTTGCGGATATGCGCTGCTACATCCGACCATTGGCCGTGTGAAATAGATTGCCCGAAGCGGGCCGCCTCATAAGCGATTTGAGCCCCATATGGAAAACGGTATGTATTCCACCACAAAGCCTGGCCAGCCAGCCAAGCCAGAACTAAGGGAACGACAAGAATCGGCCAAATTTTCTCACGCCCGAAAGGGCTGCCTGTGTCACTGGTTAGCATTGTGACAAGTTAGGCCGATAGGCCAACTCGCGCAAGATTACGAAATGTAAATCAATATGACAATTGATTACGAAATGTGCTTTTCGCTATTTGACGTAATGCTTGATAAGTATATGAAAAACAGGGTGAAAATGTGTTGGCACAGTCGTTGTAACACTTCCTTACTAGCCGTTCTTTGCGAAAGGAGGAAGTGCGATGGGCGAAATTGTGGTCAATCTAAGCTTATTGTCGGTTTTATGCGTCACCTTGGTGGTGTTCCAACGTCGCTGGCGTTAAAGAAGGAGACGTAACAGGGTATTTCTTCGACATACGGTATCGAAGATTTTCCTTGCCTTTCCATAACTTCAATGCTATCCTTCAACCACTTCATCAAGTTTGGTGTCCGACTTGAAGTTGGAAAAACCCAAGTGGAAATTGGCAGCTGTAGTCGTATCCTTGGCTCTGGCGCTCGCCTACTTGGTTTTTAGCGATAACGGCCTATTGCACGTGCGCCAGTTGTCGATAGGAAAAATGCAAATCGAGAAACGTATCTTCGATCTGGAACAGACCAAGCTATCACTTCAGGAAGAAATTAGGCGACTGGACACCAATACCGAGGCGCAAGAACAGATCATACGTCAACAGATGGGAATGATCCGCGAAGACGAAACGGTCTTTGTATTCCCCGAAGAGCGTCGCGGAGAGCCATAGGTTGGGCGTTGTAGCCGCCCGGTTCGCCTCTTTCCTTGCCAAGTACTATACCGCTTTGATGGCCGCCGTGTATGTTGTATTGCTTGTTGTCGGCTACTTTTCCGTGAACGAAGTTCTGGTAAGTGGTCCCAGCCTTTTACAAATCGGCTTGTACGGATTGCTACTGCTACTGTTGATTTGGCGCCTGGCTCTGGCGGCTATGGTTCCCCCGACCTCGCTTGGCAATTGGGCCAAGGCGGAGCTCGGGTTGTTGTTGTTCCTCGCCGTTTCCGTTGTGTTGCAGGCCACCGGCGGACTTACCAGTCCGTTGTTGCCGGTGTTCTACTTGCTGGCCGGCGTGATGGTAGCCCTGGTCGGTTTCGCCGTCAGCGCAGCCCTCACCGCGTTTTCATTGGTGGTCTTGGTGGCTCATGAATGGAAAACCAAATCCGTCGCTCCGATGAGTTTTCTGGTTGCCGCCGGTCTGTCCGTCGTTTCGCTATTGACAATTGGTCTCTATGTCAAAATTGCCCGCGACCGCGCATTGCGCGCTCAACGCGCGCTCTATCGATTGACCACTGACGCCGAACAACTTGCCGCCGCGCGCGAGCAGGGGGCGGCGGCATTGAGTCGGGAGGAAATGGCCAAGGCAGACGTCAATGCCTTGTTGCAGATCGACCGGGTGTTGGCGGACATTGCTGAGATCACCAAGCGCGCGATGACCGCCCACACCGCATTGATTGCTTTCGCCGACGAGGACGGACGTTCGCTGACCTTGCGTGCGGTTTCGTCGGACGAGACGCCGCCTGCAGGTGTATTAGGGCAGGATGTGTCAGACTCAGTGCTGATGCAGGTGCTCGAGCAACAACGCAATGTGGTGGCGGAAGACCTCGGCCGCTTCTATACGCGCGGCCGGCATCGCAGTTGGGGAGCCCGGCCGCGAGCCCTGTTGGCGGTGCCGTTGGTGGAAGGGCGGCGGGTCATCGGCGTGCTGGCTGCCGACCATCAACAGCCGTACCACTTCGGCGAGGAAGAGAAACGTTTTCTGGAGATGATGGGCCGGCAAGTGGTCGAGTCCCTCGGTCGGGAACGTGCTTATCGTCAGGTCGCCGCGCAGAAAACAGAGATCACGGCTTTCTATGACATTATCAAGAAGCTGACTTCGTCGATCGATTTGGACACCGTCAGCCGCGTCATTCTTGAGTCGGGGCAGGCTATTTTGCCGTACGACTTTGGTGTGCTGGCGCACGTTGAAGCCGATGGGCAGTCGGCTGTAATCGTCGCCGTTGCCGGCCTGCCGCCGGAAAAATGGTTGGGCAAAACTTTCCTGCTTGGCGAGAGCCTGGTGGGGTGGGTTGTTGGCTCCAAGACCTACCTGCATTACCCGCGTCTGCAAGAACGGTTAGGCAAATCCGAACGACGCCGGCCGGTATTTTCCAAGGAATTGGCGATCAAGAACGTGGAGAGCCTTCTATGTTTGCCGTTGATGCGGCGTAATTTTGTCAGTGGCCTGTTGGTTTTTGGTCTGGCCGAACCGGAGGCGTTTACCTCGCACGAGATCAAATTTTTCGAGGTGCTTGCGGTGCAGGCGGCGGTCAGTCTGGAGAATGCTTCGGTGCACGCCAAGATGGAGGAACTCGCGACCATCGATGGTCTGACCGAATGTTACAACCATCGCTATTTCCAGGAATGGCTTGATCAGGAACTAGCCCGCACCCGGCGTATGCCGATCGACATCGCGTTGATCATGACGGACATTGACTTCTTCAAAAAGATCAACGACACCCACGGTCATCCGGTGGGCGATGTGGCTTTGCGCGAAGTGGCACGAATTTTACGGTCCAGCGTGCGGCAAAGCGACCTGGTCGCCCGTTATGGAGGTGAGGAATTTGCGTTGGTGCTGTTGAACACCGACGCCAAGGGGGCTGTTCGTTTCGCGAACCGTGTGCGCGAACGCATTTCGCAGACCGACGTTGTCTATCCCGCAGGAAAACTGCGCTTGACGGTGAGCATGGGTATTGCTGGCTATCCCCGCGACTCCGCCGACAAAAAGGGGCTCGTCACCCTGGCCGATCAAGCGCTCTATGCTGCCAAGCAGGGGGGGCGCAACCGGGTGGTCCATGCCCAAGAATTGCGGAAAACAGACTAATTGGGGGAGGTGACGGGGGGCGGAAGACTTTCTTTACACCGCTCTTGGCCGGTGATATCATTCGGCAATCTTAGTCCGCATATCTATAGAGGCTGGTAGGAGAGACGCAATGTACAAAGCGGTTTGTCTCATTTTTGTCATGGCACTGGCGCTGCTCATTCCGGGCCTCGCACTGGCCAACCAACTCGATATGTTCGGCTTCAATGCCAGGGCAACCGGTTTGGCAAACGAATACACCGCGTTGGCCGAAGGACCGGAAGCCACGTTTTACAACCCCGGCGCCCTGATCGAGTCCAAACAGATGATGGCCTTCGTGGGTTACTCCTACACGCTGCCCGCCCTAACGCTCGATCGTCAGTCGCGGGATGGCGCGGACGCAAGCGATACCGACGAGATCAAACAAGCGCGGATGCCCGGCGCCGCGCAATTCATCTCGACCGGCGTATCCGGCGGCCTTTTCAATCGGGTCTACCTCGGCCTGGGTATGCAGGTGCCGATCGACGGGCTACGGCGTGAGAAGATCTTCAGTCCGAACCGGCCGTACTTTGTCGATTTCGACACCAGCATTTTCGGTCTGACCTTCTTGCCGGCTGTGGCCGTGCAATTGGCGCCGAATTACGGCTTAGGCGTTGCTGCCCGCATCACAGTGGATTCACTAGGCTCGTTTACGACCGACGTGCCGATCGCGTCTGGCGATTACCAGGCGCAGACGTTGAGCGACAGTCAGTTCACCGGCCAGGCATCGCCGATTATCGGCTTCTACGCCAAGCCGTTCGAATTCCTGCGCTTTGGTCTGACCTACTTCGGTCAGAGCTATTGCTACTACCACAAGACGGTGTCGCAGAAGATCGATCCCTCCGATCCGGACAGCGTGGTCGACATCGAATACGAAGCCAAATACGATTTTATTCCGCGTCGCCTCGCGTTCGGTGTGGCGGGCGTTCCGGACGAACACGTGACATTGACCGCCGGCGTCGACTGGGTGAACTGGTCGGCCTATGAGCCGCCCTTCGCCAAGACACGCATCGACTTCTCCCAGATGGCGGACGCGGGCCTCGACTACACCCGTCCGGCGGTTTTGGACGTTGATGAGGCCGATTTCCGCGACGTCTTTGTGCCGCGCTTCGGCATCGAGGTTCGGCCGTACAAGTATCTGACCCTGCAGGCCGGCTATGCGTTGGATCCGTCGGCTTCGCCCGATCAGCAAGGCACGACCACGATCCTCGATTCGACGATGCACGTCATGAGCTTCGGCATCGCCGGCAACTTCGGCGGCCCGAACGGCGATTTGGTGAAGATCAACTTCGCGCTGATGGATCACTACATGACCGAACGCTGGGCGTCGAAATCCGACAGCGAGATGCAGGAAGAAGACCCGACGACGAATCCGGCTTATCCGCGCTTTACGGCACGCGGGCACATGCTGTACTCCGCGCTGACAGCGTCATTCCGCTTCTAGGGCTTTGCTAGACGGCGGCGCGCTGGATCCGGGTGTCCTGCTGCTGGTAGGCCACTTGGTGACCAGCGAAGAAAGCGCCCTGCGCAAGGCGCTGTTGTTCGTCTTTGCGCGGTACATCGAAATTCCCATGCTCCGAATCGCCTACGCCGGTATGCGTGGGCGATTCGGCTTTTTATCGACCAATTCCATCAGCCGTTTGTTCCTGAAACACTTCCTGTTGCATCCGATCGGTTCTTATGCTGACACCGCCCATCCAATGCCGACAGCCGATGTGCTGGCGTTAATCGATGACCAGACCTCTGCGATGGCCGTGGGACGCTGTCGTTGCCGTATCGCCCATCGCAGTTGCTCTCACCGCTTGGAAACCGACTTGGTCATCCGTACAGGAACTGCGGCCTTCACCAAAGCGTGGCCGCACGATTACCGCGTGTTGACTCGCGAGGAAGCCAAACAGCTGGTCACCGAATGCGCCGATGATGGCCTCTGGCACATGGTCTTTCTGCACTGCCCGAGTGAAACGGGGCTGAATGAGTATGTAGTCTGCAATTGTTGCACTGATGGCTGCGTACCATTTTTGCTCAACAAGGTCTTCGGCCAGGACGGGTTTCCGCTGGTGCGGGGCGAGTACGTTGCGCACATGGCGCACGAAAACTGCGTCGGTTGCGGGGAATGCCTGCGGGTCTGCCCTTGGGAAGCACGGACAATGGTGGATGGCCGGGCGAGGGTGGATATCGAGAAGTGCTTTGGCTGCGCGCTCTGCGCGCGCGCCTGCCAACACGACGCAGCCCAGATGGTCAAGGAACGGCCGCAGCCAGCCTTGCGGACCTATCAGGAGAAAAAGAGAATCGGCCGATGAAACCTCCTGTTCCACCGCGCTTCGGCCAGGTCTTCGACGCGGTTTGTTTTGGCTACAATTCCTGCGACATCCTGTGTCTCATGCCGTCGTATCCCCGGCCCAACACCAAAATGCGTTTACAGCGGCTGATTCGCGAAGGAGGGGGGCAGGCGGCTACCGCTGCCTTTGCCCTACAGCGCATGGGTCTACGCACGCGTTATGTCGGCAAGTTTGGCGACACGCCGGAAGGCGATTTTGCGCGCGAAAGCCTGACTCGTGTGGGAGTTGACATCGCCGCCTGCTTCACCGCCCAAGGCACTCAAAACCAAGTTGCCGTGATCTGGATCAGTGAATCGACCGGCGAGCGGACGATCACCTACGTGCGCGAGCCGGGACTGGAGATTTCCGCGGACGAAATCTCTCGCGACACGTTGCTCTCTGGAGGGCTGATTCTGGCCGATGCCCACAACATGCCGGCCACGATTCAACTCGCCCGATGGGCTCGGGAGGTGAGAGTTCCGTTCGTCCTCGACATGGAACGCAATTTGCCGGAAACGCCGGCGCTGCTTGACCTGACCGACTATGTACTTTGTGACGAGTCTTTTCCCGTAGCCTACACGGGCGAGCGCGATGCCGAACGTGCATTGCGCGCGATTCGTGACCGGCACCGCTCCCCCTTCGTATCGATGACCATGGGACCTCGTGGATCGCTGGCGTTGGTTGGCGATCAAATCATTCACACACCGGCGTTTGAAGTCGAGGTGTTGGATACTACCGGCGCTGGTGATGTGTGGCATGCCGGTTTCGCGGCCGGCCTGCTCTGGCAGTGGGATATCGAGGAATGTCTGCGACTTGCGGCTGCGGCTAGTGCGCTCAAATGCCGACAGTTGGGCGGACGCGCGGGAATCGCCAGCCGTGACGAGGTGCTCTCTTTTCTGCAACACGCCCAACCCAAACGGCTATCGGACTGACATGCGTGTTGCTTTCGCCACGTTGGGCTGCAAGGTGAATCAGGTGGACACCGCCCATCTCGAAGCGGCGTTTTCTGCCGCCGGTTACCAGGTTGTGCCGTGGCCCGGTCCGGCGGACGTGGTAGTGGTCAATACCTGCACAGTGACAGCGCTGGCGGACCGGCAGTCTCGCCAGATGGTCAAGCGCGGACGGCGAGCGAATCCGGACGCATTGGTCATCGTGACCGGTTGTGCTCCACTAAGCGGGGGGGGCATGGTCGATGCCTTTGCCGAAGCCGATCTGGTCACTGGCAATGTGGAAAAGGACGAATTGGTAAGCCTCGTGCGCGATTCGCGGCGGGGTATTACCGAGCGCTTGCTCGGTGACGTTACCTGCCAAACAGGCGTATCTGCTAGCAACGCGGCGTTGATTAATGGACATGTACGCGCATTTCTGAAAGTCCAGGACGGATGCCCGGCGAATTGCACGTATTGTGTGGTGCCCCGAGTGCGAGGACGAAGCCGGAGTGTTCCTCCGGGCGATGTGGTGCGCGCGGTCGATGACTTGGTTCGCATGGGCCAAGGCGAGGTAGTTCTAACGGGCATTCATCTTGGCGTTTACGGCGCCGACTTAGAACCGCCGACCGATTTGGCACGCTTATGTCGCGCGATACTCGCCCAAACGCCGGTGGCACGGTTGCGTTTGTCTTCACTCGAACCTCGCGAGGTCTCTTCCGAGTTGATTGATCTGTTGGCCAACGAGCCGCGATTCTGCAACCACCTGCACATTCCGTTGCAGAGTGGTAGCGATCGAATTCTGGAGGCGATGAACCGGCCTTACCGGGTTGCGGACTACGAGGCGACGGTGGCCGCCTGTCGCGCGCGAGTGCCTGATATCACGATTGGCGCTGACGTCTTGGTCGGCTTTCCAGGCGAGACCGAAGACGCGTTTGCGGAAACCATGGCGACGTTGGCCCGACTGCGCTTGCCGCATGTACATGTTTTTCCCTATTCGGACCGGCCGGGCACAGTGGCCTCTAAGATGCCAAATAAGGTGCCGCGTAGTCTTGCGCGGGAACGAGCGGCGCAGGTCAGAGCAGTGGCCGCCGAACACCAACGAGCCTTTCGGTCGGGATTCGTTGGACGTCGGCTGAATGTGCTGGTGGAGGATTTCCTCCCCGGCGGAACTCGGCGCGGAATGAGTCGCAACTATCTGCCGGTTATTTGGACGGGAAAGACTCCGGTCGGGTGCGAAGAGCAAGTCTTCGTACAGGAAATCAATGAAAAAGGCGAATTGCTGGGCTAGTCGTTGGCCGTCTCGTCGTCAGCACCAGGGTGTGGGGCGTTGACCAACAGATACTCGCTGACTTCCTTGCTCACATGTCCGGCTTCGTCTTCGGCGGAAACGTAGTAGGTGCCTTGGTCGTCTTCGCCAACCGTCACCGTGAAGAAAAGTACCCCGCGCGTTTGGCCTTCGATGACGAGGTTTTCGACCGTCATGTCGATGCTTTCTTCGTAGTCGTTCACCCGCCGAACGCGGACTACCGCGTCGGCAAAATCGGCATCGCCGTCTTCCCATCCAACCCAGAATGTGACGGGAGAACCCGGGTCAACCGGGTTCGGATAGAGACTCAGCGAATCGGCAAAGAGCGAGGGAGTCAAATGGATTTCCGGACCGTCACCGCCGCCCGAGCAGGCAACGGCCATCAACAACATGCCGAGCAACCACAAACCAATCGACCCCCAACGCATCAGAACCTCCGGCTGAAAAACGTCACCATCATAGCCGTCGCGGAACCAGTGGCAAGTCCGTGTTGACAGGCTGCGGTGGGTCTGCTACCGAGACAATCGCTACGTCGTTGAGGTGCAAGGTGAGTTCTCTGGACGAACTGATGGTCACCATCGGTCATGTATTCAACAATCGTGAGCTGTTGCAGCTTGCGCTGACGCACGCCAGCTACGCCAACGAGTCCGGTGAAAAAGGTGACTACGAGCGGCTGGAGTTTCTCGGCGACGCGGTGCTGGAGTTGATTGTATCGCATATGCTGGTCATTCGTTTTCCCGAGGAAGGTGAAGGCCAGCTATCGCGATTGCGAGCCAGCGCGGTCAATCGACGCACCCTTGCTGCTATTGCGCGGCGGCTCGGGTTGGGCGACCACTTGCGGCTCAGCCACGGAGAACAAAAAACCGGCGGTCGCAACAAGGACACCCTGTTGGCCGATGTTTTCGAGGCTGTCATCGGCGCCATTTATCTCGACGGCGGTTTCGGAGCCGCTTCGGCTTTTGTGGAGCGCTATTTTGATTTGTTGTTTGCAGGCGTGAACGCCGAGTTGCTGTTCAGCGACTATAAGACGCGCCTGCAAGAGGTCTCCCAGGCGAGCCTTGGGCGCACGCCCACTTATCGTACCGTTGCCGCCAGCGGGCCAGATCATGAAAAGGTCTTCGAAATCGAAGTGCTGGTTGGCGATCGCGTGCTTGGCAACGGATCGGGTACCAGTAAAAAACAGGCAGAGCAGGCGGCCGCCAAAATGGCCTATGAGGTACTGCAGTCCGAAAGCGGAAAGGAAGAATGATGGCCAAAGCGTCGCCGATCAAGCCGAATGAAGATTTCCGTTCGGGCTACGTGATGCTTTTGGGGCGCCCCAATGTAGGCAAATCGACGCTGCTCAACACTATCATGAAAACCGAACTGGCCATCGTCACGCCGAAAGCGCAAACCACCCGCAATTGCATTCTGGGCATTCATACACGACCCGATCATCAGATCATCTTCATGGACGCGCCGGGCGTCGTGCGCGATTCCCGTGGGCTCAATGCGTTCCTGGCCCGAGAAGTCCAACGCGGCATGGAAAATGCCGATGTGATCGTGATGATCGTCGAGGCTTTCGAGCCGGCCAAGCATTCCGAGGAACTTCTGATCGAAAAACTGCGCGAAAAAAAACGACCGGTCATCCTGGCGATCAATAAGGTCGACAAGGTGGCCAAACCGACACTGTTGCCATTGATCGACGATTACCGGCAACGCTTCCCATTCATGGCAATCGTGCCGGTCAGCGCCCGGCGTGGAGGCGGGGTGGACGGCCTGTTGGCTGAAGTGACCGCGGCGCTGCCCCGCGGCCCGCTGTACTATCCGCCAGACCAAATCACCGACGTTACCGAGCGCTTCCTTTGTGGTGAACTTGTGCGCGAGCAAGTGTTCCTGCTGACCAAGCAAGAAATTCCTTACGCCTCGGCGGTCGTGGTTGAAGAATTCAAAGAGGAAGAAAAGCTGGTGCGCATCCGGGCCGAGCTCTTTGTCGAACGTGAAGGCCAGAAGGGAATCGTGATTGGACAGGGCGGCGCCATGCTCAAACGCATCGGCACCCAGGCGCGGGCGAAAATCGAGGCGCTGTTGGGACGCCAGGTATTTCTCGATCTGCATGTGAAGGTTAAGGAAGACTGGACTCGTTCGGCCGGCAAGCTACGTGAAATGGGATACTCATGAGTCTTCCGTTGGTTGCCATTATTGGTCGTCCAAACGTAGGTAAATCCACGCTGTTCAACCGCTTGGCCGGCAAGAATAAGGCGCTCGTCGCTCCACAGCCGGGGGTCACGCGCGACCTACACTACGCGTCGGTGACATTTCGCGGCCGCCAGTTCACATTGGTCGACACCGGTGGCCTCTCGACAGTACATACGGACGAGTTGACGGCCGAGGTCAATACGCAGGTGGATTTTGCCATCGAAGCGGCAGATGTGATCGTGCTGCTGATGGATGGACATGAGGGACTGAATCCCGAAGACGAAGATATCGTAGTAAAACTGCGGCCGGTGAACAAACCGATCTATTGGGTGGTCAACAAAGTAGACGCCGAAGGGCAAGAGAAGCTCGCCTACGAGTTCTACCGCCTGGGCGTGGCGGAGCTTTACACCATCAGTGCGCGCGAAAATTACGGCGTCGCTGCGTTGTTCGACAAAATTACCGCCGACTTTCCCAAGGTCGCGGAAGCAGAAGACAGCCAGGACGAACGGCGCCCCACGCGCATCGCGTTCGTGGGGGCGCCGAATGTTGGCAAGTCGACCATGATCAACCGCATTCTCGGCGAGAAGCGGCTGATCACTAGCTCGATTCCCGGCACGACCCGCGACGCGATCTACGTGCCATTCTCCTTGCATGATCAGCCTTTTGAACTCATTGATACGGCGGGAATCCGGCGAAAAGGCCGGGTGACGCAAATGGTCGAGAAGTTCGCGGTCGTCAAGGCGCTACAGGCATTGGACGACACCGACATCGCCGTGCTGCTGCATGACGCGACTACGCCACTGACCGACCAGACGTTGCACGTGTTGTCCTACGCCGAGGAGCGTGGCCGCGGCATTATTCTGGTGTTCAACAAGGTCGATCTGGTGAAAGACCAGGACGCGTGGCGTCAAGCCGTTAAACGTGACATCAGTCGCCGCATGGTTGGCCTTGATTGGATTCCGATCATGTATTGCAGTGCAGAAACAGGCAAAGGCATCAAGAAGCTGTTCGAAACGATTCCCATCGTGCGCGAGAACCAGTTGCGACGTTTGCAAACCGGACCGCTCAACCGGTTTCTTGAGGAAGCGGTTGCGCATCACGGCGCGCCGATGATCGGTGGCCGGACACTCAAGCTATACTACATGACACAGGCGTCGGTGCGGCCGCCGACATTCGTCATTTTCGCCAACAACCCCGCGGGCGTGCACTTTTCCTATCGCCGCTATCTGGTCAATCGGTTGCGGGACTTTGCGCCGTTTGAGGGGACGCCGGTGCGGTTGGTGTTTCGGAGCAGGAAAGACAAGGATTAGGCCCACGACCCCACATTATCCAACGAACTCCCATCGCCGGCTGCAATTCGGCATCGACCAGTTTCTTCCGCGTATTCCCTAAGACCTCGAGCAACGACTGCCGCAGACGGTCGTACAATGCGCCATTCAGATCCACGAGCACTACCTGCGCAGAACGGCGGGCGGCCAGTCGGTCTAGTTCTGCGGCGATCACTTCGGGCGACGCCGACGCATAGGCGGCATAGTCCGGCAATAAATCGATGATCTGCGCCCGGTGGGGCAAGTAGTAACGCGCATCCGTCGCTTCTGTGGCGCTGTAGAAAACAATGAGATCCTGTTCGTTCAGCGCAGCGACGAGGCGTGGCAATTCTTTTCGCCACGGCGTTTTTTGAAACGCCGGGTTCGTATAGAGATCAAATAGGCTAGCCGCGGGAACGCACAGGGCGGCTAGCAGCAAGACGTACGACAGCCGGACACGGCGCTTGTGCAGTTTCACGAAACCAACGCCGGCCGCGGCGGCAAGGAACGGCAGGAAAGGCGCGAGGTACTTCGGACTGAACGACGGCAATACAAGGCCGGTCAGCCAGGCCAGCAGGGCGGGGATAAGATACCACCGGGCGAGTGCAAGACCTCGTCGTCCGGAAGAGAAGGCCAGGGCGAATACCGGCGCCACCAGCGCCAGGGCCAAGGCCAAGTAAAGGGCAAAGTGACGTTGCAGCAGACCGTCCAGAGTGCCGATCCAGGTCGGCCAATGCCACGGGAAATGACCTGCGTTGGCGTAAAGCAGAGTCTCCACCAGATTCCGCCACCAAGGGCTTACGGCACGGAATTGCGCAGCGGCGGCAGTCTGGCTGATCAGGAACAGAAACCACGGCGCGAAAGCCAGGAGCGCCAACAAGGTCACCCGGCGGACGTGGCGCGAACCAAACAACAACAGCGGAGCAGCCAATAACGCGTAGTAGTGCGTGTAGAAGGCCAAGGTGAGGCCTAGAGCGGCCATGCGATAGCCGTGACGGCCGTCGCTTTTCTCCATCCGCTGAACGCCGTAAAAGGTCAACGCCAGGAACAAACCGGCGGGCGCCGAACCGCGCAAGTCCTGCGATGCCCAGATGAGGGCCGGATTCAACGCCGCCAGTAATCCACCGACCAGCGCCGTTCGATCGTCGAAAGCGCGTTGAAGTGCGGCGCAGACCAACAGTACTGCACCGATCCCCGCCGCCGCTGAGCTCAAACGCAGCCAACCTTCCCCGGAGCCGCCGAGAAGAACGAGCAGACGAATCAGAAGGTAGTGCAATGGCGGGTGGGGGTCGACTTGCCAATACGCGAGCATTTTAGCCCACGACCAAGTGGCAGTCTGGACGGTAATCGCTTCGTCGGTCCAATAGCTTTGGCTGCCGAGACCAAAGAGCCGCAAGGCCGCCGCCGGAACAACCGGATACCACCAACGCGCACGGAGGAGATACATGTGCGCAGAATGCCCTACTGGCGCTGGCCTGACAAGCGTATGTGTTATCATGCCTGCATGGACGCACCAAGGTTTCTCGCCGACAAAACCGTAGGCCGTTTGGCGCGATGGCTGCGTCTGTTGGGCTACGACTGCCGGATTGATCGCGAGTCGGATCCCGACCGTCTGTTGGCACACGCACTGGAAGAAGACCGTGTTCTGTTGACCAAGAACCGCCGGATGGGTGACGCGTCCACGGTCTGCCAACTGTCGTCAAGCGATACCATGGTGCAGTTGCGGCAAGTTGTGCAGCGATTCGCTCTCGCGATTGAATCCGATCGGATGCTGACCGTTTGCTCAGTGTGTGATGCGAAGGTCGAGACTCTAACACGGGACCAAGTGCGCGGACTGGTGCCGCCCTATGTTTTTGCCACTCAAAAGACATTTTCCCGCTGTCTGCAGTGTGGGCGGATCTATTGGGCCGGTACACACAAAGAGCGGATGTTGAACAGACTGCACCAGGCTGGATTGATGTGAACCCGTGTTATACGTTGGGATCGGGAGTATGGTGCAGTAGTTTTCGAATGGGTGAAGCCAACATCGCCAGGCCGATCACTGCGGCCGCTATAGGCTCGGCGAACGCCAACGGCGAAGCATTGGCCAGGGCCAATGCCACCGCGCCGAAAGCCGCCAATGCCAAGTCGGCGCTTACCTGCAAGAGAATCACCACACGGCCACCTCGCCACAGCAATACGCCGTCGGTGGCGAAGAGTCCAACCAGCAGTAGCATGAGAATTCGGGCGACCCACGGAGACGAACCGACAAATGCTGCAGTCAAGGCGCATAATTCAATGAACAAATATATGCAGAACCAGCTGCGCGCCGCGCGGAACTTTGTTACGCGACTCCAGCCGCTTCCAGTACAAATAGAGTGTTTGTCGTCAGGGCCTCATGGACAAATGTAGCCCTTCGGTAAGGGGTGTTGTTGAGGTCAGTTGAACGCACAGAGAATGAGGGTAAGGTAGGCTGTCTCCGTCCAGAGGTGAGACATCTGCCAGTTGGTGTCATCAAGCCGCCGCTTCCGACGCTCCAGGGCGGTCGATTGCTGTACTGTCAAGTTATTTATGAACGTGCAATCAGCAAGAGGTATTCAGTCAACCAACGCCGAATGGGGCGGCTCTGAGATTCCAAATGGTACAAGCGCTAATCGCCTTGCTGGTCCTGGTTTTCGCGGTGTTGCGCGAAGAAAACGGACTACTTTTCAACTTCGGCTTGATCGGAATTGGCACAACTTCAGATGGACACCTTAGAGCGGCGGTGTTGAAATCCTTTTGGAGAAACATATTCACCTGCATAGACCACACCCTTGTAACAGGACACGTTGACGAGGACCAGGGTGTTGCCGTCTGTGGCTGTTCGCCGCTCCTCAAGATGAACACCGCCATTTTGCGGTAAGGCTGCGGCTGCCGAATCCGCCAACTCGGCTTGGTGCGCCAGACGTCGTGAGAGCGGAGATGGTTGGCAAAGCTGGAACATGTAGCCTACTTTCACGAAGTTCACCGGCAGCTTGTAATTGCCGCTCATGAAGATGGGTCGTACAAGGCACTGGCTTTAGCCGGCCGCTGCCGCGCTGTTGAGACCCGGGCGGACTGGGCGACGATGCCAGAACGAACAGTTGTGGCTATATGTGCAGCGACATCTAAGGTCAAAGTATAGGAAATACCGTGTCCTAAGGTGGGCTCTTTTGCTGAAACGGGAACAAAAGACGAGAATACTGCTCACGCCAGAAATATGGACATAAGCAACAGCAGTGTTGGCGACGAACAAGTATCGTGTTCGCAAAGGGGAGGCCTTAAAAGAACAAGCCCGGCGCTGTGCCCCAAAAGGGGCACAGCTACCGAGCCATTTCCGTCCAACTACGAGCAAGCCCTGAGGCTATACAGGGCGTAGGTACTAGGCGGAACTACCAACGATTGCGATTGCCACCGAAATCGCCACGACCACCGGGGCGGCCGCCACCTTTCGGCTTGTCCTGAGCGACATCGACCTTGATCGTACGGCCTTCCAGTTCGGCGCCGTTCATCTCGGCCACAGCCGCATCGGCATCTTCGGAGTTGGCGAACGTCACGAAACCGAAACCACGCGAACGGCCAGTTTCGCGGTCGGTGATGACTTTGGCTTCAGTCACTTCGCCAAAACGAGCGAACGCATCGCGCAAAGCATCGTCTTTCGTGTTCCAGCCCAGACTCCCTACAAACAACTTCTTCGGCATACCTTCTGTCCTTCTCTGTTTCGCATTGCCTCAAGGGCTTTGCTTGGGTCCGTGCGGGCAACCGCGCCCGCTATCGCTCAACAACCACGATGGTCGCAAAGCTACCGTGCCATCTCAAATGGATGGGAAATTCCGTAAAGCAGGTAGGCGCTCTCGATACGAAACCCTCACCATACACACATGAAATGAACCAAATACCACGTGGACAATAGCACGTACAAAACCACTTGTAAAGTATTTTTCCATGATTTTTTTCGCCATGGAATTTGAGCAATTTCTAGAAAGCCAAGCCTTCTCGATAAGCTAGGTTGGCTCGGTAGGTGATCAGGTTGGCCGGAAATGACCGCCGGTGTAGCAATCTGGTGGTTCGTTTGAATACCCGGGGCAATCGGTAAGTCTCCTTCAGAGCCCAGATCCATTTCTCTCGAAGCTCTTGTCTGGAAAATCTAAGTGGTTGATATGGAACATGATTCCATGTGCTGGTCAGCCACCATTGGGGATCGACCAGTCTGCCATCCTGGCTAAGGCGTTTATAGATCGGGGTGCCCGGAAAGGGTGTTAACAACGTGAACTGGACAATGTCGATTTCGGACTTATCCACAAACTCGATCGTGCGTTCGAAAACGTCCACCTCGTCGGAATCCAAGCCGAAAACGAAGGCTCCTGCCATTGTCATACCGTGGTCATGGAGCCTTTTGATACCGTCGATGTACTCCGCGGCCTTTTGGCGCTTGCCGACCGAATCCAGTGTGTTCTGAGAGATTGATTCCAGGCCGATGAAGAACCCGACTCCGCCCGCTCGCCGCAATGTCCGCAGCATTTCTTCGTCTTTGAGCGTCGTGGCTGACAATTGGCCGACGAAAAGCCGGTTCCGCGAGGCCAACGCCTTGAAGAATTCCAGGGCGTGCTTGCGATTACCCGCCAGATTGTCGTCGACGAAAAACAACTCGCGACCTTCTAGGGTGTCGATTTCCGCCAACACGTCGTCGACCGGCCGTGAACGATACTTACGTCCGTGGACCACAGGCACAATGCAAAAATCACACTGGTTGGGGCAGCCGCGGCTGACTTGAACGCAGTTGATGGTTCGGTAGTTGCGCCGATCTAGCAGATCGCGACGTGGCCACGGCAGGCCTTTCAGATCAGCCAATGAATCACGAGCGTAGATGCTACGCATGCGTTGGGCGCGGAAATCCTTGACTAGCTGTTCCATCTGGCCTTCGGCCTCACCGACGACGACGGCGTCGCAGTGTTGCAATGCTTCTTGTGGCAGCAGGGTGGGGTGAATACCACCCATGATGACGGACTTGCCGCGTCGGCGGTATTCGTCGGCGATTTCGTACGCTCGTTCGACCACTTCGGTCATTACTGAAATTCCGACGAGATCGGCGTCGGTATCCGGAGGCGCCGGACGGATAAGTTCGTCCACCAATTCGATTTCGACATCCGGAGGCATACAAGCGGCGACTTGCGCCAGGCTCATCTGTGCGATGCGGAAACCGGTCACGCTTTTAATGGCCTCATTCACCTTGGCTTTCGGCGATATCAGCACGATCTTCATAGCAGTGGGCCCTTCCTAGAATCAAATTCCTAATCCTGACAGACCGGCTCAGTGGGTTTTTCGTCGACCTTGCGCCGGCTTGATGAAACCAGAATGCTGTCGAGTGTGGGAGAGGCCAATGGCGAGCCACCTCCACGCGACGAATCCGCCACCAACCGAGACGATATCCGGCCGGGATCGATTGCCTTGGCCGAGATTGCCAACTGCCTCATATCACCCCGTGCGTTGCAGGACTCAAACAACAAGTATGCGTCGGCCCGCAAACGCGTGGCCGCTGTCTGGTCGGTGGACTCGAGCAGGTCGGCCAGCGCTACTTTGGTACGGCCCAACTCGTAGAGTTGGCCGGCGCGCTCCATCATGGATGCTGCCCGTCCCAGGAAAAAACGGGCTTCGCGAGTCCGGTGTTGCGCGGCGCGCAATAGGCCTTTGAGGCGATAGGACGAGCCAAGGTAGTTGCGATAAGTGGAGGAACTAAAACGTGTTTGCCTCTGCAAGGAAGCCACCCGACGTAGAGTGCGGCGACGTTCCTTGGGAGACATTTCCGGGTTTTCCTTCAACCGGCGCAAATATGCCTCGCCGAGGCTCAACTCGTTGTCGATGATGTATTCCCCGGCCAGTTTCCTTCCGGCGGCTACCTGCCGGCTTTCTTCCAACAATTCGATGGCCTGCTCGGTCTTGCCTTCCCGCAGCAAGATCTTGGCCAGTACCCGCTTGGCGATGGCATACAACAATGGGTTGGAGTCTTTGGTTGTGTATTCGAAGCAGATCGCCACGTTGCGCCGCGCTTCTTCGAAGTTCCCGGTGTAGTAGAAATACTCGGCCAGCTCATAGTGGGCGTCGGCGATGCCCCGGAAGTCACGCACCGCTTCGGCGATTTCTTTTGATTTCAGCAGGTAGTCGCAGGCCTGGTCCAGGCGGCCCATGTGACGCAACGATTGTGCATAGGAGGTATATTCCAATTCCAGTTCGAACAGCGCGCCGATCTGTTCATGGATTTTTATCGCTTGTTGGAAAACCTTGCTTGCCTGTTCAAGGCGGCCGGCGAACTGATGGGAGAGGCCTTCGTAGTACAGACTGTTGCCCAGTGCGTGCTGGTCACCCAACTCGCGGCATATCGACTGGCTGACCCGAGCATTGCGCCGTGACAGCCAACCGACCGAGAAGAGTGACCAGAATACGATCATCTGGTCGAGAACGCGCGTGACCACGGACGAGTGATCCAGGAAATTGACCAGGAAGCGGGCCTTGGCCTGTACCTCCAAAGCACGTCCGACATCCACCCAGAAATAGGCGAAGGAGGTGAGGTTGTACATGGCCACCAGTTCCTTGACCTGTTGTTGGCGGCGGCTAAAGCATAGGCGCCGCAACCGGGCCGGTAGCAGAAACTGACAGCCGTTCAAAAGCATATACCAGATGCTGTGCGCGATCGCGCCGACGCGCGTTTGGGACATGCCACCGCGCAGATGTCGTATGCCGGCGTGGAAGTGTTCAATAGCCAACGGCAAATCCCCGCGCCGGACATACACGGTACCGATCTTCCGTTCCAAGACCGCTAGACTGACCAAATCCATGCCTTCCGAACGCACCCGATTGTAGTTTTCGATAGCCTTGTCGTATTCGCCGATGAACAGGTAAACATCGGCCAGGTCTTCCCGGATGCGTTCTTCCAACTCGCGTCGCGGACTGACCGGTTTGTTCGTGCGTTGTCGGACTGCCGCGCGCAGTGGGGAGGGATCAGCCGCCAGGAAATCCACTCCGGTAGGCAGACGCCCCAATAGGTCGAGCCCTTGTTCCAGGTACTGCGCGGCCTGGTGCATGGCCATGGAATACTGGGCGGCATCGGCCGCCTGTAAGACATAGCGGAATGCACGGGCAGGCTCGTCGGCTCGCAGGAAGTGGAAGGCGAGTTCGTAGACCGCTTTACGAGGATCGGCTTGGTTCTGCCGCTCCAACGTTTGGGCGATCAGCAGATGCAAGTTTCGCCGGACAATCGGATCGACGCTCTGGTAAAACGTCTCGTGGATGCGGTCGTGGGTGAAGGAATAGTTGTCACCGTCGACCACACCTCGCCGCAGAACCAGCCGCGAGCGCAGAGCTTCATCCAGATAAGTAAGCAGGTCGCGAACCGGCAAGCCGACAATGTCCGCCAGCAGGTGTGAGGAAAAGGTGCGGCCGACGCACGAGGCGGTTCCCAGTACCTTCTTGCACTCGTTCGAGAGCTGTTTGGTGCGACGAATGATGATCTCGGCGAGCGACAATCCGACCGCCGGAACGTTCAATCGTTCGCGGGCGATTTGCCAACGAGTCCCATCACGCACGATCGCTTCTTCCACCATTAAGGCCCGGATCAATTCGATCAAGAACAACGGGTTGCCACGGCCGAACTCAATCAGCAGTCGCATGAGATCGGAGTAGCCTTCCGTGCCCTCCGGGACGATGGTGGCGACGAAATCCCAAACCGTCATCGGTGGCAGCGGTGATACGCGCAGCCAGACCAGGTTTCCCTTGTTGGTCCGAACGCGATTCAGCAGCTCTTTCAGATTCGGGTGATCATCGACCTCTTCCGACCGGTACGACAGAATGCACAACAGATTTCGTCTTTCATTCAGCATCGGCGTCAGCACTTGCAAGAAACGACATGTGCCGGCGTCGGCCCAGTGCATGTCTTCGAACACTACCACCAACGGTTTGATGCGTTCGGCAACTGTCGCGAAAAACTCACCAATTTTTTCCTGGAACTGCAGCATGCGGGTTGTCGGGTCATCAGTATGAGCCGCAGGAGGAGTGGGTGGCAATAGTTTGACGATGGCCGGCGCCAGGTTGGCCAACTCCGTGTGGAACGGGGTCAGCGCCTCGCGGATGATGGCGTGGTGTGGCGCGGCATCCTCGGGCGACAAGGTCGAGAGGTATTCGGAATAGTCATGAAAGATCTGGATCAGCGGAAAATACGGGAAGTTGATATTGCTTTCGCTGCATTTGCTGAAGAGGTAGATCTGCTCCGATGCGGCCAATGACAGGCGGAACTCTTCGAGCAAACGCGACTTGCCTGATCCGGTCTCGCCCCCTAACAGCAGCATTGCGCCTTTGGTTTTGGCTTGTTGCAACATCTGACGAAGATCGGCCAACTCTTCTTCACGTCCGATTAACGGAACGTCGAACTCCAAATTGCCTTTCGCGTCGGCTTTGCCAATGCGAAAATACGGTGAGCCGACCGTTCGCGTGGACAGTATCTGGTACTGGCTCAGATCCTCCAACAAGCCGGCACTAGTCTGATAGCGGTTCTTCGGATCGTGCTCGATCAGCTTCATGACAATGCGGTCGAGCACTTCCGGGATCAGCGGATTCAGCCGGCTAGGAGGCACGATGCGATCGAAGCGTCCTTGCAGAATGTCGTTGGCAGTCATGTCCGGCGGAAATGGACGGGTGCCGGAAAGTAACTCGTAAAAGATGACGCCGAGTGAGTAGAGATCGCTGCGGTGGTCGACGACGTTGTTGTATGCACCGAGTTGTTCCGGAGAAATATAGGGGAATGTGCCGGTGATGATCTGCTTGGTCGAACTGTAGACGAGATTCTTCAGCAGCACACAGCCAAAGTCCACGATCTTGCATTGGTCAATACGGCCGTCCTTCAGAATCAAGTTAGATGGTTTGAGATCCTGGTGCACGCTGCCGGTGGCATGCAGGTACTGCAGCGCCTCGGTGATCTGGATCATCAGGCGAACGACTTCGGAAATGGTCGGCCATTCCTGGGTGGTCAGGTAGTGGAACAGTGACAATCCGTTGTCGTGTTCCATGATGATGAAGCAGGAGCCTTGGTCTTCGCCGAAGTCAACAATCTTGACGATGTGCCGGTGGTGGTAGCGCAAGAGGGACACGGCTTCGCGCTGGAACAACAACACCATATTGTCATGAGTGGTGTCTCGGCCAGCTTCCATAATTTTAGCGACAACCGGCACGTTTTCTTGCAGGTCGAACGCTTCGTAGACCTCGCTCCAGCCTCCTTGGCCGATCTTGTGGCGCAATTGGTAGCGATTACGGAGTGTCCTGCCCACCATCGTTTTCAAGTCCCACTAGTCAGACAAAAACGGGAATACCAACCCGAACAGGAATTGCAACGCTCCTTTTCGCATAATGTATTTTACAAAATCGTTTTGCGGATAATAGTCGAGTTGATCCGACAACTGCAAGCTGAGTTCGCCGCCTCGCGGCCGCGCCGCGAGATGAATGAACCCGTGCTTTTCGCAATTGTGAAGCCACAGACCGCGCAGGTCGGTTGGATCGCTGGGGAAGACCGCCGGGTTGATCGACTCGGGCAGGCCGTCTTTCAAGGTGATGACGACGCCCTTGTTGTTGGTGCTCAACATCAGACGGAAGGGGTTCCCCATGATCTTGGTCAGCAGGGCCACCTTTTGCGGTAGGGACCGTATGCGGCGGCGCAAGAAAACGGCCGAAAGCTTGGACATCCAGCGCACGCCGTCGATCTTGATCCAGCCGCGCTGCAACCCCTGGCTCGCGAAGGCGATGAGCGAAGAGGACAGGGTGGGCAATGTATTGTTGAATTTGAAACAGTCGAGTAGGGACAAGAGGGCCACATCGGTCAACACCAGGTTGAAGCGTCCACCCAGGTCGATGAACATGTCGCCGCCGCGTCCTTCGATAATCAGATTCGGCATCAGGTGGGCGTACTTGAGCAACGTACCGCCCACGTCGATGTCGCCGACCTTGATCTGCTTCTTCACCGCTAGCAGGTTGGCCAACATCGGCGGCCGCGGATCGACATTTGCCTTCTTCTTGTCCAGGGCCTTGAACAGGGCGACCGCGAAACCGATCAGATAGCGCGCGTTGTCGCTGTCGGTCAGCCATTGCTGATGGAGTTCGTAGATCTGGCGCAGGAAGGAGGTGTGCACAAACTTGCGATAGCAGCCAGCGGTATCAAAGCCCTCGATTTGCAGTTGCCGCGCCGCCGTTGGCCAGTTCACGTTGGGGTACATGCGATAGTCGGTGACGATGCCGCCATCCACTTCTTCGAACATGACGAACGGCACCGGCCCGCTCGGATTGGATGACGGCGGGTCGACGATGATCGTCGCCATATTCCCGACGCCGCCATAGCGGTGGGTCGGTTTATGTGCGACCTTGCACAGTTGCGCGTCGATCAATGCGGTCAATAGGTAGTGGAATGGTTCGGCCGGCTGTTGACCGAAAGGCATGAGAGGAATCCAGACCAAAGGGTTCTTAATTCCGCGCCCCTCTGCCATCCAGCGCCCATTCTCGGCAACTTCCATCCATTTGATGTAGTAGACGTAAAACCATTCCTTCAGCGCTAGGTCATCGTTGAACAGTTGAGGGGTGACCATTACCAGTACCATCCTCGGGTGGCGGTGATGGCTTCGGTAGCGAAGCTAAGAATCTTGCCACCCAGCTCCTGCGACAAGCGCTCGAAGATGTCGGAGTATCGGTTTGGCGGTTTGCCCTTGCCCGCCAACGGGTAGATGCGCGGCGAGAACACCAGGTATTCGGTAGAGATTGCGCCGTCGCCAAACAGAATGGCGCCCTCGCAGACCAGCGGCTTCCGTAGCGGGCCATACACAATGGCGAAGCCGTCCAGTACGTTCAGTTCGCGGGTGAAGTGGTCCTCCAACACGCATTTCATCAGGCCGAAAACGCCGGAGAACATCACCGACGAACCAAGGTCGGGGAAGCGGAATTCGTCGGCGATCATTTGCGCCGGACCCCAGGCACGCGTGGGTTGCTGCAGCGCCGGGAAAGGGGGCACGATAGTGTTTACCCTGAGCGGCAGGTACTCGCGATTGGCCGGCCACTTGAGCCATTTGTTTTCCAGCGGATCATATTCTTGCACCAACGGTTTCGTGGCGAAATCGACTTCGCCGCCGACTCGCTGGCCGATGTTCATAATCAGGCCTTCGTCGCAGTAGTCCGGATCGCGGAACGGCCGCTCGTAGCAGTGTCTCCTCAGGAAGGTGTTCCAGTCTGGGTCGTTGGTGGAATAGTCGTATTTCACCGCGCGTGGATCGAGTAGGCCCAGCCGCTGCTCGTAGCCCAGCCAGGTCGTCTTGACAAACTTCGTGTCGAAATCGACCGGCGAGCGGAAATCGGGAGCACTCTCGGCCGGCGTTCTACCCTCCACCGGCTCTTTCCACATCATCTGGCCGGCCACGAGGTCGGCGGCGACCACGTCATTGGAGGCAATCACGGCGCGTAGCGGCACTAGATCGCCAGGCCAGGGTCCGATGCCTTCCAACGCATCGTAGCCGTCGACGATTGTCAAATCAGGCAGCCACACCTTGGTGATGTCGACCACCTTCTGCGAGATCTGCTGGTGTTTGCAGCCGCGGTCGCACTCGGCGATGGCGCCGTGGGAGTTCTTGATGCCCAGCGTGACCGCCGACTGTAAGTGCGTTTTCATCTTCGGGATATCGATGAAGAAGGTGTCGGCGTCGACCATCAAATACGGCATGTGAAACTGATTGAAGACGACCCGGTTTTGCGTTTCGGCTGGAACGGGGCATTGCGGATCAGGCGCGCCCGTCGGGTCGGCGGGGTGAATTTTGTTACCCGGATCGTCGCTGAGGTGCACGCGGATCAGCATTTCCTCATCAAGCAGGTGTACCTCTACGCCATTTCTTCGTTTCCAGTAGTCGTACACGCCGGTACCCACCAGCGACATGCGCGAAGTAATGTTGCTGATGGCGATTTCGCCGATCAGCACCTTCGCGGCGCCGTGTTCAAGGCAGTACTTGGCAACTTCGTCGACGAGGTCCGCATCGGTCGTATAGGGGCTGCCGGTAGGCACGACGATGTTCGGTTTGATGAAGACCGTCTTGCCGGCCACCGCTTCTTTGACCTTTTCCACCGTCTGGTCGGTGGTGCCGGGTTTTGGCCAGTGCCCACGGAGTTGTTCAAGTGCCAACCTGACTGTTTCCCGAATTGTCGGTAATGTTTGCCCCGGCTCTTCGGGTTGCGTGGCTACAGCAACGCTGACGCCGGTCTCCTTTGGCGGGTAGGTGTGCATCACGCCGGTATCTTTGTCGAGTACTCGATGCCGACCCTGTTGGTGCGGTTTGTCATGGAATACAACCTCGCGCTTGCCGGCGCATCGCCGCCACCAGTAAGTACGCCGAATCGCTTTGGCCAATGGTTCATTGGCCACATGTGCGCTGGTTGTAAAAACAAAAAGATAAGCGATGACTAGACCGACCGATTGCCACAATAGACGTTGCCAGGCCAACTGTCCGTCGCGCCAGTCGATCGGCAGCAAGAAGACAACTGTCGCCAGTGCCGCAACCACGGTCTGAATGGCACTACGCCGCAGCGGCACCATAAAAAAGTACCACCAAAGGGTGAAGATCAGCAGCACGCCAAAACCGAACACGAACAGCGCAGGCGCACCGGCCGGCTCGGCGTGGGGATCTGGAAACAGGAATGCCGGATTCCAGACAAACAAGGCGACAATGATCAGCATCAGAATCGTCACGACCGACACGACTGCCCGTTTAGGCTCGCCATGGTCCTCCCATTCCTTTTGGGCCGGTAACAGTCGCGCAAAGAGCTGCGTGGTCAGATGCGCCAGTCCGTAGATCGACACCAAAAGCAACGCGGACAAGGGCAGGGCGGTCAAGTGCAACGTCGGCGCTTCTCCAAGTACTTTCATTTCCGCCGCGATCCAGATCATACCCCCGAATACCAGACCGCCGACAACCAGCGCCGCCGTCCGCTTCCAGTAGGGGCGCGACGAGACGAACAGTGCGATGCCAAAGACCGCCGCGCTTGCGATCGCCGCACCGGGGCTGGGGCGCCAATGATGCTCGGGAAATAGGGACAGGAAAACGACCAGCGGCCCAACCATCGCCACGATCAACTCGCCGGTTTCTGGCGTGCGCCGCAACATTTTAACCAGGGAGTGACCGGTTTCGCGAGTCAGCCCGGCGACCCGGCCTTCCGGATGGCTCCAATCCCAGAAAGGGATGGGAAGATGCGGATCTTTATTGTCTTTCCCATTGCGCTCCGGGCGAACCTTGAAAAGATATATCAACAGATCGCTCAGGAAGGCCGAGAATCCGAACTCGACAAAATACTCCAGCGGCCACAAGGCGTAGACCAGGTAGTCGGGTGGACTGGTGACCGGTTTTGGCGCAGTGGGCAGGAATCGCCAGATCCCGGCCCAGATGCCGCCGGCCGTCTGTCCGACGAGACTGACCAACACCGCCGCGGCGATGATTGCCAGCAAGGCACTCAGCCGAAGGCAGTATGCGATGGTCACCGCAAAAAGAAACAGGAAGAAGTAGTAGATCACCACCACTGGATGAGCAAAGATATTGGCCCAGTATTGGTTGTTTTCTTGGCCATATGCCCAGGCGAATAGGCTCAGAAACAATAGCAGGACGATCAGGCTATTGCCCCAGGCGGTAGCCCGAAAGAATTTGTGGTGGGCCAGCACACGGTTAATGACATAGACCAAGCCGAATAGCGCGATCGCAGTAAGGCTGTAGATCAAAATGCCGGCGACGACACCGACGTCGTTGGCGTAGGTCCACAACTCCGCGTGAGCAGCGGTGAATTCGGTGCCGCAGCCGACCCCTGCTCCGACCAAGGCCAACGTGATAACACGTGTCGTGGGCATGGAGAAGGAAATCCAGAGTGCGACGACGTATTCAAACAGGAACGCAAGCCAGAATTCGTCAAGATTGACTGCATTAGATCGTAACAGAAAAAGGAGAACGGCTATTGCCAGCGCGGTAACCAGCAAGAGATTCCAATAGCCTTCGCTGTCTGTTCGCCGCGACCAGATGCCAGGATGCTTCGCCATGCGCCCTCCCCAATCAAGCGCAGTGGTGAATAAAAATGTCCTCAAAATAGGCGGAAAACTCCACCTGTGACTTCTTGCACTTTTCTGGTCTATTACACTAGTAATTGGCTAACTATCTTATACTTTTCAATATTGCACGTTGTAATCTGCTTGTAAAGGCTACTGGTTTTTGTCGGGAGTGGGTGTTACACGGAAGAACCCTTGATCGTACAGCTCAATAAAACATTCCACCAAATGGGGGTCAAATTGGGTGCCCGCCTTACGCGTTAGTTCGGCGATCGCTTCCCGTCCTGTTAGCGGTCCGCGATAAGGCCGGGGATTGGTCATGGCATCGAAAGCGTCGGCAATATGTAAGATGCGACATTCGAGTGGGATGGCCTCCGCACGCAGGTGGGAGGGATAGCCCGAGCCGTCCCACCATTCATGATGGTGCAGAATAAGCGCCGCGATGTGCGAAAGCTCTCGCGACCGCGTCGCGATTTTATGGCCGATGTGAGCGTGCTTTTTGATTGCATCGAATTCGGCATCATCCAAAGCCGCCGGTTTGAATAGAATGTGGTCCGGTACGCCCATTTTTCCCAAATCGTGCATTCTGGCCAAAAGCAACAGATCTTTCTTGCGATTTTCCGGTAGGCGAAGGCGGTCGGCCATCATGCGTGCTATCCGTGCCAGTCGCTCCACATGTCCCTGTGCGACATAGTCTCGCTGGGACAGAGCGGTCAACAAGGCATCGATCAAGCGGCTCTTGGGGCTTCCGATCTGCATCATTTTGTAGTGGTACATGTCTTCATCGGCGCGCTGGTATACGTCATAAGCGGTTTCGCGTTCGTGACCGAGCGAACAAGCCACGCCGATCGAGAGGCTCAGCCGTGGCCCCTCACTTTCGCCTTGAATCGAGTGTACGTTTTCTAGAATCTGATCGCGTTTGGCCGCCGCTTCATCCCAACCGACTCCGGGCAACAGGGCGCAGAATTCATCACCACCGACGCGACAGAGAATGGCACCGTCGGAGAAAGAACGCCCGATCGCCCGTGCCGCCGCGTTCAGCAGCGCGTCACCGGCAGAGTGACCCAATGTGTCGTTGACGATTTTTAGTCCATCCACGTCCATGACCATGATCGCCAGGGGGGAGAGCGTGGCAAGTTGTTGGTCGATCTCTTTCATTTTGTCGTCGAAATAGGTACGGTTGAACAGGCCAGTCATGGCGTCGTGGAAGGACATAAAGCGAAAACGCTCTTCGCTGCGGCGCAAAGACTCTTCGGCGCGCTTGCGTTCGGCGATTTCAATCTGCATCGACTCATTGAGTGCTCTGAGTTCGGCGGTTCGTTCGGCCACACGCATTTCGAGCAGGTCCAAACTGTCCTGCAACGCCTTTTCAATGTTCTTAAGGTTGGTGATGTCACGCGCGGCGGTCATCACCCCTTGTACCTTTCCGTCAGGACCAAACTCCGGCGTCAACACCCAGTCTATCCAGATGTGTTTCGGCAACTCGAATTCAACACGATTGGGTGAGCGGGTTTCGACGGTCTTGTGCAGAGCGGTTTCGAAGATCTCGACCAGGTGTGGCGGGAAGCCCAATTCCGCATGGGTTTTACCTATAAAATCCGCTGGCGGAATGCCGGTTTGGGCCTCGACGGCGGGGTTGACATAGACATGGCGGAAGTCGGTGTCGAACCGCATGATGACGTCCGCCGAACCCTCGGCTAAGGCGCGAAATTTTTCTTCGCTGGCGCGCAATGCTTCCTGGGCCTGTTGACGTTCGGTATTGTCCCGAATGGACTCGATGGCCCCGGCGACATTGCCTTTGGAATCTCGCAGTACCGCAGCCGTGGCCGAAAGGTACATCTTCCCGCCGCCCAGGAAAGGCGTGTACGCCTCGCCCCAGATTGTCTCGTCTTTGCGTACAATGGCGGAATAACGAGCCTCGAATTCCGGGTGTCTCTGCATCACCATGTCGACTAGAATCGGGCGGCGTTCGCCATAGAAGGGGAGCGCGTATTCGTAATTACCTTTGCCGAGCATGTCCTTGGCTGGAACACTGGTCATCTCTTCCATCGCCCGGTTCCAGGCGATGACGCGGCCTTCGTGGTTGATGACCAACGTGGCATCCGGCAGGAAGTCGATGATATTGGCCAGGTATCTTTGTGATTCCGCCAGCGAATCAGCGGCTGTGCGTTGCTCGGTAATGTCCGTGTTCACACCGATCCACTTGATCGGCCAACCATCGCGATCGTGTACCACGATTCCACGACTGGAAACATAAATGTATTCGCCGTTTTTCTTTCGCAGACGGTATTCCTCGCGAAACGGATTACCTGTACGGATGGACTCCATCGCCGCTTGGTAGAAGCGTTCGCGGTCGTCGGGGTGGATTTGCTGGTTCATCGCGGCCACTTCACGCGGGAAGCCGCCCGGTTCGTAGCCGAGCAAACGGTCGATATCGCTGAACCAGCGTACCTGGTTGTCCTCCAAGGTCCATTCGAAAATCAGGTCGCCGGCAATCGAAGCGGCGATGCGGAAGCGTTCTTCGGAATCACGTAACAGGCGCTCGGCGCGGATGCGACGCCGGATATCACGAACCAGCACGACCTCGGTAGGCTTACCGTCGTATCGGATCACCGCAGCTTCCAGTTCGACGTCCACCGGCGAACCATCGCTGTTCAACAACGCCGCTGTAGTCCAGTCGATCTCATTGTTGCCACCGAGATGTGCCGCGTACAGACCGGCGAGCCATTCGCGTTGTTCTGGCACCACGAAGTCTGTGAAATGATGACCGAGGATCTCTGCCGGTGGCCGACCCAACAACTGCCCTAAACGGTCGTTCGCATAAATGATTGCGTGGTCCTGGATCAGACCGACCCCCGCACTGGTCAACTCAAATAGGGAAAAGAAAGTGTCGTGGAAGAGAAGGTACTTAGTGGCTTGAGCTTGCGCCTCGGCGAGTTGGGCCTCCAGTTCAGCGATGCGCTCCTTGGCCGCCGCTAGTTCCGAACGACGCCGATTTTTTGCTGCCTCGTCCATCGTATCGGCTTCCCCTCGGCCTTGACCCAAACGATATTTCTTCAATACCTCGTCAAGAACGGTCTGTAACAAGCCGTTGGAGGCACCGAATCCCGATCCGGAGGTTAGCTAAGATGCATTTTTCGCGTGAGCTTTTGATGCCCCAAACCAGAATCCGACAACCGCCATTCGCAGTCAAGCGTTACGCGTTCCATCGACTCTTGTCCGTTCATTTTTGCCCGAGATAGACCGACTGCTCCCGAATATACCTTCTCGCTAGTCTTGGTATCGGCAGGCGCACGAGCGACCAATAGGTGTTTTGCGCAATCTGATTGACGGAGAAGAGAAGCAAATGCTAACAGACCGGAAACCAACAACTATCCATTCGCTAACGGCCCTCTAACAGCCCGGTTTTACATTCCGAGCGCAATCAATAGCCGGGAACATACCGGCCTTCGAAAGGAGATGGCATGAGACATAAAGGTTGGATTCTTGTCGGCTTGGCGGCCTTTGTTCTATTCGTAGTTGGCGGATCCCTATTGTACGCGGCGGTCACCCTGAATGGCGCAGGGGCCAGTTTCCCTTATCCGTTATATGCCCAATGGGCCTTCAAATACCAGAAACTCGCCGGTGTCCAAGTCAACTACCAGTCAATCGGGTCTGGCGGCGGCATTGCCCAGATCAAGGCCAAGACGGTGGACTTCGCCGGTTCCGACGCGCCGTTGGATAAAAACGAGCTAGACGCGGCCGGTTTAACCCAATTCCCGATGGTTGTTGGAGGGGTAGTCACGGTGATCAACGTGCCCGGGGTCAAAGCAGGACAGATTCGCTTGTCCCCTGTGGCTTTGAGCAACATCTACCTCGGAAAAATAGTCAAGTGGAACGACCCGGTTTTGAAAACGCTGAATCCGGGCGTGGCGCTGCCCGATTTGGCAATTACAGTCGTCTATCGGTCGGACGGTTCCGGAACTACATGGATTTACACCAACTATTTGGACAAGGTCTCAGCCGAATGGCATCAGCGTGTCGGCTTTGGCAAATCTGTATCCTGGCCGGTCGGCGTGGGCGGTAAAGGCAATGAAGGGGTGGCAGCCTTTGTGCAAAAGACCAAAGGCGCGATCGGCTACGTAGAATACGCCTATGCACTTCAGAACCGCATGGTCCATACGGCCCTGCAGAATCAAGCCGGTGTCTTTGTTCAACCGACGATTCAGTCGTTCCAGGCGGCCGCGGCCAATGCCGACTGGGCTAATGCTCCCGGCTTTTACATGGTGTTGACCAACCAGCCTGGCGCCGGTACGTGGCCGATTACCGGTGCGACCTTCATCCTCTTGCACCGGCAACAGTCGGATGCCGCTAAGGCAAAGGAGATGCTGAAGTTTTTCGACTGGGGATTCCGTTACGGTGCCGATCTCGCCCGCAACCTGCACTACGTGCCAATGCCGTTGAACATCGTCACTCTGGTGGAGGAATCCTGGAATGCCGAGATTCGCGCAGGCGGCAATCCGGTCTGGCCCTAGCTTGGTGACGTCATTCAAGGATGGACGGTGCACTGCCTGAATCGGAGAGAGGTCTGTGAGATGACCGAACGCAGTATGCAACACGCTCGAGAAAACCGATTGGACCGGGCTTTCAAGATGATCATGACCAGCGCCGCGGCGCTGGTTTTGGTCATTGTGTTCGGACTGTTTATCGAACTAGTGCGTAATTCTCAGCTTTCGATCGGCAAGTTCGGCTGGGGTTTTCTGTGGTCGACGGCTTGGAATCCGGTCACGGGGGAATTCGGCGCCCTGAGCAGCCTGTTTGGCACGCTGGTTTCTACTGTTATTGCCATGATGCTGGCGGTGCCGATGGGGCTGGTCATCGCGCTGTTCCTGGTCGAGTTGGCACCCCCTTGGTTGAGTTCGGTGGTCGGTCAGGCAATTGAACTGCTGGCAGCGGTTCCAAGCATCATCTACGGCATGTGGGGGCTGTTTGTATTCGCTCCGTTCATGAGCGAGCACGTGCAACCGCTGCTCGGTCGCACACTGGGTTTTCTCCCGCTGTTCCAAGGTCCTCCGATGGGGATCGGGATGCTTTCCGCCGGCATCGTCCTGGCGCTCATGATTCTGCCCTTCGTCAGTGCCGTGATGCGCGACGTTTTCCGCATGGTTCCGGCGGTGGTGAAAGAGGCCGGTTTCGGCATGGGCGGAACGACGTGGGAAGTAACTTCGCAGATCACCGTTCGCTATGGTTTGAGCGGTATGTTAGGCGCGGTATTTCTCGGTCTTGGCCGGGCCATCGGTGAAACCATGGCCGTCACCTTTGTCATTGGTAATAGCCATAACTTGTCGGTTTCGCTTTTTGCCGCCGGGAACACTATTGCCTCGACACTGGCCAATGAGTTCACCGAGGCTTCGGAACCCCTGTATACGAGCGCCTTGGTCGAACTGGGTTTGGTGCTGTTTGTTATCACATTGGTGATACAAACTCTCACCCAATGGTGGCTCAAACGCATTCGACTGCGGAGTGGGGGCGGGCTATGACCAGCAAGCCGATACCCCATCGTTCTAGCACCCCGCGTATCGCAATTAATTGGATGGTTAATTGCGTTGCGACGCTGGCCGCGGCGGCGGGGATTTTCTTTTTGGGTTGGATTCTCTGGGTAGTTATTCAACGTGGTGTCGCTGCCATTAACTGGTCCTTTTTCGTGGAGTTGCCGGCGCCGCCGGGGATGCCGGGTGGAGGGGTGGCCAATGCCTTGGTTGGCACCCTGCTGATGACGCTCATCGGTACCGCGCTCGGGGTGCCGGTCGGAGTGTTGTCTGGCATCTATCTGGCGGAATTCGGCCGCTACGGACGCTTCAGCGCTATGGTTCGTTTCGGCGTCAATCTGGTCATGGGAATGCCCTCGATTATCGTCGGGCTATTCGTCTACACCGTGATGGTCAAACCGGTCGGCCATTTCAGTGGTTACGCCGGTGCCGTGTCACTAGCGATCATTATGTTACCCGTCGTCGCGCGTACCACCGAGGACATGTTGCTGCTAGTGCCGAACGCCTTGCGCGAATCAGCCCTGGCGCTAGGCGCGCCACGCTGGAAGGTCACCTTGGGGGTGGTTTTTCGAGCAGCCCGCACCGGGTTGATCACCGGCATGTTGCTGTCGGTTGCGCGCATCAGCGGCGAGACCGCGCCTTTGTTGTTTACCGCGCTCAACAGCAGCTTCTGGCCGTCGTCGTTGGCGCAACCGACGGCCAATCTGACCGTCACCATATTCAACTATGCCATGTCGCCGTTTGCCGATTGGCAGCAGATCGCCTGGGGCGCATCGCTGTTGATCATGGCCGCAGTGTTGTTGCTCAACATCGCGGCGCGTTGGGGAACGGCAAGGAGAGTCAGATGAACGTTTCAAGCTACGAACAACGCGGGGAATTTTTGCCGGTAGCGGCTCGCCAGGGGACGGGCGGACTGGTTGATCTGAGCCGCCGGCCAAGCCTACCGCCACGCGATCGAGACGAAGTGTTCGCTCCGGGAGTGCCGCCGCGGATTTCGACCCGCAACCTGAACTTCTACTACGGCAATCACCGGGCGCTGATCGACAATAACCTTGATGTTGCCGCACGGCGCGTGACGGCCATCATTGGCCCGTCCGGCTGCGGGAAATCCACCCACCTGCGCGTATACAACCGCATTTTTGAGATGTACCGCGACCAACACGCCGAAGGAGAGGTCTTGCTCGACGGAGAGAACATCCTGTCTCCGTCGTTTGACCTGATCCGCCTGCGCCGCCTAGTCGGCATGATTTTTCAGAAGCCAACCCCATTTCCCATGAGTGTGTACGACAACGTGGCCTACGGATTGCGCTTGCACTATCGACTGAACAAAGCCGAGTTAGCGCAGCGGGTCGAACAGGCGCTGCGCGAAGCAGCCTTGTGGGATGAGGTCAAAGACAAACTGCGCCAACCCGGCACCGCTTTGTCCGGCGGGCAACAACAGCGGCTGTGCATCGCGCGCGCCATTGCCGTGAGGCCGGAGGTGTTATTACTGGACGAACCTACCTCCGCCATCGACCCAGTGGCGACACAAAAGATCGAGGAACTCATCGAAACGCTCAAAAAGGAGTATGCGATTGTCATCGTGACCCATAACATGCAGCAAGCGGCCCGGATTTCGGATTACACTGCTTTCTTCTTCGAAGGGCGGATCGTCGAGTTCGGGCCGACCCGGCAAATCTTCACCAATCCCACCAACAAACAGACCGAAGCCTACATCACCGGACGGTTTGGCTGAGACGGGAGGAAAAAGCCATGGCGAACAAATTGCCCCGTCAGATCGACCGCGTGAAACGCATGTTGCTCGATCTGGGTGGCGAAGTGGAAGCCATTGTGTACGAGGCCGTGCAGGCGCTAGCAAGTATGGACCCGGTCCGTGCGCAAAAGGTGGTCGAACGCGATGCCGCCATTGATCTGATGGAGGTCGATCTCGAAGAAGAGTGCCTCAAGCTATTGGCCCTCTACCAGCCGGTGGCGACCGATCTGCGCTTCATTGTCGCTGTGCTGAAAATCAACAACGACCTGGAACGTATCGGCGACATGGCCGCCAACATCGCTCGGCGGGCCAAGGAAGCCTGCGAAAACGGGGCTGTGGAATTGCCTTTTGACATCACCACGATAACCGGCAAAGTCCAGTCGATGTTGAAATGCGGGCTCGATGCTTTAGTCAACCAAGACGAAGAACTGGCGCGCCGGGTTCTGGCGGACGACGATGCTGTCGACCGCGAGTACTACCACATTCATGATCAGATTCTCGGGGCGATTCGCCGTCGCCCGGACCAATTGGAAAACTATGTCTGGATGATGCTGGCGGCACGCCATCTCGAACGTATTGCCGATCACGCCACCAATATTGCCGAGGACGTCATTTATTTGGTGCAGGGGGAAATCGTCCGACACCGCGACTAAGTGCCACTTTTATGACCCGGGCTTTTCGGAACTCCGCGAAGTCACTATTGTTCTAAGTATGCTAATGATCGGCGAGTGAGTTTCCGATTAGTTAATCAATGCGGGTACTAAAAGCAAAGGACTATCGCGAAACCGGCGCAGCCCAGGAGTCTTTGAATCCTCCTGGGTCGATGGCGACGGCGCTTGGGACCGAAACCCTGGCAAATATCGCTACCCGTCTGCTTGATTTGCTAGGCACATCGGTCACTTTCTTCGAAGCAAACGGCGATTGTGCTTACGGCCGCTTTTCGCGGGGCTGGTGTTTGGCATTGGACCGAGCATCCCGCCGCCTAGCCGAGACCGACGACGACAAAGAAGCGATGGCTTCGGGACGTTGGCTGTGTCACGAATCGTGTTGGAGCCGATGTTCCAAAGCAGCCATCGCCACTGGCCGCCCGAAAGAGCGCAAATGCAGCGGCGGCATGAAGGTCTACGCGGTTCCGGTTGTGGCCGCCGGCAGGGTCATCGGGGCGATGTGTCTGGCTACTGGTGCGCCGCCGCGCGACTCCCGCGCGCTCAAACGGATCGCCGAAGAGTATCGCATACCCTTGGCGAAGCTGAAAAAGCTGGCCGCGGCATATCAGCCCCGGCCGGCGTACGTGGTCAAGAACGCCAAACAGCAACTGGATTGCGCCGCGTCCATGTTGGGCGAACTCGTCGCTCGCCGTGAGAGTGAGGCTCTGGCCTTTCAAGCCCACCGGGAAATGATGGAAGAAAAAGCCCGGGCGCAGACCTACTTCAACATCGCCAACGTGATGCTCATTGTGCTGGACACCAACCAGCAGGTCCAACACATTAATGATCGCGGCTGCCAGGTGTTGGAACGTGAACGCAAAGACATCATCGGGCAGAACTGGTTCGATCGTTTTGTGCCGCCGGCGGAACGGGAAGAGGCACGGCGCGTTTTTGTGGAAGCCATGGCCGGCGAGGTCGGCACGGTGGAGTTCCACGAAAACTCGGTGCTTACCAGTTCGTGGCAGGAAAAGAGAATCGCCTGGCGCAACGCCGTGCTGCGTGACGAAACCGGCGAAATCACTCACCTGGTGAGTTCCGGTGAAGACGTTACCGACCAACGCCGAGCCAACGAGGCGCTGGAGTTTCAGGCGGAATTGAACCGTAATCTTGTCGAATCATCTCCCGCCTTCTTTGTCGCCGTCCGCCCCGAAGGCACGACTCTGATGATGAACGAATCCATGCTGACGGCATTGGGTTACGAGCAGGACGACGTGATTGGCGTCGACTATCTGACGACTTTTGTGGACGCGAACGATCGCGATCTCTGTGCATCTTGGATCGACACATTGCTCAAGTCCCTCGACGCCGGGCAAATAGTCTTGCGGATGGTTGCGCGGGACGGGCGCCGGTTGCTCGTCGAATGGCGCGCACGGACGGTAATGAAAGCCGGCCGCATCGATTACTTTTTCGGTCTGGGCATCGACATCACCAAGCGATGGGAAGCGGAACGCGCGCTGCGCATCAAAGATGCGGCCATCGAGTCTTCCATCAACGCCATCGCTATCGCCGATCCGACCGGGATGGTTACCTACGTCAATCCCGCATTTTTGGTTATGTGGGGTTATGACGACGACCGGCAAGTGATTGGGAGATCGGTGCTCGAAGTGTGCGGTGTGCGTAACCACGACAGCGCAGTGATCGAAAGAATGAAGGGTGCGCGGCAGTATGTGGCCGAGTTCCCCGCGCGGCGGCGGGACGGTGTGGAGTTCCAAGTTCTGTTTTCGGGTTCGTTGGTAACCGACCCCGGCGGCGTGCCGCTATGCCTGATGGGCTCGTTTGTGGACATCTCAGCCAGAAAGCAGATGGAACAGGCGTTGCGCGAAAGCGAATCGCGTTACCGCGCCATGTTTGAAAACCTGCGTAGTGGCGTGGCCGTGCTGCAGCCGATCGACAACGGCAAGGACTTCATTCTTACTGATTTTAACGAATCGGCGCTGCGCATCAGCGGTCTGACCCGTGAACAGGCCGCCGGTGCCCACCTGAAAGATTTGTTCCCGGGAATGGAACACTGGGATGTTGGACCGGCGCTCGAACGGGTCACCCAAACCGGCAAGCCGGAATTCTTGCCCAACCGGCGATCGACCACGCGCTACGGCAGCGGGTGGCGCGATTGGTTCTTCTACCGGCTCCCCTCCGGCGAGGTCGTGGTGATCTACGACGACGTTACCGAACGGATGTTGGCCGAACACGCCTTGCGCGAAAGCGAGCGCCGTTACCGGCTGATTGCGGAAAACGCGGCCGACATCATCTGGGCGACGGATCTCGAATTGCGTCTAACCTACATCAGCCCGTCGGTGCTGCGGGTGCGCGGTTTCACCGTTGAGGAGATGCTAGCGTTGGATCCGGGGGACTCGTTGCCTCCCTCGTCGTTGGAACTGGCCTTGCGCATGTTGGCCGAGGAACTCGAATTGGAGCAAACCGGCACCGCCGACCCCAACCGGGCGCGCAATGTCGAACTGCAGGAATACCGCAAAGACGGCACGCTGATCTGGACCGAGAACGAAATCACCTTCCTGCGCGACGAGCAGGGGCGGGCCATCGGCCTGATCGGAGTCACGCGGGATATCACCGACCGAAAAAACGCCGAGATCGCGTTGCGCGAATCACGCCAGACGCTGGCCAACGTCATCGATTTTTTGCCGGACGCAACCTTCGTGGTCGATCAGAACGGGGTGGTGATCGCCTGGAACCGGGCGATGGAAACCATGACAGGAGTAGCGGCGTCCGACATCCTCGGCCGGGGCGACCACGAGTATTCGCTGCCGTTCTATGGTCACCGCCGCCCGATTCTGATCGATCAGGTCCTGGGCGGAGAAACCCGGCTGGATTCACGCTATCTGGTCATGGAATGGCAAGGCCAGACGTTGACCGGCGAAGCCTACGCGCCCGCACTGCCGGGCGGAGCCCGCTTCCTGTCGGGCACGGCGGCCGCGCTCTTTGATTCCAACCACAACATCGTCGGCGCGATCGAGTCGATTCGCGACATCACCGAAAAGAAAGAGCAGCAAGAGGCTTTGCGCGAGAGTGAAGCGCGATACCGCATGCTGGCCGAAAACATCCGCGACATCGTGTGGATCACCTCGATGAGTCTGCAATTCGTCTACCTCAGCCCGGCGGTAGAGAGCGTGTTGGGCTACTCGGTCGACGAATTCAAGGGCGCGCCGCTGTCGCACATTACCCCACCCGATTCGTTGGAATTGCTCAAACGTATTCTGGCCGAGGAATTAATGCGGGAGGACAGCCCGGAAAAAGACCCGCGGCACTCGCGCGTGGTGGAGTCGCAACACCGGCACAAGAACGGGCACCTGCTGTGGTTCGAATCACGGATCACCTTTCTGCGCGGTGAGAACGGACAGCCGGTGGGCATTCTCGGGCTGTCGCGCGACATCTCCGACCGCAAACGCGCCGAAGAAGAACGGGGCCGTTTGGAGGAACAACTCAGTCAGGCGCAGAAGATGGAAGCCATCGGGCGTTTGGCTGGCGGCATCGCCCACGACTTCAACAACCTGTTGACCGGCATCACCGGCTACACCGAGATGCTGATGGGTTCGGTCCGTACCGAGGACCCCATCTATGCCGACCTGGCGGAAATCAAGAAAGCCACCGATCGGGCGGCGTCGCTGACCGCACAGTTGTTGGCGTTCGGACGCAAACAGATCATCAATCCACGGGTGGTCGATTTGAACGAACTGCTCGGCCAGTCCAGCCGCATGGTCAAGCGTGTGATCGGGGAAGACGTCGACTTCTTGTTTGCGCCGGGCGGCGGCGCGCTGCGGGTCAAGGCCGATCCAGGACAGATCGAACAGGCGCTCATCAATTTGGCGATCAATGCGCGTGATGCGATGCCCAATGGCGGGCGCCTGACGGTGGAAACGGCCCAAGTACGGATCGACGAAGAGTACTGCCGCAGCCATCCGGAAGCCGTCGCCGGGCAATACATCATGATCGCGGTGAGCGACACGGGCACCGGTATCAGCGAGGATGTGCTGCCCCACCTGTTCGAGCCCTTCTTTACTACGAAAGAAAAGGGCAAGGGCACCGGCCTGGGGCTGTCGATGGTGTACGGCATCGTGCGGCAGAACCACGGATTCATCAACGTCTATTCCGAAATCAATCGTGGCACCTGTTTCAAGATCTTTCTACCGGCGGTGAACGATGAGGTTACCGAGGAAGTTGCGCCCGAACAGATCTCGCGCTCCGCGGGAGGCGAGACGATATTACTGGTAGAAGACGAGGAATTGGTTCGCAACCTGGCCGTTCGCGCGCTGGAACGGCAGCAATACCGGGTGCTGGTGGCCGATGGCGCCGAAACCGCCCTCCGCCTCGTCAACGAAACATCCGACCGGATCGACCTGCTGCTCAGCGATGTGGTGATGCCCCGGACGAATGGGCGGGAACTCTACGCGCAGGTCAAAAGCATCCGGCCCAATGTGAAGGTCTTGTTCATGTCGGGCTACACCGAGGAAACCATCACCCACCGCGGGGTGCTGGAATCAGGTACCCGCTTCATTCAGAAGCCGTTTTCGATCGACGGCCTAGCGCGCGCGGTGCGCGAAGCGCTCGACGACTAATTGCCGCAGCCGTTGTCGTCGTCATCATCGCCGTTGTTGTCGGCCTGATCGTCATCGGCGTCGCCGTCGGAGGCGTCATCATTGTCGTCATTGTCGTCGTCGCTGTCGTCGTCGGTCTGGTCGTCGTCGGAGTCGTCATCCGTCGCGTCGTCGTCGGTGGTGTCGTCGTCATCGGGCCAGATCGGGTCGTACAGCCCGGTGTGCCCGTCGTCGGCTTGGTAGGTGCGCCAGTGCACGCCGCCCGCGCCAAAAAAATAGTCGGGGTTGCGGTACAGGCCCACACTCACCGAGCCGTCGCCGACGGAATCCACAGCCAGCACGCCGAATTCGGGCACGCCGTCGTTGTTCACATCGCCCATGGTCGCGCCGTTTAGGTAAGTGAGGCCTTCAGGCCGCAACGGCCAGTCGGCAAGCGGCTGGGCCGCTGCATCGACCGCGTGCATGTAGCCCTGACCGCTGTTGGCCAGGTTGCTGCTGAAGACGATTTCCACCCTGTTGTCACCCGTGAAATCGGCGAGCAGGATATTGCCTTCGACGCCGCCGGCGATGGCGTAGGGGAAGTTACCGAAGTCGTCGCCTTCATGAGTGATGACGAACAGCTCTTCGGATACCACGCTACCGCCTTGCCGACCGGCCACGACTTCCAGCTCGCCGTCACCGTCAAGATCGCCGACGGACGGCGGTCCGAAGCTCCAGTAGTTGCCGAGGCTGTACGGCCAGCCAGTGAGTTCGGAACCGTCATACTGAATCGCGTGAACGAAGCTCTCATCACCGTGCGTGATGGTGAGGATCTCCAACGTCCCGTCTCTGTTGAGGTCGGCCAACGCCGGCGAGCCGTAGCTGTAGGTTTCGTCGGCCAACGTGACGGGGAAGCCGGCGAGGAGCGTGCCGTCAGTTTCGAACGCATAGAGGCTCAGGAACGAGCAGACGGCGATTTCGGGGTCGCCGTCGCCGTCGATGTCGCCGGCCGCCGCACTGGTTGCCGGCACATGGTCGAGCTTGGCCGGCCAGGCTTTGTTCATCGCGGTGAGGTCACCCTCGAGCGCATACAGCCAGCCGTCCGGATTGTCCTCTTCCCCCACGATGATCTCTTTTTTGCCGTCGGCGTCGAGGTCGGCCAGCGTCGGCGAGTTCATCAGGCTGCCGTTGTGATCCATCGCGGCCGAGTAGAGCAGGTCGCCCGCGCCCGAGAAGACGTGCACCGTGCCGACGTTGGCTTTCAACGACGGGCGGGTGGTGACGACAATCTCAGGCGCGCTATCGCCGATGACGTCGCCGACGGCGGGAACGCCCTGGGCGCAACCGGTCAGGTTTACCGTGAAGACCAGGCTGCCGTCGTATTTCCAGACGTGCAGTTTTTGTGCCGTGGTGCCGACGATCACTTCCAAATCGGGAGTGTCATCGATGTTGGCCAACACCAGACCGCCCATGTTCGCGAAGTAGGTCGAACCCGGGACCGTTTGCGGCCAACCGGCCATCGTGGGCACTTCGGCCGTAGCTAGGCCGGCAACGACGAACACCAAGGCCATGGTCAATCCGAGGTTGCGTATCCTTGTCATACCGATGACTCCTTGTTCGGCTAATGCGATTCCGGCAAGCCAGGCGCGTCGAATTCGCCGTCGCCGTCGATGTCCACCCAAATCGGGTTGGTGATCGCAAAGGTGCGCGCTCCGGGCGTGACGGGCCCGAGCGTCGCCGTCGTATGACCGGTTTCCACGACGAAATAGGCGTCTTCGTCGGCGGTCAGCGTGATCGTGTCGTCATAACGGACGATATTGGTGGTTTCAGCGATCGGTTCTTCGTAAACGACCTCGCCGTGGTTCGAGTAGATCTTCAGGTAGTCGACCCGCACCCAGGACGGCGCCTGCACGGTCACGTGTATCGGCACCTGGTTGATGCCCAAGCCGATAACCAATTCACCGATGGTCTGGTCGGCGATAGTGAAATCAATTACCGGTCCGCTGGTCAACTGGGCGTGATGTTCCAGGTCGCTGTCGATGAATTCCTGTTGTTCAGCGGTAGCCGGATCATCGCCGCCGAGCGGCACCGCGATCAGATTGCGCGGGCTGCCGAGATCGTCGGGCAGGTAGTTGTGCGAATCAGAGTTGCCGTGCAGCGTAACGTTCAGGCCCTGGTCGATGAAACTGAACCAGTACTCCAGGGTATTGCCGCCCGTGCCGTTCCAGACCTCCATCGCGTCGAAATCCGTGCTGAAGCGATCGGGGTCCGCGGAATCCAGGCCGATGCTCAGATCATACCCGATGTAGTCGAACCAATCGCGAGGATGGTTGATCTGAATGCTGCGGGCGCCGTAGTCTTCGCGCGCCATCTGCCACATTTCGGGGAACTCGTAGTTGCGCAGCACCTCGCGCTCCTCGTCGTACAGCATGAAGGGTAGGCCGTAGAAATCGGGGAATGCGGGGTTGGGTGTCAACGGCCAAGCGTTGAAGTGCCCGATGCCCGGGCTGATTTCGGTGCCGGTGACGACTTGCACCCAGCCGGAAACGCCGGCTTCCGCGACGTAGTCCGCATAGGGCGCGACGTAGTCGTGTTCGGTGATGACTGGCATCTCCAGGCCTTCGGCGGCGAACTGGAGAGTACGCTCGACCGGCCGCGTGCCGGAATCGGTCGAGAAGGCACCGTGAATATGGAAGTCGGTGGAGATCCAGCCGGTGGTGTCGACCGAACGCGCCAACTCGCCCATGATGTACTGTGCGTTGTCTGCGCCGGCGACGATCGTGACGTTCTCGCGGATCAGTTCATATTCGTAGCCGCGCGCAATGGTGACCGTGTAGTCGCCCGGTTGAATCGGAATGCGGTCGGTGCCGGTGGCCGAGAAGAAGAGGGAGACGATCGACGAATTCGGATCGGCCCAGTAGCCGTTCTGGAACCCGACACGGCACGGCAGCGGACCGCCGTCTTCGCCGGTGATTGCGATGTCCAGGTAGCCCGGCGCGTCGAGCGAGAGCGCGGCGGGGGTCACCTGTTCGTTCACGATGTTGACGGTCACCGGGGAGGAGTCCGCGCGACCTTCGCCCACGGCCACGAGTTGGTAGGTGCCCGGCGCGAGTTGCGCGCTGAATTTGCCCTCGCGGTCGGGCAACAGCATGCCGACGTAGTTCAGGCCCTCCGGCCGGTGGTCTTTGATGTACACGCGAGTTTTGTCGAACGAGCCGCCGTCGGCCAACGTCAGCGTGCCGGAGAGTACGCCGTAGATGTTGTTGTGGTCGAAGTCATTGAGGGCGGAGAAGATCACGCTGGTGTCGCCGTCGCCGACGATAAAGATGCGTTCCCAGGAATTGTGCTCGTGCGCTTTGACCTTCAGCAGAGTTTCCACCGACGGAATGACGTTGCCGTAGATGTACGGAATGTACAGATTGGCCGACGATGTGGCCGTTGCAAGTGCGTAGGAAACACCGGTGCCCCACAGGTTCAGGCCGCCAACCCAACGCACCGAGGCCAGCAGATCGAGATCGCCGACGTTGAAACCGGTGCGCGGTAGGAACGTGTCGGTATCGAAGCCCCAGAACGGCAGATCCGCGATCGCCACGTTGCGGTCGGCGTCGCCGTCGTTCTGCACAAAGGTCCGGACGGTAATGTAGTCGGAATCTGGATCGAGAATGTAGTCATTGACGATGCGGACTTTGTAGTCCTTCTTGTAAAGATTGATATACGAGCCGAGCAGGGCATCGGTGAACTGCACGCCCCCGTCTTCGCCGATGACTCGAATGATCGCCTGGCCGTCTTCGCCGTGGCTGAGCACCTGGACCTGCTGAGCCCAGAAACCCCGCACCAGGCACACGATATGGTCGAGGCCTTGCAGGTTGTCCTGGCCGGGCTCTTCCGGCGGCCGGGCGCGGTCGGCGTCGATGATGTTTCCCGCGTAGCCGGTGAAGCTCACGCCGACGTGTTCCGGCGAGCGAATGATCAACTCGATGCGCGAGTTGTAGATCTTGTAATCGCCGATTTCGCCGCGCGCGCGGGGTCCGCCGATCAGTTCATCCTCGGCGGTGATTTTGCCGGCGCGCACTTCGCCCGGACCGAGCGGATCGGAGAGGTTGAAGTCGTCATCGTCGCCGCCGTTGTCATCGTCCGCCATTTGATCGTCATCTTGTCCGCCGCTGTCATCGTCGGCCACTTCGTCATCGTCATCTTCCGCGGCGCAACCCAACATGGTCGGAACCAATATCGACAACAGGGCAAAGAGCAACCACAAATGGAACGGATTCCTCATTGACGCCCGCCTTGCAGAGGTGGAAAAGGAAATGGGACACAAACGAAACGAATTGTAAGGGTTCTTGCGCCAAACGCCAAGCGCGTTGTCAGCGTAGGCTATTCGTAGTGCAGGGCCTGGATGGGGTCGAGCCGCGAGGCTTTGGTGGCCGGGTACAGGCCGAAACCAATGCCGACCACGGCACTAAAGCCGATAGCGAGCGCCACGATACCGGGTTGGATCACGAGTTGCCAGCCGAGTCGCGAGGAGACTTGTTGGGCGGCAACCATGCCGACGATCAGTCCGATCAGCCCGCCACCCACCGAGAGGGTGAAGGATTCGACCAGGAACTGGGCCAGAATGTGGCGGGGCCGCGCGCCCACGGCCATGCGCAAGCCGATTTCGCGCGTGCGTTCGGTGACGCTAACGAGCATGATGTTCATGATGCCGATGCCGCCGACCAGCAGAGACACCGCGGCGATGCCCGCCAGCAGCGTAGTCATGGTCGCGGTGCTTGACTCCATGGCGCTGGCCATCTCTTGCAGGTTGCGAATCGAGAAGTCGTTTTCGGCTCCGGCCGCCAGATGGTGACGTTCGCGAAGCAGATCGCTGATTTCCGTCTCCGCGCGAACCGTCGCTTCCGGGGAATACGATCCCACCAGTATGGCGCCGTTGACGTACTCCTGCAGCCCGCCCTGGATCTTGGTCTGGTAGGCCGTGACTGGAATGAAGACGGCATCGTCGACGTCCATGCCCATCGCTGATTGGCCCTTCTTGGCCAGCACGCCGACAACCTGGAACGGAACCTTGTTAATGCGGACTACTTGGCCGACCGGGTCGGCGGAAGCGCCATACAGTTGCGTCACGACCGTCTGGCCGAGGACGACGACCTTGGCATTGGCCTCCACGTCGGCCTCACTGAAGAGCGCACCGCTGGCCAGTTTCCAGTTGCGAATTGCAAAGAAGTCGGGGGTCGTGCCGTTGACCTGGGTGGTCCAGTTCTGTTCTTCGCTGGCGACCGCGGCGCTGGTGCGCAACTCCGGCGCCGCATAGCGCACGCTGGAAAGCTCGGACTGAATCGCTTTCAGGTCCGCCCAGGTAAGCGTGGGCATGGAGCCGAACCCGCCCCGAGCGCCGCCGGACGTGGTAGAGCCCGGCAGCACGATCAGCATGTTGGAGCCCATCGATTGGAACACATTCGCCACTTGCGCCTTTGCTCCTTCGCCGAGCGCCATCATCGCAATCACCGCGGAAACGCCGATGATGATGCCTAGCGCGGTGAGAAACGAACGCATCTTGTTGCGACGCACGGCGCGCACGGCGATGCGGAAGGTTTGCAACAAGCTCATGACGCCTCCTGTTTGGCTGGGTTGGTCGCGAGCGGAGTCTGGCGCCGGTCTGAGACGACCCGTCCGTCTTTCATGACCAGGACGCGTGAGGCGTACTGCGCGATGTCCGGTTCGTGGGTGACCAATATAACGGTAATGCCCGCGCGACCAAGTTCCTGGAACAGTCCCATGATTTCGACGCTGGTTCGCGAATCGAGATTGCCGGTCGGCTCGTCGGCCAGTACCAGTTGGGGAGAGGTTACCAACGCCCGGGCGATCGCTACACGTTGTTGCTGGCCGCCGGACAGTTGATTCGGGTGGTGTTCCATGCGGTCTTTCAGGCCGACTCGTTGCAACGCCAGCCGGGCCAGCTCGTGTCGGGTGCGGGCGGGAGTAGTCGAGTAGAGAAGAGGAAGTTCCACGTTTTCCAGTGCGCTGGTGCGCGGGAGCAGATTGAAACTTTGGAATACGAAGCCCAGAAGTTGGTTGCGTATGCCCGCCAGCTCGTCCTTGCTTAACTGGGAAACGTCGCGGCCGGACAGGCGATAGCGGCCGCTGGTGGGGCGGTCCAGACAACCCAAGATGTTCATCAACGTGGATTTGCCCGAGCCGGATGCGCCCATGATGGCAACGAAGTCGCCCGTTTCGATAGTCAGATCTAATCCATGCAACGCAGGCACCTCGAGGTCGCCGGCCAGATAGACCTTGGTCACATTCTCCAACTGGATCAGGGGCGATTGGGCGTTCATGGCGATACCTAGAACATCGGAGGCGGCGGTGCGCTGTTACGTTTGGCCGACGATTTGCCGTTGCCGCCCGCTGCCTCGCCACTGGCCTGGCCGGTGATGACCTCGTCGCCCGGGCGAAGTTCGCCGGCAGTCACTTCGGTCCAGGAGCCGTCGGTGATGCCGATCCGAATGGTCACGGCCTGTGGGTAGCCATTTCGCAGCACCCAAATGGTTCGGCTGTCGGCCGTAGCCACCGCGGCCGGTGGTGAGACGGCTGGTGAGGCTACGGCGACGTCGGAGGTGTCGACGTCCGCCGTGACGAGCGGAGCGGCCGGCTTGAAACGAAGCGCTGCGTTCGGAATGCGCACGGCATTGGCGCGTTCGGCATAGACGAACGTGCAGTTGGCGGTCATGCCGGGCTTGAGGCGCAGGTCGGGGTTGTCCACATTGATCACCGCGTCGTAAGTCACGACATTTTGCACCGTCTGCGGGGAGTTGCGCACCTGGCGGATTGTGCCGACAAACTCCTCGGTCGGATAAGCATCGACGGTGAAGGTCGCTTTCAAACCAGGCGCGAGGCGGCCGACGTCGGATTCCGCCACACTGGTGTCGACCTGCATGCGGCGCAGGTCTTCAGCGATAGTGAACAGCGTAGGGGCTTGGAGCGACGCGGCCACCGTCTGACCGACGGATACAGCGCGCGAAATCACGATGCCGTCCACGGGGGAAACGATGGTGGTGTAGCTCAGATTCAATTCCGCCTGATGCAATGTCGCGCGCGCCACCGACAGCGCGGCCTGGGCGGCGTCGATCTCCGCGCGCATGGCATCATACGTGGCCTGGGCCGCGTCGAGATCGGCCTGGGCGATCAGATTCCGTTCGCGCAGGCTTTTGGCGCGCTCGAAGTTACGCCGGGCTTCCTCGGCCTGCACCTGGGCTTTGGTCAAGTTGGCCTGTGACGCCTGATAGTTGGCGCGCGACTGCTCGAGCGCCGCTTGAAAAAACTGCGGATCGATTCGCGCCAGTACCTGACCTTTCTTGACTGGGGAATTGTAGTCCACCAGCAATTCCGCGAGACGGCCGGAAACCTGGCTGCCCACCTCGACCGTGACCAACGCCGACAACGATCCGGTGGCCGTGACTTTCGCGACAATTGCACCTTGTTCTACCTTCGCCGTTTCGTACTGGGGAACGACGGTGCGGTTGCGTCCCAGCACGAGGAAGCCGGCCGCCACCATGGCCACGAGCAAAACGACCAACATCAATCGCGTTTTTGTCTTGCGTGTACTCATGATTGTCCCTCACTACGCCGTCGAGGGGAACCACCGGCGCCGTGGTGGCCCGCGGTCGGTCTTGGGCGTTGTTCAGGTTCCGACCGTAGGCCTAGCCAAGGGAATCGCCCGCGTTTCTTCAGGGGCTTCTCCCTCGCTCCCGACTAACACAGAGATGGAACGATTCGATGGCCGGTTCAATATTGGATACGCAATCGATACAAACGGCGAGGGTGAGAAGGACAAAGAGAGGTAAACTATTTGCCGATATCTGCCGATATACTTGTACCTTGAAAAAGATGCGCCGTGAGATTGGAATTGTTTTACGTGTACGGCGTGAACAAATCGGGGTTTCCGTGTGTCGAATGGTTCGGCAGCACGCCAGCAGGTAAGGAGAAGGCGCGCAAGCGTCGTTGGGTATGACGCAAAGGAGTGCAATGTGATGAAGGATGCCGGTTGGAACGAAATATGGACGTCAAATCGAATAGTTATGTTTGTAACCGGTGAGCTGGACAGCGCCTGCGGCTTGGCCATGGTCAGCCGTCTGGAGCAGATTCTAAAAGCCACCGAGCGGGTGGCCGTGGTCGATCTCAGCCACGCTCAGGGCCTGTCCATGATGGGTATGGCCATGTTGCTGGAAAAGGCCAAGGCCGCCGGTTTCTACGGCCGGCTGTCGTTCAGGGTGACAAGCGCCTCAATGGAGTGGCTGAACCAGCCGCCCGAGATGCGCCACGCCAGTTAGTATTCCGGTTCCCTAAAAGCCAGAAAACCGTTATTCCGGCCAGCCAACCCGGATTTCCATGATCTTGTCTTTAACCGTGAAAAACGCGTCGACAACCGTCGGGTCGAAGTGCGTGCCCCGGTTCTCTTGGATAATGGCCAGCGCTTTTTCGACGGGGAAGGGATCCTTATAAGGTCGGCGCGAGGTCAGCGCATCGAAGACATCGGCGATTGCGGTAATGCGGCCGACCAGCGGAATGTCGGCGGCCCGCATGCCGACCGGATAGCCGGTTCCGTCCCACTTCTCGTGGTGCGACAAGGCGATGGTTTCGCCCATGCGCAGCAATTCGGATTCGGACCCCTTGAGCAGATCCTTGCCGATCACCGTATGTTGTTTCATCGTTTCCCATTCGTCTTTGTCGAGCTTGCCGGGCTTGAGCAGAATGCGGTCGGGTATGCCGATCTTGCCGATATCGTGCATCGGCGCGGCGTAGAGGATCGCCTCCACTTCCGCATCGTTCATGTTCAACTGGCGGGCGATGGTCGCCGAGTAGTAGCCCATCCGCTTGATGTGGCTGCCGGTGTCTTCGTCCTTGTATTCCGCCGCCTGCGACAGCCGGAAGATCGTGTCGAGCGACGCGCGTTGCAGACGATCGGTCGTGGTCTTCAATTCGTCGTAGGCCAGGCGCAGCTGTTCGGTGCGCTTGATGACTTCCTCTTCGAGCACCTTCTGATAGTGCAACATGTGGTCGTTGTAGGCCTTGACCTTGAGCAACGATTGCACACGCGCGCGCAGTTCAGTGCGGTCGACCGGTTTGGACAGGAAGTCGTCGACGCCGATCTCCAGCGCTTTCACCCGCGGTTCGAGATCGGAGAAGGACGAAACGATGACGATCGGAATGTGTTTGGTGTCGGGCGATTCCTTCAGGCGTCGGGCGACTTCCAAACCGTCCATCCGAGGCATCTGAATGTCCAGCAGGATCAGGTCGGGCGGGTTGGCGATAACCTTTTCCAGGCCATCCACGCCGTCGACGGCTTCGGTCACCTCGTAACCCAACCGGGTCAGGAGGGTGGACGACAAGCGGCGGATCATCTCCTCGTCGTCAACAACCAGAATGCGTTTGGCTTCTTCCACGATCCTCTCCCCCTTGTGCGCTGTTCGTACTCAGTCGGGGCGGCTTGTCTGCCGCCTGATCCTACTACGCTTGGACCGGGAAAGTCATGACAAAAGCCGCGCCGCCCTCCGGACACTTGGGCACCACCGAAATCTCGCCCCCTTGCGCTTTCACGAGATTCCGCACGGTGGCCAGCCCCAGGCCGGTTCCCGATTTCTTGCCGGCGGTGGCAAACGGTTCGAACAGCCGTGCCGCCAGTTCGTCGGGAATGCCCGGGCCGTCGTCGGCCACGCGAATCTTGACGGTTTCGCCGTCGGCATCGGTGGTCAACCAGACGTGCTTGCCCTTGGGGTCGCGACCTTCACCCGCCAATGCTTCCTGTGCGTTGCGGAAGAGGTTCTCCATGACCCGCATCATGCGATCCGGGTCCAGATTGATTTGCAGTCGTTCGGGAATCCGGTGTTCGGCGATCAACTCAATGCCCAGCTGCTCCAACTTGCCTTTCCACGTGGTGTAGGCCATGGACAGATAGGGCACCAGCGCGGTCGGTTCGAGGTTGACCTCGGCGCTGTAGCCGCGCGCGAAATCCAGCACTTCGGCGATCATGCGGCCAAGGCGGCGGGATTCGGTGATTACCGGGTCGAGATTCGCCGCCAGATCCTTGGTGTTGCCGAGTTGGGCGTCTTCTTTGGCCATCTCGGCGAAACCGATGATCGTGCTCAACGGGTTTTTCAGGTCGTGCACGATCGAACTGGTCATCTGGCCGATCGCCGCCAACCGGCTCTCGCGCTCGTTCAAGCTGCGCTCCAAGCGCCGGGTGCGCAGGTGGGCCGCCACGCGCGCCCGCAGTTCTCGGATCTCGAAGGGCTTGGCGATGTAGTCGTTGGCGCCGGTCTGCAAACCTTCGACCACCGCCTCGCTGCCGGATTTCGAGGTGGCCAGAATGATCGGCGTCTGGTTCAACGTCTTGTCTTCGCGAATGCGGCGGCACAGTTCGTAGCCGTCCATTCGCGGCATCATGATGTCTGAAATGATCAGATCGGGCTGGAAGCGGGACGCGACCTCGAGCGCTTCAATGCCGTCGCCGGCCATTGCGATGCGGTATTCCGCCGTCAGGTTGCTGGCTATGAAGGTGCGAATATCGGGGTTGTCGTCGACCACCAGTACCTTCTGCGCGTCCGGCGGGGCCGTCTGTTTGACTTCCTGGTCGCTCAACACGCCGCCGGTCAGGCGCGCGCCGGCGACATCGGCCAGCAGCGTCTTGGTGCCCGAACGTTGTTCGTAGGTCACGCCGAGCATCGAGATCGTGCGTTCTTGCGCCAACTGGTCGATCTTGCGACGGCCGATGATGCGGCGGCGATCGATCGGTTTGACGTCCGGACGGCGCGGTAGTTCCACCGTGAAGGTGGTGCCGACGCCGACCTGAGATTTCACATTGACCCGGCCGCCGTGCAGTTTGGTCAGTTCCTGCACCATGGCCAGGCCCAGGCCCGTGCCCTCGGCGCGGCGGGAGAGGGCGTCGTCGAGTTGCAGAAAACGTTCGAAAATGCGGCTGAGCTGGTCTTCCGGAATGCCGCTGCCGGTGTCCTCGACCTCGAACCACACGCGGTCTTCGTCGAAGCCGGCGCGGATCGCGATCCGGCCGCCGTCGGGTGTGAATTTCACCGCGTTGGAGATCAGGTTGGCGGCGATCGTTTCGGCCTTGTTGATGTCGAGGATCGAATCGGGCAGATCCGCCGTGCCTTCCAGCGTAAGCGCAATGCGCCGGCGTTCGGTATGGGGGAAGGTGGCGCGATGCAACTCTTCGAGCAAGCGGCCGATGTTGCCGTAGGCAAACTTGCACTCGAGCTTGCCGGCGTCGATCTTGGCGAAATCCAACAACGTGTTGACCTGCCGCAGCAGCCGGCGGGCGTTGGTCTCCATGGCTTCCAGCAGCGGCCGCGAATCCATGGGCGACTCGCCCTGCAGCATGGCCTCCAGCGGGCCGAGAATCAGCGTCAGCGGGCTGCGCAGTTCGTGGCTGACGTTGGAGAAAAAGCGCATTTTGGCCTTGTCGAGTTCCTTGAGATCCTCGTTGGCCTTTTCGATCTGCATGCGCTGGGCGAGGTCGCGTTGCCGGGTGCGCGCTTGGCCGATGTTGGCGAAGATCGTGAACACCACCGCGCCGCCCATGAAAAAGAACGGCTGCAGAATCTGCGCGGCCGGTACATCCGGCGTGAAGGTCAGTAGGAAGTTAAGCAGGAAGTAGCTGCCTATGGTCAATAGGCCGAGCGTGACCGTCGGCGCCACCGTCCACGGCAGGAACAGGCCGGCGACGAAAATAATGAACACGATGCCGATGTAGTAGACGCTGGCGAAGCCGCCGAGATAGATGGTCATCACGACCACGCCCAGGTTCGAGACGAAGACCGACCAGACCGACAGCGGCAGCACGATCTTGCGCCCGACCTGCGTGGCCAGCAGCGCGATGCCGGCGATGTAATTGACGATCACGAACAGGCGCATCGCCAAGAAGAGCCAAGCATGCTCCGGCGAAGTGGCGAAATCCAGAATGACGAAGGCGGAATACAGGAAGCAGGCGATGATCAGTAGATAGCGCAGACGCGACACCAACAGTTCGTGCGTTTCGAAAACAAGGCGTTCCCGGAACTGTGGCGTCTGTTCGAGCGTCGGGGACTGCGCTTCGCTCATCGTCCTTTTTCCGCGCGCACAATCACGGCGGTCGGCGGCTTGCCGAAGCTCTCCGCGGTCTGCACGTTCACGAAGCCGGCATCTCGCACCAGGCTGGCGAATTCATCCGCCGCGAAGAACCGGAAGCGACCTTCGTCTTCCATTTCCATGATGCTCGCGACAAACGCCGAGAACTCGCGTAGGCTGGCCAGCAGCCGTTCGCGCTCGAGATCGGTCAGATCCTTGCGCTTGCTGATCGTTTCGGCTTCTTCGAGATACGACTTCGACGAGTCGAAATTCGGCTTGAGGCTGGAGAGCACCAGCACACCGCCCGGCGCCAACATGCGGCGCAATTCGCGCAGTACGGCGCCCGGGTCGTAGAGATAGGGCAGGATGAGCGAGCCACCGATGCGGTCGAACGCCCCGTCGGGGCAATCGATGCGGCAGGTGGGGCTGGCCTGTCCGAAATGCAGGTGTTGGAATCGTAGATCGGCCGCAGTGGTCGCCACGGTCGCACCCGGACGCAGGTCGTCCGGCAGCGTGCGGCCCAATAGGAACCGGCTGGCCATCGACAACTCGAGCACCAGTTCGGCTTCGGTTTCGTCCAACTCCGTCACCAAGCGGCGGACGTCGCTCACCGTCGCCTTTTCGCCGCGCAGGATGCGGTGGATTTCCGGCCCGTAGTGCTGTTCGATCTTGCGGATGGCGGGAGCATTCAGTCCTTCGATGCGGCCGATGACCGCGCCGACCCCGTGCAACTGGCCGGACAGGAATTCCTGCCAGCAGGTAAGGCGAGCGGCTTCCAGATCGACCACCCGGCAATGTAGATTCACGTTGCGGCAACTGCCGTCCGGACTGGCGATCATGGCCTGGATTTTCCCGCGCGTACAGTCGACTGCGTTGGGCACCAGGTCGAGGCAGTTCAGGTCCAGCGCCTTGAACGCGTTCTTCTCCAGCAACTTGACCGACAAATTGCCCGTGCCGCAACCGATGTCCGCCACGCGGTGGCCCGGCTGCACATCGAGCAGGTCGACCTGCTTTTCGATAAATTCGACGTAATCGGGGTTGTAGAGCAGCACGTCGTAGCCTTCTTTTGACTTCTCGGTGCCGAACAGGTGACGATTCCAGTACTCCGCGGCGTTGACGAACTTCTTGCGCTTGGTGCGCGCCCATTCGATCTCGTACTGCCGCTGGGCGCGGACCAGGTCGGGCTCGATGGCGGGGCGAGCGTTGTTGAACAGGTGTTTGCTGATCGACTCGCTGATGATCTTGAACGATTCAATGGCCTCGCTGCCGATCTTCGGATTGTGCCCGGTGGCCACTTCGATGATTTCGCGCGGACCACCGCCCGGCGCGTTGAGCATCTGACGCACACGGGAGCGCGTGACCATGAAGTCATAAGTGCCGACAATCCACACCACCGGCACGGTGATCTTCGACATGTCTTTGCGCGCGTCTTCGAGGAACGCCATGCCGCGTTTGATTGCGTCGGGCAACACGCCGCTCGGGTCGGAGAGGCGGCCGTAAATCAGGAACGGTTCGGCCTTCTCGCCGCGCAGGTAGATCGGAAAGAGGTCGACGCCCGCCAGCAGGTTCTTGAACATGTCCTGGCCGTCCGGGCAGCCGAACGGCGCGATGAACAGGTCGACCGGCGGCTTATTGCCGTCGGCGACCATACGCCGTGCGGCGATGGCGGCCACCGAGTAGGCGACCACAACGCGCTTGCGCGGCCGGAACCGGCGCTCCAGATAGGAGAAACTACCGATCATATCGGATTCGAGGTGCGAGTAGGTCCACCGCAGGTACGGGTGTCCCTTCGCCTCCATTTCCGGGTCGACTTCGCTTTCGCCCAACGCATGCGTCAGGTCGAAACGGCAAACCACCGCTTGCAGACCCTGCGCCGCGAAGTTGTCGATCAGCGTGCGCGCCAGCAGGCTGAAGACCTCTTTGCGCACGGGGAAGGGCGGACCGATGACCACGGCCACGTCCACCGGCGGGGCGTCGCCGTTGAGGTCGAAGGTCGCGTCGAGCAGCGCGGCCACCATGTCGCCGCGGGTGTTCTTGTAGTGCGCCAAGTGCAGACGCTCGCGGGTCGCATCCGCCTTGCCGCCGACCATGCGGGTGATCTTGTCGCGTGCCATGCCGGTGACCCGCTGCAGCGAAGTCCAGAAGTTCGAGCGCAGGCTGCGGTCTTTGATCTCGGCGAAGGCGTCGCGGTCCTGCGACTGGTCGAGGAAGTTCAAGCCCAGCAACCAGCCTTCCGGCGGTTGGGGCGTCACGCGCGTAATCGTCGCGCCGTCGTGGTTGTATACCCGGCCATGGTTCAGCAGTTGGAAGGCCGGAAAGCGCATACCGACGGTCAATGCGGCGTCGCGGTGGGCCATAACGGAACAACCGCCTTCGCTCAGGTCGTTGACTGACAACCGCAGTTCTCTCTTTTCCAGATGGGGGGCTTCAACCACCATCCAGGTGTTGGTCACGGCCTCGCGGCGGCTCCAGCGGCGCTCGTTGTGATACATGCGCTCGGGCAGAACCAGCAGCGGGTTGATGCCCTTTTCCAGAATCAAACCTTCAAACACCGAATGCAATGGGCCGTCGTCAACGATGCAATACACCACACGCGTGCCCTCAGGCAGGGCAGTCTTCAGGTGCTGCAAACGCAATTCGCAGTTTTGATACTGTAATTCGCCTTCGGCGAACTGCCCCGTGCGCAAGGAGTAGACCACACGCACCGGAAGACGCCGCTCGCTGGCGGCAAGAAGGCGTTCTTCGATCAGGCGCCATTCGCTCACCGGCAACAGATTGCCGGAAACCGTGCCCTTCAGCTTGTTCTGCAGTTCCACAATCGCTTCGTCGAGTTCGACGAAGGCCGAGTAATGCCGGATCTTCGCCCGGTCGCGCGATTGCAGCTCTTCGAATCGTAGCCCAAGCCCGCGCTCGTCGTTGCGCACGATCTGGCCGGCGATGTGAATCGGCCGCTTGGCGCCGGACGGCAGATACAAGTTCATGCCGATGCGCTCGCCAACGGGGGGATGATCCTTGGTCCGTAAATACACGCCGTCGAGACTGAGGTCCATGACCAAGGCTTCGGAATCGGAAAATGGACCGGTCAAATCGCTGACCCTCGCAAGGGTCTTTCTACGATAGGATTTTCTCGCTTCTTTTCTGTGTCCTAGCCAGACGGTTCCCGGGGTGCGCTCCTGCAGTTCGGCCATGCTGTTTCTCTCCTCTTCGTTCCAACCTCAGCCGAATTGGCCAATACCCTCACACGATTCCTAGCGATGGGGAGGAGGATCGTGGCGGATACAAAAAACACAACAAAACCTTTTCACTAGGTCACTTAACCTCATAGCGTACTTTAATTTTGATTTCTGGTCAACCGATTCTCGCAAATATGTAATCGGCAGAATTGGACGTTTCAACAACGGGATTTTTGTCGCAAAAGTGACATTAAGTGCCAAAATACGAATTGTGGAAAATGAACGAAATGTTTGTAATATAAGCGATTTTTCCGTTTTCACCTTACGGCGCGTCACGCTATCGTTGTTTCGAAAAGTTCTTCTTTTTCGAAATCTATCGGATTCTCGGCGGTGAGCTCCGGCGGGCTTTCGTTTGTTCTGGCGATCGAGCGACAGCGGCTGACGATGTTCCTCGCGCAGCGCGGCTTGCTCGTATTGTCGATATCGACCTCGAACATGCCGCGGTGCGTAGACCACGGCGTCAGCGAGAACAGCAGCCCAGGCACGGTCAGGCAGGCGCAATTGTTCAGGCCGAAAAAATTTAGTCGCCTAGCCATGTTCTCGCGTTGACTGTTTCGCCGGCGAGGTCCCGAACTGGTACTAGTCGGAATTGGCGTCGGTGCACAACACCAGGGAAAGGGTGGGTCCACTCATGTCCACGAAAAAACCCGTGGTGGCGGTTCCGAATTGGAATCCGGCCGGGAAATGCACGACTCCGTTATCGATCGCGTCGTCGTCCGCATCGGTGGTGTCGTCGTCAACCGGTGGCGGGCCGGTATCCTCGTCATTGCCCGACGCCGACTCATTCGCGCAACCGGCGGTCACCGGGGCCAAACTAATTAACAGCGCGAAGGCCATCCAAAAAGCGCGCGATATTTTTACTCGTTGCATCCTCCCGGCGACAGGTGCGGACCATCCTCCTCAGGCGGCTGAGCTCCGCCGTTTTCCAAATAGATGTGGTGCCAGAGCTGATAGTGCAAAAGACTCCACAATGGCCGGGCATAGTACAAGCCGCCGGCCCGGTAGCGGTCGATCATCTGCCGCACCGCCTCCGGCCGGAAGATGCTTTGCTCGCGCAGGCGCTTTTCCGCGAGCAGTTCTTCCATCCACGGACGCGCGCGGTCGAGCCAGAGGTGGATCGGCACGAAGAAGTTCTCCTTGCCGGCTTGCGCCACGTGCGGCGGCAATACGCGCGCCAGCGCCGCGCGCAGCCGCTTCTTGTTGGTCGCCAGACCCAGGTGTTCGCGAAGCGGCAGGCGCATCGCCGCTTCTACCAGGCGGTAGTCGAGATACGGCACGCGGCACTCGAGGCCGTGCGCCATGGTCATGGCGTCGCTTTTGAGCAGCAGGTCGGTCGGCAAGCGGTTGGCCAGCTCGAAGCGCAGCATGTCGCCCACCGCGGCCGGACCGGGCTCATGGGTGAACCACGGCGCCATCAGCTTTTCCGCCAGACGATCCGCGCCGATGTCGCGCGCGTGCTCGGGCAACAGCAGCGCCGCGGCCTCGCCGGGCATCAGCACCGATTGCACGCCGAGATACGCGCGGATGGGCGAGGGCAGATCGATCAGGAACTGCTGCAGTCGGTCGATCCCTTCGGGAACCAGAATCGAGTAGTAGCGGAACAGCAGGTTGCCCCAACGCGGCGGCAGGCGCCGCAGCAAGGCGGGGATCAGCCGCAACGCGCCCGCCGGTGCCACGCGCGCCAAGGACCAGGCCCAGCGCAGAATCGCCGCGCGTTCGTAGCCGACAAACACCTCGTCGGCGCCTTCACCCGATAGCACCGCCTTGACGTGTTGCCGGGCGTGCCGCGCCAGCACGTACATCGGCAGCGACGCCGGGTCGGCATTGAGCTCGTCGTAATGCCAAACAATGCGCGGCCAATGCGCCATGGCTTCCGGCCCGACCGCGACATCGTGGTGGCGGTTGCCGAAGCGCGCCTGCAGTGGACCGGCGTGGCGCACGGCGCGCAGGCCCGACAACGTGGCGGTGAAGGTGTGCACCGCGCCGGAGAAGCGAGTCATTGTCGCCAACAGACCCGATGAATCGAGCCCGCCGGAAAGAAACAGGCCGGTGGGGAAATCCGAACGCAAGCGCAGGCGCACGGAATCGGCGATCAGTGCGGCGAGTTGGTCGGTCGTGACGGCGGTGGCGTAGTTCGTGCCCAGGCGCCACCACGACGCCAGCGAGAGCCGGCCGTTGCTCCACCAGGCCCGGTGCGCCGGCGGCAGCTTGAAGACGCCCTGGAAGACGGTTTCGGTCAGGTCGTTGTAACGAAATTGCAGAAAGTAAGCGAGCGCGGCGAGATTGGTTCTGGGCGGCGGCAGATCCAACGGCAGCAGCGCCTTGATCTCCGAAGCGAAATAGAACCGGCCCTGGTGTACCGCGTAGTACAGCGGTTTGATGCCCAACCGGTC
>CAZEDX010000001.1:59330-139656 GCA_964511015.1 uncultured bacterium | reverse complement strand
GAAAACGGCCTCCACTTCGTCGATCGCGCGACCGGTCTAGGTCTTAGCTACGGCGTGGTGACCTGGATCGACGCCAACCAGCAGACGACGGAACTCCACCCCACCTGGGAAAACGGAGAGATCCTTCTGCGCGTACCCGCCGAATTGGTCGAATTGTCGGCCTATCCGGCTGTTCTTGACCAGGCCATCGGCGCCGAATTCGGTATGGACAACCCGGTCTATCTGGCCGCCTATGCATGGACCGACAACCCGGCCATCGCGTTCAACGGCACTAATTATCTGGTTGCCTGGTCGCCAAGTTCGCTCGACAAGATCTCGTTACCCGGAACTTTTACCCGACGGATCAGTACAGCCGGCGTAGTGCTGGACAACGAGGACATCATGGTAGCCGGCGACAGTCCGCTCCCTAAGTCCGGTCTCGCGGCCACCAGCAACGGATCAGACTACTTCCTCGTCTGGGAAGACTACCGAGTCGAACTTCCGTACGTCTATACCGCGCGCGTCAGTTCCACCGGAACCGTTCTCGATGCCGGAGGGTTCCGGGTGAGTAACAACCAAGCCGACCAGGCCGACCCCGCAGTCACCTTCGACGGCGCCAACTACCTTGTTGTTTGGCAAGACACTCACAACCAAGCCGGTGAAATCTGGGGCGCTCGCGTCAATCAATTTGGCGTAGTCCAAGACACCGAAGGCTTCCAGATTGGCACCGGCAGCAATGTTGAACTCGCCTATCCCGCCATCGTCTTTGATGGCACGAACTATCTGGTGACTTGGTTGCAGTTCCCCTATTACGCCGACACCAACGATCTGGTTCGAGGCACCCGGGTCAGCACTTCCGCCACGATTCTCGACACCGGTGGCTTTGACATCTCGGGAATCACCGACACCATTTTCTTTCCGGCCGTTGTCTTCGACGGACGCGACCTGGCTGAAAAATGTGACGGCCCAACTGCTACTTGTCCGGCCGATGACATCCAACCCGACGGCACGGCGTGCGACGATGGCATTTTCTGCAATGACGACGACACCTACTCCTCCGGGACCTATGACGAACATGCTGGCACCCCCTGCCCCGATGACGGCCTATGGCGCAACGGCACCGAATTCTGCGACGAGGAAAATCAGGAATGCACCACGAAAGATGTACCTGACTGTAGCGACAACGGCCTGTTTTGTGACGGCGCCGAGTTTTGCGATGGGGAAAGCGACGAATGTGCTTCGTCCGGTGATCCGTGTGACACCGGCGAGACTTGCGATGAAACCGAGGATGACGTGTATCCGACGCCGACGATGACAACGACGACGACACCATACCGTTCGATGACGATGAAGAAGTCGGACTCCGCGGTGGATCATGTGGGATCTAAAGATGAATACGGTTGGTACAAGAAGAATTCCGGCCGCCGAGTGCGGATGGCCGAAAAAACCATTTCGTAGGGAGTGTGGTATGTCTCGCAAAATCCTGACTTGGCTCGTGGCGGCGTTGGTGTTGCTCGTGGTTGCGGCAAACGCGTTTGCCGCCGATCCTTCCCTGGACGCACAGCTTTTTCGCCCCAACCCGTTCGGCGGCAACTTCATCGCCATTGATGATGCCCAAGCCATGTCGCCGTGGTGTTGGGGGCTAGGTTTCTATCTGAACTACGCCAATCGCCCGTTGGTGATCGGTAGCGATAACAAAAATACATACGACGTCATTAACTCACTGTATTCCGCGAACCTAACGTTGGCCGTGGCGCCGTTGTCTTGGCTGGCGTTTGGCGTGGACGTTCCCGTTCACTTCATGCGCGGGCGCAGCTTCACCGATGTGGCCAATGATCCGGAAGTCGGTGAAGACCCCGGAGCTAGCGAACGAGAAGACAAGTTCACCCTGGGAGACATCCGGGCTGAACTCAAGTTCGTCCCCTTGCGTGAAGACGTATTTGGTATTGGTCTGGCCATTGCCCCCTACGCTACCTTCCCGACCGGCAACCCCGAGATGTTCCTGGGCGAAGGAACCATTAACTTCGGTGGTCGCGTGATCCTCGAGAAAGATCTCGGCTTCATCAATGTGACCGCCAATGGAGGGTATTTCTACCGCTCCGAGCGCGACGTGTTCGGAACGACGCTCGGTAATGGCTATCTGTTCGGCGCCGGCTTGAGCCGCAAGATCTTGGGCGGGTTGAGTTTTTCGCTTGAATACTGGGGCCAGCAGTACGACTCCTCTTCGAACGAGGAAGTGCAGGCCAACCCGATGGAAGTGACGGTGACCTTGCGCTACCGCTTCGGCAGCGGCCTGCGGGTGTTGGGTGGTGGTGGCGCCGGCTTCGCAGGTGGCGCCGGTTCGCCCAACTACCGAGTCCTGGCGGGCATGGACTACTTCCCATGCACGGCCACGGCGCCGGTCGTAGAGCCCCCACCTCCACCTCCGCCTCCGCCTCCGCCTCCTCCGCCGCCACCTCCACCGCCGCCTCCCCCTCCACCGCCGCCGGCCACGCTGACGGTCAAAGTGGTGGACAAGATCACCGGTGATTTGATCTCCAACATCCTGTTCCATGTTCAGACAACAGGCGAAATGATTGCCTCGACCACGTTGGCCGAAGGTCAGTGGCATGCCGAGGTTGCGCCTGGCAGTTACAAGATCACTGCACAAGCGGCGGGCTACCAGACCGGCATCGAAGAGGTCACGGTGGCCGAGAGCGAACAAAAGATCGTGGTGATTTCATTGAAGGAAGTCATCGTTCTCATCTCGAATGTGCTGTTTGATTTTGATTCCGATACGCTTCGCTCCAGCGCTTCGCCGAAACTCGACCAGGTTATCGAGGTGATCAAGAAGAAGGTCGCCGCGGGCAAGCTGAAGAAAGTGGTCATCGGTGGTCACGCCTCTTCGGAAGGCCCTGATCAATATAACCTCAAATTGTCTCAGCGGCGCGCCGAATCGGTGAAGAAATACCTTGTGGCCCACGGCATCGACACCAATCTCTTGGAATGCATCGGCTATGGTGAAGCCAAACCGGTTGCCGACAATTCCAACGAAGAAGGCCGCCGTCAAAACCGGCGCGTGGAGTTCGTGTTCGAGGAATAGGCTTCCTTGGATTTACCAAACCGGCGGACGAGTGCTTTCTTGTCCGCCGGTTCCCATATATTCAGCCTTGACGAAAAGCCTCTTACTCCATCTTCTCCGAACAGTTATAGCAACTCTTAATCATTTCTAGCGATGGGTCTTTTAATCCTGCCGCAAGTGTGTTAAGGCATGGGTCATGCCGAACTTAATCAAGCCAGATATGCGTTTTGGTGACCTGGAGGAGGTGGCCCGGCTGTGCCGTCGGGAGCGTGACGCTCGCTTGTCGGAGCGTCTTCACGCCATTCGCTTGTTGATGAGTGGCGAGTCGCAGAGCGAGACGGCACGGGTGTTGAATGTGAGCATCGCCACGGTCCGGGCGTGGACGGCGCGTTGGAACCAGGCCGGGCTCGAAGGGTTACGACCCCGCCACCAAGGTTCTCGCTCGCGTCTGACGCCGGAGATCGAACTGGACATTCGCGGGGTGATTGAGGTCCAGCATGAGATCGACGGCCGGATCGTGACGGGCAAGCTGATTTACGGGTATCTAAAAAAAACACCACCTGACCTTCAGCTATTCCCAGGTCTGTTACCTCCTGCGACGGATGGGCTACACCCGTTTGCGGCCTCGTTCGATGCCGGAGAATCAGGACGAGGCGGCGCGCTCTGCCTTTCGCCCGCGGGAGGCCGAGTTGGCGGCCGACCCGACGGTGGAAATCTGGTACCAGGATGAAAGCGGGTTCCAGGGCGACCCGCGCCCGCGTCGCATCTTGGCCCGCAAGGGCAGCCGCCCGCTTCTGGCGTACACAGGTGCGCACCGCTCGGAGAGTGTCCTGGGCGCGGTGCATCCGGCAGACGGTCGGCTCGTCTGCCTGATCATGCCGCAGGCCAACACGGAGAACTTCCAGATCTTCCTGGACCACTTGCCGTCCCATCTTGCACCGCGGCGGTTGGTGATGGTGATAGACAACGCGTCCTGGCTGCGGAATTGGGGTCGGATCGATCTGCTTTGCCTACCGCCCTACTCGCCCGACTTCAATCCCATCGAACGACTCTGGCTCGATCTGAAGACCAACTACTTCGCCACCTTCGCCGCCCACTCTCAGGAGGAACTGACCGACCACCTCTCGTTTGCCCTTCGCTACTACATGGACCATCAAGACCTTTGTTAGTCGATCTGCGGTGGCTAGAAATGATTGCTATCTACTATAGAATGACCGCGCCGAACATCCAGGCACGGAGGCAAACGAATTCCGGGTGGCAACTCATTTACCCATCGATCTGAACGATGCCCGCGCTCGCGGATGGGACGAGCTCGATATCGTGCTGATCACCGGGGACTCACATCTGGACCATCCTTCCTTTCCAGCTGCGCTGTTGGGCCGTTGGCTGGAGGCACACGGGTTCCGTGTCGGCGTGATCGCGCGTCCGGACCCGAACCGACCTGATTCGATTGCGTCACTCGGCTTGCCGCGGCTATTTTTCGGCGTGACATCCGGCGCATTGGATTCCATGGTCGCCAACTACACCGCTCTCAAGCGCCGCCGTTCTGACGATCCATACGCCCCCGGCGGCCAAGCCGGAGGCCGACCCGACCGTGCGTTAACGGTCTATTGCAATCTCATTCGTCGCCATTTCGGCAAATCGGCGTTCATTGTGGCGGGTGGCCTTGAAGCTAGCATGCGCCGCTTCGCCCATTTCGACTTTTGGACTGATCGGATTCGCCGCCCTATTCTGATGGACTGCGGTGCCGATGTATTGGTGCACGGTATGGGTGAGCGACCGGTGCTCGACATTGCGCGCGCCTTGGCAAACACGCCCGATGCTCGCGATCGTCTGGCGGCTTTGCGTGAGGTGCCAGGGGTCGTGTACCGCACGCCGCGCAGCGCTCCGCCACCGGAAAACGGCATCGCCTTGCCCGGCAGCGAGCAGGTAGCCGCCGACCCGCAAGTCTACGTCACAGCGCACCAACTCAGCCGAGTTCATCGTAATGCCTTGTTGTGGCAAGAATCGGGCGGCATGCGCATTGTTCACAATCCCCCCCCCGCACCGTTGACGACCGAGGAGATGGACAAGCTTTACACCCTTCCATTCACACGCGATCCGCACCCCACATTGCGAGGAAACCATGTGCCGGCACTCGAGCAAGTTCGCTTCTCGGTAACCACCCATCGTGGATGCTTCGGTGGCTGCTCGTTCTGCGCCATCGGCATGCATCAAGGCAAAGAAATCTCGAACCGCTCACCGCAATCGATTCTGGCGGAGGTTGGGCGAATCACTCTGCATCCTGATTTCTGCGGTGTGATTAACGACGTCGGAGGACCCAGCGCCAATTTCTACGGTTTGGGTTGTTCCGCCGCCACGCCGTGCGACCGCGTCTCTTGTTTGTGGCCGAAACCTTGCGCGCAACTCCGCCAGGGTTCGGATCAATACCTCACCCTTTTGCGTGCGGTACGCCAACAGCCTGGCATTAAACATGTGTTTGTGACTACCGGGATTCGTACAGACGAGACTGTATTGACTTCGGAACTGATCCGCGAATTGGCATTTCACCACACTAGCGGCCTGATCAAGGTGGCGCCGGAACATGTTTCGTCTGGCGTACTGGCGTATATGCACAAACCAAACGTCGCCGGTTTCGAACGATTCCTCGAATTGTTTCGCCGCTATTCCGCCGAGGCCAACAAGGAACAGTACGTAATTCCCTATCTCATGGCAGCTCACCCGGGAACGAAGTTGGCGGATATGGTTGAGGTCTACCACTTTCTTAAACGCCATCACCTGCGTGTTGAGCAATGCCAGATCTTCACCCCAACACCCGGAACCGACGCAACGGTGATGTATGCAACCGGGCTGGATCCGGCCACGAGAAAGCCGGTATTTGTCGAACGCGATCCGGAACAGAAACGTCGCCAGAAGGCTTTGATCCTGTATCATCTGCCGGAGAACCGCACCCTGATTCAAAACATCCTTGGCCAGGAACACACGAGTTCCCCTGGTGCCAAGCCCCGACGTCCGATTCGGTCCGGCTATGACCGCTCCAGACGCCGCCGCTAGCCCCGTTTTCTTCCGTCAGTATATTTTACAGGACGCGTGGGACTTCGTTTGTATACCTTGATAAATTGTTGATAGCATTTCCTCGAACTCGACCGCAGGAGCCAATCCATGACCAGTATTCGACTTCCATGGTTGTGTTTTCTAATCTCTCTGTGCCCCCTGGCGTTCTTTCTGCCGACTGCTTGTACAAGCGGCAATGACGACGACTCGCCGGCAGATGATGACACTGCCGGGGGAGACGAAAATGCCTTTAGCCCGTGTGACGAAACCGTCCAGCTATTAAATGACCTAGAAGAGGTGAGTCCTCTCCTTGGCATTTCCGCCGCCGATCTGCTGGCGGCAACCGGTGACGGCTTCATCGTTACCGCCGTCTATACGGAAGACACCTCGATTCTTACGCAATTCCCCTTGGGCGGAGAAACCGACTTGACCGTAACGGTCGCCTACGACGGCGGCGAGATCCGTGAGGTCGATTCCGAACCGGCAGAAAACGGAGCAGAAATAGCCGGCGAATGCCTCGACCGTTTGGAACTAGAAGTCGCCCTCTCTTTCGTCACCGCTGATGGCGCATTTACGGAAAACTGGCCGGCACTGCTCGTACAATCCGTCAACGCAGACGGAAGCGGGTTGACCACCCCGACGCTGGCCGCTTCGTTTGATCCGTCGGCCATGACAGGTAGTTTTGAGATCGTTTCCATTGCCGGCGAACTCCCTGATTCCGTGAGTGGAGCTGTTCAGACAACGATGGTAGCGCCGTACCAAGGCACGGTTGTCATCCTGGTTGAACAGACCAGCGGTGAAAGCCCTGACTCGACGGTCAGCCAGAGCCAACATGTCGCCCTATCGTGGGGTGAAGCGCAGTAGTCTGGAGAGAGTGCCCACGGTCAGTCTCCGTCCGTTTTGGCAAAACCGCAGAGTCGCCTGGCGAGTTCTTTCTTCTTTTCCAGGTTTGTCAGTCGCGAGATCATAATTCGTTGGGCCTGCGGTGAGCCCGCCCCGTGCATCGATTCGGTTAGGTAACCAACCGCCGCCGCACCCTGCGTCAGGTTTTCAATCAGCCGCAGAACACGCCGTCGACTTTCTACCGGGCTGTCCTTTTGTGTTTGTAGGTACTTCTGAAGCAAGCGGCCGATTTCTGACGACGCGAAGTCCGCCGCCGAAGGCAGTGTGACCAGCAACCCGCCGGCAATGTCCTGGGCCAGCCGGGCAATCTCATACGGAAAGCGCGTCACGTTTTGTTTGGAAACGTTGGCCAGCAACGCGTCCACGCTGAAAGTTCCACTTGGTTCCACTCTTCCTTCCGTCGCACAGGCCAACGAGCCGCAGTACATCGTTTCGTTGAGATGATTCATTTCGATGATTTTGTCCCGCACATGCGCCGCCCGGTGCACACCATTCATTTCGGCAACCAGTTGGGTGGCGCCAATGAGTACATCGCCAACCCCAACCTTGCAGGCGTAACTGTGCCGATGATAAGCAGCGAATTTTTCGACCAACTCTCCCGTGAACTCATACTCGCCGCAAAGAAACACTCGTTCCCACGGTACAAACACGTCATCGAAAACAATCATCGCTTCATGCCCGCTATAAATCGAATTCCCCACATCCTGTGGCGGGTTTTCTACCTTGCGCGTGTCGCTCGCCTGGCGCCCCACCACAAACGTCAGACCGCCGGCATCGGCGGGCACGGCGAACGCGACTGCATAATCACGGTCAACTTCCTTCATCGCCACAGTCGGCAAAACGATGACTTCATGGCTGTTGACGGCACCGGTTTGGTGGATTTTGGCACCGCGAACGACTATGCCGTCGTCCCGCCGATGCAGGACCCGCAGATAAAGATCCGGATCACTTTGTTGGTGCGGAGCGAGCGACCGATCGCCTTTCGGATCGGTCATTGCGCCATCGCATACCAGATCCCGGTCTTGAACGTGAGCAAGAAAACGATTCAGGCGCTCATAATAATGCGTGCCGCGCGCCACGTCCACATTATAGGTGACGATCGACAAGGCATTCAGGGCATCGACCCCCACACAACGCTGGAAGCAACAGCCGGTGCGTGCCCCCAACAAGCGCCCCATCCGTGTCTTGGCCAACAGATCGCCGATGCTGCGATGGACATGAGTAAACCGGTTGATCAATTTGCCAGTCAGATGCGACACTGCCGTCATCACCTCACGGTGTTCCGGCTGGCCGCCATGGCGTATGTTTCCGCCACGGCGTTGAAAGACGGACGCAAGAGCGGATCATCGACCGGGTCGTCGATGCGCTGTCCGAACATGTAGACGGCTCTTTTGACTCGGCGCAGGCTATCTTCGTATTGCTGCGGGGTCATCATGATGGCACCCCTCTTCGGCGGTATTCATTCCGGGGATTGCGGTCATTGTAATCCTTCTCCCGGTCGTGGCCAAACCTCAACACTAAGTTGCGTGGGAAAGCTGACAAGGCGGGAAGAGAGTTGAATCCAGCGAGCGGTGAGACGCGGAGGGAAAGGGACGCATCTCACCGCCCACCGGTAGCCGGCTAAAACTCCTTCAGTGCTTCTTCATCGTCGTCCAATGGAATGAGGTGTCCAGGAGACATCTTTTCCAACCCATCGCCGACCGCCTTTTTGAAAGACGGGGCCTTGGCATGGGAGGTACGCACCGCCTGTGGATTGGTCATCATCCGACGGCGACTGACTACCGCCTTGTTGGAGGCTAGGCCGTTAAGCTTGAACCGGCTAACCAAGCCGGCCAGTTCTTGCGCTTGGCTGGAGAGTTCCTGCGCGGCACTCGAGGATTCCTCCGAATTGGCTGCGTTTTGTTGAGTGACCTTGTCCATTTCGGCTACTGCTTTGTTGACTTGTTCGATGCCGCGGGCTTGTTCCTGGCTCGCCGCAGCGATTTCCTGAATGATATTGGTTACCTTGTTGGCCGATTCGACGATCTCGCCCAGGTTCTGGTTGACGCCCTTGCTGAGCATCTCGCCGTCGCCCGCCAGCTTGGCCGATTCTCGAATCAAATCTTCGGATTTCTTGGCCGCTTCTTTGGCCCGCTGTGCCAGATTGCGGACTTCCTCGGCGACCACCGCAAAACCGCGTCCGGCATCGCCGGCGCGCGCCGCTTCCACGGCCGCATTTAGAGCAAGCAGGTTGGTCTGGAACGCGATTTCGTTGATGTCCTTAATGATTTCGGAAGTCCCGTCTGACGCCCGACGAATCTTGGCCATGGCCGCAAGCATTTCGCCCATCACCTTGGCGCCGTTTTCCGCTGCGTTGTTCGCGGCCCCAGCCATCATGGCGGCTTGTTGTGCATTGTCCGCATTCTGCTTGGTCATACTGGCCATTTCCTCCAGACTACTCGAAGTCTCCTCCAACGAACTCGCCTGTTCCGATGCTCCTTGAGCAACAGTCTGGCTGCTGTTGGCAATCTGTTCACCGGCCGACGAAACCTGTTCCACTGTGCTGGCCACCGTGGAAAGCGCTTCGTGCAATGCGTCAGCCATGGTATTGATCGAATGTTTGATCTTGGCGTGGTCGCCCTGATAGTCACCAACCATGCGGGCACGCAAATCGTAGTCGGCAAGCTGTTCCAGTACCGAGGCCGCTTCTTTGATCGGATTCAGTACTGAGTCCAGCGTGTCGTTGACACCCTGTACGATCTTAGCAAAATCGCCGTGGTGCCGGCTCGCGTCCGCGCGTGTATCCAAGCGGCCTTCCACCGCTGCGTTCGATAGCTGGTTGGCGTCGGCCACCAGTAGGTTTATGGCGTCAATGCACTGGTTCAGGTTGTTTTTGATCTCATTGAAATCGCCGTGATACGTATCGGTGATCTTTTCGGGGATATCTCCCTTACTGATGCGGTCGACGTAATTCGCCGCGACATTGAGCGGTTTGATAATGGCGTCGATCAGCTCATTGACCCCATCGATCGCACCTTTGTGGAAACCCTGGTACTTGCTGGTGTCCGCCCGATACTGCAGGTTGCCTTGCTTGGCGTTGGCGATCAGTTTGTTAACATCCTGACCGCGATTGGTCAGCGTGGCGATCAAGTTGTTGAGATTCTGTTTGATCTCGTTGAAGTCGCCGGCATACTCCTCGGTAATGACCGGCGGCATGTCACCCTTGCTGATGCGATCGACGTAATTGGCGGCCACGTTCAAGGGCTTGATGATCTCTTGGATAAGATCGTTCACACCGTCGATGGCGGCCTTGTGAAAGCCTAGGTATCTGCTGGTATCCGCACGGTATTTCAGGTTGCCTTGCTTGGCGTTGGCAATCAACTGATTCACGTCCTTGCCGCGATTGGCCAGCGTTTGAATCAGGGAATTGAGGTTATGTTTGATCTCGTTGAAGTCGCCCTGATAGTCTTCGACGATCGGCTGCGGCATGTCGCCCTTGCTGATGCGGTCGACGTATTCGGCCGACACGTTGAGTGGACCTACTACAGCGTCCAGAGTGTCGTTGAATCCTTGAATGACCGGTTGGAATTCCGCAGGAAAGGCTTCGACCTCGCCACGGGTATTGAGTTGCCCGCGCACCGCGGCATCGCACAAACGAGTGGTTTCATCGATCATCCGCTTGAGCAGACCACCGATGTCATGACGCAGGAAAAAGCCCAGGCCCATTACGAATATCGAACCCATAGCGCCGACAAGGATGGATAGCGCAATACTCCTCTTGCCCTCGGTTTTGGCGTTGGCCACCGACTGATGAGCCAGTTTGAGGTTCAACGCAACCAATTCGTCTAGCATCGTGGAAGACTTGTTCATCAGTTCCCTAGATTCCTTGTTCGCGGCAAAGGCACGCGTGTCGAGGTCGGAAACCTCTGGGGCATCAAGAGCCAGACCTTGTGCGACGAGTCGATCCTTTTCCTTGGAAATCTCTACAACCGTACCGATTTGATTTTTCCAGGACTGCAGCACTTTGACGTAGTCGTCGTAGAGCTTTTGCTCGTCTATGCTCTGCGGCAATGCTTCGAATGCCTTCTGTCCTTCTGCGACTGTCTTGAGGCCAAGTTCCACGCGTTCATATTGTTTCGCTCGTGTTTGTGCCTCCATCATGCGTCGGTTGATCAGACCTCGTTCTCCGTAACCAACCTCCAACTGACCGATCTGCATCTTCGACAGAGCGTGAACAGCGGGCATGCGAATCTCACCGATCTCAACGACTTTCTCGTCCGCCCCCGTAATTCCAAGGTATCCGATGAACCCAACGATCACTGTTGCCATGATGGCTAGAGTGAAACCTCCAATGATCTTTGTGCCGGTTTTCATATTCCGAAACATGATTGACCTCCCTTTCACTGTTCTTGGATCTGCCGGTTGTCGGATTCGTCCATTGAACCAGCCAGTTTTCCTTCAACGAGCACCTGGGCGATATCAAGCAGAAAAATGACTCGGCGTTCAGATTTACCGACACCGAGAATGAAGCGGTTGTCTACAGCGCCTACGCCGAAATTCGGGGGGGGGTCGATCTGCTTTTCGGCGATGTTCAGCACTTCAAGAACTTGGTCTACCAATATCCCGATGGTCAAATCGCGACTCCCGACCTGGCACTGAACAACGATGATCACCGTCTGGTCGGTGGCCTCCATCTGTTCCATGCCGAACCGGATACGCAAATCGACCACAGGAATGACTCGTCCTCGAAGGTTGATTACCCCGCGGATGTCGTCACGGGTTCGTGGAACTCGCGTAATGTCCATCAACCCAATGATTTCGCGAACCTTGAGGATCTCCAGGCCGTATTCCTCATTCGCCAGTTTGAATGTCATGTACTTGCCGGCGAGAGAACGGGCCAGTTCAGAGCCGACTCCCGTCACTTCTCCGACCGTGACTTCTGTTGCAATCGCTTCTGCCGCCATCTGGTTCCTCCTTGTGTCTTGATTACCGATAAAGCCGGCCGGTTTCCGGCTGACACGCAACCATGTCGGCTGGCTGCTGAGTACATTCGCCTCGACGGCCCGTTGTCCCCTGTTCGACGAACCAAACGAGGAACGATCTCGGAAGTGCCAAATCAGCGAAATGATTTTTCATGCTTTTCCTAGTAATCAAGAGATGTGCCAAAACACATTTTTGGATAACGAGTGTAATACTGGATAGTTACATTGCATTCGATATAACGAATTCATTCTTATTTGTCTTGCCGGAGAGGACTTAGTCTTGAAAGCAGGACAGACAAGACCAACCTCTGTAGAACAATTCCGACCGACGAAAACCAGCATTGGGAGACACTCGATTAGAGGGCGTAGTCCAGCATCGTAGGCGAGACGAACCGCGCATCGGGCAGGCCAAACATTCTGGCCAACACAGCGGCAATTTCTTCGGGAGCGGTCGGCAGCGAAAAGAGAACGCGTGGTCTGAGAAGATGCCCTTTCGCCACCAGAGAAGGAAGCATGTTCGGCAAAACCAAAATCAGGCGATCTGCCTCCAGCATGTTTTCGGCTGACAACAAGAGGTCCACTTCGTGTTCGGAGGAGGCGAAGACGACAACAGGTGAACGTTCGCCTCGGTCCCGATGACGGGCTATCAGGTCAGCAACCGAACGATAAACCAAGACGGTAATCGCCGTTTGTCCGGCCGACGCCTGGAGATTCATGAGAAGTGGGATCCACAACGTGTCTGCTTCTATTGATGCATAAATCATTAGCTTCATGTTGGTGTTCATGTATCAAGACGCGTGCCAAAACCATCTGTGGGCGATTGGCTGCAATTTCAAGAACTTGAAAACAAAAACGACAGTGGGTGCCGATTCATGCGTCTTGCACAACAAGACTGGTTTCGGAATCAGGACACTTGGCGGGTCAAAACACGATCGGCCGGTTTTCGCAGCCGGCCGATGTGTTACTAGTAGTGTGATCAATGGGAGCGGCTAAATCCATGCTCCTTGAAAAGCGCGTAAAGGCGGGATCGTGACAAGCCCGAAATCTCACAAGCCCGGGCTACGCCGCCACCGGCGGCGTTCATCAGCTCTTCGAGGTACTGTCTAGTGCTTTCTTCGCGGTGTTGCTGCAAGGTGGGAATAACCCCGTCGGTCGCAACCGCCCGCATGGCGACAGCCTGGGGTTTGGTCCCAATAGCGGCACGCGCAATGAACGAGCGAATGGCCGTCGGCAAATGCACCGGATAGAGCGTACTGCAATGCGCCGCTGCCGCGACCGCGTGTTCAAGCGCATGTTGCAATTCACGGACATTTCCCGGCCAAGGATACCGTGCCAATGCCTCGTTGAATGCGGGGGAAATCGTCTTTTCTTCGACGCCTTCACGCGCGCAGATTTTGGCAACCGCGTCGCGGCTGATTTCCCAAATGTCTTTTCCACGCTCTCGCAGCGGTGGAAGATGAATGGCCAGGGCTCGCAGTCGGAACAACAGATCGGCCCTGAAGGTCCCCAACTCGACCGCTTTGTCGAGATCCTTGTTGGTGGCAGCGATGAGCCGGAAACGACTTTGGACTTCGCGATTGCTTCCGATGGGGCGGAACTTGCCGTCCTGCAAAACACGCAAAAAAGCCTTTTGGATCACCAGCGGCATTTCGCCGACTTCGTCCAAGAACAACGTGCCGCCGTCCGCCTGCTCGACTAGGCCCACACGAGATTCCACGGCGCCGGTAAATGCCCCTTTCTGGTGACCAAAAAGCATGCTCTCCACCAAACTTTCGGGCAACGCTGCACAGTCCACGACCACGAAACTGCCTTTGTTACGGCGACTGTTCTTATGAATCGCGAGGGCCACCAGTTCCTTACCGGTTCCCGATTCGCCGGTGATCAAGATGTTCGCATCTACCCGCGCGGCGTGTGCGATCTGTTCGAAACACGGCTTCATGGCCGCACTTTGCCCCACTATCGCACCGAGATCGACGGGAGCGGCGATGTTCATCTCCTTTTGGCTTCGGTATTCCAATGCCCGTTGTAACGGCTGATCGATGACCGACAGCGAATCGGCTTTGCAAATGTATTCCCATCCGCCGCTCTGGATTGCGATTTCGGCGCCGTCGGGGTCTCCATATCCAGTCAAGATAATGATTTCCGGACGGCTTGGTGCATCGGCCAGGTTGCGGATCGTCGAAAGCCCGTTTCCATCGGGCAAATTGACGTCGAGGAAGACTACATCAGGTTCAAACGAGAGAACCGTTTGCAGTCCCTCACATATACAACTAGCGAGCGCCCAACAGTGCCCTTTCTTTGCCAAGTAACGGGACAACATAACGCTGTAGTTCGGATCGTCGTCGATAATCAATACCTTACCCATTGGTTCCCTCCCGCGAACTGACATCTCTGAGATCAATCACCATTGCTTCCGGGCGGCGGTTCTTAGGCGAGCGCCGGTCGAAAATCGAACGAATGTGGCGAGTCAGATCGGAAATCACAAGTGGTTTGTGCACCAGTGTCACTCCCATCTCCTCGGCCGTTTCGGGCGTAATCCGATCTGTGTACCCGGTCAACAGAATGATGGGCACGTCTGGACGCACTTTTGCCATCTCACGGGCCAAAACGTCCCCCGGCATATCCGGCATCGTCACGTCGCTGATCACCAAATCCACGGAATCCGGATCGGAGGCGAAAGAAGCCAGTGCTCTTCGGCTGTCGGTAAAAGCGGCAACTTGATAGCCTAGCTTGCTTAGCCCACGGTTGGCCAGATCGACCAGCGTCCGCTCGTCGTCGACAAACAATACCCGCTCGCTGCCCGGACGAAACGTTTGGCGCTCCTCTTCTTCCGCCTCTGCCCCATTGTGGTGTCGTGGTAAATAGACCTGGAAAGTCGTTCCCTTTCCGACTTCGCTGGTGACGGTCACCGTCCCACCATGGCTGCGCACGATGCCATGAACCACCGACAGCCCCAGGCCGGTACCTTGACCATTGGCCTTGGTGGTAAAGAAAGGCTCGAACACGCGTTCCCTAACCTCTGGCGGCATGCCACAGCCGGTGTCACGAACGGTCAGGCAAACGAACCGGCCTGGAGAAGCCAAGGGGGCGTTTTCGGCGATGAACATGGCATCCAGTTCCGTTTCATCGAGGGACACCTCGAGAGTGCCCCCATGTTCGCGCATGGCATGCCCGGCATTCGTGCACAAATTGACGATAATCTGGTGCATCTGCACACCGTCCGCCAACACCGGTCCTTCGGTGGAAATCGTTTGCCGGAATTGAATTGTGGAAGGCAGGGTTGCCCGCAGCAGGTGCAAGGCTTCCTTGACCACGACCGAAAGGGCCATTGGTGCGCGCTCCTGCCGATTGCGGCGACTGAAAGACAAGATCTGTTTGACCAACGATGAAGCTCGTCGCGAGGCCTGTAGCACAGCCTTTAGTTCTTCGTTAACACTCGTTCCTTCCACTGTTTCCATCAGCGCCATCTCGGTGTAGCCCATGATGGCGCCAAGGATGTTGTTGAAATCATGCGCGATGCCGCCGGCCAACGTTCCGACCGCTTCCAGTTTCTGGCTTTGTACGAGTTGCGCCTGCATCGTTTCGCGTTCAGCTTCCAATTGTTTTCGCTGCGTCACGTCGCGGCTAATGCTCAACACGGCCTGGACCTGGCCATCTTCACCTCGTTCGGGCAACAATCGCCAATCGAACACCCGCCGCTCCTCGCCGACCGTAAGTTCGAACTCTGTTTCCACCGATCGTCCATCGGCAAATACCCGCTGGACGTTATTCTCGCACATCGAACAGACTTCATCCGGCATGCCCGACTCGTGACAGGTTCGGCCCAGCATCATTTCGGCCGATCGTCCAATCAGTTCGGCAGCATTGGCGGAAACGAACAAGGTCCGGCAGTTTCGGTCCAAACGCATCACCAAATCAGGAATTCCCTCAAGTAACGTGCGGTGCTTGACTTCGCTCTGCCTGAGGTTCTGTTCCATCTTCCGCTGTTCGGTGACGTCTTCGAGAATGCAGGCGAACTGCCCTGGCGCATTGCGGAACGCGGTCACATGGAATAGACGTCCCAAGGGGGCAAATTGGCTTTCGAATTCCAAATGTTGCCCACCAACCACTACGTTACCACAGCGTTCGATCCAGAGAGGTTCGATATCCGGGATCACATCACGCACCGTGCGGCCGATGATGTCGGCAGTCAGTCCGGTCAAGCGTTCAAAGGCCGGATTGATCGCCAAGAAGCGATAGTCGCAAGGAACGCCGTCTTCATTGAACAGCATTTCTTGAACGGCAAATCCTTCCAGCATGCTGTTAAAAAGACTGCGATAGCGATTTTCGCTCTCGCGCCGCGCGTCTTCCGCAAGCTTGCGTTCGGTGACGTCCTGGCCGGAAGAAAGAATACCGGCTATCTGCCCGTTTTCATTGCGAACGACGACATTGTGCCAGGCGATCAATCGTTCTTCGCCATAGCGTCGCCGAATGACATTTTCATGGTATTCTGCCAGTTCTATCTCGCCTTCCATCAAGCTATCGAAAACAAATCGCATTTCGTCCCGTATTGATTCCGGAATAAAGCGGTCGAACCAATTTTGACCGACGATTTCTTCTTCGGAGAAACCGAGGATTTCACAGCCGGCCTGATTGATCATGCCGACCGTCCCGTCAGGCTGAAGCTGAACGATAATCGTACGCACCAGGTCCAAATAGCGTTGCGCCCGCTCTTGCTCCCGCCGCAAAACCATTTCGGCGTTCTTGATTTCTGTGACATCACGCGTCACCGATAGGATGTGCGGCTCGCCGGCGATCATCAGAACGCGAGCGGATATCAAACCATCGATGATTTGACCGCATTTTGTGCGGAATTTTGCCTCGAAGTTTCTTACCTGGCGATGTTCTCGCAACAAAGCAATAATCCGATCGCGATCGGCCGGATCCGCCCATATCGACGGGTTGAGCGAGGAGCGGCCGACGATTTCGTGCCACTCATACCCGCTGATCTCCGTAAACGCATCGTTGACCGCCACATAGCAACCATCGGTAAGGCTAGTGATACAAACCGCGTCTGGACTCATCCGGAAGGCCGCCCGGAAGCGCTCTTCGCTTTCTCGCAAAAATTCCGCCGCAGCCTTCTGCTCAGTAATATCCTGATTGATGCCGATCATGCGAACCGCACGCCCGTTCTGGTCGCGCAACACTGTACCGTGCGCCCGAAGCGTTCGGATCGTTCCACCTGGGTGAACTACGCGGAATTCCGTGTCGTATTCACGCTCACCGCGTATCGCCGCGCGCACGGCTTCGAGAGCTTCGGCCGCGTCATCGGGGTGCAGTCCGCCCCTCCATGCTTTGTGAGACCCTGAGAAGGAGTCTCGCCGGATGCCATAGAGTTCAAACATCCGGTCATCCCACAACAACTCGTCCGTTGGGATCTCCCAATCCCAAACGCCAAAACGACCTGAAGCGAGCGCTAGCTTCAGCCGTTCTTCACGATCGCGAAGCTGGTTCTCCATCCTTTTGCGATCGGTAATGTCACGGCCAATCTGTTGATACAGAATGGTGTCGCCAACGCGCATCCGGCGAACGCTCAATTCGACCGGAAAAGTCTCGCCGTTCTTTCGCTGGTGCAAGGTTTCAAAGACGGTGCCCGCATCACCCGCCAAACGACGCATACGCAACTCGACCTCATCGCGCACCTCCGGCGCGCGAAACTCGATCATCGAGCGCCCCAACATCTCGTCCCGCGAATAGCCATAGGCGGCGCACGCTCGCTCGTTGACCTCCAGGATAGTCTGCCGGCAATCGGTTACCACAATGATGTCGTTGGCGTAACGAAGCAGAGATTCGAACCGCTCCTCCAGAAAACGGCGGGCCTTTTGCGCCTCGATCTCCTGCCGTTGAAAATCGACCTCACGCCGTTTCCACCAATAGGCCGTCGAACAAAGAACTGCCATGACCAATCCGGACAAAGCGAACAAGGCCGTGCGGGTCCAAGACAGGAAGGCGGCATTGGCTTCGGTCTGGTCGATCTTGGTAATCAAGAACCAGGGAGAATCAGGAATCGCCCGCGCATCGGCCAACACCGGCACGCCGCGGTAGTCGTTTCCCCGCAAAATGCCTTGCTTTCCTCTTATGGCCATCGCCGCCGGCTAGTCTTGGCGTGCCAATGGCAACTTAAATGTAAGCGGCGCCGTGCGGCGATATCGAAGTTCGGCCAGATACAGCACGTCGTTTCCATCACGCCGAACCAGCAGTATTTCTCCGCTCTTGCTTACCGTAGGCCAACCACGGAGCATCGGAAAGAAGCTAACTTGTGGGTCGATACGGAAAACCAAGGCCCCGACCGCACGGATTTCGCCGTCAGAACCGGCCGTCGCCACCAATGGCGCCACAAGCTGGAAAAAAATATGACCTGTCTCGTCATCCAACAGAAGATCGGACAACGACGGTTTGCCTGCGATCATGGCCCGTTCGACTGCTTTGTAACCAACGGCAAAGTGGGAATTGTCGGACGTCGATGAATAGCGCAGACGCAGGTTGGCATCGAGTAAAAAAATCGAGCCATAGCCGTAGATGGCTTGAACGGTTCTCAACCAGCTACGCAGGTCGGGCGGTAATGAACTGCCGGTAGATCCCTGGAAATACTCAGCCAACCGGTTCGAAACCACCTGGTTTTCCGCAATCGCCACTGCGTCGTGCAATCGCTCGTCGCGCCACTGTTGTATCTGCTCGGCTTTCATTTGTCCGATTGATCGTAAACCACGTTCCGCAGTGTGGTCCGCCAATACCTTCTGCCGATCGTAGTACCAAAAACCGAAAATGGTGAAAAAGACTAGCGGAACAACGACCGCCAGAATCGGCCGCACGGCTCGCGGTTGATCGGGGCGCAGGGAATTCATCGTGCCCACCGGCTCCTAATGCGCCGACATTCCCATGCCGGCCGAGCACGTCGCTTATCGAAGTAATAGCGCCGGTTTCGGCGGCTTGGCGTCACTACCTGCTCCTTCAACTCGTAATCGCCTGTCTCGGCACCCAAGTCGCTTTCGAGACTCATTTTGTCACTGTCCAGCACCGCAACCTGATTGTTGTCCTGCAATGACTCAAGAAAAGAGGAAAGTAGTTGCTGAAGGGGGTGAGAATACGTCATTTTCCTTTCCCTCTCGCTTTTTCTGCCGGGCGATACCCAACGACCGCCACATTTTTCAGGAGCTGTCGAATTCAACTAGGTCTCTTTCACTGTCCTGCTTCGTGCCCGGCGGTTGCTGGTTACTGGACTCAGATCCAACCACAACCGCTTTTACCCCAAGATACAAAATGTTATCGACGGAGAACGACAAGATATCGATGCCTAAAAAGTACGTCGTGTATACGTATGAAAAATACGCACCTCGTCGAACACTCTTGGTTCTCGATTGGCAGAAGCAACATCTATTATGTTGGTAACGTTACTTTCCACGGCTTAGGTGAGCGCCCAAATCTATCTTCTTCGCCACCAAACCTAGCTTCTTGCGGATGTTCCTGCGGTGAGTGGTCACACTTCGGTAAGAAATGCCAAGAGTCTCAGCTATTTCCTTCGATGACATCCCTTCTCTAACAAGGTAGGAGATTTCCTTTTCACGGCGACTTAGTGATGATATCTTTTCTCCAATTCCCACGTCCAATGATCTGGAAATGTCATGCAAACTATTCTCAAGCGTATTTATAACCGCCTTCATTGCACTCGGTGTCAGATTTTCCTTGGCACGATGTATCAGTGGAAAAACAATCTCGTTGATTTTAGCTCCGACCTGCCTTTCGACCTCGTTCTTTCCGCTTTTGAATTGCTCGATCAGCTCACGAAGCGCCGCGGTTTTCTGTTCGAGTAAGACGTTCTGTTCTGTAAGTTTTTGTTCGCGGTCGCGCAAGACCTCTTCAACCGCCTTGCGGTCGGTCACATCCTGTATCGTACCTACAATGCCTTGAACATGACCGGTTTGATCGACCTGCAAAAAGCCTTGCACATATACTGCGCGCCGACTTCCGTCTGGCCGTCGGACATAAATGTCGATACCCAGATTTCTTTTTTCCCTAATGCTTTTGTAGACTTCAGATCGAATAGTCGCCAATGTGTTATGGTCGAGAGTATCGCGCAGCGAAGCAATGGTCAGGGATTGGTTTCTGGGCAATCCCGCAATCCGGTATACCTCTTCCGAGCAATAGAGTTCTCCCGTCGCCCTGGTCCATTCCCAATTTCCAATGTGCGCGTTCTTTTCGGCCTCTCGAAGTCTGGCTTCACTGGCACGCAACAATTCGTCGGCATGTTTGCGCTCGGTGACATCGGTGATAAAACCTTCGAGAAAACGCAAGTTTCCGTTTTCATCGAAAATCCCTCGCCCCCGCTCCCAAACCCACCTTGTTTCCCCGGTCTTGGTTATAATCGGGTACTCCTCTTCGAAAACGCCACGCCGATCGAGCGTTTCCTGCCATTTGTCCCACAAGGCAGACCGATAATCCGGACGGATAATGTCATTGAAAGCGATCGATCGGTTATCAATTAATTCATCTGGACGGTAGCCGGTGACCGCCAGACAGCCGTCACTAATGTATATCATCGTCCAGTCGCGATCGTTTTGGCAGCGATAGACAAAACCCGGCAGGTTGGCGATCAGCGTGGCGAACATCCGCTCACGATCGGCCAAAGCTTCTTCCGACCGCAATCGTTCGGAGATATCGCGAACCGCGCAAATCATCACCGGCTTTCCCTGCCAGACATGGTGACGCGCGGTGATTTCACCGGCAAAGATCGTTCCATCTTTACGGTAATAGTAACGCAACGGAACCTTCTCCTGGTGCTCAATCATCGCTTTCCGAGTCTCATCGGGTTGGGCGGAGAGATCCGTGTTTTTCATTGACAGTAACTCATCGCGCGTATAGCCGTAAAGGCGCTCCGCCGCCAGATTGGCTTCAATGATTCTCCCGTCCGTGCTGTCAACCATGAACAAGGCGTCCGACTCCATTTCAAACAACTGCCGGTATTTTTCTTCGCTCGCCCGATGGGCGTTTTCGGCCTCACATTTCGCCAGATAAGTGGCGAGGTGATCCGCCAAGTCTTCGAGCAGGGCAATAGACTGTGCCGTAAAGCGGTTCTTGCGGCGATCATTGAACTGGATCAGTCCAAATGTCTTCCCGCCCGACCGCAAAGGGATCAGGGCCACCGATTCGTAGCCTTCGCCGTTGCAGCGGTTACGCGTGCGGCTCTGCCGTTCGGCCTCCGTCGTGCCAGCCAGCAGCGCAGAGGTGCTGTTGCTCCAGAAACTGCCGCGGGCGGTGAAGAACGGCTGATTCGGATCGGTGCGCTCGGTCAGAACGTTGCCACACATACACTCCAAAAGCGGGTTTCCACTGGCATCGAGAATCAGCTCGCCTTTATCCTCTATCGCGCACAGTCGGCTCTCAGCCCGAACGAAGTCATCGTCAAATCCTGAGGTTTCGAAATATGGATAATCGTTTCCTTTGCGCAGACGGATTCCAACGGCCTCACAATCAAACTGGCGCTGCAGAAATCGCAATACCGATCGTAACAAGTCATCGCGGTCGCCTGCGCTGTTGATCATTCGCAGCAGTTCAATCGTAATCTGCCGCTCCTGGCGAGCCGCCTTTTCCGAGGTAACGTCCTGCGCAAAGAAGAGGACCAATGGGCGGCTTTCGATCGTAAACACCTCGCCGCTGGCCAGAAAGCTCAGTGTTCGTCCGTCGGGAGCTTGCCAGTCGACCTCGATCCTTTCCATCCGGCCCTTTTCGCGAAACAAGTCTTCAATCGGCGCTCTGCCTGTCGAAGTCAGCCAGCCCATTTCGATCAAGGTTTTGCCGATTACTTCTTCGCGAGAATAGCCGGTGACCTCAATAAAGCGGTCATTAATGGCTAGACAGCGTCCATCATCCAACGAAGCAATGGCCATCAGCAATGGCGCACGATGGAAGATCGCCTGGTACTTGGCTTCATTCTCGCTCAAGGTAGCGCTCATTGCCCGCTTCTGTACCTCGGCATCAAACGCCACCACCAGGATCGTGCTTGCTTGTTCAGGGGACTTTCGGGCAAGCGGCGTCGCCCAGGTCACCAGACGGCGCCATGTGCCATCCCGGTCTTTGACCCGGTATCCCAACAATTGGCTTTTTCCTTGAGGCATGGCGGCCAGTCTTTCGAGGCTGGCGTAGAGACGCGGCACCTCATCTGGATGTGCTACTTGGACGAAGAGCCCGGAACCCATAGCCGCTACTTCCTCGAGGGAATAGCCGATGAGATCGGAAATGTGTTGGTTAATGAATACCGTGCGATTCCGCTCTAGATCGTAAACAAAAATATATGCGGGAAAAGCCTCGAGGACGGCCGCAGATAGTTCTATTCCAGTCTCCGATATTGTTTTCACTTCTACGCCCCTTATCTGGCCTATATTTAATATATTTTACACTAGTATATATTACATTTGTTAGTGAGCAAACTCGGAATCACACCTACAATTCCGAACCAATTAGGGAGTTTTGGTTCATTATTCGACGAGTTCCATCCCTTGCCAATATGTATAACATCGTCGATCTGATTTTTCCAAGGGAATTTTTGCCGACTCCGACATTCTCGTATATTTAGAACGACTATTCTATTTTGTCGAGATAATGCTTGGAGGCGGAAAAGAAAACGGCGAAACCCGGAAATGATACCCCAGGTTCCGCCGACCAACATTAAATCCGAGGTCTATTGGTTCAGAATCTGCTGCGCCTCTTCCTTGTCCACATCCATGATGAACGGAATGCCGCTGATTTCGGCCGCTTCGTGCGTTAACGCGGCCAGGTCGTTGCGGGACATATGCGCCAGGGTGAACCGACGGCTGCCGGCCATCAACTGCCGCAAGCCCTGCGCCAGCCGCTCATAGTACGTGAACAGACCGAGCGCGCCGGTTGGGAGTTTATCGAACGCCTCGTCACCCAGGCGGTGCCGCAGTTCGGCGGCGGTCACGAAGATTTCGTCCTTCGACGTACCGAAACGTTCGACATAGACCGGCAGTTGGAATGAATCTACGGTCTTGCCGATCGTCTTGCCGACCATCGCCGCGGCGATCGGCGCCCGCGCCATGCCGACCAACTTGACGTACGGCGCGCCCAACGCCAGCCCCTTGAAGATCTGATCCTCGAGGTTGAAACCGCCGGCCACGGCCAACGCGGGCAGGTATTCGCCTCGGTCCGCGAGCTGTTTGGCGTATTGATACAGCAGCGAGTGCAGTTCCACCGGAGGCACGCCCCACTCGTTCATCATCCGCCATGGGCTCATGCCAGTGCCGCCGCCCGCGCCGTCGACCGTCAGCAGATCGAGCTTGTACTTCGAAGCGTAACGCAGTGCGCGAGCCAGATCCTGCGGCCGGTAAGCACCGGTCTTGAGGAAGATGTACTTCGCGCCGGCTTTCCGCAGTTCGGCGATCCGCTGGGCGAAGGTTTCCTCGCTCACCATACCGACGCGCGAATGCCGTTCGAATTCCTTGAACGAGCCGCGCTCGAAGGCTTTGATGACCACCGGGTCGGTGGGGTTTGGCAGCACGACATAGCCGCGATCGTAAAGCAACTGCGCTTTTTTCAGGTCCTTGATCTTGACCTCGCCGCCGATGTCTTTCGCGCCCTGGCCCCACTTTATTTCGACGCACTGCACGCCGAGTTTCTCGATGGCATATTCCTGCACGCCCAGACGCGTGTCTTCCTGGTTGGCCTGCACGACAATCGCGCCGTAGCCGTCTTGCATGTGATCCTGATAGAGCTTGACGCGCCGCTTAAGGTCGACGGTGTCCACCACCCGGCCATTCTTGATCGTCGATTGGGGGTCCATGCCCACGACGTTCTCGCCGATCGTCAAACCCGTGCCGGCCAACGCCGAGCCGATGGCCAGTCCTTCCCAGTTGTTCTTGGCGATGTTTGTCGAACCGATGCCGGGGATGATCCACGGACAGCGGAACTTGATGCCGTTGTCGTGGCCGAACTTCACCTCCAGGCTGACCGCGGGAAAGATCGCCTTGTCGCTGTCGGCCTCGATGCCGTGCGCACCGACGCAGGTGCCCATGATATTGAAGTGCGAGTAGTCGACCGGGTACTGCTTCTCCGCGGCGGTCGTGATCACCCCGAAGGGTTGCGGATACAGCACCTCATGGCCGCGGTAAGCCGACTTGCCGATCTCGCACATGCCGACGCAGCCGTCCACGCAGGTGACGCACATGCCGGAGGCGGGTACAACCGACCCTTCGGTGCGGTTCTTGGTCAGCGTCGCGGCAGTTGCATTGATTCTTGAAAGCGACATTTTGGTCTTCTCCCTTCGCTATTTCTGCTGAATCTCACAGGCTACACAGGGCGCCATGTAGCACATCATGTCGTCGAACTTTTCCTTGGCCAGACACGGCGGGCTCAAGTTGGCGCAGCCGCCGCAAATGGCCTTGTCCGGCTCGGTATAGGTGCAACGGAGCTGGCACGCCGGGCAGACGTAGATGCACCCGCCGCACAACCGGCATTCCTCGGAACGTTTGCCGAAGGGTGTGCCGATGGTCCGGCGCGTGCCGCGGCCCTGAAAACCGATAGCCTTGCCGGTCATCTGCTCTTCGCACATCCGCACGCAACGGCCGCACAGAATGCAGTCTTCGTGTTCCTGACGGAAGCGCTGTTGCCGCACTTCGTGGGCCGAAGCAAGGTCCTGAATGACCTTGGATTGCGGGCACGAGGCCAGCAGCAGTTCCAGAATCATCTTCCGCGCCTTGACCACTCGCGCCGACGCGGTGCGAATGTGCAGCCCCGGTTCGACCGGGTATGTGCAGGACGTCACCAACCGGCTGCGGCCGCCGTTGCTGATTTCGACCACGCACAGCCGGCATGCGCCGTACGGCGTCAGACCCTCCATGTGGCAAAGCGTTGGAATCGGGAAGCCGAGAAACCTTGCCGCCTCGAGAATGGTCGTACCCGCCTCGACTTCGACGCTCACCCCGTTGATGGTCACTTCGATCATGCCGGCTTCCCTTCCCGCGCTTCTTGGTCCAGCGCGACAATTTCCGCCGGACGAGTGAATTCCAGATCGCAGCGCAAACACCGGCGCGCTTCCTTGGCCGCCGCTTCCGGCGACAGCGCCAGTTCGACCTCGCCGGCGCCGCCCAACCGTTCCTTGACCGGAATCGACGGGGCCTCCGCGCGTTCCGCGTGTTGGCGCTCTTCTTCCGGCACCTCCACCGGTTCCAGGAACACCCGCGGCACGCAACGCTCGGCGGGCGGCTGCAGCGTTTCGCCTTGCAAATAGCGTTCGATCACGACCGCCGCTTTCTTGCCCGCCGCGATCGCCTCGACCAGCGTGTTGGGCCCGGTGGCCGCGTCGCCGCCGGCGAACACGCCGGCGCGGCTAGTGGACAGCGTGTCGGCGTCAACACAGATCGGCCCGTCGGCGCGGCAATCGACGCCGCATTCGGCAAAGCCGCTGGCATTGACCTGCTCGCCGATCGCCACGATCAGGGTATCCAACTTGACCAGCTCTTCCGTGCCCGGCAACGGCACCGGCCGCCGGCGGCCGCTGGCGTCGATCTTGCCTAGGGTGTTGGCCTGGAACTCCACCCCGGCGAGTTTACCGTTTTTCTTGGTCTGCAACTTCACTGGCGCCAGCAACGTCTTGAGTTTCACGCCCTCAGCCAGGGCGGCTTCGATTTCCTCGGCAAACGCCGGCATTTCTTCGCGCGTCCGCCGGTAGTAGATGGTCACACTCTTCACACCCGGCTGGCGCAGTGCGACACGCGCCGCGTCGATCGCCGAGTTGCCGCCACCCACGATGCCGACCTTGCCGCGCGCCAGGTTCTCGCCGCGCAGGTTGTAGGCCTTGAGGAACCGCATCGCCGGGTAGATGCCCTCCGCTTCCTCGCCGGCCAATTCCAGCCGCCGGCTTTGATGCGCCCCGATGCTCACAAACACCGCGCGGAAGCCATCGGCCAGCAGGCTTTCGATGGTGAAATCGCGCCCCATCGCCGTGTTGCACTTCACCGTGATGTTGCGGTTGAGCAGCGCGGCGATTTCCTTGCGTAGCACTTCACGCGGCAAGCGATAGGCGGGAATTCCGCCGAGCGCCATGCCGCCGAGTTCGGCTTCCGCCTCGAACAACGTGACCGCGTAACCACGCCGCGAGAGGTTGTGCGCCGCGGTCAGGCCGGCTGGACCGCCGCCGACCACTGCCACCCTCGCCGCCGCGTTGCCCAAATTGACGATTTCCAGCGGTGGGCATACCTCCGGGCCGACCTGATCGGTGACCACGCGTTTGAGCGCGCGAATCGCAACCGGATCCTGTAGTCCACCGGCGCCCAGGCGGCAGCGGCTCTCGCACGGGTGATGGCAGACGCGCGCGCAGATCGACGGCAACGGGTTGGTTTCGCGTATGACGCGATACGCCTCGGCGTATTCCCCGCGCGCGACATGGGCGATGTAACGCCATGCCTCAGTGCCCAGCGGACAAGCCGACTGGCAGGGCGCACCCACCAGGTCTTTGCAGACGAACGCGTCGCACCGCTTGTGCAGAATGTGTCGTTCGTATTCATAGCGGAAATAGCGCAGTGTACTCAACACCGGGTTGGGCGCCGACTGCCCTAAACCGCACATCGTGGTGTCTTTGACCACCGTGGCCAGCTCCTCCAGCAGCGCTAGGTGGTCCATCGTGCCTTCGCCGCGCGTGATGTCGTCGAGGATTTCGTACATGCGCTGCGTGCCCTTTCGACACGTGAAGCACTTGCCGCACGACTCCTCTTTCAGGAAGTTCATAAAGTACTTCGTGATGTCCACCATGCAGGTGTTTTCGTCCCTCACGATCATGCCGCCGGAGCCCATGATGGACCCCGCCGCGGCCAGGCTGTCGTAGTCGATCGGCAGATCGAAACGCGCGGCCGGAATGCAGCCGCCCGACGGACCGCCGGTCTGCACCGCTTTTACACGGGCCTTGCCCACCGCGCCGCCGCCGATCTCATGCACGATCTCGCTGATCTTGGTGCCCATCGGCACCTCGACCAGGCCGGTGTTCTTGATCTTGCCGACCAGGGAGAAGATCTTGGTGCCGGTGTTGCCGGGCACGCCCACCTTGATGTATTCGTCCGCGCCCTGACTGATGATCGGCGCCACGTTGGCCAACGTCTCGACGTTGTTGATGCACGTCGGGCAGCCGAAGATGCCTTTCTGAATCGGGTACGGCGGCCGTTGGCGCGGTTCGCCCATCTTGCCTTCGATCGAGTGGATCAGCGCGGTTTCCTCGCCGCAAACAAAAGCGCCGGCGCCGCGCACAATTTCGATGTCGAAGTTGACGCCGCTGCCCAAAATGTTCTCGCCCAACAAACCTAGTTCACGCATTTGACGCACGGCAATCAATGCGTGTTTGATGGCCAGCGGGTATTCGCTGCGCACGTAAATAATGCCGCGCGTCGCGCCGATGGCGATGCCGGCGATGATCATCCCCTCCAAAATGGCGTGCGGATTGCCCTCGAGCAAACTGCGGTCCATGTACGCGCCCGGGTCGCCTTCGTCGGCGTTGCAGACGACGTATTTCTGACCGGTCGGGGCCGGCGTCCGCCGCGCCAGATCCCACTTCTTGCCGGTCGGGAAACCGGCGCCGCCGCGGCCGCGCAAACCCGATTTGACAACCTCGGCCACGATCCATTCCGGATCAGGGTTTTCCAGCACTTTTTCCAGCGCCGCATAGCCCCCGATACGGATGTAGTCGACGATGCGGATCGGGTCGAGCAACTGGTTGTGGCCCAAAATGGTGCGGGTCTGCCCGCGGAAGAATGGAATCTCGTGTTGGGTAACGAACACTTCTTTCGAACCGGGCTCGCGATACAACAGCCGATCGACCACCTGGCCTTTCAGCGTGGCGTCGATGATGACCGGCACGTCTTCCATCTTGAGTTTTGGATATAGGTGGTGTCCCGGCTCCACGATGATGAACGGATCCATTTCGCAGAAGCCGAGACAGCCCGTGGTGCGCAACGACAGCTTGTCATGGAGTTCGCGCTCCAGAATCTGCCGCTTGATGATGCGCATGATGTCATTGGAACCACTGGCCTGACCGCCGGTCCCGGCGCAAATCACCAGGCATGGCTTGTCGTCGGCGGGTTCGCCCATCACCAGAAGACGGTAGTTCTTGAACCCGGCCAGGTTTCTAATCTGCGGCATAAATCAGTACCTTTCTTGTGCGAATTCGCCCGCCGGCGAATCAACCAACGTGCAAAATGTGTCCCTTGCAGCCACGGCGCGAGCAGATCTGCACCACGCCACCGCCGCGCACGATCATCGGGACCATCGTCACCCCGCACTCCGGGCAATCCATGGAGCCCAGCAGCTCCGTGTGACAATGCGGGCAAAACATGTTGACCACCGTGTCGAGCGGTGCCTCGTATTCGGCCTCCACATTGTAGCTGCCGTACAACGACGAAAGGCGCAGCCAACCGTGTTTGCTGCCAAAGGCAATACTGACGCGAATCGACGGATGGCCGTCGATCAGATATTGCGGATCCATCAGGCTGTGGTTGCAGCGCGCACAACTGACCTCGACCGGGAAAACCCGCTGGTCCCCCTCCATGGCCACCTTGTCCCACCCCTCGCGTGTCTGTTCGATAATGCCTTTGACCTGCGCCGGCGTGACGTGTGGATAGTACCGGCCGTCCACCACTACCGTCGGCCCAAGGGCGCAGGCGCCAAGGCAGTTGACCGTCTCCAGCGAGAATTCGCGGTCGGCAGTGGTTTCGCCGGCTCCGATGCCCAGCAACCGGCTGAACTCCTTCAGCAGCGCCGGCCCGCCGCGCACGTGGCAGGCCGTACCCATGCAAAGCAAAATGAGGTGCTTGCCGCGGGGCTTGAGGCTGAACGCCTTGTAGAAGGTGGCTACGCCGTAAATGTCGACCAGCGACCAGTCGGACTCTTCGGCCACCCGGCGCAAGGCGGCTTCCGGCAGATAGCCGTAGCGGGCCTGGATTTCTTCCAAGGTTGCAATCAAACCGCCGCGGTCGTTCTTGTGTCTACTCACGATGCTGCTAATGTCGTCAGAACTCATGCCGATCGTCTCCACGGCCACGGTGATCCGCGGCGTTCAAACATACTCCTCGCAATGCCAGATACCGCCCGGCGTGTGCGATAAAGAACAAGTGCCCCGTTGCGCACAGGTGACGCATACCCCGTCGAAGCGCACGCGCTCCGCCGGTTTGGTCGTGTCGGCCGCCGCTTTCACCTTCGCCGGCCGGCTAGCACTCACTGCGCCCACGAAATCGAATTCGTTACATTCCAAAACAGGTGGCGCACCTTTCCGGTGGTACATGCAAGTGGTTTGGTTCACGCAGGTAGAACAGAGGTCCGCCGACTTGCTGTGACCGGGCATGACCAATCCTCCCGTCAATTCGTTCTCGCGAACCAAACAGAACACCTTTAGGCGCATCCCGACTGTGCATCCGGCATGCCGAATAGGGGTTTTTCGCAGTAAATATTTGTAACATTCTAATTCCTATAGCTTTTTCGATGCATGCACCGACAGCCCAGGATCGTTTAGAGCGAAGAATTGAGTGGTATAAATGGGGATTTTTTCCCCACCGGGGAGCAACTCCCCACGGTCAATCACACGACAGGTTTTTCCCGTTCTGGTTAAGGGCAAACCTGTGTACCCGGCTTGGGGGACTATTATCCGTAGCGTATGAAAACTTTTCATCGGGACAAAAAGAAGGTCTTTACGAAAAGAAACGAACGGGCTTTTCAAATGAGTTGCTCAGGCGTTTCAAACACGGGCGATTTGCGGAATCATCGACGTGTTTACTCCTTGTTTTTGTAGTCCGAAAATTTTTATTGCATCCCCAAAAACACGGGCGAAAAACTGCATTTTCCGACATTTTGTTGTCAGCATAATCAAGTACTTGCACGCTGCATGTTGCCCTTTTTACCGGTCGTTATACGACGATTGACCGCGACATCTAATCAACATTTTCAAACACTAGCGACTGGTCGTTCTGGCGAAAACACGGCATTTGGCGCACAACGACGCTTACAGCCATCGGCCTGCGCGAATTCGAATCACGTTCATTGCCGGGCAATACGCGACCGTTGAATAGGCTGGTCTATTTGTCCCTGGTTTGGGGTATAATAAGCGCAAATCTCGGGGAGGGACTCATGCGCCGCATTGCTGTACTGTGCGTGCTGGTGGTGGCCGTGTCGTTTGCCGTCGTCGTCGCGGAAGAGATTCTGCACGTCGACCCGAGCAGCATCGCGGGAGGCCAATACCGCATCGAGCTCAATCGCCTCAACGAAAAAGTTCTTAAATGTTATTCCAATGCCTTGGCGCAGCAGCCGCAAGCGTCCGGCCAGATCAAGGTGCGCATTCTGATCGAGCCGACCGGGGCGATGCGTTCTTCGACGATTCTCGATGACACTCTGCACGTGCCCGCCGTGACGCAGTGCCTGACCGGCCTGCTGGCGAACCAGCACTGGCCGAAGAACAACATGGTGGTGGAAATCATCTATACCTTCCGCTTCGCCGCCACCGCCGCGCCCGCGCCCACGCCAGCCTCGGCCGCGCCGCCGTCCGCCGGACAGTAGGCATTAGTTCCGACTGACGCTGGTGTCGCGTGCCACGGTGAGGTCGTTCAACACGCAGTAGGGTGCGATGCGGCCGCCATCCTTGACGATGACGTTCTCCAAACGGCACCCCTGCCCGATGCGACAGCCGCGCCCGATTCGCGTGCGGCCCAGTAGCATCACGTTCGGTTCGATTACCGTGTCGCCGCCGACCGATACGCCGAAGTCCGGATAACAAGTGGCCGGGTCCAGACAGGTCACGCCGTCCCGCATCATGGCCTTGACCAGCCGCCGGCGAATGTCCGCCGCGGCCTGCGCCAGTTCGACGCGCGAGTTGACGCCGAGCACCTCGAAGGCATCGGGAACGCAATGCACACGAACGCGTTCGCCCTTGGCCCGCGCGGTGCCGACGATATCGGTCAAGTACATCTCGCGCTGCGCGTTGTTGCGGCCAATGCGCGCGAGCGCCCACCACAGCAGAGCGGCGTCGACGAGGTAGATGCCGGCGTTGATCTCGGCGATCGTCCGCTGCTCGGTCGTGCAGTCTTTCTCTTCGACCACGCGAATCAATTCGCCCTCGTCATCGACGACGCAACGGCCGTAGCCGGTCGGGTCGCTCATCACCGTCGACACTACGGCAATGCGATTGCCGCCCTGCCGGTACAGGCGCCGAAAAGCTTGGATCGTCTCCACGCGCAGCAGCGGCACGTCGCCGTAGAGGATCAACACGTCGCCGTCGAAGCCGACCAACGCGCCCTTTGTTTGCAACACCGCATGGCCCGTGCCTTCCTGTTTTTCCTGCAGCGCGAATTCGATGGGCAAGCGCGGGAAGCGCATGGTGACGGCGTCGCGCACGGCTTCCGCCTGGTGGCCGACGACCAGCACGATTTTTTGCGGCTTGAGCTGCCGCGCCATTTCGATCGGATAGGCGATCATCGGCTGCCCGCACAGTTCGTGCAGCACCTTGGCGCGGTCGGATTTCATGCGCGTGCCTTTGCCCGCGGCTAGAATGACGATAGCCAGTGGACGCATGGGTCTTCTCCTGCCCTTAAAATCAGAGGGGGATGTTGCCGTGTTTTTTCGGCGGCAGTTGCGCGCGCTTGTTGCGCAACAGACGCAGCGCTTCAATCAACTTGCGCCGCGTCTGCCGCGGCACGATCACCTCGTCGATGAACCCTCGTCCCGCGGCGATATTGGGGTTCGCGAATTTCGCGCGGTACTCATCGATCAGTTCCTGACGCCGTGCCGCCGGGTCGGCCGCCGCCGCGATGTCTTTGCGAAACACCACATTGACCGCGCCATCGGGCCCCATCACCGCGATCTCGGCCGCCGGATACGCATAGTTAATATCGGCCGCCAAATGCTTCGAGCCCATCACGATGAATGCTCCGCCGTAGGCCTTGCGCAGCACGACCGTGATCTTCGGCACGGTCGCCTCGGCGTAGGCGTAGATCAACTTTGCGCCGTGTTTGATGATACCGCCGTGCTCCTGATGCACGCCGGGTAGAAAGCCGGGCACATCGCAGAAGGTGACGATCGGGATGTTGAACGCGTCACAGAAGCGCACGTGCCGCGCGCCTTTCAGGCTGGCGTCGATGTCGAGCGCGCCCGCTTTTTGGGCCGGGTTGTTGGCCACAATGCCGACCGCTTTGCCGCCCAATGTCGCGAAGCCGATCACCAGATTCGGCGCATAGTGCGCATGCGTCGGCAGGAACGAATTGTGGTCGACCACGCGCTGGATCAATTCGCTGACGTCGTAGGGCAGATTCGGATTCTCCGGGACGAGCGTGTCGAGCGCAGCGTCTTCCCGTTCGGCCGGGTCTTCCACCACGTAGCTCGGCGATTCCTCGTGGTTGTTGCTCGGGAAATACGATAGCAATCGCCGCACCGTCGCCAGACACGTGTGCTCGTCGGGCAGGGCGAAGTGAGCCACGCCGCTGATGCTCGCGTGCGCCTCGCTGCCGCCCAGTTCTTCCATGCCGACCTTCTCGCCGGTCACCGTCTCGATCACTCCCGGTCCGGTGATGAACATGTGGCTGATGCGGTCGACCATGAAGATGTAGTCGGTGATGGCCGGGCTGTAGACTGCGCCGCCGGCACAGGGGCCGAGGATCGCGGTGATTTGCGGAATCACGCCGGACGCCATCGTGTTGCGGTAGAAGATCTCGCCGTATCCTTTCAGGCTGGCTACGCCTTCCTGTACGCGGGCGCCGCCGGAATCATTGAGGCCGACGATCGGCGCGCCGTTTTTCAGGGCGAGGTCCATCACCTTGCAGATTTTTTCAGCGACCACTTCAGAAAGCGATCCGCCCCACACGGTGAAGTCCTGCGCGTAAGCGAAGACGGTTCGTTGGTTGATCGTACCGTAGCCGGTCACCACCGCGTCGCCCAACACCTTCTTGTCGGCCATGCCAAAGTCGTTGCAGCGATGAACGACAAACCGGTCGATCTCGCGGAAGCTGCCCAGATCGAACAACAACGCCAACCGCTCGCGGGCCGTCAACTTGCCTGCCTCGTGCTGGGCGGCGATGGCGTTCTCACCGCCGCCCAGCAGCGCCTGGGCGTTCATCTCTTCCAGCCGATCGATCGGGCTCTTCTTGTCCATACTTCCCTCACACCAACGAAATGTTTGTAACGGTGGTAGTCTAACACACTGCCATCCTTCGCCAACCGGGGGTAGGACTTTACGGGCTGTAAAATACTCCTTGGGGTTGCCGCTGCCGCGCGGCTGGATTACACTCCCGCCCTATTCCGGTAAGTAACAGCAAGTACCGGTTTTTGCGGCGGAACGGGGCCGATGGAAACGGGAGCGAACGATGGCGAAGCTCTTCATTACCTGTGCGGTAACCGGGGCGGAAACGACCCGCGAGCAGTGTCCAAACCTGCCTATCTCGCCGGCCGAGATCGCGGCCGAAGCCAAACGCGCATTTGACGCCGGCGCTTCGATTCTACATCTGCATGTCCGTCGCCCGGACGGCACGCCCACCCAAGACCGCGGCATCTTCGCCGAGGCGATCGCACGTATCCAGGCGGCGTGTCCGATTCTGATCGAAACGACGACCGGCGGCGCGGTCGGCATGAGCGACGACGAGCGCCTGCAGCCGGTGAGCTTGTCGCCGAAGCTGGCCAGTCTCGATTGCGGTTCGGTGAATTTCGGCGATGAGATTCTGCCCAACAGTCTGCCGCAAATGCGCGAGTATGCCCGGCGGATGAAGGCAGCCGGCACCAAGCCGACGCTGGAATGCTTCGATCTGGGCCACATCAACAACGCTCGGATCATCATCAACGAAGGCCTTCTCGAGCCGCCCTATCATTTCAGCTTCGTGCTCGGCGTGCCTGGCGCGGCGCCGGCCGACATGCACACGTTGTTGGCAATGATCGACGCCCTGCCCCCCGGCGCCGTCTGGAGCGGCATCGGCATCGGCGGTCGCGGCAGTGCTTTCATGAACCCGGCGACGGTACTGCTCGGCGGCAATCCGCGCGTCGGTTTCGAGGACAACATTTATCTACGCAAGGGAACCAAGGCCGAAAGCAACGCGCAATTGGTCGAACGCGTTGCCGGCTTCATTCACGAAATGGGCCACGAGGTGGCCACCGTCGAAGAAACCAAGAAGACACTTGGTCTACGGTAGGAGGAAACGGCCATGCAAAAAAAGGGGAACCGGTATGGTGTGCATCGCGTCATCGAACCCGCCGGCGTGCTGCCCCAACCAGCCAAGCGCATCAACAACGACTTTTCGGAGATCTACGACAATGAAATCCTATGCGACGTGATCACACTCAACGTCGATTCCGCCAGCTTCAAGACGATTCTAGACCACGCCGGCGGCAAGGACGAAGAAATCAAGAAGATCATGCTCGGCATCGTGGCCGAGCGCGGCAAACACCAGAACCCGTGGACCGGCTCGGGCGGCATGTTCATCGGCAAAGTAGCCAAGATCGGCGAGGCGCTGCAGGGCAAAATCGGCCTGCAGGTCGGCGACAAGATCGCCAGCCTGGTCAGCCTTAGCCTGACGCCGTTACGCATCGACAAGATTCTTGCCATCCGCAAGGAGAACGATCAGGTCGATATTCAAGGCCAGGCCGTTCTGTTCGAGAGCGCGATCTGGGCCAAGCTGCCTGACGACCTCGACGAAAAGCTCGCCCTGGCCGTGCTCGATGTGGCCGGCGCTCCCGCCCAGGTCGCGCGTCTGGTCAAACCGGGCGACTCGGTGTTGATCATCGGCGCCAACGGCAAGAGCGGCTTGCTATGCTGCTACGAGGCTCGCAAGCGCGCCGGCGTGACCGGCAAGGTGATCGCCAGCGTGCGGCGCGAAGATGCGGTTGCGATCGTACGCAATTCGGGCTTCGTTGACGAAGTCGTGATCGCCGCCGCCGACGACGCCCTGGGCATGCTGGCCGCGGTGGAAAAGGCCAATGGCGGGCAGCTGGTCGACGTCGTGATCAACTGCGTCAGCCGCGAGAACTGCGAAATGGGCTCGATTCTGCCGTGCCGCGACGGCGGCATCGTCTACTTCTTCTCCATGGCCACCAGCTTCACCAAGGCGGCGCTGGGAGCCGAAGGCATCGGCAAGGATATCACGATGATCATCGGCAACGGATACGCGAAGGGTCACGCCGCAATCACCTTGAATCTGATGCGTGAATCGCCTTACTTGCGCCAGGTCTATACCGAACGTTACGTTCGCTGACAGGAGTGCTTGCGATGGGTCAGTTGAAGCGCGCCGCGGCTTTTACCCGGGTTTCGCGGAAGCAATGGACGGATTGGAAATGGCAGATCCGCAACCGCATCTCCACCGTGGAGCAGTTGCACGAGGTCTTCCCGCAGATCAATGAAGAAGAGATCGAGGGCATTCGGCGGGTGCTCGGTTCGTTTCGCATGTCGATCACGCCCTACTACGCCAGCCTGATCGACATCCATAACGAGCATTGTCCGATCCGCTTGCAGGCAATCCCCTCGGTCAAGGAACTGCAAACCGCGTTTGGTGATCTGGTCGACCCGCTTGACGAAGACCGCGATCAAATCGCCCCCAGCCTGACGCATCGTTACCCCGACCGCGTGCTGATGCTCGTTACCGACGTCTGCAACATGTACTGCCGGCATTGCACCCGCCGCCGGAAAGTCGGCGAGCATGACGAGCAGATCGCCGACAAGGTGATCGAACAGCAGCTCGCGGCCATCCGCAAACGCAAACAGATTCGCGATGTGATCATCAGCGGCGGCGATCCGCTAACCATGTCCGATGGCCGAATCGAATCGATACTCCGCCGTCTGCGTCAGATCAAGCACGTGGAGATCGTCCGCATCGGCACGCGCTCGCCGGTGGTCAATCCGTACCGCATCACTCCGGGGCTGGTGAAGATGTTGCGGCGTTACCACCCGCTGTACGTCAACACGCACTTCAATCACTACACCGAACTGACCCCGGAAGCGGTCGAGGCTTGCGAACGGCTGGCCGACGCCGGCATTCCACTAGGTAACCAGTCAGTGCTATTGCGCCGCGTGAACGACTGCCCCCATGTTATGAAGCGTCTGGTGCAGGAACTGCTGCGCGCACGCGTGCGTCCGTACTACATTTACCAATGCGACTTGACCTTAGGGATCAGTCATTTCCGCACGAGCATCGGCAAAGGCATTGAAATTCTCGAAGCGCTACGCGGCCACACCTCCGGCCTGGCCGTGCCGACCTTTGTCGTTGACTGTCCGGCCGGCGGCGGCAAGGTGCCGCTCATGCCAACTTATACGATCAGCCGTTCCGACGACCAAGTGGTGCTGCGCAACTACGAAGGGCAGATCATTTCCTACAACGAGCCGCACCGCTACGATTCGATTTGCGGTTCCGACCCGGCATGCAACGACGAACGTTACCGCAGCGCCGTGGGCCCGGCGTGCCTGATGCGTTCGCCCGATCTGGCCATTGAACCCAAGTTCCGGAAGCTGGAAGACTGATGCGGGTGTTCGACGCCATTGCCGCGCTGCCCGGTCCGCTCTACATCGTCGGCTCGTGCAAGAACGCGGGCAAGACGACGTTGTTGAATCTACTCAACAATGAATTGTACCTGCGTCTGCGCACACCGATCGGCCTGACCACCATCGGCCGCGATGGCGAACCCGAAGACGTCATCTGGCGGCACCCGAAGCCACCGGTGAAGCTGCTGCGCGGCAACTACTTCGTCACCACCGAAGGCGAGCTGACGCGCCTCGGCGCGGCAGCCTTTCCGGTCGAAACGCTGCCCTTCTCCACACCGCTCGGCCGCATGGCCATCGGCCGCGCGGCCAAGGAAGCAACAGTGGAAATCATCGGGCCCGACACGAACCGTCAGGTCTGGAACGTGGTCGAGCGTTTGCAAAAGCTCGGCTGCTCGCACCAGTTGATTGACGGCGCGTTTGAACGGCGGACGCAGGCCGCGTCGCACGACGGTGCCCGGCTGGCGCTAGTGGTGTCCGCCGATGTCGCACCCGATCCGGGTCGCATCGCACGATGGTTCGGCTATCAGGTGGAGTTGTTCACCTTGCCGAAAGCGGCGCCCGAACTAATGCCTCCCGCCGATCTGACCCTCGGCCTGCACTGGCGGCGTGGCGGGGTCTGGCAGCACGACCCGGCCGACGCCGATGCCGGGTGCGTAATCGGGCCGCTCACCGACGCGGTCGCCGATCGTCATCTGGAAACGCTGCGCCGCGTGCCGCTGATCGTGGAAGACGCCACCAAGATGTTCATTGCTCAACCGCTATGGCGCAAACTGAAGCGCACCTCGCCCGGTGTGTTCGTTATGCGCCGATTGCGCTTAATGATGGCCGCGGCCAATCCGCTCGGCCTGCTGCGCCGTTTTGAAGGCGAGGAACTGTTCGAGGCCTTGCGGGCGGTGGCGCCCGAGGTGCCGCTGCTCGACGTGGTCGGCGGCATGCGCCACGAGCCGGCCCCCAACTGATTTTTCGCGGCGCGACGCCGGAGCGGCGTCTCGCCGTTGGCGAGGAGAACGATGCGACTCGGACTGGACCAGGGGAAAATTCGTCACGCACGCGAACTCGCGCGCGCGGTGACCGAACCGATCCTCGCCCAGATTCTAGCTCACACCACCGACAGCGCCGAACGCGCGACGCTGCGCCTGATGGGGCTCGAGGGCGCGGACGAAGATGACATCCCCTACCCGAATGTACTGATCAAACACCTGCGCCTGCGTTTGGCGGAAGGCGTCGCGCCGCTGGTGGCCCAGGCGGCCAAGGAACGCGGCCTCACCTTGCGCGAACTGGCGCACCTGGTCAGCGAAGAGAAGGTCGACTTGCGCGATTACCATCCGGAAAACCCGGTCGCGGCGCGCGCCGAAGCCGAACGGCTTTTGCGCGAGAGCTTCCGCCGCGTCGATCAACAGGTCGCCACGCGCGACGGGTTCCTGAACGAACTGGGCCAGGGCGAGCAGCCGTGGCTCTACGTGATCGTCGCCACCGGCGACATCTACGAAGACGTCGTGCAGGCCCAAATGGCCGCGCGACAGGGTGCCGACATCATTGCCGTGATCCGTTCCACCGCACAAAGCCTGCTCGACTACGTGCCGGAAGGCATCACCACCACTGGCTTCGGTGGCACGTATGCCACCCAGGCCAACTTCCGCGTGATGCGCGAGGCGCTCGACCAGGTCAGCCGCGAGGTCGGGCGGTACATTCGCTTGGTGAACTACGCCTCCGGCCTATGCATGCCCGAGATCGCGGCGATGGGCGCACTCGAACGGCTCGACATGATGCTGAACGATTCGATGTACGGCATCCTGTTCCGCGACATCAATCCGTTGCGCACGTTTGTCGATCAACATCTGTCCCGGATGATCAGCGCCTACGCGCACATCATTATCAACACCGGCGAAGACAACTACCTGACAACTGCGGACGCGGTCGAAGCAGCGCATACGGTAATCGCCAGCGATCTGATCAACGAACGATTCGCGTATGAAGCCGGCCTGACCGCCGATCTGATGGGCCTGGGCCATGCGTTCGAGGTCTACCCGGAAATGCCGGACAGCTACCTGTACGAACTGGCGCAGGCACTGCTGATCCGCGAGGTGTTTCCGGATCACCCGATCAAGTACATGCCGCCGACCAAGCACATGACTGGCGACGTGTTTCGCGGTTATGCGCTAAATACGCTGTTCAACTTCACCGGCGTGCTGACCGGCCAATCGATTCAGTTGCTCGGCATGCTCACCGAGGCCATGCATACGCCGTATCTGATGGATCGTGCGCTGGCCATCAACAACGCCAAGCTAACCTTCAACGCCGCCCGTCATTTGGCCGACAACCTCGCGGTCAAACCCGACTCCTGGATGTTACAGCGTAGCGCCGCGGTGCTCGACCGCGCGATCGCGATGCTCGAACAAATCGCCAAGATCGGCCTGTTCCAGGCCATCGCCGACGGCATGTTTGCGGAAATCAAACGCGCGCCCGGCGGCGGCAAGGGCGGCGACGGCGTAGTGGCCAAGGCCCCGAACTACGCCAATCCCCTACTGACGATTCTTACGGAGAAGGTCCATGCCCGTCATTAAAGGCAAACAACTGGACCTGACCAAGGTGCGCCCGTACGGCGATACGATCAACGACGGTGCCGTGCAAATGAGCTTCACGCTGCCGCTGCCGTTGACGCCCGAGGCAATCGAAGCGGCCAAACAGATGGCGCAGAAACTCGGCCTGAAGGACCCGTCGGTGGTGCACAGCCAGGACCTCGGCGGCTTCACCTTCTTCGTCGTGTACGGCCACACCGAGCGTTCGGTCGACGTCTCGCAGATTCAAGTGCCGAAGATCGAGGTGAAGGTCTTTTCGCGGCCGGAAGCCGATGAGGAGATCCGCCGCCGTTTCAACCGCCAACTCGTGGTGGTCGGCGCGTGCATCGGCACCGACGCGCATACCGTCGGCATCGACGCGATCATGAACATGAAGGGCTACAAAGGCCATTACGGCCTCGAGCGCTATGCGATGATCGACGCGCGTAATCTCGGCGCGCAGGTGCCGCCGGAGACACTGCTCGACTACGCGATCAAACAACGCGCCGACGCCATTCTGGTCAGCCAGGTGGTCACCGAAAAAGGCTTTCACCGGCAAAACCTGTCGCGCATGGTCGAACTGGTCGAGGCCTCCGGCATTCGCGATCGCACCCTGCTGATCTGCGGCGGGCCGCGCATCGAGCACAAGCTCGCGCTCGAACTCGGCTACGACGCCGGCTTCGGCCGCGGCACCTATGCCGAGCACGTCGCCAGCTTCATTATCGACAAGATGACCGAGCGCGGACTGACCTGATGCCTCGGCCGGTCAATCCCCCGTCCCTCACCCCGGCGCGCGGCTACAGCCACGGCATAGTCGCGACAGGTAGCCGGCTTCTGTTCGTGGCCGGACAGGTCGGCAAGCGCGGCGAGAAAATCGCAGGAGAATTCGTCGAGCAGTTCCGGCAGGCGTTGGAGAACGTGCGTACGGTGGTGACCGCCGCCGGCGGCGAAATCGAACACATCGCGCGCTTGACCATCTACGTGACGGACATGGACATCTACCTAGCCAGTCGCAAGGAGCTGGCGCCGGTCTACCGCCTGGTTTTCGGCACACATTACCCGGTGATGACCGCCGTCGCGGTCAGCCGCCTGATCGAGCCGGGTTTGCTGGTGGAAATCGAAGCCACCGCCGTACTGCCCTGAGCGCTACTCCGGCCGCCGCAGCACCGTCAACTCTTTGCTACCGCACAACGTCAACGGGCACTTGACCGCGAGCATATTGTCGCGTCGCGTGTGCGACAGCGGCAAAAGAAAAGCGAGCGCCAAACGCCAAGCCGGATGGTCGCTCGCTCGTCATGACCCTCAGTCGCGAATCGCCGCCAGCGAATCTTTGATCGCTTGCGCGGCGTGTGCAAGATCCTCGTCGGTGTGGCGGCACATGATGTAGCCGTGGTGGAACGGCTGCAAAAACACACCGCGGCGGATGATCTCCGTGTAGAAGCCCACGCGGCGCTCTTTGTATTTCTTGTCGGCATCGGCGGGGAACGTGATAAACGGCATTGGTGGAACGCCGCTCAATTCGGCGGCCACGCCAGAGTGTTCGACGATTTCACGGACGTCGGCCAACCACTTCTCGCCGCGAGCCCATAGTGTATCGAGGGCGTTCTCGCGTTCGAGAATCTCGATCGTCTTCATCGCCGCCACCATTTCCAACGAATTGGGGAAGAAGGTGCTGGAGATGAAGACCTTGCTTTCGACAACGTCCATGATCGGCGCCTTACCGACAACAGCGCTGATCGGGTAGCCGTTGGCCATCGCCTTGCCGAAGGTGGACAGATCGGGCGTTACGCCGTAGCGCTGCTGCGCACCGCCGAGCGCGATACGGAAACCGCTGCGGATTTCGTCGAAGATCAACACAACGCCATGCGCGGTCGCGCGTTCGCGCAGGCCTTCCAAAAACCCTGGCGCCGGCGCCTGCACCGGGTGGGCCAGCGGGTGGCCGACCGGCGTGACGATGATCGCCGCCACGTTGCCGCGATGCTGTTCGAGCAGACGGTCGACGCCGTCCAGGTCGTTGTAGTGGAACTCGTGCGTGTCTTCCCACAACTTTTGCGGCACGCCGCCGTGTACTTCCACACACCAGTCGTGCCAGCCGTGATAGCCGCAACGCAGAATCTTGAGTTTGTCGGTGTAGCCGCGGGCGATGCGAATGGCGGTGGTCGTCGCATCGGAGCCGGTTTTCACCATGATCACCTTTTCCGCGCACGGGATCAGGCGGATCAAGGTCTTGGCCAATTCGTTTTGCACGGGTTGCACCAGGTTCATGCAAAAGCCGTTCGCCATCTGGGCGATTACGGCGTCGTCGATTTCCTGCTCACGGTGGCCGAGAATGATCGGGCCGTACGCCGCCAGCATATCGATATAGCGATTGCCGTCGACATCCCACACGTGACCCGCGCGGGCCTTTTCGAGAAAGACCGGGTACTCGCCCGGAACAAAATTGTACGGACGCCGAATGCCCAGCATGCCGCCCGGAATGAGCGTGCGCGCCTCGGCGTAGAGTCTTTCACTTTGGGTCAGAGTCAGCTTGTTCACCATTCGCCTCCGGAAAAAGGATCACGCCGGCACGCGGATTTTTACCGCGCCGGGACAAATCGTAAAGGTAGTCGGCAAGCGGCCCGGCTGTTCACCGTCGACATCGAGCAAGACGGTTTCGTCGGAAGTCGCCACGACCTTGCGCGCGTGATAGTGCTCGACCTTCGAGTGGCCCAAATGCCTGGCCTGATAGATCTTGGGCATCTGCACCAGGATCTCGCCCAATTTGAAGTCGCCCAGCACGACCACATCGAATATGCCGTCGGAAATATTCGCCATCGGTGCCACGTGCATGCCACCGCCGAAAAACTGGCCGTTGGCCACGGCGACGTTGAAGATGCGGCGTTCGCCCAGATCGTGCGCGTCGTCCAAAACCAAGCGCACGAGCTTGTTTTTAAAGGTCACGATGGAAGTAATACTGGCCCAGGCGAAGCTGACGAAGCCGCCGAAGACCTTGGTTGTGCGGTTAACTCGCGCGTCCACCTCTCCGCCAATGCCGAACGAGGTGATGTTCAAGAAATAGCGGACGACCAAGCGGCCGTCGTGTCCGGTCATCTCCATGCGGCCGACATCGATCGGTGTGGCTTTGCCGGTTTTGAGCAGCTTGATCGCCGCAACGAAATCCTTAGGGATCCCGACGGTTTTGCGAAAGTCGCCACCGGTGCCCATACAGACAATCCCCCATTCGAGGTTGGGGTTAAGCGGCGTGCCGTCGGACTTCATCAGGCCATTGAGCACTTCATTGCCGGTGCCGTCGCCGCCGACCGAAACAAGCAGTTTCGCGTTCGAGCTTGCCACTTGCCGCGCCAGATCGGTCGCATGGCCGGGTCTCTCGGTGAACAGGACCTCGAAGTCGTCTATTTCCGCCCGCGCCGCCGCTGCGATCTCGGGCCACAGGCGTCGTGTTGAACCGTTGGCGCTATTCGGATTGACGACGAACACGGTCTCCGGCATATTCCCTCCCCTAGAACAACAACGCGGTCAGGAAGTAGTTCGCCACCATGACCGTCACGGAGGCGATGACCACGCTCTGGGTCGTCGCGCGGCCCACGCCTTCCGCGCCGCGCGAAGTGTAAAAGCCCTGATAACAACCGATCAAGGCCATGATCAGTCCAAACACTGCCGCCTTGATGACGCCGATGTAATAGTCGTCGAAGTCCACGTAGTAGATCACCTTGTCGAGAAAATCAGTGCTCGGCACACCCAGCAACTTGGTGGTGACCGCCCAACTGCCGACCGCCCCAACGAAATCGAACACCGTGGCCAACAGCGGCATCATAATGATCGAAGCCACAACCCGCGGCACAATCAAGTATTGCACGGGGTTGACCGCCATCGATTCCAGAGCGTCAATCTGCTCAGTGACGCGCATGGTGCCGATTTCCGCCGCCATGGACGAACCTACACGGCCGATCACCATCAGCGCGGTAAGCACGGGCCCCAATTCTCGGGTGAGCGCCAGAATGACGGTCGGCCCGACCATCGTGTTGGCTTCGAACAGCTTAAACGCATAAGAACTCTGCAACGAAAAGACTGCGCCGGTAAAGGTCGCGGTTAAGATGATGATAAACGACGACTGCACGCCGACAACATCGAATTGCCGCAGGAGCAAGGCCAAACGATAAGGACGGCGGGGCAACCACCACAAGGTGCGGCCGAGCGTAGTCATCACGCGGCCAACTTCTTCCACGAACAGAAGCAGGCCTGCGCCGAGCCGCTCAAAGGGGCTGAGCCACACCCCGTTTCCCCCCACGGAAATATACGCGCGAGACGCGCTGGTTGATGTGGCAGAACACCTCGTAGGAGATGGTGCCGCAGATTTCGGCGACCTCTTCGGCGGTGATCCGATCGCCGCCCTGGCGGCCGATAAACACCACCTCGTCGCCGATGGTCACGCCGGGAATATCGGTGACGTCGACCATGGTCATGTCCATGCAAACCGTGCCGACGATCGGCGCCCGCTGCCCGCGCACCAACACGTGGCCACGATTGCTGAGTTGGCGGTTCAGCCCATCGGCATAGCCCATGGGTAAAGTCGCGATCACACTCGGACGCTGGGTCAAATAGGTGCCGCCGTAGCTGATCGGCGTGCCGGCCGGCACATGTTTGAGGTGAAAAATCTCGGTAGTCAGACTGAACACCGGTTGCAGGTCGAGCACGTTCTCAAAACCGGCGCCCGGATACGCCCCGTAGAGCGCAATGCCCGGCCGAACGAAATTGAACGGTGGTTTCGGTGCGCCCAACAAAGCCGCCGAATTGGCGATGTGCTTCATCGGCGGGTTGATACCCAGCGTTTCTAACTCGGCCAACAAACTGCGAAAGGCGGTGAGCTGATCCCAGTAGGTCGAACCGAGATCCGGTTCCACCGTGGCGAAGTGACTGATGATCCCTTCGATCGCCAGCGAATCTTGTGCCACTAGTTGCTGGATCGCCTCTTTGGCTTCAGCCACCGGGATGCCAATCCGAGTCATGCCGGTGTCGACCTTGACGTGTACCTGGAAACGAAGCCGCCGTTCGCGCGCCTCATGCGCCAGTTCCAACCCGTTTTCCAGGCTGATCACGACCGGCGTCAGATTGTAGCGGAAGGCCTTGATTACCTCACCGGGATAAATGCCACCCAGAATGAGAATCGGCTTGGTGATTCCGCCTTCGCGCAGGGCCATGCCCTCTTCCGCAAAGGCCACGCCGAAACAGTCGGCGCCTAGGCGTTCGAGATTGGTCGCCACGGGAACGCCGCCATGGCCATAAGCATCGGCTTTGACCACAGCCATGATGCCGATGTCGGCTCCGACCCGTTTCCGGATCACGCGATAGTTGTGCTCGAGCGCGTCGAGGTCGATCCAGGCAAATGTCGGACGGTGTGTATACATGGCGTGCTTTATAGCCTATTTACCGGCGCTTGTAACCCGCCTCAGCCCGCGCCGCGACACCTGATCATCTCAGCCAAGCGTTGATGTTCGTCGCAGCCAAGCGCCTTGAGATCGGTTTTCGCCAGCGGACGAAAACGGCTAGCCGTACGAGCGACATTGGCGGCCATTTCCGCCAAGCGTAATGGCGGCAGGTCACCACGACAATGGGCATCGTACAGTGCCCGCACAATCGTTTCCTGGTGTTCCAGCGTGTGGCAGCACAACAGAACATCCACACCGGCGCGCGCGGCCTCTAACGCGGCTTCACCAAGGTCGAAGTTCGCCGCAATCGCTTTCATTTCCAGGTCGTCGGATATGACCACGCCGGCGTAGCCGAGTTCCTCCCGCAGGATGCGCAATACGCGCTCGGACATCGTCGCTGGCCGGTCGGCGTCAATCGCCTGGACGATGACGTGCGCGGTCATCACGGCGGCCACGCCCCCCGCTGCGGCCGCCCGGAACGGCGGCAGTTCGACCTCGTCCCAACGCCGCCGCTCGTGCCGCAGGACCGGCAGTGCCAAGTGGCTGTCGAGATCTGTATCGCCGTGCCCGGGAAAATGTTTCGCACAGGCCCAGATGCCCTCGCCTTGCAGGCCTTCAATCAACGCAACGCCCAGACGTGACACCGTAGCCGTGTCACGCGCCAGTGACCGGTCACCAATCACTGGGTTGACCGGGTTGGTGTCGACATCCATCACCGGAGCAAAATCGACATCAAAGCCGATGGCACCGATTTCCCTGGCCAGTGCCATACCGAACGCGTGGGCGAGATCCGCATCGCCGGTCTGTCCGAGGACACGCAATGGCGGCCAGACGGTGGCCGGTTCGCGCAACCGAGCCACGCGGCCGCCTTCTTGGTCAATCGAAAAAAGCAAGCGCCGCCCGGGGGCCAGACTGCGGATCTCGGCAATCAGTTCGGCGGTCTGAGCCGGAGTCGAAATGTTGCGTGCGAACAGGGTAAACCCGCCGACACCAAGCTTCAGCAGTTCGCGCACATGATCGGTGACGGTCGTACCGTCGAACCCGGCCCATAGGACCCGGGCCGCTTCGGCGATCTTCATCGTTTCCTCCAGTGCCGCCCTATCCTAACGATTCGTTGACAGTGCGTTCAAGCGCCACTACGATCCGCGCATGGAGCGCTGGGACATCATTGTGATCGGCGGCGGCGCGTCGGGGTTGGTGGCAGCGGGAACTGCGGCGCGACATCACGCCCAAGTACTGGTGTGCGAAAAAATGCCCAAGATCGCGCGGAAGGTCGGCATTTCCGGCAAAGGCCGCTCCAATGTAACCAACGACAAGCCTGTCGATCTGTTTCTAGACGGCTACCGCAGCGGCGGCGACTTCCTGCGTTCCGCCTTCTCACGGTTTTTCGTTCGCGACACCATCGAACTCTTGGAACGCCGTCAAGTCCCTTGCACGGTTGAGCGAGGCGGACGAGTCTTTCCCACCTCCGGCAAAGCCAGCGATGTCGTCAATGCGTTATACCGCTATGCCCGGGCGTCCGGCGCCGCCGTTCGGACCGAAACGCCAGCGAGCCGAATCGAGCGCACGAGCGATGGTTTCCAGATCATCGGACCACGCTATACACTGTCCACCGCCCGGTTGATCATCGCCACCGGTGGTCAGAGCTATCCGGCGACCGGTTCGACCGGTGACGGCTACCGTTTCGCCCACGAGCTGGGGCATCAGGTAGTCACTCCACGTCCCGCGCTGGCGCCTTTGTTCATCGCGAACACTCTGCCTGACTTGCGCGCCGAGTTGCGCAACGTAAAGGTCACGTTACTAGACGGCGACCGCGTCATCCGTGACGGTTTCGGCGAGGCCACTTTCAATGGCAAGAATCTCGAAGGCCCGATACCACTGCAACTGGCGCGTGACGTCGCCGGTCTGTCCAAACCGCGGGTCTCGCTTGACCTAAAGCCGGCGCTCAACCAGGAGAAACTCGATGCCCGTCTGCGCCGCGACTGTGAACGCGATGGCAAGGCACATCTGCAATCCGTTTTGGAAGGCCTTCTACCGGCGGCGCTGATCCCGTTGTTTGTCAAACGGCTCAAGCTCGATATCGACCGGCGCTGCGGTGAGGTCAGTCGCCAGCAACGACAGGCCCTTGGTGCACTGTGCAAAGACCTGGCTTTCCCGGTAACCGGCACCGGCGGCTGGGCGCAAGCACTGGTCACCGCCGGCGGAGTGACGCTTACCGAGGTTGATCCACGCACGATGGCGAGCAAGATCGTGCCCGGGTTGTTTTTCTGTGGTGAGGTGCTGGACATTGACGGCCAAAGCGGTGGGTACAACCTGCAAGCAGCGTTTTCCACCGGGCACGTGGCCGGCCAGAGCGCGGCGGAGTTGTCGGCGTGAATCCACGCAGCATCAAGAGTCTACCGTTACCCGTATTGGAGGCCGAATTCGCGACGTTAGGTCATCGTCCCTTCCGTGCGCGACAGGTTTTCGCCTGGTTACACCGGCGTGACGCCGCTTCATTCGATGAAATGACCGACGTCGCCAAGGATTTACGGGCAGACTTGGCGCAGCATTATCACCTGATGCGTCTACCGGTGGTGGAGGAACAGCGTAGCGAAGACGGCACCTGTAAACTGGGTCTGCGCACCGATGACGGCCACCTGGTCGAGTGCGTGTTGATCCCCGAAGACCGCCGGCTCACCTTGTGCGTCAGTTCGCAGATCGGTTGCCGTTTTGGTTGCCGCTTCTGCCGGACCGGCACCATGGGCTGGGTGCGAAATCTAACCACCGCAGAAATCGTCGAGCAATTATATGCCACCCAGCGTACCTACCCCGACCGCCGCATCACGAACATTGTGCTGATGGGCATGGGGGAACCGCTGGACAACTTCGATCAGGTGGTTGATGCCGTGCGTATCTGGCGCGATGATCACGGCGCGAATCTGAGCCCGCGCAAGATAACCTTGTCGACCGCCGGCGTCGTGCCGGAAATGGACCGCTTGGGGCAGAAGGTGGAAGTCAGTTTGGCGATCAGCTTGCACGCGGCAGACGACGAAACGCGCAATCGGCTGATGCCGATCAACAAGAAGTACCCCTTGGCCGAGTTGCTGGCCGCCTGCAAACGCTACCCCTTAGCACACCGGCGCCGCCTGACCTTCGAATATGCATTGGTCGCTGGGGTGAATGACTCCGACGAACACGCCCGCCGGCTGGCCAACCTGGTGAAATCGTTGCGGCCGAAGATCAACCTCATCGCCTGCAATTCGTTTGACGGTTCCGACCTGTCCGCCCCCGACGAGGCGACCGTGCTTCGTTTCCAACAAATCCTGATGGACAAGAACCTGACAGTGATCGTCCGTAAATCGCGCGGTCGTGACATCCTGGCTGCTTGCGGTCAACTCGCTGTTCATGACCGCCATCGATTAATGAAACAGCCACAATAACCGGCCCACATTCGATTGACAGTCCCCGGCCCCGATGGTAACTCTTGTCTGCTTTTTGATAATGGGTGTAAGGGCGATGAAGACCATTGTCGTAGCAAACCAAAAAGGCGGTGTCGGTAAGACAACGGTAGCGGTCAATCTTGGCGCTGGCTTGGCTCGCCGCAACCGTAAGGTTTTACTCATCGACCTCGATGCCCAGTGCAATGCCACGCAGGTGTTGTACCGTATGTTGGGCGAAGGCGAACCGGGCATGTGCGAGATACTGCTCAATGAGGGTTCGCTGGCTTCGATCGTCGTTCCCACCAAACAAGAGAACCTATTTCTCGCTCCGGCGGGCGAATCGTTGGCCAATGCCGACCTCAACCTGGCGGCGATGATGGGCCGTGAGTTGTTTCTGCGGAACCTCTTGGCGCCCGTTCGCGACCAGTATGACTACGCCATCATCGACACCGGCCCCTATCTTGGCCTGCTGACGGTCAACGCTTTGGTTGCGGCCGATTTCGTTGTCGTGCCAGTGTCCTGCGAATTCTTGCCTTTGCTTGGCCTAAAGTTCCTGCTCGAAACCGTGCGCAAGGTGCGCGATAAGCTGCACCCGAAACTCAAGGTACTCGGCTACGTCATCACCATGTATGATCGGCGCGAATCGATCACGTTCCAAGTTGAGCAGACGCTATTGGACCACTTCGGCGACGAGGTCTTTAAAAGTCGGATTCGCATCAATACCAAACAGAAAGGGGCGCCCAGCAAGGCGCAAACGATATTCGATTACGAAAACAGCGATCAGGGCAAAGGCACTGTTGATTTTGAAAGCCTCGCCGATGAGGTGTTGGCGCGTGCCGAAGGAGGATGAGATGCCCGAAAAGAAGAAAGGCTTCGACAACATCTTCGACTCTACCGCCAACGGCAAAACCAAAAAGGCTCCGAAGTCGGCAGCCGCGCCGAAGAATGGCAAAGCGGCGTCCGCGTCCGCCCTGTTTGAGCCGCGTACGGTGGAGGCCGCCCCGGCCGACGTTCTCAAGACCGCGTGGAAGATGCACGAGAACGAAGTGCTTTATCGCAAAGGCAAGGAAGACAAGGTGCTGTTCTTTGCGCTCGGCGCCATGGTCGCAATCACGTTTGGCGCGGCGTTCGTACTCGGCCAGGCAGCGACCTGGGCTTGGATCAGTCGCTTGATCTTCCGCCTTTTCTTCTGCGGTGTGGCCTTTGGCTTCGCTTTCGCCGGCAGTTCGCTGATTGAACTCAACCGCAAGCGGATGCAGGATCTGCTGGCGATGACCGTCAAGATCCAGGAAACCCTTGGTTTGTTCGAGGAAGGAGCCATTCCAGGAAGCGACGGCGCGTACTTCCCCAACTCCTACAAATTCGTCGGCAGCATGAGTGACGACGAAACCAACTACGCCCAACTAGTGCTCAAGGTCGGCGCGGCGGGCGCGATCTTCGTCATCCTGCTGTTGGCCTAGTTGGTAGAAAACCGCAGGGCACCATGTCCAAAGTCCTGCTGGCGCAAAGTCAAACCGAGATCCGGAGCTTGATGATTCTCTTGCTCCGGGGACAGGGTTATGAAGTAGAGGTAGCGGCGGATCTGGCACAGATCCGGCAGCAAGCTCTGCATCATCCGCCCGACCTGATCATTCTTGACATAGGATTTCCCGGCGTGGATTCCAACAAGCCGGTGGAAATCTTCCGCTCCGGCGCGATGGGTGTCACCCTGGCCGAAACTCCGATTCTCTTGAGCGCTACCCATGGTGAAGCCGCCGCTCATGGCGGGAGCACGCTAGGCGCAGACGGCCTGTTCGCCCCACGAACACCGCAATGTCGTCCGTTTCTGACCGAGGTCCAACGCCTCTTGCCTCCGCCCATCTCGCCGACCTCGTTCGTCTATTCCTGGCGGCTGGACAAAGATGAGTTGCCGGCCTTCCTATTTGCCTGTTTCCTGTTCGAATTGAACGGCATTGTCACCTTCCGTGGTCAACGCGTGCACAAGAACCTTCATTTCGTCGATGGCTGGATTCGCTCGGCATCCTCGAGTGTCGAGAGCGACTGGCTCGGCAAAATGCTGCTGGCCCGGCGACTGGTCAGCGAACATGCGCTCAACGAAGTCGAGCGCGCGTTACCCACCTCCAACCGCAAAATCGGCGAAGAATTCGTGGCCCGCGGCCACTTGAGCCGCGATGTTCTTGAGGATGCGCTGCGGGATCAATATGCATCGATCGTCATGTCCGTCTTTGAGTGGGAGGAAGCGGAAGTCTCGCTACGTGACGGTCCTCCCAACCCGGCCCCGCACCTGCTCCATCACCCGTTCCGCCTGATTGTCGACGGCCTATGCATCGGCATGACTGAGAATGACTTGGACGCCTTGATGCCGCCGTTGGACTGCTACCTCGTGCCGACCGTCTGGACCGCGTTCCAATTTGCCGAGGTCGAACTGTCTCCGGCGGAAAAGCAACTCTTGCTCGCCATCGACGGACAACGAAAAGTTGAGGCTCTGCTCAGTAGTTCTGTTGCCTCCTCGCTGGAAACGAAAAGGTTTTTCCTGGCGTTGTTGATCGCGCACGCCATCGTGGCCTCGGAAATGCCTCAGGAACGCCCGGTGACCTTCAGCCGGCAGGTCGAAGGCTCGCCCTCTCCCCTGATCGAAGGGCTTCCAACCGTGGAAAACGAGGCGGCGCCGATCGAGCCTCCAGTTCCCTTGCCGGGCGATCCGCCGTTGTACCAAGTGCCGACAATCAAGTTCGAAAAGCGTTCACCGTTGCTCGACCGGGCAGCCGCACTTCGCTACCTCGCGGTTGCGGTCGCGGCGTTGCTGGTCGTTTCGGTATTGTTCGCGGTTCACGTGTTGCGCGACGCAGCGCAAGTGTTCGAACGTCATGATCGTCTATTACAGCAGATCAACGCCGGTCCGACGACCAGAGACACCGCCCGCGCCAAGCAGTTATTGGCCCAAGCCCGCGAGTTGTTTAAAGACGACATGGCCGGTTCGATACGTGCTTTGGATGAAGCGCTTCGTCTGGACCCGCAGCTAAAAGACGCCGAGGATTTTCAGCGGGCGACGAGACTCTTCTGGTCGGCGAAGTTGGCCAGCGACCCCGAAGAAAGTAGTCGCTTGCTGGAAGAAGCCGCAAAGTTGGACCCGTTCTTCAACACGTTTCGTCCGCAACCGGCCACTCAGAAATGATCCGGCGGCCAGCCACCCTTCGCGCCCTCTTTGGCTCTCGATTGTTTTTTGTTCCGGCAGGTATCTATCTGGTGCTTGGATTTGTTCTGGCTTTCCTGCCGCTGACTGACTACCTCGGCCTTGAATTCTCGCTTGCCGTGGGCATTGTTGCCGGCCTGCTCGGCGGTCCATTGGCAATAATTATCCTGAGGCGCGCAACCCCTTCCGATGCGGGTTCTGTCGATGCGGTTGCGCTTTGGGCCGAGATCATTTTCGTTCATGGAGCAGCGACCTGTCTCTCGCTGGTTGGTTTGTTCGTTGCGGCCCTTTGGACGCCACCATGTTCGCCTTGGCGAGGGGCCGGGTTCTTTGTGCTATTGCCGCTTGTTACTGTGGCCTACGCGGGCGCTTGGGGACTGGTTTTCGGCACCGTCTTTTTACGGACCCGTTGCGCCATCCTCGCCGTATTTTTGTTTTCGTTGCTGACGGTTGCCTGGTCAGCCGCCCGGTTTGTCGCGGGCCCGGCGGTGTGGTTCTACAATACGTTCTTCGGCTATTTCCCTGGACCAATTTACGATGCCGCCGCTTCACCAAGCGGGGCTCTGTTATCGTACCGACTGTTGAACCTGGCGGTTGCCGGCTTGGTTGTTGTGACGCTGAATGCCTATTGGGCCTGGCGCCACGAGGGGCATTGGGCGCGACCCACTGCCGGTACGATCATCGCGCTGATCGTCTTGCTCGGAACGGCCATCGGCCTGTATTCGGCGCGCTTCTCTCTCGGTTTCGATATGGACGAGGTTCATCTGCGGAAGCATTTGGATGGCCACCTGCGTACGGAACATTTCGACATCTACTACCCTCGTCGCGCTGACATAGAGCGACAGATTCGCGCAATTGCCGCCGACCACGAGTTCTTTTTCGCGCAGATCGAGCGCGAACTCGGCTTGCGCTATCCGCATCGTATTGCCAGTTGGATCTACCCTAGCGAGTCGAGCAAGAAAGATTGGATCGGCGCCGGCGGCACGGAACTGGCGCGTGGCGCGCAGCACCAGATGCATCTTAATTTCGAGGACTTCCCAATTGAGATTCTCCACCACGAAATGATCCACGTGATGCTCAGCGACCACGGCCTGCCCGTGGTCGGTTTCTCTCCACGCATCGCGTTAACCGAAGGAATTGCCGTGGCATTTGGCGGCCCGATGCAGATGGATCAGGATCTCGATCGCTGGGCCGCCGGCATGAAGGCGATCGACCGTTTGCCTCGTATTCCCCGCATCATGGGGTTCCGATTCTGGGCCGATGCCGGGTCACGCTCGTACACCGCCGCTGGCAGTTTCATCCGTTACCTTGCCCGCCAACCCGGTGGCGGCGCCAAGCTCCTGGCCGCCTATCGTTGGGGCGATCTTGACCGTAAGTTTGGACGCCCGCTAGCACAATTGGAAAAGGACTGGCTCAACCATCTCACGACCATCGAAGCGACTCTAAGCGATGCGGAAATCGCCCGCGCCCAACATCGTTTTGGAGCCAAATCGATCTTCGAAGCACGCTGCCCACGCGAGATCGGCCGCTTGACCGAAGAAGCCGACCGACAGCTCTCGCGCAACTATTTTCACCGCGCCGATCTGTTGTTCCAAGAAGCTGCACAGCTCGACAAGGATGACATTCGTTTGGCGCGTCGCCGTCTGGTCCCCTTGTTACGTACTGAGCAATTGGCTTTGGCGGAAATACTGGCCAACGACGTCAGCGCGGCACAAGGGACACGCGAACGCCCGGCCCGCAATCGAGACGGCCAAGTGGTAGGTAGTCAGATCATCGCCCAACAAGCCGACGCGATTGTTGCGGAACTGGCTTGGAGGCGTCAAGACATCGCTTTGGCCAAGAAACTCTATGAAAGAATTCTCGCCGCCGACCTCTTGCCCTCTCTGGTTCGAGAAGCCGCCTGCGCGCAATACGCGTTCTATCACGGCGAGGTGGAGGCCGAGATCCGCAATTACCTGACGAACTTGGGCAACCCACGTGCCACCCGCTGGCTGTTGGTGGACGCCTTGAAAGATCATCCCGATGACCCTGTGCTTTGGTACTTGACCGCCAAACGGATGTTGACCGACGGTGCCTTTCCTCAGACGGCAGCCGCCCTGCAACGAGCATTGGCGTTGGGATTGCCCCATCCGGCACTCGTGCAGGAAGCCTGGTCAGCGCTGGGTTATGCGCGATTTATGGACGGTGACTTGGCCGGCGCCCGCGCGGCCTACCTGGAACTGCGCAACCTCCAAGGCGCAAGTGATGCCGTCTTAACGACAGAACAATGGCTTGCGCGTATTGATGCCTGGCCAAACATGCTGAAGAAGGTCGCGCGGTAAATCACGAATCCAACACTTCGCGGACTTTGCGCGTCAGGGCCTCAATGGTAAAGGGCTTCTGTACGAACGGTGTGCCCGGTTCCAGAACGCCATGGTGAGCGATCGTGTCCTCGGTGTAGCCGGACATGAACAACACTTTCATCGACGGACGCTCCTTCCTGAGCGTCTCGCTGAGTTTGCGACCATCCATCCGTGGCATGATCACGTCGGTCAATAACAGATCGATTTGGTCCCGCCGCTTTTCAAATTGCAGTCTTGCCTCGCCCCCGTTGGCCGCCACTATGACTTTGTAACCTTGGCGTTCAAGAATCTTGGTGGTTAGATTGCGAACCATTTCCTCGTCTTCCACCAATAGAATTGTCTCGACGCCGTGGGGAATCTCAGACATCGCCGGATGTCGGACAAGAGGTCTCGGTTCTTCGGCCACTGACGGCAAAAACAACTTGAAGGTAGTACCGCGATTGATTTCGGAGTAAACGTTGATCGATCCTTTGTTCTGCTTGATGATGCCGTATACCATCGAAAGACCCAGACCAGTGCCACGTCCCTTTTCCTTCGTGGTGAAGAAGGGTTCAAATAGGTGTTCTAGCACTTCCTGGTCCATGCCGGTGCCGTTGTCACTCACCGCCAGCATGACGTATTCCCCAGGCACTGCGTCGGAGTGGCTTTTACAATACTCTTCATCGAGTTTCGCGTTGGCGGTTTGGATGATCAATTTGCCGCCGTGTGGCATGGCGTCGCGGGCATTGATCGCAAGATTGACAATTGTTTGCTCGAGCTGGCCGGGATCGGCCTTGACCCGGGCCAGTTTGTCGCCCGGCAGGAAGATGAAATCAATATCCTCACCGATTAGTCGCTTGAGCATCTTCGCTGACGCCGACAACAACTCGTTCAAGTCGAGCACCACCGGAGCAATCACCTGTTTGCGACTGAAGGCCAGCAACTGGGTGGTCAACGCAGTAGCTCGATCTGCCGCCGTCTTGATTTCCATTAAGTCCGCGCGCATCGGGTCATTGGTGTTGAGCGAATCCAGCAGCATTTCCGTGTAGCCGGTAATTCCGGTCAAGATGTTGTTGAAATCGTGTGCCACCCCGCCGGCCAAACGACCCACCGCTTCCATCTTGTGCGATTGCCGAAGTTGTTCCTCCAGCCGGGACTTTTCTTCCTCTGCCCGCAGACGCATGACGATCTTCCATACTCCGTCCATGAACAACTGCAGTTGTAGGACGTCGGCTTCGTCATAGGGCTCAACTTTGTTGGCCACACCAGCGATGATCACCACCCGGTCCTTGTCGAGTACCGGAACGCTCACATGACGAGTCAGCCATGGATGTCCTTCCGGATAGCCCCTTCGCCCCAGCAGGCGGCTGAATTCATTGTGGACCACGGGACGGCGGATACGGGCAGAGTCGGCCCACACACCGGCCACGGAAAGCGGATAGTGGCGCTCGCCAGGAATAGAACAGGTCCGCCGCACGGTTTCCGACCAATAAAAACTCTGCAAATTCTCTTGGTCCGCAGTTACAAAATGGACGTATGCAATATGACTAGAGGTTAGGCGTACGGCCTCTTCCAAAGCATACTCGATGAGTTCGTTTTCGCTTTTAAACTCATGTTGGCTGAGGTCATATAGCGCCCGCATGCGTAATTCGCCAAGACGCGCTGCTTCGTCAGAGCGTCTGCGTTCGGTCACGTCACGCGTATTGATGACGATAGCATTGATGCCCGGCACATCGAGTTGGTTCTGTCCGATAGTTTCCACATACCGCCAGTTGCCGCTTTTATCGCGGAAGCGGAAAGTGACGAGATCCACCCCGCCCGGCCGTCGAATCAATTGTTGAAGCGTATTCAGCACGCGGGGCACGTCGTCGGGGTGGACCGGGTCAACCGCCGGTCGTCCTATCAATTCGCTCGGATCCCACCCAAAATTCCGCGTCACCGCAGGACTTTGGTACAGCACATTTCCTTCACGATCCAATAGCGCCGCGACATCTGTGGCGTTTTCGATCAACGAACGGAACAGTCGCTCACTGTTTTGTAGGGCCTGTTCGGCCTGTTTTCTTTGGGTGATGTCACGACTGGCCAACACCGCGCCGGTGAAAACACCGCTTTCGTCGTACATCGGCGATACGACGGTCTCCAGCCAGCGGCTTTTGCCCCACCCGTCGCAGCATCGATATTCGAGAGTCGCACTATTACGATTGGCGATTCCCGCGGCAAAAGCCGCCAGAACATTGGGCAAATCGTCGGGATGAACAATATCGAACCAGGGAGAATCGATCATCTTTTCGATGTTCAACCCCAGCACGCCTCGATGTGATGGACTGACATACCGCCGGATTCCTTCCTGATCGACCTCCAGAATCAAGTCGGTCATATTCTCGGTCAGTCGTCGAAGTCCGCGTTCGCTCTCTCGCAACGCCTCTTGTACCCGATGCCGCTCGGTGACGTCACGAGTAATGCCGAGTAGCCCCGTAACCTTTCCGTTCTCATCTCGCACAAAGGAAACCAGGTTTTCTGCCCAAATCGTGTAGCCTGCCTTATGAAGTTCCTCGATTTCCAATGTAATCACCCGGCCCGGATCGCGAGCGCCGGTTTCTTCCGCGGCGATTTCCTCGGCAAACCGTTTCTGTACCAGTTCCCACGAGGCCGGCGTGAGCAGGTTCATCGGGCCCATTTCCATCGCTTCTTCGGGAGTGACTCCCTGCAAGCGCTTGATGGACGGGCTCACATAAGAGAAACGCAGATCGAGGCCCATGATCCAGACCACTTCGCTGCCGTTTTCCGCCAGCAGTCGGTATCTGGCTTCGCTCTTGCGCAAGGCGTCTTCGGCTAGTTTTCGTTCGGTGATTTCCCGCACGATCGCGGCCACCCGGTGCACTTTACCTTCGGCATTGAAGATCGGGCTGAAAGAATTGTCGTACCAACGTCCGTTCCATTCGTCATCGAAACGCTGTGGCTCGCCAGTCTTTAATACGCGTTCAAAATGCTCGCGCCGCACCGCTACCAGCGCCGGGTTGATCAACGTAAAGGCAACCCGGCCTAGGATTTGATCGCTCGTCTTGTGCAACGACCTGGCCGCCGACTCATTGTGATCGAGCACTCGCGCTTCGCTGTCGAGCAGCATCATGGCGTCTTGCAATGCGTCGTTAAAAGTGCGCGCCGAGTATTCCGCGTCGCGCAAAGCCCGCTCGGCTCGAATACGTTCCTCGGTGTCGTGCTGCAGCGTTTGCATCAGATCGTTGAAGGCGACACCTAGTTCTGCCAGCTCGTCCCCTCCTTCCGAGGGAATCCGTTGGTCCAGATCGCGCTTTTCACCGATCCTCCGCACGGCATTGGTAAGCCGTCCGAGCCGGCGAAGCACCACCCCTTCCAGCGACAGAATAAGCACGACAATCACGCACACCGAAACGAACAACAACGAAGAGATCAGGCGTCGTATGTCTCGCCGCACCGCATTGTGATGGGTGCGCTGGTCAGCAACGTGAACGACAAACAACGGGCGTCCGAGAACATCCTGCAATAGGACATAACCACCGATCTGCGAATCACTATCAATTTTAACAACAACTGTCTGATGTGCATTCAAAGACGAGGCAATCTCAGATATTTCAGCCGGCATACCAGCGGCGTCCAACGGATAGATATTCATTTCCTGCTGGGTAATCTCACGAAAACGATTCAATTCAGCCTCGTCGAACGGCCTGGCGAATAGCAACGATCCCCGCGGCACACCATTGTAGTTGCTGGTCAGAATCGGACTCAACGAAAGCAGATACAGTCCATCCCGCAATTGGTAGAATCCCACTACTTCTTTACCAGCGGCGACTTGGGCAAACAACGCTCCGCCAACCCGAACCGCCGACAGCAGATCGGCAGGCACCGTTCGCTTGGTTTTGGAGTTCAAATCGTAGCCCTCGGCGTGGACCACCTGGCCGCGGGCGTCGATGAAAACCATCACTCCGATCCGGTTATTCACGAAGGTGTCGGGAACAAGATTGGATTGGACGTATTTCTGGTTGTGGTCTTCGATGAAGGCGTAGGTATCGTCCCAGCAAGCGTAGTCGGTGTTTGCGCGATTGATCTCGTTCAGCGCGTTTTGTATAGCCCCCAACACAATCTGGGTCTTTTGGGTGATAGCATTCCGGTCGGCGACTTCCGCTGCCGCAACCATATAGCGGGCCGAAAACCATCCGGTGCCAGCAGCAAGTCCAGCCAAGGCAATGGCTACCGCGAGAATGATCTTCGCCCGAATGGTCAACGTTTACTCCCGCACCCGATGGCCGGTCAAGTAAAAGGTTTTTCGGCATCCAGCCGGAAGTTCTGGAGCATCCATGAGGGCTGGATTCCGGTGGAAGATCGCCTATTCGGACGAAAACCAACGTACCCGTGCCATTACTAAAAATAATGTAATATCCCGCCGCCCCGCTCCGAACGTCCCCTCTATCGAACCAGGACCCACAGGATACGTTGGGTGCCTTTTCTCACTGACCGCACCATGCGTCAAGCCGCCCGAGCAACTACCATATATGGTGTCTCAGAGTGCCAAATTCCCTTTTCTGTACAGCCCAACCTCATTTGCCTTTCGACTAGAACACTCATTTCAAACGCTTCGTAAAAATGCAATTTGTCTTTTTATTTCCGCTTCTTTTTCACAGTCAATTTATTCTAAAGTTCAGTACAGCGATAGTATACTCACATGCAAATGATCCCGTCGGAACATGCTCAATGACGCTCCGTCTACCGACTATTAGTCCAAATCATCATCGCGTTTTGGAACGTTCGTTCGATTTCAGTCTGCCGGTTGTCCCGGATATAATCACTTCCCTCTTTTGAAAGCGAATTCGACGTGCTATCTTTCGCGCGCGTTACGCCAGTAGCTCAGCCGGATAGAGCAGCGGACTTCTAATCCGCAGGTCGTGGGTTCGAATCCCGCCTGGCGTGTATTTGAGACCTCTCGAGATGCTTTCGTGCCGGAGAGCCGTTAGTCCAAATTGTATGCTTTCAGGGCTGTCCTTAGTAGCTTCCGCCGACCGTCTTCAGGCCGGTTACGGCACATAAAGGACGACAAAAACGCGCGGATGCCAAGCGGGGTTAGACGCTGAACGTCATGTGCCAATCCAAGATATAGCGAACGAAAGAACATGCGGGCCGTGAAATCTCGACTCCATACCTTGAGTACACTGGCCGGACGCAGCAGATCGAATAGATTGAGCGCCGCAAAGCTCAGGCTCTGCCCCACGCCACCGCGCCGGAAACCCGCAGTAAAGCGATCACGATAGAACGTATCGTAAACCTGGTATCCCCACGCACGCATTTCGTCGAGCGCCGGAATACCCTGCATCGGCACGAATGACTGCAGACTGGCAAAATCGCTGATTGTTTTAAATCCGCGGTACTCCGCCCACGGGCTAGACTTAGCTGTTGGCACGTAGGAATCCAGAATGAACAGGCCATACACGAATACACCATTCCGGCGATAGACCTCGTAAACCCTCCGAAAATCATTCGGCTTCATGCCGGTCAGTTTCTTGCGATACTGGTCAAGCACTTCCTGTTCGACCGATTCATAACCAATCAGTACCATTTTGAGGCCAGCGCGAGCCGCAAGTTGCACCAATGCCGGCTGGTTCAGGGCCAGGTCGGCTCGCACCAACGCCATGATGCCAAACCGCCAACTGTGGCGCAGTATCTCCTCGAACACCCGTGTGTCGCGTTCGACGTTCTGGCCGAAATTGTCGTCGGAGAAGAATAGTTGTTCGACACCCAAGCGGTGCAGCATTTCGAGTTGGGCCAAGATGTTGTCGGCACTGCGGAAGCGTTGTCTCCCCTGCCACATCGCCGATGCGACGCAAAACGCACATTGGTTCGGACAACCCCTCGAGGTTTCAATGCTCGCGGGCGGGCCGCCTGGAATCAGCCGCATACGGTAAAGCGACAGATTCATGATGTTCCAATTCGGCAGCGGCAATTCGTCGAGGTTTTCGACAAACGGTGCGTCAGGGTTATGGCGGAAGCGCTCACCATCACGTGTCGAAATACCGTCGAGATCGCGCCAATCCTCGCCAGCTCCAATACGTTCGATCAAGCGCTGGAAGGTCCGCTCTCCCTCTCGACGTACCACCACGTCGGCCCCACGCTGCAACCACTGCTCAGCAAAAAAAGTCGCATGATGACCGCCGAGCACGATTACCGCGTCGGGGTTGTGGTGACGAATTAGCCGAATGGTTAGTTCAGTGTTGAACGCCGCCAACGGCGAGACGACGCTCATGCCAATGACGGCCGGTTTCCTGAGCAGGTCGATGTATTCTGCCTGCGTCGTGCGCTGCTCGAACAAGCCGTCAAAATGGGTCACCGGCACCTGGGGAATCATCGCCGCCAATTGCGGATAAGCGCACGAGGGCATGGAAAGAAGATGCTTGGAAAAACAATTGCCCACCGGCCAAGCGCGATAGAGATCACGAGGCATCAGCAGTAGCATACCCTGCTCATGCAGGCGTCGGGCGCGGTTGTCTATCTCCATCAAAGCCTCTGCCTCTCGTTGCCGAAATGCCGTATTGAAAACTTTCTTGACGAGCTCAAAAGAAAAACCAAATCGGGTCAATGATGTTCATCAGGAATGGGTTGAAATTTTTGTCGATTGCCTGCTTTTCATAGCGGACAAACCAGTATGCGGTCGAGGCCTGATAGAGGTAACGGAAGTCATACGATGTGACACTGCGCTTCCAACCACTTGAATAGAATACCGGGTAGCGATAGGCCAACTCCCGACGGGCAATGGTCTGGCGAAACTCCGCTGTGATCTCCTGGGCTTGGGAGAAGAGCGCTTGAGCCTCGTTCTCACCTTCGGGATACACACCCAACTCGTTCAGACGGCGGGCGACGGTTCCCGCCCAAAGCAATCTGGCATGTGTCGCGCGCTGGCGGTCGACCTCGAAACTATCCTGCAGCTCTTCAAACCAGGAGCGGGCCTGGCCGGGCACCTCGTCGTGGACAGCACCCACTCGCGCCGCCAAGTCCTCGAAAGAGATGGCCATTTCCGCCAAGTCGGCCAGAACAGTATTCGCGAAATCCCGCACACCAGCTTCGTCCAGACGATAAAGTGCAGCAAATTGCATTGGTTCTGGATGAGTGGTCGTGCCAAACAGATAGCCCAATTCGTCCCAGGTATCCTGGCCGGCCAAATAGCTGGCCAGATTCCGGTCGATCAGAAAATCTTTTTGAGCCATGGCCAGGTCTGCCACCGCGGACGCCAGCTCCGGACCGGCTTTGCCGAACATCGTTGCATACATGGCCAATGTGTCTTTCCAGTCTTGCCGCGAATCCCAGGTGAACCGCGCCACCGCCCAATCGTTCAGCCAATAGGACCACTCGTGGCCGGAGGTAAAATCGACGTGGCCGTCCAACCCTTGGTCCACCAGCAGCGCCATGTCGCTCCAGCGGCTGAGGATATAGATCGGCAAGAAAGAAGGCACATCGATGTCGAACGAACACCAGTACGCCGTCTCGGGATAATAGTAGACCTTGCGCTCGCCGTCGATCATCGACAGCATCCAATCATAGAGCTGGCTGAAATCCTCGTTGTTGTAGACCGGTGCCGGATCTGTAAGGTTGTAGTACATGACGGTGTGCGGATAAATACCCATGCGGGAATCGGCTTCTTGCGGCAGGTAGTTGAAGTTGATGTTGCCGTAGTTGGGCGCCGTCTGATCGGAAGAGCAATGCACCTTTACCGAGGCGTCGGTGTTCGGATAGTTTTCCGCTAGATAGGCGACCGTATTGTCCATCCAGGCCACCTGTAACGTATCCTCCACCTTGGTGAATTCGGTCCCGCCCATTTCGAGATTGAGATGATCCCAACGGACCTGCATGATCTGGTCGAGGCCGGCCTGCAATTCTGCGAGGTGCTCCCCGCGGGCATCCGGCAGCAACTTCCAGGCCTTTTGTTGTTGGAAGACCCAGGTCACGACGACGCCGGCATCCACCAGGCGGGAATGCGAGTAGTCGACTAGCGTCTGGAAATAGGGAACGGTCTGATCGTAGTCGACCGTTCGCAGTAGCTCGAACTGCCAGTAGTTCTGCTTATTGCGAGCCAGCCAGTCGATCAAATGCTTGGCCCACTCTAAATGCTGCTCCGACGAAACCTGCAGAAACTTCGACGCCTCGATCGGATGCATGGTGTGAAAATGGAAACCGCGCCGCTGCCAATCCGGCTGCTCGAATACATCCAGTTCCTTCGGCCATTGGAGTTCATCGAATCCCGGAACATAGGTCTGCTCCGGATGAAAGAAACGGAAGCCCAGACGTTCCAACAAATCATACAAACCGTACTGCTGGCCACGTGCGTCGCCGCCCGCAACGGCGATCAAATTCGTCCCGCCCATATTCGTCTGGCGCAACCGGAACGATTCGGGGGACAATTGAGCGAGTTCGTCCGTCGTGAACAGGTTTTTCCCAACCCCATTTCCAACCACAGCGATGGTCATGACACCTGGATTGGCGGCAATGCCCGTGCTCACCTTCGCCCGCATTCCCGGCACTTGGCCCAACAGGCCGACGACATCCTCGGCCGCCGTCTTCACTGCCGGATCAACGTCGCTCGGTAGAACGACTTCAATCTCGCCGACGGAATCGGGAGGATCGCCATCGTCATCATCATCCACGGGACCAGTGGTGGAGTTGTCACTTTCATCCAGGTGTTCCCACTGGCAAGACGTCATGGCGCAAACGAACACTAATACCAACGAGATTGTACCCAGCAGTCGCATGAGTCTGTTCATCGCTTCTCCGCCAGTCGGTCCATACATCATGGCCGTTAGCGGATAAAAGCACCTCACCGCGATCAGATCAAGACCTCACCATGGCCGGTTGCGATGGTTTCCGGCCCGCGCTATTACTTTCCTCTACAACGAGGTGCAATCGTGAATCCAATTCAAGATCGGCCAAGAGTCTACTGGTTCTTTGCTTTTCTGTTCACCCTCTTCCTGCTGCTGGTCGCCTGTAGCGATGGTGACGACGACGAGACCGACGACGACGATGCGAACGCGGACGATGACAGCATCGACGACGACTCCGCCGATGACGATGATTCGAGCGACGACGACACGGCAGTGGGTGACGTCCTCTACGCAGCGGCCGGAGCGGCTATCATTACGCCCAACAGCACGAACCATCCGGAGACGATCTACCTTGGTGGGCTTTTCCCGTCACGCATCGGGACAGGCGTGCATGACGATCTAGAAGCGTCGGCACTGGCCCTCAAACAAGGCGACCAGGCGGTCGTTCTGGTCAGCCTCGACCTCCTCGGTTTTTCGCGTTCGCGCATCCGCGAGATCCAAGAACGCGTAGCCCAGAAAGGGATTCCTCAGGAAAACGTGCTCATTTCTTCCACGCACACGCACGAAGCCCCGGACACATTGGGCGTCTTCGGCCCGAACGTATTCACCAGCGGTGTCTCACCGGAGTACATGGCGTTCGTGCAAGACACAATCGTGGCATTGATTCTGGACGTATGGGCCCGCCTCACACCGGTCACCATGAAAGCGGCCACGGTGACCGTCAACGATCCGCTCTCCAACTGGCCGACGTTGATGGCCGACATTCGCGACCCGCACCTGACGGTCGATTGGATATCGGCAGCCCAATTCATCGACGAAACTGGTGTGACGGTCGGCACGCTCGTCAATTGGCACGCTCACCCTGAAGTGATGATCGAAGACACACTGGTCAGCTCGGATTTTGCCGGCTACTTGCGCCAGCGCGTCCGTGACACGCTAGGCGGCGAGTGTATATACATTTCCGGGGCGTTGGGCGGTCTGGCCACTCCCACCGGGGTCGACGTGCCCGCGCGCGACGAAGAAGGCAACCCAGTGTATGACGAGAACAACGACCCGGTATATCTACAAGAGCCTTCGTGGGACAAAACCAGAAGCCTTGGTTTCGTGATCGCCGACCTGGCGACTGAGGCATTGGCCAATACCGAAACGGTTACTGAACCAACACTTGAGGTTCAGGTCGAACAGTTGTTGCTGCCGGTACGTAGCGCCACCTTCATTCTGGGGTTCCTAGTCGGCATTCTCGAATCCGACAGGCAAGATCTGGTCACCGATCGGCCGGACTACTGCGGTTGGTTCGCCTGCTCAGATGACCGCCTTGGCATGATACGACTCGGCCCTCTGGGTCTGGTCACGTCACCTGGCGAAACCTTCGCAGAGACATTGATCGGGCGTCCGGCCACCCAGGTCGACTATGGAGAACCATGGGGCGTTTTCGACTACCCGGCAATGAATGGCATTTTACCCTCGCTCAATGCGACGGTGCCGATGCTGATGTCGGTGTGCGGCAACGAAGTCGCCTACTTGATACCGGAAAACGACTTCCATCCGCGCAATCATCCAGACTTTTACGAGGAAGATCTCTGTCTCGCTCGCGATACCGAAACGATCTACCGCGAGGCAGCCATCGACCTGCTGACCTCACACTAAAAAACCGTTGGGAAAGGTGATGGATTGGTCGGCAATGAACTGGCTCCAGTTCCGCGAAGCACTGGCCGGCGTCCGACTACCGGCCGCTGTGGTCAATCTGAACGCCTTTCAGAAAAATGTCGAAACCATCTCCTCCTTGGTTCGGCCGAGTGGTAAGACGCTGCGCATCGCCAGCAAATCATTGCGTTGCCCGCATCTACTGCGCCTCGCCATTGACCAGGCTCCCGACCTGATCAAAGGCGTCATGTCGTTTTCTTGCGCGGAGGCGGAGTTCCTGGCCGGCCTCGGATTTGATGATCTGTTGGTTGCCTATCCGACAGTGCAGGCGGCGGATCTTGATTGCCTTGTGCGCCTGACCAATAAGAAAAAGACCGTCGCCGTGGTGGTCGACTGCCGGGAGCATCTCGACGCTCTTTCGCAGGCCGGCCACGCGGCGAAGGTCGTTCTGCGAGCCTGCCTCGATGTCGACGCCTCCTATCGTCCCGCCCATGGACACTTGCACGTCGGTGTGCGCCGAAGCCCGGTGCGTGACGAACAAGCCGCTCTCGACCTCGCCCGCTACGCACGACAGCTTGGCGGAGTGCGCATCGCCGCCGTCATGATGTATGAAGCCCAGATCGCCGGTCTGCCTGATGCCAACCCCTTTTCGCCAACCATGAACCCGCTGCGTCGTTTGATCAAGTCGCTCGCTAAACCCCAAGTAAAAGATCTGCGTAAGCGAATCGTCGCAGCCCTTATTGGCGAAGGGATAGCTCTAGATTTCGTCAACGGTGGCGGCACCGGATCACTCGATTGGACGCCACATGATTCCTCGGTCACCGAGGTTACCGCCGGCAGCGGCTTCCTTTGCTCACACCTGTTCAGCTACTTCCGCGGAGTTCCACTGACGCCAGCAGCTTTTTTTGCCTTGCAGGTTGTGCGCACCAGCGACAAAGGATTCATTACCTGCCACGGCGGCGGTTATATTGCCTCCGGTGAAGCTGGCCCCGACAAACTGCCGGTGCCCTACCTGCCGCCAGGTTTGGCGCTGATTGGGTTGGAGGGAGCGGGCGAAGTCCAGACGCCACTCGCAATCGGATCAGGCGCGCCGTCCATACGCCTCGGCGACCCGATCCTTTTCCGCCATGCCAAGGCCGGCGAATTGTCCGAGCGTTTCAACGAATACCTTTTAATACACAATGGCAAACTCATCGGCCGCGAGCCGACTTATCGCGGATTAGGGCGTTGTTTCTTGTAAGCTTCGCTTCTGTTGCTGGTCACACCAACATGTTCGCAAGCTTCTGTTGTGCTTCACGTGCCTCGGCCACGATGCGCTGCATCAGTTCGGCAACCGTCGGCACGTCGTTGATCAGGCCCGTAACCTGCCCGATCGGATACACGCCCTCGTCGGTGTCGCCTTCAACCATCGAAAGACGGAAGCCCTTGAAGCCTTTGGCCAGATAGGCTAACGCGATGGTAGTCTTCAGGCCGGCGCTCATAGTCTGCATGAACAGCTTGTAATAGGGGATCTTCATCTCTTTCGAAATGGCCAATGAATTGACAAACGCCGACCACAAACCGACTCGACGCTTCATGGCCTTACGAGCACCCGGGGTGTCCATTACGCGCGCAGGCACACCGTCAAACCGGTCGGTATACAGCGTGTCAGTAATGTCCTTCTGCAGGGCGAGCAGCTTGGTGCGCTCGTGGACCGGGCTTTCGACGGTACTGCCGAAGCGGCTGCCCATAGCGATCGCATCGGCACCCAGTGCCAGCGCGGCAGCCAAACCACGCCCATCGGCGAAACCGCCAGCCGCGATGACTGGAATCTGCAGCTGATCACGTAAACGCGGCACCAGACACAGTGTGGTTGGTTCAGCGCCATGCGCCGCCGCTTCGTGGCCGGTCGCAATGACACCATCGCACCCATATTCCTGTGCGCGTTTGGCGTGCCGCGGATTGACCACCGTAGCGATAACCTTGCCGCCGTAACCGTGAGCGGCTTTGACAATCCAGTCGCCCTTGCCAAGTGCAAAATTCACGACGGGAACTTTTTCTTCAAGAATGACCTTCGCGTTTTCCGTCGCGCCGGGAAACAACAAGGTGGCGTTGGCGCCGAAGGGCTTGCTGGTCAACTTGCGGATCTCGCGAATCGATTCGCGCGTCTGATCGGAATTAAGCGTGCCGGTAGCCAGAATTCCTAGCCCGCCCGCTTCCGACACGGCAGCGACCAACTTGGGGACGCTGACGAAGCTCATGCCCGAAAGCAAAATCGGGTACTCGATACCAAACAGCTCCGTAATGCGAGTTTTCACTGACTGCTCCTTTTGGATTTGACGGCGCAGTATACTTGATCTTGGATGGTTGTGAAAAGCGCCTTCTGAACGAAATTGTCCGGTATTCAACGGAGGTCTGTTTGGCAAAATTCCGATTCATGATCACGGAGATATTTTGAAAAAGACGCTTTACCTCGCCCTTTTGTCTGTGGCATTTTTGTCCACTCTGGATGCCAAGGCACAGGTCACTGACGTCATAACACTTTGGGGGCCTTCGATCACGGTCGGGCCAGCCTACCGTTCAGCAGACGGTGACTACAATGGCCTGTATCTGACTGGCGGTCTTTCCGGCACGAGCTACTTCCCACACTACAATCTCGGTTACGATGGAGGAATTGAATTTGGCAGACCGATGCCCGACGCCCAACAACAGTTTCGCGTAGAAGCACATCTCTGGTACTACTTGCTGACATCCGGTCTCTCCGCGGCTTACTCCCTGCCGAACAAGCAAAGCGATGGAACCTTTTACGTCGGCCCTAGCGTTGGAGTATCCATTTTCGCAGCCTCATTGCTTGCCCGGGTCGATTTTCCGCTCAACAATCCGTCTGTGAATACCGAATGGCAAATCTGCGCCAAGTTCACGATTCCGATTTATGCCGCCGGTTTTTGGATCACTGAACTATTGTCATTCGGACGAGACTAGCGGGCGCGTTCAATTTCTTCCGCTAACCTGGACAGGAAATCCACAACATCCTCGACGACGCCCACGTCAGCAAAGCGAAAAATGGGAGCGTGACGGTTTCGGTTGATGGCGACGATGAATCCCGATTCCTTCATGCCTAAAAGATGCTGCGAGGCGCCGGAAATGCCGCATGCGATATAGACCTTGGGGCGAACAATCGCACCGGTCTGACCTACCTGGCGAGCGCTCGGCAGCCAACCGGCGTCACAAACCGGCCGCGAACCGGCAACCGTCCCCTTGGGGAACATAGCGGCGACACGCCTTACCAATTCGACGTTTTCCCGCCTTCCAAGTCCGCGTCCGGCGGAGACAATCACATCGGCAGCAGCAAGCCCCAGATCCGCCTCCCGTGCTGCGACAAATTTCAGGTGGCGTACCTTGTCCTGAGCCGCCTGCACAGTCTGGCAGATGACCTTCCCTTTTCGCGGTGGAGACTCGTATTGCGACGAAAACGAATTTGGTTGGATAGAAAGCACTGCGCGCTCAGCTCGGATAACAATCTCGGTAACAATCTTTCCATTGTGCGTCATGCGGCGACAACGCAAATGGTCTTTCTCCCAGTACAGTGCATCCAATGCGGTGACGCAGGCGGCCTGCAAGGCAACGGCAAGTCCGGGAGCCAGCTCACTGGCCGACGCAGAATTCCTGACCAGCACAATTGTCGCGCCAATTTCAGTCAACAAACCCGACAAAACCGAAAGCCGCATTTCGGTGGTCAGCATCCCTGCAACCGAAAGCTTAATGGCAATGGTGTCGATGCCCGTTCGTTCCGCGAAAAGCCCTGCGGCCTCCTGAGCTCCGTCATCCATCGTAACCGCGACCAACGGCCACCCCGTTGCCCGAGCCAGAGCGAGGCCGCAATCGGCCGTCTCATAGGAAGACGAACAAATTGTTGCGGCATCGTGTTCAATCAACAGTGCGATTTTTCCCGATGACATCAACAAGCCCTCACAGGACATGCCGTTCGATCAAGATATGCCGCAGACGTTGGGCTTTTTCCTGGGCCGATCCTTCGAGCTCGAGACATAACCGCGACGGTAGCGGAAACGATAGCTGCTCCACCGACTGCTGCGCTGCCGGCAGATTAAAAGACGCCGAGTCTAGAACCTCGAGTTCTGCCCGATTCGCGCGTAACATATTAGACAAAGACGGATAGCGTGGCCGGTCGGCGCCACTGTGCACCGTGACGACGGCTGGCAGTTGCACAGCCAAACACTCGCCCAAGCCCGCGTCCAACTCACGGAGAATCTCAATTTCTCGTTCCAGCACCCGGATCTCGTGTACGGCAATCGCATATGGGTAACCCAGGTGAGCCGCGATCATCGGCCCAACCACCCCTTGTCTGTCATCTTCTGACTGCACTCCCGCAAGAATCAGATCATACTGACTTCTTTCCGCTACTTTGGCCAAAACAAACGCAATCTGATTCGGATCGAGGCAGTCATCTGCCGTCAGAACGTGAATCCCACGATCGGCGCCCATGCCCATTGCCCGGCGCACTGCCGCAGCCACGCGCACCGGTCCAACGGACACGACGTCCACTTGACCCCCAACGGCCTCGCGCATCCGCAGGGCCATTTCCACGGCGTAGGTGTCGAATTCACTAATGCGATACTGGGTATGATCGTCTGTTACAAGAATACGGTTAGAAAGCGCAATTCGTAGATTCGCTTCCAACTCCATGATTTGCTTGATACAAACCAACAATCGCATTTGTGGCGCCCCTGCTCCACCAATACATTGTCAACTCAAAAACAGTACTTTACGTGTCTTGCATCTGCAACAGACTTCTTGACTTGCCTAGGGTGGGCTGTAACACTGCCTTGTCTTCATTCGTTGTCGAGACACCAATGAGCGTCCTATTTCTCGTCAGACATGGGCAGGCTTTCTACCAAGGTGCACAGTCGGGAGAACTGACCGAGATCGGTCGGCAACAAGCCCGTGTGTTGGGCGAAGGATTCGCCAATACAGGGCGGCGCTTTGACGCGCGCTACGCAGGGTCGCTGCCGCGGCAAACGGAAACGGCCGAGCTCATTGCCCAAGGGATGGGCATCAATGGCGGACTTCCGCTGCTTACCATGCCCGAATTGAACGAACACGACACCGGCGCCATCATCCGCGCCCAATTGCCGGACCTGGAAAGACGCGACCCGTCACTGCGGAGTCAACTGACCGCCCGTGAGCCGGATCCGGCGGTCATGCAGAGACTCCTCGAACAAGCGCTGCTGGGCTGGGCGGTCACCGCCTTTGTCGCGCCAGGAGTCGAAACGTGGCACCAGTTTACCAGCCGCGTACGTGAAGGACTCGAGCGCATCTCGGTCGCCATTGGGCCTAATGGCCGTGCACTCGTAGTCACCTCCGGTGGGCCGGTCGCCGCGGCCATGCAATGGGCGCTCGGCTTGACCCACGAAAACGCCATCCGTCTCGAGTGGCGAGTGCGCAACGCTTCCGTGTCGGTCTTTCGGATCAGGCCGGCCGGAGCTGAACTGTTGTCGTTCAATTCAACAACCCATCTCGAATCAGCGCAGCAACGTTCGTTGGTCACCTATCTGTAGCCCCACCGGGCAAGGAGCGCGTGATGGACTTCTCAATCTCCGACCGGATGCAAACCGTGTTGGCCATGACCAACGAGTTCGTCGAACGGGAACTGATTCCGCTTGAACCTGAATTCCTGGTCCATGATTTCAAAGAGATGCTACCTGTGCTGGCAGAAAAACGGCGTTTGGTCAAACAGATGGAATTGTGGGCGCCTAACCAGTCGCAGGAATACGGCGGCATGGGCCTGGGCTTACTTGACCACGGCCTCATTTCGGAGGCACTGGGACGGTCCCCGCTAGGGCACTATGTCTTTGGCTGCCAGGCTCCCGATGCCGGAAACATGGAAATCCTACATCTCTACGGCAACGCCGAGCAAAAAGAAAAGTACCTACGGCCGTTGGTGGCTGGCGAGATCCGTAGTTGTTTCGCCATGACCGAAATCGACATGCCCGGCTCGAATCCAGTCATGCTTGCCGGCACGGCCGTCATCGATGGCGACGACTACGTGATCAATGCCCGCAAGTGGTATACCACCGGCGCAGATGGTAGCGACTTTGCCATCGTCATGGTGGTCACGCATCCGGACGCGCCGCCGCATCTGCGGGCCAGCATGATCATCGTGCCGACCGGCACACCGGGCTACGAGTTGGTGCGCAACATTCCGGTTATGGGGCATGCCGGCAGCGACTACTTCAGTCATGGCGAAGTATTATTCCAGAACTGCCGGGTGCCACAGAAGAATCTCCTCGGCGGCGCGGGTTTCGGTTTCGCTATCGCGCAGGAACGCCTTGGTCCAGGCCGCATTCATCATTGCATGCGCTGGCTTGGCATCTGCAATCGTGCTTTTGATCTGCTGTGCAAGCGTGCGAACGAAAGAGTCATTTCACCCGATGGAAGGACGCTAGCCTCGCGCCAAATCATTCAGACCTGGATCGCGGAATGCGCGGCGGAAATTCAAGCCGCGCGGTTGATGACACTCCATGCCGCGTGGAAAATCGACCAGGTCGGTGCCAAGGCTGCTCGCGACGAAATCGGTATGATCAAATTTGTCGTGGCCAATACCATGCAACACGTTGTCGACCGCGCCTTGCAAGTTCATGGTGGTCTGGGCATGACCGACGATACAATTCTTGCCTTTCTCTTCCGCCATGAAAGAGCAGCGCGCATCTACGACGGTGCGGACGAAGTGCACAAAATCTCGTTTGGCAAACGTATGGCCCGCCGCTACGAAGGCAAATTTGTTCGCTAGGGAAATGAATCATGGACGCCGACTTTCTCGACAAACCCAAACCGATTCGCGACGGCGAAGACCTCGATTGGACCAGACTCGCCGGTTTTCTTAAGTCGGTGATTCCTAACCTGGACGGGGATTTGACCGTCCAGCAGTTCCCCAGCGGTTTTTCCAACCTGACCTACTTGATCTCCGTCGGTGAAACCGAATTGGTATTGCGGCGTCCACCATTTGGCACCAAAGCCAAATCCGCTCACGACATGGGTCGCGAGTATCGGATGTTGCAAGCGCTACGTCCGGTCTTTTCTTTCTGTCCGGCTCCCTTGGCTTATTGCGATGACCCGGCGATTACCGATGCGCCATTCTATGTAATGGAGCGCTTGCGCGGCATTATTCTGCGCGCCAGTCTTCCAAAAGGAATGAGCCTTTCCGCCGAGCAGGCCCACGCGCTATGCGAGCGTACAATCGATGTTTGGGTGCAACTCCACCAGATCGACTACCACGCGATCGGTCTGGCCGGCTACGGCAAGCCGGAAGGATACGTACGGCGACAGGTCGAAGGTTGGAGTGAACGCTACCGCCGGGCCCGGACACCCGACGCGCCTGATTTCGAAGCAGTGATGAAATGGCTGCTAGATTGCCAGCCACCGGATGACCAGCACCCGACGATCATCCACAACGACTACAAATTCGACAATCTTGTGCTTGATACTACCGACCCGACCAAGATCGTTGGTGTGCTCGATTGGGAAATGGCGACGATCGGCGATCCGCTGATGGATCTTGGTTCTGGTCTGGCCTACTGGGTCGATAGCGGTGACCCGGAATCGATGCAGATGATTCGCCAGTTGCCAACCCACCTACCCGGCATGTTCACCCGAACGCAAATGGTCGAGCGCTACGCCGAGAAGACCGGCCGATCGATCGCGTCATTCGACTTTTACTATTGCTTCGGCTTGTTTCGCCTAGCGGTCATCGCGCAACAGATTTACTACCGGTTCTTCCACGGTCAGACCAAAGACCCTCGCTTTGCGATGCTGGTGTTCGCCGTTCAGGTCTTGGAGCAGACCGCCCGCGCGGTGTTGGAAAAGCCCAACAATTAAGCCTCAACAACAGGGTGTGCAGCGGAAGTCCGACGGTTCGATCTGGATGGTTACATGGTCTATGCCGAACCGGTCATGAAGATCAGAACGCACAGCCGCCAGCAGTTCCTCATAGCGACAGTTTTCCTTCGGAACCACGTGACACGACAAGCTTACCATCCCACTGGTAATCGTCCATACGTGCAAATCGTGAACCTCGCCTACTCCGGAAATTGCATGGAGGGCCCGATTGACCTCGTCGACATCAATGTGCCCTGGTGCCCCTTCCATGAGAACCGCCATCGATTCCTTGATAAGCGACCAAGACGAATAGATGATCAACACTCCGATTGTGGCTGACGCCGCCGGGTCTGCCCACCTCCAGTCGAACAACCAAACCAGCGCACCGGAAACGATCACCCCCACGCTGCCAAGTGCGTCACCGAGCACATGTAGCCAGGCGCCACGTACATTGAGACTTTCCTCGCGTCCATGGTGCAACAGGCGTAACGTGATCAGGTTGACAATCAGTCCTCCCACCGCCACACCCAGCATCAGATCACCGGCAACTTCCGGTGGTTGTCGAAAACGTTGGTACGACTCGAAGAAAATGAACACCGTCAACGCCAACAGCGCGGCAGCGTTGGCTAGTGCCGCTAGAATCTCCGCCCGATAGTAGCCATACGTGCGCTTGGCCGTCGGCGGACGTTGTGAAACCCGCATCGCAAAGGCCGACAACGCCAGTGCCGCGATGTCCGACAGCATATGCCCCGCATCTGCCAACAATGCGAGGGAATTTGCCATGAGGCCACCGACGATTTCCGCTATCAAATAGACCGAAAGAATCAACAACGAGGAAACTAGTCGACGGCGGTTGAGTGCGCGTCCTACATTGTTCTCGCCTGGCTCGTGGTGATGTTCATGGTGAGAATGTGAATGCACAGATGACATGGGTTCAGTCGTCCTCTTCATCCTCTTCGCCGCGAACCGCTTCCATTCCCTCTTTCCATAGCCACGGAACCATCATTAACGCGGCGACCGAATCGGCCCACCACCAACCCAACCAACTGTGCAGACCAAGGCCGATCAACAGCGTCGCCGACAGGTATGAACAGGCTAAAGTCTCCTTGCTGTCCGCCACCAACGCTCGGCTGCCCAATTTCACTCCAACACGACGTTTGACCAGTCCCAAAAAGGGCATTATCGCCAAGGAGAGTATGGCCAAAATGATGCCAACCGGGCTTTCTTGCGGCTGCTTACCCTCCAGCAGAGTGGTTGCCGCCTCATAGGCCACGTAAGCGGCCAGCAGGAAAAAAGTGACGCCGACAACTCGTCGTGCTTTCTCCTCGGCCAGATCGCTCTTGTCTCCGTTCCTTTCCTTACGCAATCGCCAATACAACGCGGCTCCAGAGACAATTTCGATCCAACTATCAATGCCGAAGCCAATCAGCGCGACACTTCCGGACGCAAGGCCGGCGCCAATCGCCACCAGCCCTTCGATGACGTTCCAGGCCAGGGTGAATATTTCCAACCGCAATCCACGCTTTAGCAATTCGTGTCGCGAGGTGTCGTCCAATGCGTTCACGAATTTCTCCGCTGTGACGGTTTAGCCGCTCGTTGTTTACCCCGTCTCACACCCAGTGCCAGCGCTGCCAATTCCCCCACCAAAGGGTCGCGCAATGAGTAATAGGCCATCTTGCCGTTATTGCGAAGTCGGAGGATCCGCAGGTCACGTAATTTACGCAAGTGATGCGACGCAGCGGCAAATTGCATTCCCAACAATTGCGCCACGTCACATACACACAACTCCTCACCTCCCCGCAAGGCCACCAGCAGTTTGATGCGTGCCGGGTCCGCCAGCGCGGAGAAGCGAATGCGGGCCTCTTCCAAATCGTCATCAGCCGGCAGAATCCGGCGGAGCCTTTCCACCACTTTGGTGTCGAAACAGCGGACTTGGCAGGTATCACGGGACTCCGACATACGCACTCCTCACTATCACATTCAAATGTCTATTTGTATATTAGCGAGCACTTTCACTGTGGTCAAGAACCCAATCTCGTTCGATTCAAGGTTGGGAAGGCGGTTGCTGTTTTGGCGGAAAACAATGATAAGTGGCCCACCCCAGTTGGCGCCCGGCGAGAGAACAGGTATCACTATACTCCGCAACTCGGTTCACCCGCGCCAACCCTTCGTCCGACAGCGGTTGCCCTTGTCGCGCCAGCATTTCGCGTTGGTCGGCCAAAACGTCTTTCAATTCGCGGTTGTAGCCACGGTAGTTAAAGGACAAGAACACCATGCACACCGGCGGATCAATCAGCGGACCGCGAAAGACATTGCCGATCCGTGCATGCGGGTTGTTAAACCAAACATAAAAAGCCGGCGGTCCATTGCCCGGATAATCCTCTACAAACACCGTCGGCAACCTTTTTGCAGTGCACTCGCGGTCAATCCAGTGCCCAAGAGTCTCCCATTCGTTGGGAGGAAGACTAGGGTTCACCAGATAGCGAAACGGCATGAATTCAAAAACCTTACCGTAAGAGGCCGGGTATAGATAGTCGTTGGGGTCGGTTCCGCGGTTCCGGAACTCCCACGCCCAACCAGCGGCCAACATAGCTAGTAGCAACGTCCCCACGACGAACAAGTGATTTTTACGACGCAGCAATTCGGCAAGGCCAATTGAAATTGTGACGTACGCGGCGGGCACTGCTCCGGCGATATAGAAGTCCTGCCTCTTGTTGATCAACACCAACAAAACGGTAGGCAGAACGATCACACCCGCCAGATAAGTCAAAATGTCGCGCCTCCGGTTCCAGAACCAAGCGGCGGCGGTCGAAATCGGAAAAACGGCCGCCATGAACGGGCCAAAAAAGGAATACAACCACACTGACGGGACCATCCATATTGCCGCAGGCGCATTGATGAGACCCCGTTGGCGGATTTCCGGCCGGTCATTCTGGGACAGCAGATAGCCGGGATCGATTTCCCGTTCGTTGCTCAGCAACAAAACCATGAAAACCACCAACACTACAGTCAAGATCCAGGGAGCAGGAGACCGCTGGGCGTCTGGGCGGCGGAATCGTCCCCACAACCACACTCCCCAAGCCCACAACAACCATGGACCGAATCCGCTCAACACCGAAATAACGGTCCACACCTCACTCGAGAACCACATCCGCCAGCGCACGCCGTGGGTAAACAACACTGCTCCGACAACCGCCAACCATGCCCACCGTAAACGGTTGCTCCACAGCAGTACCGCCATGGCAAAAGCGGCCCAGGCTTGCAACATCAGCACATCGTCCATCTGTGATGTCAGACCGATCGTCATCGGGCCGAACAGGGCCACCCAACAACCAAGTGCTCCACCGACTGGACCGGCCACTCGCCATGCAGCCAATCCGACCGATAACATCAACAGCACGACAAACGGGAGTTGAGCGGCGACAATCGCGCGGTAGTCGTGTCCGAACCGGCGGAAAAACCACGAAGAATAGCTCAGCAGAGGGTGGCCGTCCGGCACCGAAACCGCCCCCATGGTCGGTTGGCCTTCCGCTCGCAGACTGAAACTAACAACATCCCACATCAACCAATGTGGTCGACCAACAATACGCGGACGATTATACGAAACCTGAAGAAACCACAAGGCGAACCCTGCGGCAACGGCGACAAGCATCGACAGAATGGCAAATTTGTGGGCATGTTTGTTGAACATGGTTAGCGATTATACCTCGATTTGTACCTTCGCCAATGATCGGTCCATCCACAGCTCTGTCGCCGCAACATCTAAATTGCACTGACAATTTCCTCTCGTAATCCCTATGTCGGCATGTTGACATGACACTCAATGCCACTTATCTTCCATATTTGATACGGGTCCGCTACAAACAAGGGAGACCGTAATGAAAAATACTTTACCACTTGCACTACTGTTTGTCGTCTTCTTCTCAGTTTGGGCGATCGCCTGTTCCACCGACGAAGAGGCTTCCGACGACGACAGCGCCGATGACGACATGGTCACCGACGACGACAATGGCGATGACGATTCCGTCTCGGATGATGATGGCTCGATCGACGATGATTCTGACGACGATGACACGACACCAACCGAGCCGCCATCCGATCCGGGCCAGCCTGGCCCCTATGGCACTGCGTTTTCCGATGTTCAATTTCCCGACCCTAGTTCCGGAAAAGACCAACCGCTTCGGGTCTACTACCCCTCGGCCAACGGCGGAGCAAGCATTGATGACACCAACGGTCCGCGGCCCGTGGTCATTTTCGGGCCGGGATTCAGCGCGCCAATGAATCTGTATTTCTCGTATGGCGAGCATTTGGCGTCATACGGCTACGTAGTGCTCATGCGCAACAACTACGTTGTTTCTCATGCCGAGTTGGCGCAGACCACCTCAGCCATCATCGATTGGGCGCAAGAGCAGGCATCGCACCCCGCTTCGCCGTTCTACAACAAACTGGACTTTGATCGCATTGGGACTTCCGGTCATTCGATGGGTGGCAAGATCTCGCTGCTTACCGCTTACCAAGACGATCGCATTACCGCATCAGCTACCATAGACCCGGTGGACATGAGTCCGCTGCCCACGCCGGCATACCCCTCAGTCACTCCGGAACTGATGCCCGACATCCACATTCCTACTTTGCTGATCGGCGGCTCCAATGGTGGAGCTTGCGCGCCCCAGGCCGACAACTACCACCAGTATTTCTTGTATGCGAACGCGCCTTCCATCGAGATCAAGATCAACAACAGCGGACATGTCACATTCTGTGATCTGCCGGATTCCATCATCGACGGCGCGGCACTGATCTGCCCAACTGGCGGCGGTGACTACGAGCAGATTCGTATGCTTTCCCGGCGTTATGTTGCCGCTTTCTACAAGGTCCATCTCGATGGCGACGCGTCGTACGACTACTACCTGTCCGGTGACGGAATGGCGAGCGATGTGACCGATGGTCTGGTGGTTCCTGACTACAAGCTGCCCGAATAGTCGGACCTGTCACAACACAAGAAAGGGGCTCACGCGTCGACCGACCCGTGAGCCCTTTGTTGTTGTTCCTACTTATTTCCCTCCATGCCTTCCACCGCTTTGCGGACCTCTTCTACGCTAGCGCCGTCTTCCAGAGTCGACAGATCGCCTAATGTCTTTTCCTCGCACAAAGCCCGCAACACCCGCCGCATCACCTTCCCCGAACGGGTTTTCGGCAGCGAGGCAACAACCCGCAGGATCTTCGGTGTGGCGATGGCGCCGATGCGGTCACGAATGAGTTGGACCAACTCCTTCCGGATAACCTCGTCGGTTTCAGTGATTCCCTGTTTAAGCACGACAAACGCGGCGATTTCCTGGCCCTTGAGTTCGTCCGCGATGCCGATGGCCGAAGCTTCCGCAACTTTCGGGTGGTCCGATAGGACCTCTTCGACCTCGCGCGTGCCCAAGCGGTGGCCCGCCACGTTGATCACTTCGTCCGCGCGGCCCAGCACAAAGTAGTAGCCATCTTTGTCCTTGATAGCATAGTCACCGCTGCAATAGAGCATTGGCGCGTCTTTACCAAACTTCGTCCAATAGGTGTTGACGTAAGCGGCATCGTCACCCCAGATCGTTAGCAATGCACCAGGAGGCAACGGCGGCCGACCGGCCAGGATGCCACGAGTACCGTCGGGAACGTCGCGACCCTGGTCGTCAACCACGCACATATTCCAACCCATAGCCGGCTTGGTCGGCGAACCTGGTTTAATCGGCAGCGTCTCAATGCCGGTGTGGTTGGAAAGAATGGCCCACCCGCTTTCCGTCTGCCAGTAGTGGTCGATGATCGGCTTGTTGAGGGTTTGTGTGGCCCACTGGTAAGTCGGCTCGTCCAGCGGTTCGCCGGCCAAGAAGATGTGACGCAGCGAACTAATATCATGTTTTTGCATCCACTCGGGCGGGAACTTGCGCAGAATACGCATCGCGGTCGGCGCCGAAAACATCACCGTCACGCCGTATTTCGCGATAACTTCCCACCAAATACCCGGATTCGGCGTGTCGGGAGTGCCTTCGAATACCAGCGTCGGAATGCCCAACAACAGCGGACCGTAGATAATGTAGCTGTGACCAACCACCCAGCCGATATCCGAGGTCGACCAGTACACGTCGTCTGGGCCACAGCCGTAAATCATCTGCATCGACGCGTGTAACGCGGTCATGTAACCGCCGGTGTCGCGCAAGACGCCTTTGGGCTTCCCGGTAGTGCCGGACGTGTACAGAATATAACTGGGATCTGTGGAGGCCATGTGTTCGGGTTCGACGATCGTGGCATCGCCACCATCCATCACCTCGGCCCAAGTGACATCGCGCCCGTCCACTTTGGTCCAATTATCGAGACCACGGTCCAACACGATGACTTGCGGCACCTTCACCTGAGCCACTTCTAGACCCGTATCGACGATTTTCTTCAATGGTACCGGCTTCCCCTTGCGTCGGCCGGCTTCCGCACAGATCACCAGCTTCGGGCGGCAGTCGTCGATACGATTGGCGAGTGATTCCGCGGAGAACCCAGCAAACACCACGGAATGAATCGCGCCGATACGAGCACAAGCCAACGTGGCAACCAGCGCCTCTGGGACCATGGGCATGTAAATAATAACTCGGTCGCCCTTCTGAATGCCGCGCTTCTTCAACGCACCGGCGAAGCGGTTTACCAAGCGATAGAGTTCGAAAAACGTAATCACCCGCGAAAGCCCTAGTTCCGGGCTTTCCCAGATAATGGCGGCTTTGTTGCGGCCAGCGCCCAATGCATGGCGATCGACTGCATTGAAGCATAGATTGGTTTCTCCGCCGACGAACCAGCGGAAGAATGGGGCTTTGCTCATGTCGAGTACGCGGTCCCACTTTTTGAACCAGCGCAGTTTCTCGGCCTCTGCGGCCCAGAACACCTCTGGCATTTCGATCGACTGACGGTATAGTTCTTCGTATTTGCGCGTCATAAATCACTTCCTTTTGGTTGCGGGAGAAAGAATTGTTACATCCGCCAAGGGACAGACGCAAGACGGCCTTCGCTTCCACACCGATTGCCCGATGAACTACGCCCTTTCCCAATCTGCGACTTCACCGGTTTCTACCCAAAAACAAGGGTGAGGCTTCGGCTGCTGCCGCCGTACCGTCCGCCACCTTGCCGAATCACGTTTCTCAAGCTTACCCAGCAGATGACGCCACTCGTATATGAGTTGCCCATCCGTCACCAGCAAATGAGGGCGCCGACAACGGCGGTAGGTGATTTTTGCACGGTCGAAGTGGTATCCCCGGGTCGTTGCCTCGTCAACCACGCGCGAAAGGTAGCAGTCCAAGGCAGCCAACGGGTCCGAGTAGTCACGAAATCGTTTGAGCTGTGGATGATAAAGGTACCCCTTTGTCCGGCCTGTCAGGACAGCCCGAGCTAGTAAACCCTCACGCCAGAGAGCAAGCAATCCTTGTCTGTCGAGTTGTCTCGGGTGTAGAGACCACAAACGCATGATGGTGGTTTACCGACTGTCAACGGGCTGAAGTGTACGTTGCAGCCGTCCGGTGTCGTATCCCTGGGCCTTGAGTCGGGCGAGAATACCCTCGTATACGGCTTCGTCCATGGTCGGCGTGCGGCTCAGGATCCACAAATAGTCGCGGCTCGGATGCCCGACCACCGCGAATTCGTAGTCGGCGCCAAGGTCGACTATCCAGTAGTCGCCCCAAAAAGGTTGGAAGAAACTGACCTTGAGTTTGGCGTTCGTAGTCGAATCTACGACCCTCGCCCGACCTCTAGCCGAAATCTCCTCGCCGTCGAGAGTCTTCTTGCGACAGCGATTCAGCACGTCTACATCTCCATCGGGCCGAAAGGAATAGGTCGCAGTAGTGGCAACGCATCCTCGTTGGAACCATTGCGGAATACTTGCAACTTCATACCATGTGCCCACGTAACGCGTGAGGTCAACACGCTGCACGGTCCGCAGTTCCGTTAGATGTAGACGCGAGGTCGTGGTTGCACAAGCGGCTATCAGGAGCGAGCAAAACAGGACGGCATATCTATATTTAGCTCTCATCTGCCTGCACCTCCGGTTTCCCACAAGCTTGCCACGAGGAAATCAACCATCGCAAGTTCATTTTCAGCTTCGTATTTGGACGTATCAGACACCGTTGCCGTCTACCTTACCCTCAGGACCCTGTTCTGATTTGGTTATCCTTTGTGTCGCAATCAAACGAATTAAAAAATCTGACGAATTGCGCAACCTACAAACCCGTGTCTCGTGGCGTGACTCTCGAGTCTATCGCACTTATACCTATCATACGCCTCACGATGAGCTTTCCGGAGCGCAAGACTACAAACCCGGCATGTGGTCGGCCCAGGCAAAGGCTTTGAGAGCTACCGTTGACTGAACCGCCTTCATCTTCACTTCCTATCCGTGCCACGGATGGCGGTTCGACCTGATGGACGGTCCGTGGATCGGCAGTTGGTTACCACGCGCCATGTTTCACAAAAACGTTGGCATTATTCAATACTGGCACCCGAAGCTACCGCTTATCGATGTTATTCAATTTGCGGAAAACACACACTCCCTTTTCAAAAAAGA
>CAZEDX010000001.1:0-59320 GCA_964511015.1 uncultured bacterium | reverse complement strand
TGATTAACCAAGTGGCCGAACAAGGTCACTGGGTGATCGGGCGTAAAGGCAAAGCCTATTTGGCTCTCTTTTCACAGAATTAGACAGAATGGAATGATCTGCTCAAAACGACTATTAGCTTGTTAACCACGGTCGGATAAACGTATGGATTGTGGAAATGGGTGACCAGGAGCAACACGACTCATTTCAGAATTTTGTGGATGCCGTTGTCAGCGCGACCGTCAAGAACGACGATCAGGTAGTCTACGAGTCACCAAGCCTTGGAGAAGGCATCGTGGGCCGAGAAGATTCCATGACGGTAGATGGCACTATGGTGGACCTGGGGTCCTACCCACGCCGGGACAACCCATACTCTTTCCAGGAACATGGCACTGATTTATTCAGATCTCGTTCGACGAGCAACCGCTCGAATTCGATATTGCGGCACCACGCAGACGCTATTGGGCAGACCGGCCAGAGCCTCCTCGGGATTTATTTTGGTATCCTTCGCACCTGCCCGATGGCCTCTACAAGCGCGCGTAGTCTCCTTTTCCATCCACCGGCGAAAAGGAATCCGATCGCTTGCTCGACAATCTTATCGCCGTTTGCGGGCGTCGGGTACCAAATGATCTCCCGCTTCATGCTGCCGTAGTATTCGGTGATCGATTTGATATCGGTGAACGCACGAATACCTTCAACGCCGTGATTGCGCCCGATCCCCGAGCTCTTCACCCCACCAAAAGGCAAATCCGCGAATGCTTGGGTCATCATGCCCTCATTGATGTTGACCGCTCCCGTTTTCAGTCCGTTGGCGATGGAACGGGCTTCTTCCGGGTTCTGGCTGTAGACCGAAGCAGACAGACCGAATTCGGTAGAGTTGGCAATGGCCAGTGCTTCCTCGATCGTGTCAAACGGAATGACCGGTTTAAGCGGGCCAAAAGTTTCATCAGTGCGCACTTTCATGTCCGGCGTGGTGTCCGCCAGCAGCGTGGGCGGGAAAAAGAACCCAGGGCCCGTCGGCTTCTCGCCGCCGATCAATACCTTGGCTCCCTTGGCTTTGGCATCCTCCAATTGCGACATGACGGTACGCAACTGCGATTCCATAGTCAGCGAGCCTACCTCGCCGCTACCCTTCCCGAGCTTCAGTTGACGTACGATCTCGACGAGTTTGTTCACAAATGTGTCGTAGACCGGGCGTTCCACCAAGATGACCTCGGTTGCCATGCATGTCTGGCCGCAATTGGTGAACGACGTCCAGGCGATGCCGTTGGCGGCCCGGTCCAGATTGGCGTTACGCGTGACAATGGCCACGTCTTTGCCACCTAGCTCCATCACGGCCGGAATCAGTCTCTTGGCCGCGGCAACGTTGACGCCACGTCCAACCTCCGTAGAGCCCGTGAAGTAGATCATGTTCAGGTCGGGGTGCTCTACCAACGCCTGTCCGGTCACTGAGCCGCTACCGGTAGCCACCTCAACCACTCCTGGAGGGAGTCCGGCGAGTTCGAGGATTTCCTTGACGATCAACCCTGCCCGCGTAGTTTGAGAGGAGGGTTTGAGCACGACCGCATTGCCGGCCGCGATGGCGGTGATTACCGGCACGGCCGAAAGCGAAAACGGGTAGTTCCACGGTGAGATGACTCCGATCACTCCTTTGGGTTCGAACTGGTAGTGCGCCTTGCGAAACGGCAGCAACATTGTTCCCGGCACTCGGACCGGCCGAAGAAATTTTTCCGCGTTTTTGGCGTAGTACTTGATCGAGTGGGAAACGTTGTAGACCTCAGCCAATAAGGCTTCAAACCGAGTCTTGCCGTTCTCTGCAGCGATCTCATCCGCGTAGCGGCCGGCGTTTTCCGCCAAAACGTTGGCCGCCTTGTTCAATATGCTACGGCGTGCTTCGTGAGACGTCTGACACCATGTCATAAAAGCCTTGCGTGCCCGGGCGACGACGACGTCGACGTCGGCCATGCTCATCAGAGGGTAGCGTGCTACTTCCTCTCCGGTCGCCGGGTTGAAAACGGAAAACTCGTTCGATCTGGTCGCATTGAATGCACTGCTCATGATAGCCCTTCCGCCGACGGCGGGTAACCGAATATCTGACTCGCCGTGCTATTGATCAAGATTTTTCGCTACCCGGTCCCTGGTTGAACCGCCGGGCGAATAGGATCGACGCCATGGTGATGCGCAACATCTGCACGGTGCCACCAGCTACGCGCCAGGCAAGCGCGTCACGGTGCATCCGTTCGATGGGATAGTCTTTGCTGTACCCGTAGCCGCCGAATATCAACATCGCTTCGTTTGTGACTTCGACCACCATTTCGTTGGCGAAGCACTTGGCCATCGCCGACTCGTGCATCGAAGGAAAGCCGCCGCCGGCGCCGGTCGCCGCGCGGTAGACCAACAACCGCGCTGCATCGAGCTTCATGGCCATGTTGACAATCTTGAACTGGATGTCCTGGAATTCGCAGATTGGGCGACCGAATGCCTGACGAATCATTGCGTAGTCCCGCGCAGCTTCAAGAGCACCACCGGCCACACCTAGACACATGGCCGCATTGCCGCAACGTTCAAGATCGAAGGTGCCCATCAGGTCACGAAACTGCCCTTGTCTAATGACAACGTTTTCCTTCGGTACACGTACGTCCTCGAAGATCAGATCGCACGAAGGCATGCCTCGCAGGCCAAGGAACTCCTCCTGCTTTCCAAAAGTGAACCCGGGCGTGCCTGCTTCAACCAATACACCACCAATGCCACCATAGCCCGGCTTGTCACCAAAGCGGCAGTACACAAAGTAGTGGCTCGCCTCGCCACCACCGGTGATGAAGGTCTTACGACCATTGAGCACATAGTCATCACCGTCGGGAGTCAGCTTCGTGGTCAGCGAAACCAAATCGGAACCCGCACCCGGCTCGGTCATCGAGACCGACACACTCAATTCGCCCTTGCACACGCCGGGCAGGATCTTTCGTTTTTGTTCTTCGGTACCGAAATTGTTGATCACCTTCGCCGGCCCGACATTCGATTCAAATACCGGTGCCGCCACCATCGGCGAGAACTTAGCCAGTTCTTCGATTGCAAGAACGGCATTGATACCCGGTTGCCCGCCGCCACCGTATTCAGGTGAGAGGGTACAGCCCAACAGTCCGAGCTCGGCGTACTTCTTCATCAACTGGTGCGGAAACTTGCCGCTACGGTCAATCTCTACCGCCAGATCCTTAAACTTGTCGCGCTGCCCCATTTTGCGCAGCGTCTCTACCATCATTTGTTGTTCGTCGTTCAGCTTGAAGTCCATGGATGTTCCTTTTGTTTCAGACTATGGAAGTAAGGTTTTTGATGTGATCGATTTCGTCCAAGGCCATTGTTTTCGCGGCGATTTTTGGAACCGATGGTTTTTTGGACACTGGACTGAACCGTTCGAGTTTGGCCGTCAGGTCGTCGACGTTCATTGGATCGCGTGGATCCCCCTTGGGTATATCAATCTGATGTTTCAAAACGCGCCCATCACTCAGTTTGATCTCGACCCGGCTGGCCGTATATTCGGGGTACATCCCGCTCAGCGTTTCATCCGGCTGAACCGCCACTTTGCGTGATAAGTCAAGAATCGCTTCGTCAGACACTCGTTGGGCGGAGAACTGGGCAGGTCCCATGTCTCCATCGATGAGGCAGGCCGCCACCACATAGGGTAATGAGAATTGCGCCGACACGAACGAGCTTTGCCGGTCGACTCCCTTGCCGACAGCGATCACGCCCAACATGTAGGTGAACACCTGTACCGCCTCGATTTCCGCCACTGAAAACCCAGGTTTTTGCCGCAGGGCCAAGGCGGCTTGAGCGCCACCATGGGTGTGCCGACAGGCGGTGTAGGGTTTGAAGTAGATGTCCTCGATCGAATACATCTCACCGAGACCGGCAGTGAGGCGGTTCAGGTCCGCGTTGTTTCGGGTGGTAATTTGCAAGAAGCCACCTTTGAGATGAGAGCCTTCGAGGACGTATGGCGTCCCGGTGATTCCCACATCGGCCATTTGCGCCGCTGCCAAACCGACGGCTGCCGCCTGACCGCCTTGGAGAATTTTTGCCGTGAACCCGCCCATGAGTGCTTCGGCCATGGAGAGCGGCGCAAGGTATCCGGCTACCCCGAGGGACTGCAACATGAGATCCGGAGCGTGACCCAACAGCCTCGATGCTGCGGCTGCTGCGGCAAGCGCACCGCAAGACCCGGTGGGCAAGAATCCGGCTAGGGTCTGATGTGGATGGGCAGCGGCGGCAACACGACCGGCAACCTCGTAACCGGCAACAATCGCCTCGATCACCTGTCGCCCGCTACAATCCAGCGTTTCCGCCAGCGCCAACACCGCCGGTATTACCGCGACGCCGGGGTGATTGCCCCCAAACCGCAGGCCGTCCTGTGCTTCCAGCGCCTCGGCTGTCACACCATTTACAAACGCCGCTTGGGAAAGATTCGCGGTGAAGCCGGCTCCTAACACGGTCGCTTTTCCCGTCTCTCCCAACTCGCGATACCGCGACAGCACCTTGTCCACAGCTTCGATTTGCAGAGAACCATACACATTGGCGAAGAAGTCGAGCAGGCAATGTTTGGCCTTTTCGACCACCGTCGCCGACAACTGGTCATAGTGAATCGAAGCGACGAATTCGGCCAGTTTTCTGGATTCGTTCATGGTCGTTCACGCTCCCCTAAGCTTTTTCTGGCGCGTCACACGTACCCGCGGCTTTCGTAGATCCGAATCATGCGATTCGGGTCGAGAATCTCCCGCAGTACCCGAATCTCTTCCACCGTCGGCGGTTCCGTCTCATGCACATCGTCGGCAACCTGCAAATCCCACGGTGTGAGTTTACGGATTTCGTCAACGGATGAATCCGGATGATAGGTATCCAGGTAGGCCTCACCGGTGGCACGGTCAAACCGCATGACCGCCTTGTTGGTAATGATGACTTCTGGCCCGGTGTTTGGCGGCAATCCCCAACGTTCCCGCGAGTCGGCGCCGTCGATATATCCGGGCGTTGTGATGAAGTCGACTTTCGGTGTCAGACGACGTGGATCGTGCAGCGCAATGATCAATGTCTTCTTGGCCATCGAGCCGATCGGGTTGGCGCCGCCACTACCGGGCAATCGGCTTTTCGGATGTTCATAGTCACCGATCACTGTGGTATTGATGTTGCCGAACTTGTCCACCTGGCTGCCCGACAAAAAGCCGATGTCGACCCAACCAGCCTGGAGAAACATACCCATGATCTCGACCAGGCCGCCGATCATCGCGGCGCCAGGGTTCAAGCATGGGTCACCGACCGACAACGCAGGCCGTTTGGGCTGGGCATCATAGACGCCGGATTCCTGCATCAGTCGCGCGTTCGGCGCGTGCGTATAGCGTGCGATGTTCGCCGACATCGTGGGAAAACCCGTGCCAACGAGCACCAGGTTGTTGTCTTTGATTTCCCGCGCGCCACAACAAGCCATCAGTTCGGGTTTGATGTAGTCCTTGGCGTGTTCCACCACTTTCAATGCTCCTGGTTTACCACCCTGGGATCGTTCAGTATGCGTAGCTCACCGGATACCCGTAGTCGAATTTTGCCTGCAGGTTGCGGTAAGCCGAGAATCCGAATGTCTTGATGTAGTGTTCGATGTACTTGGCCCGGTTCGGAACTCCGTAAATCCACTCGTCAAGAAATTTTTGAAATCCTTCAACGGTGTCGGAAGCGTTCTTGTAAAGATTCCCAAAAGCCAGATCGACGTCGTAGAAGCCTGGTGTATAACCCGGATGGGCGCCAAACGGTTCTTCCACCACTGCAACAACCTTGAAATCAGGAACAATCGTCCGCGATGGATCTTTCCCGATCACCTCGCGGCTGACGACACGCTCGCACGTGATGATGACCTTCTTGGACGCGTTGGCGCCGAACTGACAATCTCCGCCGATCCCCCAGGTCTGGGCGTTCCCGTTTTCATCGGCCTGTTGCACATGGACAATCGCCACGTCCGGATGCAGCGCCGGCACCAGAACCGTTTGGCTGCCGTCAAAGGGCGATTCGATGATTTTGTATTTGTTGTCACCCATGAACGCTCTGACGTTAAGCAAGTCGGACCCCGCCATGTCTTTCACCGGCACAAAGGGCATTCCCATTGAGCCGGCCAGCAGCATCATCGGCAGGGACAGGTTGGTGTATTCCTCGACCTCGATTTTGTGTGGAATGCCGTGCTCCAGACTCCGCCGGTAGCAACGGCCCAAGCCGTAGAAACCCAACGAGAGAAACGTGCCGATAAACCGTTTGACCACACCGGCACCGATCATCAGGTCAAAATCGTCCGCCGCGTTGCTGCGCGTGATCGTCAAATTGCCCTTTTTCTGGCGAACAATCTCGTGAATCGCGGCGAATGGAGTACGACAGATGTATCCACCAATGAACAGGAAATCACCATCGTTGACGTGATTGGCGATTGCCTGCTTCATTGTCATAACTTTCGACATCGCGATCCTCCGCCCTTCTGCCGGCCGACGCTTGTCGTCCGCTCCGTCTGGCTTAGGCCTGGTATTCCGTACGATCAATGATTTCGTTCTGCGCTACCTCACTCAGACCGGTGAAGAGCGCTGAGTAACCGCTGACCCGCACGACCAAGTCCCGGTACTCTTCCGGACGAGCTTGTGCTTCGCGCAAAGTTCGTGAATCGATCATGTTGAATTGGACCTGCACCCCGCCCCGGTCGAAATACGTCTGGACGAGATCACGCAGGGTTTCCGGCCGCAGGTTGGCGCGGTTGAATCTCATATTGAGGTTGACGCCATTGTGGATGCGTTCCAGCGGCAGCTTGACCACCGAATTGAACACGGCGGTGGGCCCGGCCATGGCCCGTCCATTGGAAGGCGTGATACCGTTGCCCAGGATACCACCGGCCGACCGACCGTCCGCGCTCGCACCGGCGAAAGCCCCCATGGCCACATGAAAACCGACCGAGAAGACGCCCGGCCAGAATCGGCCGCCGCGAAAGTTTTCGTGGGACAGCACCAAATCACAGAAATGGTTGACTACGCGTGCGCCCATGGCGTCAACTTCGTCGTTGTCATTGCCGAATTTCGGGAGACGGTTGGTCAGATACGCCTGTTTCTCTTTGGCGTTCTCCCAGTCGCTGGCCAGATACTGCGTCAATTCTTCCGGAGTGAACAACCGATCCTCGAACACGGCCTTTTTTATCGCGTATAGACTATCCGTCACGTTGGAGAATCCGATCAGTTCGACACCCGTCGAGTTGTATACCGCGCCACCGCGAGTCAGGTCTTTCCCTTTGTCCATCGGCCCGGCTATCATCGCGGATGCAAAAGGTGACGGCACCAACTCGGCCACCGCCTGGTCCATAGCGGCCATGCCTTTCACCATCTGGTTCATGAAATGCGCCGACTGGGCGTGGTAGGCTGACCATACGTCATCGAACGAACGGAACGAAGCCGGGTCACCAGTTTCAATACCGGCTTGGCTGCCGAAAATGTTGTCCACTCCGTTGCTCAAAGCCAGTTCCAGACATTTGATCCCGCTGAACTGGACCGCAAAAGTTGAGCCGTAGCTTTTACCTTGCGCATTTGGCTCGAGGCAGCCTACAACCCCGTAGTTGCGCGCATCTTCGATTGTGTGACCAGCCTTCTGTAGCGAAAGGATGATGGCCGGGTCGTTAAAGAAATGGAGCGCCACCCCATCTTGCGCGTATTGCGTCGCCAATTGGTACAGTTCAGGCGGCGCATCCGGGCCAAACCGCACACCAAAATTGGGTTGAACGGTCCGCACAGCCGCATAGGCGTTCAAGCCGATGTAACTCAGTTCGTTGGTAGCATCGACTCCATCGGGTCCCACACCGCCGACCACCACATTCTGCGTGGTTTTTCCTTCGATCCCCTCGCCACCGGGGATGAAGGCTTCTTCGAGAACGTTCCAGATTTCATTCATTTTGATGAACAGCAGTGACAGTAGTTCTTCCGCCCGCGCAATATCGATGCGTCCGTTCTCCACATCCCGGCGATAATACGGATAAAGGATTTGATCGATACGCCCTAGCGAAATCGAGTTTCCCCCGGATTCGATCTGCGCTACCAAATGAACGAAATACATGCTCTGTACCGCTTCGTGAAATGTGCTCGCCGGGTATTCGGGGACACGGCGGCAGACCGACGCGATTTCTCGCAATTCGGCGGTTCTTAGCGGATCCTTCTCTTCGGTCGCCATTCTGTCGGCCAATTCGGCATAGCGATTGGCGAACCGCACAGTCGCCTGGCACGAACGGATCATCGCTTCGTAGAACAAGCGTGTTTCACCTGCCGGCAGCCCGTCCAAGTGCCGGGTCGCCTCAGCGATCAAACCAGCCAATCCCACCTTCAGAACCTTCTCGTGGTCCATCGTGAAATGGCCAACGCCATAGGTAATTTCTAGGATCATGGTAAAAATGTACTTGTCCATGTCTTCCAGCACATCGGGCGGCGCTAGCTCCTCAAAACGTTCTTGCACGGTTTTGCCCGCCCAAAACGGCAAGATCTCATCGCGCAGTTCGCGCTGTTCGTCGGCGGTGATGGTTACCCGCTGCAATTCGCGGTCATTGAAGGTTTCGAGATCACCTTCGATCCACCGGCTCTTGTTCTCCGGGAAAAACGGAGCCCCACTCAGCTTGCTGGTCCGGCAACCCACAACCAGTTCATCGTCGCGGATGATGACACTGATGTTGTCCAAAACGCGTTCGAAGGCGAGACTCATGCGCGTCAGCGGGTGTTCGTTCCAGTGTTCCCGCATGGCCTGGGTCAGGTAGCGAGCACGTTCGACGCACACCTCGCGCGGAGCGTCGATCATTCGTTTCCTTAGACGCTGCACTCTCGCCGAGCCTTGATTTCGGGCCGTCCTGGCTGGCATGGCAATACCTCTCGGTCCTGGCGCGCTTGCGCCGCTATTTGATATCCATCGTGTCCAGCAGAATCATGTCCCTGACCTTCACCGGTAGAATCCGGTTCAGGCGCATAAACACCTTGCTCTTGAAGTCGATCTGGTTGTGCAAATGCGGGTGGGGGCTGTGAACGACATCGACAATCACCCGCGCGGCATCGACCGGTGTCGGTGCCGTCTTGATCATTTCCTCATCGCGCTTGATAAAGCGTGCAGCACGTTCCCGGTAAGGCGACCCTTCGGGCGGAAGGTAATGGATCTTCTCCGCGAAATCGGTCGACACCTGGGCCGGTTGGATTAGCGCCGTCTTGATGCCGAAAGGTTCCAGTTCCAAGCGCAGCGAGAGTACGAGTCCTTCCACCGCAAACTTGCTGGCCGAATAGACCGATTCAAAGGGGAAAGGGATCTGGCCGACCAGCGAGGACATCGCAATCAGTTTGCCTGCCCGGCGTTCTCGCATGTGCGGCACGAACGCCTGAAAGATGGCCGCGGCGCCGATCACATTGATCTCCAAGCAACGCGCCGCTTTCGTCAGGTCGATTTCCTCAAATGGGCCGAAGAAACCAATGCCGACATTGGATAGCACTGTGTCGACTTGCCCATATTTGCGCAGCACATCGTCCCTGAACTTTGCGATGCCGGCGCGATCGGTAACGTCCATCTCCAACAACAAATGGTCGCCCTTCAGTTCGTCACGCAGTGATCGGATCCCTTCGCGATCGATGTCGAAACCCGCGATCTTGTCACCCGACGCCGCCAACATTTTGGCGGCCTCTCTGCCCATCCCCTGCGCTACACCCGTAATGACGACCACCTGCATCTTCACTGCTCCTTAGTTTGTGGTTTGGTCTCCCAACCCACCCTGCTTCACCCATTCACCGATCTGTCGCATCGAAGCGGCGAAATCGGGGTATTGCAACCGAAAACCGGTCGCCAACAATGCGGAGATGTCCACGATATAGTCTCGATCGAGATAGGCGACCGCGTCGTATTCCAGATCAGGAATCCGCCCTCTTTGGCGACTCAGCCATCCATCCACCCGAGCGATTACCCGAACCAGTGGCAGCGGCAGATGCAATGATGGTGGTTTGCCGCCAAATGTCTCGGCGGCCAATGCCAGCGCCTCACCGATTGTCGGATAGGATCCGTCCGCGATGTTGAAGGCGTGGCCAAACGCCTCCTTGTGCTGGGAAAGGTGGTCCACGGCCGCGGCCACGTCTTCCACCCGCACGTTGGACAAGCGTTGTTTGCCGCTTCCGGGAATGGCGATGATTTTCGTCGGTCGCGAAAAGGCCTTGCCCGCGCCGTCGTTGCAGCCCGGACCGTAGACTGTGCACGGTCGCGTGATAATGGCTGGCAATCCTTCCGCCATGCGTTTCCAGACCACGTTTTCGCCATCCCGTTTGCTACGTCCGTATGCGTCTTGGGGCTCACGCGGATCGCCTTCGGCAAAGGGTCTACCCCGATAAGGGCCGTACACCGATGTGGAACCGACATGAACATAGCACTTCACCTTGGCCTCCAGGGCTAGGCGGGTAATGTGCTCGACGCCAACCACATTGGTCGGACGTAGTTGTTCGTAAGGTGTCGAGAAATTGCAGATGGCACCAAGGTGAAATATTCGATCCACCCCACCTTCGAACAACCGCGGCAGAGTCTCCGGTTTGGTCAGATCGGCCGGCACAAACTCGACGCCCAATTGATCAAAGAAAGAAGTGTCTTTCTTGGGTCGCGCCGAAGCTCGCACCCTAACACCCGCGGCAGCTAGGTGCTTGACCACATACCGGCCCATGAAGCCGGCTGCGCCAGTTACCAATGAGATGCCCTGATATTTCATGGTCGTCTCACTCCCCCGCCGCGGAAAGCCGGCGTTTCTCGCTGCCGCTGGAGATTTCCGCGCGTGCTCGCTGTAGCCAATCCAAAATCAGCTCGTTGAAATCAATACCGAGTTCCGCCGCCAAACGAACGTAACAATCGCCGCGTCGCCGTTTCGCCAACGTCGCTCTACGACCGGTAAGTTGTTCTTGGTAATAGGTGATTTGCTCATCGATGCCCCGCAGTACGCGCTGTGTATCGCTGGAGCCAAAAAACGTGAATCGCAACAAGAATGGATCACGGATGAACAAATGCCGCTCCGGTTCGGCCGCTAACCATTCCTGAAAAGCCGCCCGCCCCTTGTCGGTAATCGAATACAATTTGCGATCAGGCGAATTGGATTTGGCCACTACCGACATAGTGACCAGACCTTCATCGAGCATCGTCTTCAGCGCGGGGTAAATCTGCCCGAAATTGACCGTCCACATGAAGCCGAAATCACGCTCAATCAGCTTTTTGATCCGATAGCCGTGCATATTCTTGGATTGCAGCAACCCCAGAATCGCGTACTTGATAGACAACTTCTCCGCCCTTCCCGGAATCAGGATTTGGTCAAGATTAAATCGTCGAGGCCCATCTCGTGCAGGGCGACCGGAAACATCGAGAAGGCTGCTCGTACCACCGGCAAGAGTTTCAGCATGGCAACGATATTGCCTCCCTGTTTGACTTTACCCTTGGCCACCGACGCGACGGGGTTCTCGAGACCGTGCCAAAAGCTGTGGGAATGATCGGCCGACTGTTTGGTCCAAACATCCGGCTTTAGATCACATGGCCCCAGATAGAAGGTTCCGAAACGTCCCGGTTCCGTCGGCGGGTTTTTCAGATCGATGGTCACTTCCGCTTCCGGATCTTCATAGATAAACCGGATGATGATGCCGGCTTTGGCCATTTTGGGTCCCGATTTCTCATCGCGTAGAACCCGATCCAGAAAGTAGCCGTAGATCTCATAGAGCTGTGCCGCGTCACGATAGTACTTGCCCATCCGTACCCCCATCCACCGATGAAATTGGCGTCATACGAGCCACAAAACAACGCCTCACAACGGCGCCACGTCCGGCCATCGAGCCCAACACCGAGTCCAGGAATGTAGATTACTGTTTCCGCAAGTCCCGCCGTATTCGGCGGTTGTCGCACGTCATTAACCTATAACGAAAGTATATAGCCGTCAAGCGCGCCATACTCGAGACAATCTGGATCATGTCTCAACCCCGAGAAAAGACGCCGCGCCGGTCAGGCGCTTGCCGGTTTGCCGGCTACGAAGACCTCCATGATGTTATCCTTTGGAAACGGCGTACGGCGCAATAATGAAAAACCTGCCTCGGCGATTTCGGTGTCGAGGCCACGGTGCAACATGTCCCAGGCGTTCTTTTTCTCGCTGTTGCCCGGGAACCAGTAGAGCCACCACACCCGTTGCAGCAACCGCATCCAACGGCTGACCGGAATTCTATGATCAGCCACCACCAACAGACCGTCCTCAGTCAACAAACGAAACGCTTCGGTAAGAACCGCGGCGCGCATGTTTCGCGGCATCTCGTGCAGCGCGAAGCAAATCAGAACACGATCAAATGACCCTGCGGGCAAACCCGTTTGGCGAGCGTCGCCACGAACATAGCGGACATGAGACGAACGGTTGAGTTTGGTGGCCCGGCGGATCAGTGCCCGTCCGGAGTCGATGCCAATCAACTCGCCGCCCGGCAACAACCGCTTCGCGATACGACGCTCTTGCATACCCGTGCCACAGCCGAGCGAAACGACGCGCTGCCCCGGGCGAAAGTCCCCTTGTGCGGCAATAAACTCGCGTCCCGCGTTTGGCCCAAAGATGAGAAAGAATCGCCATGCAAGAAGATCATAAAATGTCGCCGAAGAACCATAGATCAGCCGTTGAAAGAAATCGTATTCGTTTGATTCATTTACGCTGACTATAGTGTCCTTCTTTAAGAACAGATTGCCCCCTTCCTTTGCCTGGCGCACTAGTCAGTGCATGATCGACTGGCGGAAATTTTACCGGCAAACAGATCTTAGAAACAACTTGTTTGTCGTCAGAGTCTCACAGAAAATTTTGCTTGCGGTGTCGGCCTGAATAGCGCTGCTTCTTCTTGGTAGCATTCCACACGGGCGCGAGGATGGGCGAGTTGGCGGGGTTAAAATGGGAGGACATTCAGTTCGCCACTAGGGTCATTCGGATCAGCCGGACGCGGGACCGTGAAGGCGATGAAGGGCCACCAAAAGGTCGGCGATCACGAAATGTACCGTTGAACACCACAGCGTTTGAGGCGCTAAAGAAGCATCAGCACCTCGACGGCCCTTACGTCTTCCACAGTTCGGCGGGAACGCTGCTGGACATCAACTCGGGTTACAAGGTCTTCAAGTGGATCTGCCGCATGGCAGGTCTGCGGGCCTTGCGCCGGCACAATATTCGGCACAGTTTCGCCAGCAACATTGTGGCCAAGACGGGGAACATCGTCGCTGTACAGGACATCTTGGGCCACGCCGACTTGACGACCACGCGGCGTTACAGCCACCTGGCGCCGACTCAGCATTTGGATGTCGTGGAGACCATCGTCACCGAGAAAAAAGCCCCGGAAACCGAGTCGGAAATGCAAACCGTGGTCAACGGAATGGTCAACGGAACAAAAACAAGGGTGAATCCAGCTCCCGCACAAAAGGAAACGGCTCGCAAATCCACAGACTTACGAGCCGTCTAACATTGGTCGGGATGACTGGATTTGAACCAGCGACCCCCTGGTCCCGAACCAGGTGCTCTACCAGACTGAGCCACATCCCGCCGTTGGGTCGCTACTTTTAGACAAATTCCGGCCTAGCGTCAAGGGGGATTTCTGATTCTTTTTGAGGCCTGAGGCCGTCAGCTTTTTGGGTTCCGCGTTGCCCCGGGACTTTTGAGAACGCCGAACTAATTACAGTCCCTGCGTCAGTTCGGTCAAATCGGTGAAAGCAGAGTAGACATAGGTGCCGTAGTGCAACATCAAAGGGTCGCGCGCAGTGCCGCGCCAAGTAGAAACAACCCGGTCGAAAAACAGTGCTTGCTCGATGTTGTACGATTCACCGACCTGGACATCGTTGACAACTTCAAGCGACCCGTCGACCAGCAGATTACCATATCCGGCCGAACCGGATTGCCGTGGTGAAGACCAACGCCACGGTTGGGTCAACTTGGCCGCGCGCAGATAGAAGTAATACTGGTCATAGGCCATCACCAGGTAGTCGGTACCCGGCACTTGTTTCACCGAGAACTCACCGAAAGATTGGTCTTCGATGATTGGGACCGCCGCATCTAGGTTGCCACGCGCCCAACAACCATCCGGATTACCGGTATAGTAGTAGATCCTCTGCGCCACATCCGGCCGTTCCAGATCATCAAGGCTCACGTAGGCCAAGTACATCGACCCCTCACGGTAGTTGGTGCTCAAATCGAATGTACATTCGGCAAACGACCAGTCGTCACTTGCCCCGTCTTCGCTGGCCACGTCCATGCCGCTGCCATAGATCAGGAATCCACGCTCGCCAGGTCGCGACCAGGGTATTTCGCAGTTACGACCAGTCCCTCCGTAACTCTCGTTGTCAACCAACACTGGCGCCACCTGGATAAATTTGCGATCGGCGAAAGGAGCGATGTAACGCCACTCGCCAGAGCTGACATCCATTTCAAGGAGATGAGTTTGGTCGCATTTCGGATTGTGCACATATTTGCCGTACCAGTAGTAGATCGTCTGTTCGTCCACTTGGGCTACGCCAGTCGGAACCCAAAAGCCGCCTTCGACACCAGAGGGTTCACCGTTGGGAAACATGAAGTGCCGTTCGACCTCGTTCAGCAAACCGGTTTCCGCGCCGCTGGCGTCAAACGCCGCCCGTTCGGTCACCGTTTCGTAGCGCAGATGACCATCGACCGTCATCGAAGTTTCCACCCAATCCAACTCACGGTCGTCGTTGTAGTCATAGGCATACGGAACACCCAGCAACGATCCGTAGATATGCGGCTTCCCGGCATTCCATTTGGTGACCGGCAGGGTGTCGCCAAAGAAGTAGATGGTCATGTCATCAATACGTACGCTGTAGCCAAGGTCGGTCCCCCAGATCAACTCATCAGCATAGATGGAAACCACACCATTGTCCCGCCGATCACCGAAGGTGGGGCGACCGGCAAGTCGATGGTTCCGGAAGTGACAGATTTCCGTCGTCATGGCTGATCCGTCATCGCTGAGGCAATGCGCAACCTCACTTGCTTCCAACACAGTTGCTTGCCGCAGCGTACGGCTTTCACTTGCCAGAGCAGTTTCGGCCACCACCAAAATTGCGACACTGAGTGCTATCGCGACAAGGAAAGCCCAAAGAGAATCTCGCGCTGTCTGGCTGGTCTGAAAAAACGTGGTGAAACGATTCGCGGATGTAGTGCTGTAGCGATTCATGGTCCTAACTTCGGCAACCCGGCCGTCTCGATTTGCGAGACCCGTTGGCTTTGCGTCCCCGCCTCACGACGGGTTTGCCTTTGTCGGTTAGGGTAGACGCGACACACCATGTCTCGCGCCCACGTACCGATCATTCTGAATTTTCGTTTCGGATGGTTGATGGAAAAGCTTAACCCGATTTGCTGCTCTGGAATGACTAAAATTGCCTTTCCCGACCGACTGTCCTTTTCTATTCGATTACTTACACCAACGAAGCCAGGGATGCATTTTTCATGGCTCGAATTGGAACCGCGTAGTCAAGCTGTGAGAACACCGCATTACCCGCGACTACAGCGTCTGCCCCGGCACGTAACACTTCTCCGATGTTGTCCGGGCCAATACCACCGTCTACCTCGATTAACACATTGCGCAGATTTCGCTCATGCAACATGCGCCGGATGGTCCTTATCTTGTCGAGGGCCGCGGGGATGAATTTCTGCCCGCCGAAGCCAGGGTTCACGCTCATCACCAGCACCAGATCGACTTCCGTCAACACGTGCTCGATCGTGTCCGCCGACGTGGCCGGATTCAAGCTAATACCCGCCTTTTTACCCGCGGCACGGATCTGTTGCAGACACCGGTGAACGTGCAGGCACGCTTCCTGGTGAATGGTGATCCAATCGGCACCCGCTCGGGCGAATTCGTCGATATACCGGCCCGGATCGGTGATCATCAGGTGCACATCGAGCGGCAGATCCGTCACTTTGCGCAGGGCCCGCACCACCGGCTGGCCGATGGTGATATTGGGCACGAATACTCCGTCCATGACATCGACATGAATCCAATCCGCACCAGCGGCCTCAACCGCTTTGATCTCTTCTCCAAGACGCGAAAAATCGGCCGACAGGATGCTAGGAGCAACAATCATGACGACTCCTGACGAAGCAAGCGCACGGCGAAAAAGCCTTCCGAGCCTGTCTCGTGCGGCAATGACATGAACGTTCCGTCTTCCCTGATAAAGGTATCGTAACGCGAAGCATACTCCCGGCGCAAATCGTCCAAACGGAAGTGTGGATTCGCCGCCAGGAATTTGTTTAGCACGCCGGTCGTTTCGTGTTTGGTCCATGTACAAACGGCATAGATCAGCGCCCCACCAGGTCGAACCAACTCGGCGGCATTGCGTAGAATGGTCAGTTGAATCGCCGCCAACCGTTCCGGGTCTTCGCGGTGCAATCGCCAACGCAGTTCCGGGCTCTTGGCCAGGGTTCCCAACGCAGTACAAGGAGCATCGACAAGTACCCGGTCAAAGCGCCGGTTTTCGATGCCCAATTCGAGAGACCGCGTGGCATCCAATTGGAGGACCGAAACGTTGCGAACATCCAAGCGCCGCAGGTTGCTGCGCAACAAGCGTAGCCGGTGCGGGTGGACATCGCCGGCTACTACCCTTCCCCCTTCCCCGACCAGCGCCGCCAGGTGGGTTGTTTTCCCGCCAGGCGCGGCGCATACGTCGAGTATCTGTTCGCGTTCGCGTGCCCCGACCAATTCGCCAACGATCTGTGATGCTTCGCTCTGCACCGTGCAACGGCCGTCGCGAAATGCCGCATGGCGCAGAGCTTCGTCAGACCGCTCCACCTCAATGCCCCATGGCGAGTATTTAGTGGGAACGGCTTTGAGGAGGGCCAGTTCCTGCAACACCTGCTCGCGGGTTGCAACCAGCGGATTGACACGTAAAACAAAAGTCGGTCGTTCCTGGTTGGCCCGAACCAAGGCTAATGTGGCATCACGACCGAACTGATCTACGGCTGCTTCCAGCATCCATCGCGGGTGAGAATATCGAATCGCCACCGTTTTCATCCAATCGCCCGGGGGGCTAATGCGTCCGCTTTTTCCCACCGGGACGCGGCGCAGGAGCGCGTTGACTAGACCGGCGGCTCGCCGCGGTACTAAGTCCACCGTCTCATTGACGGCGGCGTGAGGCGGAATCCGATCCAGAAAGAGCAGTTGGTAGACACCTAGTCGCAAAGCATCGGCTACGCGGAACTCCATCTCGGCGATTGGCCGGCGAGAAATGCGATCGATGTGCCAATCGAGGTAGGTGCGGTTACGTAAAACGCCGTAAACCAGTTCAGTAACCAAGCGACGATCAGCCGGCGCAAGTGCGGAATGATCCAACGCCGCCGACAACGCGAGGTCGGAATATGCCTCGTCCGTGAATACACGGCGCAGCACAGACATAGCGACCGAACGAGCATTCGAACTCATACTGGCGGGCCTAGCCTTTCGCCTGCGACCATTCCCGCACCGTTGAGAAACGCAGCCGCTTCTAATGCCTTCTTGCCGTCCATCTGCAGTTGCAACAACGAAACCGCTCCAGAACCGGCGGCAACCACCAGTGCCTTTTTGGCGCACAATACAACCCCAGGCTCCCCGTTCCCTTCGGTCGGCCGCGCCGCCAATATTTTTATTGTCTTACCACGCCAGTGGGTATATGCCCCCGGCCAGGGTGTCATGCCGCGCACGTGATCCACCACGCGGTTCGCCGGCATCGTCCAATCGAGCAAGCCGTCCTCCTTCTTGAGCTGCGGAGCATAGCCCGCCCCTTCGGAAGATTGCGGCTGCGGTTTGATCTCGCCGGCCACGTAGCGATTCATGGTCTCAACGAACAATGGACCGGCCACATCTGCCATTTTGTTCAACAGGGAGCCGGCGTTGTCGTTCGGGTCTATCGGCAACCGCTGCACGGCCAGTATCGGGCCGGTATCGATTCCTTCGTCCATGCGGATGATGGTAACTCCCGATTCGGTTTCACCGCGAACCAGCGTCCAATTGACCGGCGCAGCGCCTCGATAGGCCGGCAACAGGCCGGCATGGGCGTTCAGGCAACCGTACTTGGGCGCCTCTAGTAGAGGCCGACGCAAAATCTTACCAAATGCCGCCACCAGAATGATGTCGGGTTGCGTGGCGATCAGTTCTTCGCGCACCTCCCGGGTGATCTTTTCCGGTTGCCGCACCGGAATGCCAAACGTCTGGGCCACTTCCTTGACCGGGGGAGGAGTCAAACGTTGGCTGCGTCCGGCAGGACGATCCGGTTGGGTCACCACCAGATAAGGAACGCAATTCGCCTCAATCAGAGTCCGAAGTATCTTGGCCGCATAGGGCGGTGTGCCCATGTACATGATGCGCATGGGAATCAACCGTTGTCCGCGGCCTGTTCCGCCTCTCGGCGCAGACGCCGTTTGATACCCGCGCGTTTCAGCGGACTGAGCCGGTCGATAAATAAGATGCCGTCAAGATGATCGATTTCGTGCTGAAAAACGACGGCTAAAAAACCCTCGGCTTCGATAATTTTTTCCTGGCCGTCCAAATCCTGCGCGCGAACTTTGATTCGTTCCGCACGTTTGACGTCTTCGCGCACACCCGGCACCGACAGGCAGCCTTCCTCGCCGATGATCTCACCTTCCTGCTCAATGATTTCCGGGTTGGCCAATTTCAATAGTTCGCCCGATTCCCCCTCGGCTTCCCTCACGTCGATGGTAATCAAACGCAACGAGACACCGATCTGCGTTGCAGCCAGACCGACACCTGGCTCGGCATACATCGTTTCCGCCATGTCCCGGGCAATTGCTTTGAGCATATCGCCGAATTCCGTGACCGGTCGGGCTTTTTCGCGCAGGAGCGGATTGGGATAGGTCAAGATGTCACGTAGCGCCATTTTTTTCCCCCGCGTTTTTGGTCGATGCATCGCCCGAAACGGGCAGCTCGACAAAGAAAGTCGTCCCCCGGCCTATTTCGCTCTCGACCCACAACTTGCCTCCGTGATCTTGGACAATTCCGTAGCTAATGGAAAGGCCGAGTCCTGTTCCCTCACCCACTTTTTTAGTGGTAAAAAACGGATCGAACACATGCGAGATATGCTCCGGAGAAATGCCCGGTCCATTGTCACTGAAAGATAGTCGCACCTTCTCTCCCACGCGCCGGGCCGCGATCACAATACGTCCCTTATCCGGTATGGCTTGGATCGCGTTGTGCAAGATGTTCATGAATACTTGGTTCAACTTCCCCGGCGAACCCACGATAGGCGGAATGTCGTCAAACCGCCGCTCGATTTCGATGCGGTTCTTGTATTCGTGGAACAGAATCTGCAGCGTCGAATCGATACCCTCACGCAGATTGACAGCCGCCTTTTCGCCCGAGTCCAAGCGCGAAAACGTGCGTAGGTTCTGCACGATCTGTTTCATTCTTTCCGCGCCAGTAGTAATGTTCTTGACAATTTTTTGCACATCTTCCATAGCGTGTTCGAAATCGGTTTCCTCTTTGACTTGATCCACCTTCCGACGCGTTTCCACGGGCAGCTCGGCCTGTTCGTATACCTGTAATAACTTTAAAAGGTCGGCCAGATTGTCGTTGAGCAACTGAGTTGAGGCCGACACGAAATTCAACGGGTTGTTGATCTCGTGGGCGATGCCGGCCACCAGCACGCCGAGCGAGGCCATTTTTTCTGATTGCACCAGTTGCTGCTGGGCGCTTTTAAGTTCTTCAAATGCGCCTTGGAGTTGTTCGTTGGCGCGGCGTAACTCTTCGTTCGCTACGGCCAGTTCGCGAGAGCGGATTTCCACGCTGCGTTCGAGCTTGATACGTTGGGTCACGTCGCGCGCCAACTCGATGCCGGCGATGATTTCGCCTTTCTCGTTGCGGATCGGACTACCGGTGGATTCGAAATACAGCAGCCGCCCCTTCTGGTTGTACATCCGGCGCAAGCTGTGATGCACCTCGCCGGTTTCCATCGCCTTGCGCACCGGACAGCCGCCACAGATTGCGGATTTGTGTTCGTAGGCCCGGTAGCAGAACTCTCCCGTATGGTCGCCGAACATGCTTTTGCCCATGTCGTTCAGGTAAATGATACGCATCTCCGGATCGACAATGCTGACCACGTCGCCGATGCTCTTGAGAAACGCCTCCATCCGGTTTTTCTCGACGGCCAATTCGCCATCGAACGTCGAACGGATCTGGTCGGTTAAAGCATGGCTTTGCTCGTCCAAGAGCATCCGAATTTTTTGAAGCTCTTCAAAGAAGGGGGTTCCTGCGGGCGGGGCAATGGCTTTGCCTTCGGCGGCCGCCGACAACACCGACTCCAACCGCGTCCAACTGCGCGAAAGCAGAATACTGGCAACAACGCCGGTGAGGATTACGGCGACTGTGCCGACAATGAGCCGGGCAATCGAGAAGCTCATCGTGCCGCCGACCAGCAACGAAATCAGAAACAACAGGAGCAGCGGAACCGCCATGATGAGAGAAACGATTGGCACCAGGCGCCAAAAGGAGTAGCGGTTCCTGACCATTTCGTTCCTCAAGAGGCGGCCACCACTATGCGATCACGCCCTTGCTCTTTGGCCGAGTACAAAGCCTCATCCACTACCTTAATCAGTCCTTCCGGATCTTCAATCTGGGCGTGCGGATAGTAGCCGATACCGATACTAGCGCTCTGGTGGAATTTCTCGCCGTTCGGGGGCAAAAATGGGTGGCTTTTAAGGTCCGAATGTATACGTTTGGCCAGAAACTTCGCTCGATCCAAACCGGTATGCGGCAGAATGATCAGAAACTCATCGCCGCCGTAGCGCGTTGGAAAGTCGGTTTCACGGATATTCCGGCGAATAATCTCCGCCGAACGCCGCAGCACCGTGTCACCGAACAAGTGTCCGTAGGTATCGTTGACCTCTTTGAAGCGATCGAGGTCGACCATCAAGATCGACAGACTGAGGTTATATCGTCGAGCGCGGCCGATCTCGCTTTCCAATATCTGTTTCATATGCCGGTGATTGAAAAAACCGGTCAGACCATCGGTGATGCTGAGTTGCTCAAGTTTCTTGTTGACCGCTTCCAGCTTGGTGTTTTTGAGCTTGATCTCTTCCTGGGCTTTGATCAGTTCGAGGTTCGCCTTGGCGAATTTCTCGCTCATTTCGATAGCCAACTCTCGTTGGCGTCGGTATTCCTCTGCCACTTTCTCGGTTTCGTTCTTCTGCTCACGTATTTCTTCGTTTAGGCGGCGTAGTTCCTCGTTTTTGGCGATCAGGTCCTGCGTCATCCGTTTGTTCCCGATAACTAGGTCATAACGTGCCAGTTCCTGCGCCACCATGTTCTTGATCGTGGTCGGATCCCACGGCTTGGTGGCAAAACGGTGTACCTGCCCTTTGTTGATTGCGTCGACCGCCACGGTCATGTCGCCGTAGCCGGTTACCAGTATCCGGCCGATGTCCGGATAGTCACGCTGCAAAATCGACAACAGCTCAATGCCGGTGATGCCTGGCATTTTTTGGTCGGTGATCACCAGATGCACTTCTTCCACCGCGATGGTCTGAATCGCTTCTTCGCCGCTGCGGGCACGAAGCACGACATTGCCCCGGCGAAGGGCCGATGACAACAAATCCAGATTCTCTTCTTCGTCGTCGACAATCAGAATTCGGTGCCTGATGCGTTCTTCTTTACCCTGAGTATCTTCCACCTATACCCCGGTCTTTCTGTGGTTGTGACCAACAGTCCGCCACCTATAATTTATCATTGTAACACGTCTTGTTCGCGACGTTCCACCCAGCAACGATAGACCCCACCGGTCAGGCTAATGTGACCGGATCCACATCGAGCTTGAATGTCACCATGGGCGGCGCATCGCCTAATCTGGACAGCAGCCGCTTGCACAACCGCATGAGATCAGACGGTTTTTCCGCTTTGATCAGTAGGTTCCAATGGTGCTTGCCCTGCAACCGATGCATGAGAGAAGCAGCGGGCCCTAACGTCGCCGCCGAGGCAATATCGCCCAGGCTGGTCGCCCAGGTACCAGCGCGGGCTGCAATGCGGCACGCTTCGAGCCCGGCCTTGGCATTGGGCGAGGTGATCTTGAGAACCGCCAGACGTCCGGCCGGCGGATAATGCAACTCGGCCCGCCGCCGCGATTCCTCTGCAAAAAAGGCAGGATAGTCATGTCGACTGGCCGCAACCAGCGCGTAATGCTCGGGTTGAAACGACTGCAATAAAACACGTCCGGGCAGATCGGCCCGCCCCGCACGGCCGGCCACCTGACTCACCAGTTGAAAGGCTCTTTCGGCCGCGTGGAAATCGGGGAAGAGCAACGCGGCATCGGCATCGATGACCCCAACCAACGTCACCGCGGGAAAGTCATGCCCCTTCGCGACCATTTGGGTGCCGACTAGAATATCGGCTTCGCGCCGGGCAAAAGCGCCAAGTACATCGTACAAATCACCGCGTTTGCGGATAGTGTCGCGATCCATTCGCAGTAAGCGCGCACCGGGCAGTGCTTCCGCTACCTCCTTCTCCAAACGTTCTGTGCCCATGCCGCCGAAAAAGAGGTGCACCCCGGCGCATTTCGCGCATGTAGCCGGCGGCGGTGCTTGGTAGTCGCAATAATGACAGTGCAGCCGTTGAGCCTTTTCGTGATATGTTAAGGCAATGTCACACAGTGGACAGCGTAACGGTGTCCCGCATTCCAGACAGACCGCGTAGGTCGAGTATCCGCGCCGGTTGAGAAACAATATTGCTTGCTCGCCCGCAGCATGGGTTTCACGCAAAGCGGTCAGCAGACGTTCCGACAGTACGCGCCGCACAGTCGTTTCTTTGCGCGGCGACGGTTCCGCCAGCGTTTTACCCTTGCGTAGCGGGCGGTGGGCCATGAACTCGCGCATGGCGATCATATCTACCTTCGGCATTGGCGCCCCCGTAGGGCGTTCGGTCAGTTCCAGGAGATGGAAACGGCCGGCTTTGGCTGCGGCGTAGGTTTCCAGGCTGGGTGTGGCCGAACCGAGCACGACAGGGCACTGATGCAACGTGCCAAGTTTGAGCGCCATGTCTCGTGCATGATAGGTCACTCCGTCTTCCTGCTTGAAACTCGGCTCGTGCTCTTCATCAACAACAATAAGGCCGATGTTTTCAAACGGAGCGAACAGTGCGCTACGGGCCCCGACGACCACCCGTGCCTCGCCACGTTGCATCTTGCGCCACTGGTCGTAACGCTCGCCGTCGGAAAGCTGCGAATGATATGGGGCGACAACCGACCCCAGGCGGCTGACAAATCGCCCTAGGAATTGGGGTGTCAGTGAGATCTCCGGCACCAGCACCACCGCGCTTCGCCCCATTTTGAGGCATCGTTCCACCAAGCGCAAATAGACTTCCGTCTTGCCTGATCCGGTAACCCCATGTAAACAGAAGGCTCGGTAGTGGCGCCCTGTCAGGCAGCGTTCCACAACTTCAACGGCGTGCCGCTGTTCCGGATGCAAAACCACTTCGCTCGCCGCAAAACAACCTACCTCACAAGCGATATCGCGGTAGACCTCGCGATCGGTTTCTTCCACTAACCCGGCCGCAACGAGCAGATTCACCGTCGCCCGCGGATCAGCAACCTTTTCGGCCAGTTGGGCCATCGAGATCCAGCCCGCGGTGGAAGCTAAAGCTTGAAGTACTGCCAACCGTTTGGGAGTCGAACGGCCGAGCATGCCGACGGCTTCTTCGAGCGACAGTCCCGGACGCAGGCGCCAACACCGTTCGAGTTTGCGCTTGGCCGTCAGCGGCGACAGCCGGTAACGTTGCGTCACGAAGTTCCAACGCAGCAAACGTTGGACATCGCTCTTCGGATCACGCCCCAACCGCGTTTCCAACGCCTTGAGCGTCAGTTCCTCGCCGGCCACCAAATGGTCGAGCAGCGCCCGGTCGGACGTATCCAACAACGGACCGGCCAGCGCTTTGCGACCAGCCTCCGTCAACGCGATGACCGGCCGTGTGCTCTTGAACAGGCCGGCGGGCAACGCCGTGCGAATCACCTCGCCCAACGGAGCGAAATAGTAATGGGCAATAAAACGGTAAAACTCCAGTTGGCGCTCGTTGAACACCGCTTCCGGATCAGGAATGTCGTCGATCTCGCGCAGGTCCGTCCGTTCGCTCAATTCCGGCAGCCCCACCACGAATCCGGTGACCACCTTGCGTTTGCCAAAAGGAACCTGAACGCGAACCCCTACCCGCGCTAACCCGTGCAAACGGGCCGGCATGAGGTAGTGATAGGTTTGCGGGACCGGCAACCCCACCGCTACATCCACCACTTGTCCGGCGGTGACGGGTTTTCCGATCATGGTCTACTTGCAGAGCTTTTCGAGCAGTTCGATCAGACGCGGTTTCAAATCTGGCCTCCTCAAGCCGTAGATCAGATTGGCCTGGATAAAGCCGAAGATATCGCCGGCGTCGTAGCGGTCGCCTTCGAATTCGTAAGCCAGAATCTGTTGCTCCTGATTCAAAGCAATCAAGGCATCGGTCAATTGAATTTCGCCACCGACTCCCGGTTGCGTGGCTTCGAGAATCTCGAAAATCCGACTGGGCAGCACATAACGGCCGATAATCGCCAGGTTCGAAGGCGGATCGATTCTTTTCTTTTCGACCATGCGACGAACACGCCAGATACCTTTGGCTACCGGCGTCGGTTCCGGATCGATAATGCCATAGCGTTCGATCTTGTCGTCCGGTACGCGGAAGGCCGCAATCACCGGCGCTTGGTGCTTTTCGGCAACCGCCATCATCTGGCCGATACAAGGCTTTTTGGCGTCGACCAGATCGTCGCCCAACAACACGGCAAACGGTTCATCGCCGATGAAGCTGTGCGCGCTCAAAATGGCGTGGCCGAGGCCAAGCTGCTGCTTCTGTCGCACCGAATGAACCTGCACCGCGCGACTGATTTCGCGAATCATGTGCAACCGGTCGAGATCGCCTTTCTTCTCCAAAAACAGTTCTAGACCTGTGTCGATATCGAAGTAGTCTTCAATCGCGCCTTTGCCGCTGGCGGTGACAAATACGAGCTTGCGAATGCCCGCTCGCCAGGCCTCTTCCGCGATATAGTGAATCGTCGGACGATCGACAATGGGGAATAATTCCTTGGCCACAACCTTAGAGGCTGGCAAAAAACGCGTACCCAGACCCGCAACCGGTATAACGGCCTTGGTTACTTTCACTGTGAACCTCGTTTCTCGTCTAGGTTTGACCCGTTCCCAAGACTAGCGTTGCCGTCCGCCGGTGTAAAGATGTTTCAAATGACCTGGCAAACCCTTAGAAACCCTAGTATCCGCTTGCTTTTTTCCGTCGATCCGCCGAAAGGTAGTCCATGAAGCACCTGAATCGTGTTGCCAGAGCATAAGCTTTTTTCTTGCGGCTGGGGGCGCGGCTAGTTACAATTCAAAAGCTGGCCGATGAGGAGAAACAGTTTGATTCCAGAAGGCTTTTCGCTTCTTTTGTCACGCGACGAAATCGAACGTCGGGTTGAGGCCTTGGCGAACGAGTTGCGTGCTGAACTTGACGGACGACCGACCACCTTCGTCGGCATCCTTGACGGTGCCCTCTTCTTCCTGACTGACCTAATCCGTGCCCTAGCCATGGACGTGCGCATCGACTTTTTGCGTCTGACCAGCTACGGCGGTGGCATGGAAAGCGGAGATCTGCGAATGTTGTCCGGACTGACCTGGAACGTGGTCGGTCGCGAGGTCGTAATCGTCGACGACATTCTCGATACCGGCAAGACCATTTCATTCGCCGAAAGGTATCTCAAAGACCAAGGCGCCGCGGGAGTGCAGTCGGTGTTGCTGCTGGCCAAGGAGCGGGCGCGCGTGGCAAATCCGACAAGGTTTCACGTTGGTTTCCATATCCCCGATCAGTTCGTGATCGGCTACGGTTTGGATTGGGACGGACGTTTTCGCCACCTACCTGAGATTTTCGCCAAGGAGAAAGCATGAAGGAGTTGGCGGTCGCCATTGATCTGGGCGGAACCAACATCAAGGCCGCGCTGGTTGACCGAGCGGGCCACGCCATTGCTCCGTACTTGGGCCCGACGGGCGATGACCTTTCGCCGGCAGCAGTGATTGACCGCTTGGTGCAAGTGGTCGATTCGCTCCGGGCGCAAACAGAGAATGGTACGCGCCTGGTGGGGGTCGGCCTGGGCTGCCCGGGCGGGGTCTATCCGAATCGGGCCGTGGTCAGCCAGAGTCCGAATTTCCCCGGTTGGCGCGACGTCAATCTGCGTGAGCCGCTGGAAAAACGGCTAGGCCTGCCGGTCTTGTTGGAAAACGACGCCAACGTCGCCGCTTACGCGGAACACCGGTTGGGCATCGGCCAGGGTTTCGACTCAATGGTCCTGCTCACCCTCGGCACCGGCATCGGCGGCGGCATCGTGTTGAACGGGCACATCTGGCAAGGAACGTGGGGTATGGCTGGAGAAATCGGTCATGTCACCGTGGATCCTCAAGGCCCCTTGTGCGGTTGCGGCAATCACGGCTGTCTCGAGGCGCTGGCATCAGGACCGGCCCTGGTCCGACAGGCGCGTGAGGGTATCAGCCGCGGCGAAGGGCACACGCTGGTCCGGCTGGTGGGTGGCGACATCGAGGCGATCACGCCCCAACGGATCTACGAAGCTGCCTTGATCGGCGGCGACTTGAGCATGAAACTGCTGACCAAGGCGGCACACAATATTGGGATCGTCATTGCTTCCGTGCTGAACCTGCTTAACATACCTTTGTTCGCCATCGGCGGTGGGATTAGCGCGGCCTTCGACTTCCAGGGGCCGTTGATCTGCGAAGAAGTACGCCGCCGGGCTTACCGCGTACCGGCTGAAAACGTTCGAATCGAAAAAGCTGCCCTGGGCAATGATGCAGGCACCTTGGGCGCCGGCCTGCTGGTGTTCGAGGAATTTGGAAGCCGAGGGAAGGAGTAGGACGTGAGTGACGTGCTGACCATGATTCTGGCCGGCGGTGAGGGCAAGCGGTTGATGCCGCTGACCGCTCATCGCGCCAAACCAGCGGTCCCGTTTGGTGGCCGTTACCGCATCATCGACTTTGTGCTCTCGAACTTCATCAATTCCGGCTTCTACAAGATCAAGGTGCTGACCCAGTACAAATCCGACAGCCTGAACAAGCATATAATGCGCGGCTTCCGGTTCAACACCCAGATCGGCAATTACCTCGAACCGGTGCCGGCCCAGCAACGCACCGGTCCCAACTGGTTCCTCGGCAGCGCCGATGCGATCTATCAGAACCTAAACATCATCACCGACGAAAATCCGCAATATTTGTTTGTGTTCGGTGCCGATCACATCTTCAAGATGGATGCGCGCCAGATGCTTGACTATCATATGGTGCGCGGCGCCGACTGCACTATCGCGGCGGTGCCGGTGCCAATCGAACAGGCCTCGTCCTTCGGGGTCATGGCGGTCGACAACGACTGGCGCCTGATCGACTTCGAAGAAAAGCCCGCCCATCCGAAGCCGATGCCCAGCGATCCGACCCGTGCCCTGGTCAGCATGGGCAACTACGTCTTTTCGGCCAATTCCCTGCTCGAAGTGATCGTGCGCGACAACGAGAATCCTGACAGCGTGCATGATTTCGGCCGTAGCATCATCCCGGCCATGATGCGCACGCACAAACTTTACGTGTACGACTTCACCAAAAACATGGTGCCGGGCATGAGCGAACGCGAACGCGGGTACTGGCGTGACGTGGGAGATATCGACGCCTACTACAACGCCTCGATGGACCTGGTCAGCGTCCACCCGATTATCGACATCCACAATCGCATGTGGCCGATCTACACCTACAGCAAGCATGGGCCGCCGGCCAAGTTCGTGTTCGCCGACGAAAAATCCCGCCGTGTGGGCGTGGCCACCGACTCCCTGGTCAGCGAAGGCTGCATCGTCAGCGGCGGTCACATCGACCGGACCATCTTGAGCCCCTTTGTGCGCGTCAACAGCTACGCCGAGGTCGAAGGCAGTATTGTTTTCGAAGGCGCGGAAATCGGCCGCTATGCGCGGGTCCGGCGCACCATCATCGACAAGTTCGTCAAAGTTCCGGCCCACATGGAAATCGGCTTCGATCATGAGAAAGACCGTCAACGCGGCTTCACCGTGACGCCCGGCGGCATCACGGTCATTCCGAAGTGGATGAGGATCGAAGGATGACCAAACCGCTGCAGGTCTGTTTTTTGTGGCACATGCACCAGCCCTACTACATCAACGACCTGACCGGGCAGGTGTCTTTGCCTTGGGTGCGTTTGCATGCGACCAAGGCCTATCTCGATACCATCGCGGTGCTCGAAGAATACCCGGAAATGGCCTGCACGATCAATGTCGTGCCAAGCTTGCTGGCCCAATTGCGAGCCTACGAGAACGGCCGCGGCTTGAAAGACGACTTCCTTGACGTGACCCGCAAGCCGGCCGCGGAACTGACGCCCGACGAGCGGCGCTTTGTATTGCGCTATTTCTTTATGTCCAATTGGGACACAATGGTGCGCCCCTTTCCCGGCTATGCGCGACTGCTCGAACGGCGCGGCACGGCCTGCGATCCGGACAGTATCGACAACGCCCTGCGCCGGTTTAGCACGCAGGATCTGCTCGACCTCCAGGTCTGGTTCAACCTCTCCTGGTTCGGTTTTACCGCGCGCCGTGACGAACGAGCGGCCTTCCTGGTGAAGAAAGACAGCGGCTTCGCTGAAGAAGACAAAGAGCTGTTGCTCGAAACACAGGCCGACATGCTGGCGCGGGTCATCCCAGGTTGGAAGCGCTTGCTGGAAGCGGGCCGGGTTGAACTCTCGACCAGCGCCTTCTATCACCCCATCTTGCCGATTCTGATCGGCTCGCAAATCGCCCGCCGCGCGATGCCTGACGTCAACCTGCCCGGTGATTTCAGTTATGTCGATGACGCGCGCGAACAGATCCGCCGCGGCGTCGCGTATTACGAAAAGACCTTCGGCCGGCCGCCGGTCGGTTTCTGGCCGAGCGAAGGAGCGGTCTGCCCTGAGCTGGTGTCCTTGCTCGTGGAAGCCGGCCTGACCTGGATGGCCACCGATGAAGGCATTCTGCTACGCAGTGTACCCAACCCGGTTCGCGAACATGACCTTTACCGCGTCTACGATGCCGCTCACGGCGGCAAACAGATCGCCGTTTTTTTCCGTGACCGCTATCTTTCTGATCTCGTCGGATTCACCTATAGCAAAAACCCGCCCGAGATTGCGGCGCAGGATCTGCTCGGACACCTCGGTCGCATCGCGCAAGCCAATCCCGGCGGAACGGTCAGCATCGTCCTCGATGGTGAGAACCCCTGGGAATACTACCCCGACAGCGGCGAGACCTTCCTGCATCGCGTCTTCGAAGCGCTGACCACAAGCCATCATTTGCGCCCACTGTCGATGCGCGACGCCGTTGCCGAGAACCCGCATCGTCAAACGATTACCAACCTACACAGCGGTTCTTGGATCAACGCCAACTACCGCATCTGGATTGGCGGCGAAGAGGAAAACCAAGCCTGGGCGTTGCTGGACCGTACACGCAGCACCCTGACCATCGCGCAGCAAGCGGGCAAGGTTGCGCCGGACAAGCTCGCGCTAGCCACCGAACAGCTCCTGCAGGCCGAGGGATCCGACTGGTTCTGGTGGTTCGGCGACGATTTCAACAGCGAGAACGACGCCGAATTCGACCGCCTGTTTCGCGAGCGCCTGGCCAATGTCTACGCCTTGATCGGCCAGCGGCCGCCTGCCTCGCTTGACGAACCGATCCATATTGAGCGGGAAAACCTTCTGGTCACTCAGCCGTTGGCTCTCATTCACCCGCGACTGGACGGCGAACTGACGAACTACTACGAATGGAACGATGCCGGTTACATCGATGTCCATCGGGTTCGCGGCAGCATGCACTTGTCCAAGAACCTGATGCATGGTTTCTTCTTTGGTTTCGATCGGCAACACCTGTTTTTGCGCTTTGATCCGGCCGAAGAATTGCTACTGCCTCATCGTGAACCTTACGAAATCCGCGTGCATCTCTCGGGTCCGGTCGAGCGACAGGTTCGCTTTGTCTGTCGCTTCGGCGACCCGTCGGTGCGTAGCTACCAGATGCTGGCGCTTGGCGCCGACAATCTCTGGGAGCCTTTGGCCACCTACGACAAGGTGTGCGCCGGCAGCATTGTCGAACTGGCCATTCCCTTCGAGGCGCTGAACGCTTCGCCGGGTCAGGCTTTGTGGTTTGTCGTGCGTTTGATGAAGGGTGAAATCGAGGAAGACCGCTTCCCCAAGAATGGACGAGTGCTGATCTACGTTCCCGACGAGAACTACGACAGCATCAACTGGAGCGTGTGACGTGAACAAAACCAAAGTGCGCCTGGCCCTTGGTATCCACGACCATCAACCGGTCGGCAACTTTGCCGGCGTGATGGACGAATCGTATCACCGCTGCTATCTGCCGTTCCTGCAGAAGCTCGAACAGCATCCGACCATTCGGCTGTCCCTTCATCATTCGGGCTGCCTGCTGGAATGGATCGAGAACAACCACCCCGACTACATCGAGCGCTTAGCGGCGTTGGTGCAACGGCACCAGGTCGAAATTCTCGGGGGCGGTTTTTACGAGCCGATTTTGTCGGTCATCCCCCACGACGACGCGATTGAACAGCTTCATCGGATGAACGACTGGGCCCAAAAACGCTTGGGCGCCAAGATCCGCGGCATCTGGCTGACCGAACGCATCTGGGAACCGAATCTGCCGTTGTTGCTGCGCCAGGCCGGGTTGGAATTCACCATCGTCGACGAAACCCACTTCCACATCGCCGGTGTGCCCAAGGAAAAGATGGTCGGCTACTACGTCACCGAGAAATCTGGGGCGACCACGGCGCTGTTCCCGATCGACCGCGTGCTCCGCTACAAGATCCCGTTCGACACCCCGCGCAACAATGTCGCCTACCTGCGCGCGATCGGCGACCGCGTCGCCAATCCAGTGGTCACCTACGCCGACGACGGCGAAAAGTTCGGCGTCTGGCCCGAAACCTACGAATGGGTCTACGAGAAGGGCTGGCTGGAAGCGTACCTGACACAGCTCGAAAATGCGTCCGACGTCGCGACCGTCTTCTACAGCGAAGTGATCGACAACGACCCGCCCACCGGCCGGGTATACGTGCCCACCGCGAGCTATCACGAAATGATGGAATGGGCCCTCCCGGTCGAGGCCGGCATTGCCTTGTCCAATCTACGCACCGGCGCCACCGCGGCCGGACAGTGGGAATACCTCTCGCAGTTTGTGCGCGGCGGTTTCTGGGACAATTTCCTGGCCAAGTACCCGGAAGCCAATCGCCTGCACAAACGCATGCTGCGCGTGTCAGAGAAGACCCGTCGCGCCGTGCAGCTTAAACCGCAGGATCCGGCAGTGGCCGAAGCGCGCACCTCGTTGCTGCGCGGACAGTGCAACTGCGCCTACTGGCACGGCTTGTTCGGCGGCCTCTATCTCAACTACCTGCGCGATGGCGTCAGCCGCGAGCTGTACCACGCCGACAGACTGGCCGACCAAGTGCTCGGCCTACCGCGGGTGGAAGTCCTCGACCATGACGCCGACGGCAACAACGAAATCGTGGTCGATACCCCGCATCTGAGCGTGGTGGTCAAGCCTTCGTATGGCGGCACCATCTATGAATTGGTCGATCGTCGCACGGCACACCACCTGACTGACGTGCTGGCCCGCCGGCGCGAAATCTACCACGACAAATTGCACGCGACCGATCAGGCGGGCGAACAGCCCCGCAGTCCGCATGAAACGGTGCGGATCAAAGAAAAAGGGCTGGAGTCGCTGCTGTTCTACGACTGGTTCGACCGTTACTCGTCGATCGACCATTTCCTGGCGCCGTGGTCTGATGCGGCCAGTTTCGCCACCTGTCGCTACGGCGAATTGGGCGATTTCGTCAACCAGCCGTTTAAGCTTCGGCGTGCCGAGTTGGTCGGCGATACGGTGGAAATCGAAATGTGTCGCCACGGCGGCATTTATCCGGGCGGCCAGAAACACCCCCTCGACGTCGCTAAGAAGATCACCATCGACGTCAAACAATCGCGCCTGGTGCTCACCACTATCGTGACCAACCTCGGCCCCGCCATCGACCTCTGGCTGGCGCGCCAATGGAATCTCTCGCTGCTGGCCGGCCAGGCGGAAGATCGCTTTATCGAAATCGGCGACCAACGTTGCCCCATGGGCGAAAGCGGCATCACCGAGGACGTGGGGTTGTTTTCCATCAATGACGGCTGGAAAAACCTACGGGTGGAATTCGAGCTGGTGGAACCGGTGGAATTGTGGCATTTTCCCGTCGAAACGGTGAGCCAAAGCGAAGGCGGTTTCGAACGGACCTATCAAGGAACCGCGTTTGTCTTCGGCAACCGTTTTCGTTTGGAAAACGGCGAAAGCAGAACGTTGCATCTGACCCTGCGTACCGGGAGCCTGTAAATGGAGAATGGCCTTTTCACGTTTGTGTTACACACGCATCTGCCGTACGTGCTCGGACACGGCAAGTGGCCCCATGGCACCGACTGGCTGAATGAAGCCGCCATCGAGTGCTATATCCCGCTGCTGCGGGTGTTGGATCGGTTGGCCGCCGAAGGCGTCAAACCGGCCGTCACCTTGGGCCTGACGCCCGTGCTCTGCGAGCAGATGACCCACCCTGCCTTTCCCGCCCACATCGACGAGTACCTGGCGCAGAAGATTGACGCCAGCAGTCACGATGAGAAATGGTTCGCCAAGACCGGCGATTCCAAGCTGCCGCTCGCCCAGATGTGGCGGGATTGGTACACCGACATCCGCCGCTTTTTCCACGAAGCCTATCATCGCGATCTGATCGGCGCTTTCCGCCGCCACCAGGATGCGGGGAACATCGAGATCATCACCTGCGCCGCCACGCACGGATATCTGCCGCTGCTCGGCAGCGACGAAGCCGTCCGCGCCCAAGTGCGCATTGGCGTCGAAGCCTACAAACGGCATTTCGGCCGTGCCCCCGCTGGCATCTGGCTGCCCGAATGCGCCTACCGTCCGGCCTACTCTTGGACACACCCGGTAGACTTCGGCGGCAAGCGGACATTCGACCGGGTTGGCGTGGAAGAAGTGCTGTGGGAAAACGGCCTCAGCTACTTTGTCGTCGACAGCCACCTGTTGCAGGGCGGCAAGGCTATCGGCGCCTATATCGACCGCTTCGACGCGCTGCAACGTTTGTGGGGTCAATTCGAAAAGGCTTATACGCGCATTGAAGGCGCCCCCAAGACGCCACGCAAGACGTACCTGGTTTCCGGCAAGGGCGGTTCGAAAGTCGCGGCGATTGTGGTGCGCGACTCCGAAACCGCGCTGCAAGTCTGGTCGGGCGAGTACGGTTACCCCGGCGACGCGGCCTATCTCGATTTCCACAAGAAGCACTTCCCCGGCGGCAACCGCTACTGGCGAGTCACCGGACACAAGGTAGATCTGGGCGACAAGCTCGAATACGACCCGTCGGCCATCGCGGCGCGGCTCGACGAAAACGCCAGCCACTTCAAAGACATCATCCAGCGTTCGCTGGCGGAGTACAAAATTAAGACAGGCGAACAGGGCGTGCTGGTGGCGCCGTTCGATACCGAACTCTTCGGCCATTGGTGGTTCGAAGGGCCGGAGTTCATCTACCACGTCTGCAAGTGGGTGCATGACGACCCGACCATCAAGCCTGCCACCGCCGGTGAAATCATGCGCGCCATTCCGCCATCCCAGATCATTTCGATCCCCGAAGGCAGTTGGGGCGAAGGCGGCTACCACTACATCTGGCTCAATGAATGGGCGAGCTGGACCTGGAAGCACGTCTACGAGGCGGAAGACAAGCTTTCCGAGTTGGCCACCAGGTTCGCTGATTCGACCGACGAATTGATGGGCCGCCTGCTGCGCCAACTGGCGCGTGAACTGCTGTTGCTCGAAGCCAGCGATTGGCAGTTCCTGATTAGCACCTGGTCGGCGCGCGACTACGCCGAACTGCGCGTGGGTGTGCACACCGACGCCGGCAAGCGCGTCGCGGCAATGATCGAACACTACGCCGCCAACGGCGATCTGCCGGCCACCGACCGGACCTATCTCGAAGAACTCGAAGAGCGCGATTCGCTCTTCCCCGATGTCGACCCCAAGCTGTGGGTAAGAAAAAATGCCTGAGTTACGTAAAGATCCGATTACCGAGCGCTGGGTAATCATCGCCACTGAACGAGCCCGGCGGCCCATGGATCTCGGCCCCGAACCGGAAGTGCCTCTCGAGGGACTCTGCCCGTTCTGCCCCGGACACGAAGGATTGACACCACCCGAAATCGTCGCTTTCCGCAACGGCTCACCGCCCAACGGGCCGGGGTGGGATCTGCGCGTGATCCCCAACAAGTTCCCCGCCCTGCGCATTGAAGGCCAGATGTCTAGCGAAGGCGTCGGCTTGTACGACAAAATGACCGGCATCGGCGCGCATGAGGTCATCATCGAAACGCCACAACACGGCCGTCGGCTGGTGGATTATACCGAGCACGAAATCCAGCTATTGCTGCGCGCCTACCGTGAACGTATGCGCGACCTGAAACGCGACACGCGCTTGAAGTACACCCTCGTCTTCAAGAACGAGGGCTCGGCGGCCGGCGCCACCCAACCCCATAGCCATAGCCAGCTCATCGCGCTGCCGATCGTACCAAAAAGCGTGATGGAGGAACTGCGCGGCAGTTCGGTGTATTTCGGCTACAAACACCGCTGCGTCTATTGCGATATCGTGCGCCAGGAAATCAAGGACGGGGAGCGTTTGGTGGTCGAAAACCCCGACTACCTGGCCATCGCGCCGTTCGCCAGCCGTCACCCGTTCGAGCTCTGGATCCTGCCGCGCGCGCACGAGGCCTGTTTCGAGGACACGCGCGACGACCAGTTCGTCTTCCTGGCCAAAATCATTTCGCAATCCATTCGCCGGCTGGTCAAGGCGCTGGACCGCACGTCTTACAACCTGACACTCCATACCACCCCATTTGGCGAAGGCCCACTGCCGCACTACCATTGGCATATGGAGATCACGACCCGGTTGACCAAGATCGCGGGTTTCGAACGCGGCTCGGGATTCTACATCAACCCCACGCCGCCGGAGGAAGCCGCCGCTTACCTGCGCAGCATCAAGCTGTAGGAGACCGCCATGCCTAAGATGAAAGTGACCGGCGTCGGCATGTATGTGCCCGAGCGCGTCGTCACCAACGATGACCTGTCCAAGCTGATGGACACCAACGACGAATGGATCGTCATGCGCACCGGCATCAAGCAGCGCCGCTACGTCCCCGAAGGCATGACCGGCGCCGACATGGCGACCCGCGCCACGGAAATCGCCCTGAAGGAAGCCGGCATCGAGAAGAAACAGATTGAGGCCATCGTCTCCGCTACCCTGAGCCCGGACCACACCTTCCCCGGCATGGCGCCTTTTATTCAGGACAAACTCGACCTCGGCGGTTGCGCGATCGTCGATATCCGCAACCAGTGCACCGGCTTCCTGTATTCGCTGTCGATTGCCGATTCCTGGATCCGCACTGGCCTGTTCAAGACCGTGCTCGTCACCGGCAGTGAGATTCATTCCACCGCCCTGGAATTCGAAACGCGCGGCCGCGACGTCACGGTCATTTTCGGCGACGGCGCCGGTGCGTTCATCTGCCAGGCCACCGATGAGGAAAACACCGGCGTACTCGCCACCGACCTCCACGGCGAAGGCAAGTACGCCAAGGCGCTATGGGTCGAGGCCGAGGGTCAGGTCTTCCACCCTCGCCTGACGCATAAGATGCTGTGGGAAGGCCGCGTCTATCCGCGCATGAAAGGACAGCTCGTCTTCACCCATGCCATTCGGCGCCTGCCCGAAACCATCAACGCCTGCTGCGCCAAGGCCGGGGTCAAGGTCGAAGACGTCGATTTCTGGGTCTTCCACCAGGCCAATTTGCGCATCAACGAATTCGCCTGCCAGGCGTTGAACATACCGGCAAGCAAAACGCTGAACAACATCGACAAGTACGGCAATACCACCGCCGCCACGCTGCCGATCGTAACCTACGAAGCACAAAAGAAGGGGCTGATCAAACGCGGCATGCTGGTGGGTTTCGCCGCGTTCGGCGCCGGCTTTACCTGGGGCACCATGCTCATGCGCTGGTAGCCTAGCGCGCTCCGAGCAACTTCGTTCCCAATGCAATGCCCGCCGGGCTGGCCAACCAACCGACGAGTACCATTCCCACCGCCACACCCCACGCCGGTGATTGGCGCGGCACTTCGTCCGCGAACACCGAGAATAATGCCACCGTGTAGGCACCGACCGACAGACTGTACAGCAGGATCACGCTGGTCGATAGATTGACGTGTCCGAGCTGGTGCAACCAGAACACCGCCGCCGTGAGCGCCAACGCCACCCCTGCCAGCGCGGTGAGGCGGCGCCAGCCCCAGCGTCGATAGATAATGCCCGCGGCCACTGCAAACGTTAGGTGGCCTGCGCCGTTGGCTAGCCACTCGGCCGGTCCGGCAAACACGACCGATGAGCCGGCCGCGCGGGAGACGTTGACGAACAGCGCGGTGTCGGCCAAGACCACCAACGCTAGAGGCGCCAGCCGCTGCAGTTCGCCCGACACTGTTGCTTCTACGCCGATAGCGGTGGCGGGTTCGTCCGACAGGTTCGGCGCGAAACGATAGAGCAGCACCACGTTGGAAAGCACCAAGGCGACATCGACCAGGCCGAGCAGCCGTGGACTGGCTACGAAGCACGCCTGCACGTTGGCGATGAGGTAGACCAGGCCCGTGGTCCAGCCGGCATACCAGCCGCGTGAAGCCGCCGGCACGGCGCGCAGAAACTGTGTCAGCAAGACCACGATAGTCAGGCCAAGCACCACGCCCATCGGGGCAAAACTGAGGTTGAGGCCGCGGCGAGTGCCGGCTTGCAGGGCCAGCCACCCGGCGGCCACCAGCATCAGCGAGAGCGCGCCGGTGGCGCGAAACAGACGCCGCAAACCGAGAGCGCACCGGTCGATCCACCAGCCGGCAAACAGGCTGCCCGCGATGCCGCCGATCGCCAGCAGCCCGAAGCCGGGCGTGAGATCGCGTTCGGCCAGGCCCAACTCGCTCGCGGCGCGGCCGAGCAGCGCATACTGCACAAAGGTGACGTAGAAGGTAAAGCAGGTGAACAGCGACCAGGCCGACAACAACGCAGCCAGCGGTCGCCGCGCGGTCACAGAAAGCTCCGCAGCACTTCCCAGCCGATGCGCGGCAGTCTGCCCATAAACATATCGCGCAACACGCGATAACTCGGCTGATCGGTCATGATGGCGCGAAAGAACTCGCGCATGCTTTCGCTGCGCGAGGCCACCCACAGAAACCGTTCGATCATCTTCGGGTTGTAGAAGCTGCCGAACATCTGGCTGGCCTTGCGCAATTCGGCGCCGTACTCCGCCCGCCAGGATTCCTCGTACTGTGCGGGCTTGCCGGCGATGATCGCCTGCGCTAGCAGATGCCCGCCCCAAATGGCGTAGAAGATTCCCTCGCCTGACAACGCATCGACGTGCCCCGCCGCGTCGCCGATCACCGCGAAGCCGTCGCCCGACACCGGCGCGTCGAAGAACTGCGGATCGAAAATGGTCGGGATCGGCGCGCCCCACTTCTTGACGATCTTGTTCTGCGGAAAATGTTCCTGGCGGATCTGCTCGATCAGCGGCCACATGTCCAATTGCGGATCGGTCGACCCGCCGCCGAGACAGGTGTGGTCGGTGCGCGGAAACGACCAGACATAACCCGGTTTGCGCAGGAACCACGTGGTCGCCTCGGCGAGATCGGCCTCGAGAAAATAGCCGACCGTCATGCAGATCATCGGCTTGGGAATCGGCCCGAGCAGGTCGCGCCGCACGACCGACAGCGCGCCGTCGGCGCCGACCACGAAATCGAAACGGCGTTCGGTTTCGCCGCGAACCACGAACCCATTGCCTTCGCGCTGTACGCCGCGGATGCGTTCGTGCACCAACTTGACGCCCGCGCTTTGCGCCAGGCGGCGGATGAAGCCGTCGAAGTCGCGTCGTTTCACCACCCACAACGCGCGGCCGCCTTCGAGCCGCACAGCGGTACCCTTGGGCGAGTTGAAGTTGCCGACACTGACCACGCGCCGCGGGCCGTCGTAACCGGCGATTTCGGGAAAACGCTCGCGCACCTTCGGCGGCACGCCGCCGCCGCACGGCTTCTCCCACGCTTCGGCAAAGCGGTCGAACTGGGTGACGTCGGCCCCGGCCTGTTGCAGCCGAAACGCGCAAAACGAGCCGGCCGGACCGGCGCCCACCACCGCGATTTTCATGAGGCGTTCCCCAACAGGCGCGAGCAGAGAAGCCCGGCCATGAGCAGAGCCCACAGGGCCATTTCGCTTTTAATCGTGTTGCCGCACAAGGCGACCAGGTCGTCCAGTTTCTCGATGCCGCCGCGTGCCTTGTCGGTCAGGCGAATCACCAGCGGCAGCACCAGCACCGCGATCACCATTTGCGGCCGCAGCACGCCGAGAAAAATACCGGCCACCAGCAGCGCGACCGCCACATAGAGCAGCGCGGCCCACAGCGTCAGGCCGAAAGGCGGCCCGAAGCGGACCACGAGATTCCGTTTGCCCGCCGCTTTGTCGGCCGCGTAATCGGGAATCTCGTTGATGGCGATGATCGCCGCCGCCCACAAGCCGACCATCACCCCCACCAGCAGCGCGGCGCCGCTGATGCGGCCCGCCTGCACGTATGCGCTCGTCGCGACGATGGCCGGGCCGAAGGTCACGCCGATGGTCAACTCGCCCCAGCCGCGGTAGGCCAGCCACACCGGCTTGGCGGTGTAGAAGTAGCCCGCGGCGAAACCGAACGCCGCCAGCGCCAGCACCGGCCAGCCGGTCAGCGACGCCAGCCAAATGAACAGCGGCGCGCCGATCAGATACGCGATGCCCCCCGCGCGGCGGATCTGTTCCGGCTTGAGCAGGCCGTCTTGAATGACGCGCGTGCCGCCGCTGAACGGCGTCTGTACCGCGTTGTTGTCGTCGGTGCCGGACACATGGTCGAAGTAATCGTTGAAAAGATTGGTGCCGGCGTGAAAGAACCAGACCGCCACCATGGTCAGCGCGAACAAGGGCCAATTCAGCGGCGCGCCCTGTTGCCAGGCGACCGCAGCGCCGAGACTGGTGGGGATCAGGCTGACGAGCAGAAAACCGCGATAGAAGCCGATGGCTCGCAACCAGGTTTTCATGTGCTGTCCGTTAGGCGATCAGGTGCCGAGATTCCAGGAGTTCAAATACTCTTCCTGCTCGGCCGTTAGCTTGTCAATGGACACGCCCATCGCCTTGAGCTTCAGACGCGCGATCTCGTTGTCGATGTCCTCGGGCACCGGGTAGACCGACTTCTCGAGCGCCGGCTTCTTCACCCAGAGGTACTCCAGCGAAAGCGCTTGGTTGGCGAAACTCATGTCCATCACCGCGCTGGGGTGGCCTTCGGCCGCCGCCAGGTTGATGAGCCGGCCCTCGCCCAGAATGTAAATGCACCGGCCGTCTTTCAGCGTAAATTCTTCCACAAACGGCCGCACCTCGCGCCGCTTCACCGCCACCTTTGCCAACCCTTCCAGGTCGAGTTCGACGTTGAAGTGGCCGCTGTTCGACACGATCGCGCCGTCTTTCATCAGCAGGAAGTCGTCTTTCGAGATGACCTTGATGTCACCAGTGAGCGTGCAGAAGATATCGCCGATCTTGGCGGCTTTCTTGATCGGCATCACGCGGAAGCCGTCCATCACCGCTTCGATCGCCTTCAACGGGTCGACCTCGCACACGATTACGTTCGCGCCCATGCCCTTGGCGCGCATGGCCAGGCCGCGGCCGCACCAGCCGTAGCCGGAAATGACGAAGTTCGTGCCGGCCACCAGGCGGTTGGTCGCCCGAATGATGCCATCGATCGTCGACTGGCCGGTGCCGTAGCGGTTGTCGAAGAAGTGCTTGGTCTTGGCGTCGTTGACCGCGATGATCGGGAAGCCGAGCACACCTTCCTTCGCCATTGCGCGCAGGCGTATGACGCCGGTGGTCGTTTCTTCAGTGCCGCAAATCACTTCCGGCAACTGCCGCTGGCGCTTGCTGTGCAGCACGTTCACCAGGTCGGCCCCGTCGTCCATGGTCACTTGCGGATGAAAATCGAGGCATTGGTTGATGTGTTTGTAGTAGGTCTTGTGGTCCTCGCCCTTGATCGCGAAGGTGCTGATGTGATCGTTGACCACCAGGCTTGCCGCCGCGTCGTCCTGGGTCGACAACGGGTTCGACGCGCACAGCGCCACCGTCGCGCCGCCTGCCTTCAGGGTGCGCATGAGATTCGCCGTTTCGGTGGTGACATGCAGGCAAGCCGCGATTCTCATGCCCTTCAACGGCTTGGTGCGCGCGAAACGCTCGCGGATCAACCGCAGCACGGGCATTTCCAACTCGGCCCATTCGATGCGGCGCTTGCCCAGATCGGCCAGCTTCAGGCTCTTGACGTGATGCTTCACCATGATCGCCTCCGTTGCCGGTCCGCTCACGCGAACTGGCCCGCCGCTATTTCACCGCGGCCTTGAGTTCCTTCACCTTGTCGGTCTTTTCCCAACTGAAGCCCGGCCGGCCGAAGTGGCCGTACGACGAGGTGGCCGCATAGATCGGCCGCAGCAGGTCGAGGTGCTTGATGATCCCTGCCGGTTTGAGCGGGAAGATCTCGCGAATCGCCTTGGCAATCTTGTTCGGGTCGACCTTTTCAGTGCCGAATGTATCGACCAGCACGCTGACCGGGTCGGCCACGCCGATCACGTACGCCAACTGCACTTCGCAACGGTCAGCCAAGCCGGCCGCCACGACATTCTTCGCCACGTAACGAGCCATATAGCTAGCAGAACGGTCGACTTTCGACGGATCTTTGCCCGAGAACGCGCCACCGCCGTGCCGGCCCATGCCGCCGTAGGTGTCGACGATGATCTTGCGCCCGGTCACGCCGCAGTCGCCCTGCGGACCGCCGATGACGAACCGGCCGGTCGCGTTGACGTGATAAATGGTCTTTTTGTCGAGCAGCTCTTTCGGCAGCGCTTTGTAGATGATCTCTTTCTTAATGCCCGCCACCAGGTCGGCATACTTGACGTTCGGCGAGTGTTGTGTGGCGATGACCACAGTGTGAATGCGCACCGGCTTGCCGTCGCGGTACTCGACCGTGACCTGGCTCTTGCCGTCGGGGCGCAGAAAATCGAGCCGGCCGTCGCGCCGCGCCTTCGACAGTTCCAGGGTCAGCGCGTGGGCGTAATGAATCGGCGCCGGCATCAGCGCGTCGGTTTCGCGCACGGCGTAGCCGAACATTAGGCCCTGGTCGCCCGCGCCTTGCTCCTTGGCCTTGCCCGAGTTGACGCCCTGGGCGATATCGGGGCTCTGCTGGTCGATGCTGGTGATCACGGCGCAGGTTTCGTAGTCGAAGCCCATTGCCGCGTCGACATAGCCGATTTTCTTAATCGTATCGCGCACGACGCGCGGCATATCGACGTAGGTCTTGGTCGTAATCTCTCCGGCAATGATTGCCATGCCGGTGGTCACCATCGTTTCGCAAGCCACGCGCCCGCCCTTGTCCTCTTTGATGATCGCATCGAGGATCGAGTCGGAAATCGCATCGGCGATCTTGTCGGGGTGGCCTTCGGTGACCGATTCGGAAGTAAAAATAAAGTCTTTCAACGGCATCGGAAATCCTCCAGTTGAGGCAAGTATAAGTAGCGACGGCGCATTATAGGCCGCGGGCTTTTTCTGTCAATTGAAAGACTCCTGAATCCGCAGACTGGCGACCTCGCCGCTCACCACGCTCCGCGAGTTTTCACTCGTCGGACGAAACCCGCCGTGGCCTTCCGGGCACCAATGGGGTTTGACGGAAAACGATTTGGTGCGGTGGTTTCGAAAGCCGTGGAGAGAGGTTCGGAATGACGTCGACGCATGGGGCAAAAGCCGAGCAGACTCCCCGTCTCTATCGCGACCTGACTGACTGGTACCCCCTGCTGACGCCGGTGGGCGATTGCGTCGAGGAGGCCGCGTTCTACCGACATCTGTTCGAGACGCATGGCCGGCGACCGCCGCGCACCCTGCTCGACCTCGGTTGCGGCGGCGGCCACAACGCCGCCCATCTCAAGTCTTCGCTGACCTGCATCCTCGTCGACCTCTCGCCCGCCATGCTCGCGCTGAGCGGCCGCCTCAACCCCGAGTGCGAACATGTTCACGGCGATATGCGATCGGTCCGACTCGGCCGCGCCTTCGACTGCGTGCCCGTGCACGACGCCGTCAGCTACATGGCGATGCGCGTTGATCTCGCCCTGGCCATTCAGAAGGGCTTGCCCGAGCGCGGCCGTCCGCCTACCGCTCCATCGCCTTCAGCTTCTCGATTGTCGCGCGGTCGCCGGGCGTGAGCCACGATTCATCGAACGGCGTCGTCGATGGCAGAAACATGCCGCTGCCGTAGAAGGCTTGTCGCCACTTCTCGTCCTGGAACGCGTAACCGTGCGAGGCGTAGAGGAAGTTGCGCAGCCACGCCGGCGCGAAGCACTTGGCGAGGTTGTCGTCCATCGGATGTTCCGGCGTATGATAGAACGAATGCAGCGATTCCTGGCACTCCCAATCAAGCTGGAGGCGTCCGATCGGGCCGTTCTCGACGCTGCTGAAGCCGTGGCGCGTGCCGATCAGAAACAGGTCACCTTTCGGTTTCAGGTCGTGGAAGGTCACGGTCAGCCGCGGCGCGGGACCGGCTTCGTAACGCGCCGTGTAGTTCACCGTTTGGCCGCCGACCGCCAGCACTGTCCGATTACCGGTCGCTGCGCGGCCAAGGCCGACCAGCGGTTCGCTCTTTTCGCCAAGGCGGTAGTGCAGACGCAGAAACGGCATGACCGGCGCGCGCAGGCGGTATTCGAACACCGCCTGCTCGATGTTGCCGCGCCAGTTGCCGCCCGTCTGAAAGACGTAAGGCACTTCGAGATCGGTAACCCCGTTGATCGACGCGATGAACGCGTAGCGGTGGCGGATCACCGTGCGTTTCCGCGGCGGGAACGTCGCCGCGAAGACATACACGCCGAGCGGTAGAAATTCGTTCGGTGCTGCCTTGCGTTTTTGCAGTTTTGCTTTCGTCTCGACGTCGTTGACGAACACGCGGAAACGCCCTTCGAGCGTCGGTTCGCCGGGAATGACATCAAGGTTCATTTCCTCGTCGCCGCGCGCGAAGTGGACCGGAAAGCCGAGCTGCAGATGGATCGCCTTCCGGCTCGGATTGAAAAACGTCAATTCCGCCGTGACGTCGAAAAGCCGCTCGTCGCGTTCCTCGAAGGTGACATGCTCGCGCTCGAGCGCGATGACCGTGTTCTGCATAGGGTAGATGTTCGCGCCGACGCCGCCGAACGACGAATCGTTGGCCAGCGCATAGGCCGCGAGGCCGGCGGCCAGCAGTACAGACAATGCCAATAACTTGTTTCGCGTAATGCGCATCGTGTGACCCTCCTGCCCGATCATGCCTCACCGCTTTAGATTCGTCCACGCCGATTCGACCGCGGCAAAGAAAACAGGTTTCGCTGTGATATTCGTCACACTGTGATAACAATCACAAATTCTGGAACAGCCATTCGAGAACGCCGTCCACGGGTCACTCCTTTTTACGGGCGAAAAAAGGCCATTTTGCGCGAAATCGCCCTCAATAAAATCAACCACTTGCGAATCGAAAATCACTCGTTTTGACGGGGTTAATCGACAAAGCGAACTCAATGATATCAACCAGTTGCCTATCGATTCTGCACGAAAAACGCGGCGTGATAACGGGCGAATGACGGCGTGGAAATGTTTAGCGCGGCGCGTCGGCGGTGAGCTCGCGCGCGATCTCGTCGGCGAGTGCTTGCGCGATCACCTCGTGCCCGGCAGCGGTCGGATGCACACGGTCTGGTGGAGGGTAGAATAACTCAGATGCCATTTTTCCCGAAGCGGCAAAGTAACTTTCCAGGTCCACCTGCGGCCGAACATCGTTCGGGCACGACCGCTCGACCGTGTTGCGCTCGGTAAGGTAGAACGCCGGCACGACGATCACACGGAACCCGCCGGTCGCACCCAGGCGCTTCATGGCCTCGAGGTTCTGCCGCATCTCGGTGAGGCTGACGCGGGGGATGTCTTGCCGGCCCGTGCTGCGCCGCGCCCAGGTCAGGCCGTTGGTGAGCAGGATGTAGAAATCGCTGTGCCGCAGCAGCGCCTGCGTTCGACCGACCCACCCCGGCGGCGTCTCCCACGGCCGCTGCTCGGCGTCGGGGAAGCCGACGGCCGGAAAGCCGTCATTGATGCCGAAGTAGGCGGTGACGAAATCCGGATGGTACGCGGCCACGACCTTCTCGAGCTGCTGGCGGCCCTGAAAGCTGCTGTAGCCGGGGCAACCGAAGTTGAGCACCTCGACCGCGCGCCCGAGCCGCTCGATCAGCAGCGCCTCAAGCCGCGCCGCGTAGGTGCGGTCGTACGACAGTGGCGGCGTGCCCAGGCCGAAGGTGCAGCTATCGCCCAGGCAGCAGACGCGCAACGTGCCTGCGGGCTTGGTCATCGGCCGCAACGGACCGCGGTAGCCCGCCTCGTTGACGTTCCAGAAAAGGTTGTTCGGTTTGAGCGACCAGAACAGCACGGGGTCGCGCTCGAAACTCTCCGGTTGATCGCGATGCGGATTGGTGAACTGCATCGTCTGGGCCTTGCGGGACAGGCCCGGAAACGCCACGCGCGTGCCGGCCTCGGCCAACATGCCGGCGAGCACCACGACGGCCAACGCAAACACGACACGACGCCAAACCTTCACGGCAACAACCCTCGTACCAACATCAGGTCGGCCGCGGCGCGGGCCATGACCTCCGCCCCCTGATGGTTGATATGGCATTTGTCTTTCCACGGTTCGAGAAACAAATCTGGCCGCGCGGCGAAATACTCCGTCTGGTCGAGCAACGGCACGCCCGCCTCGAATGCGGCGTCACGCGTCGCCTTGACGTAAAGCAGGTGCAACTCGCGCCAGCCGAGCCGGTTGTCAAGAAACACCGGCGAGATGAACATCACCTGCCCGCCCTGACCGCGCACCAGTTCGGCGATTCGCACAAGGTTTTTGCGGTAGTCCTCAAGCGGCACGCGCAACGTGCTCTCGTCGGGATCGGGCAGCAGCAGCGAACGCAACAGGCGATAGAACCGCAGCCGCACCAGCACGCGCTGCGCCGCGAATTCCGAACCGCCGGGCGTGCGCACCTCGCGGTCCGGCCTGTTCGCCGGGCTCGGCCAGTGGTCGTTCCAACCGAATTGCACCGTCACGACTTGCGGCCGCGCCGCGAGCAGTTCCGTCTCAAGATAGCGCAGGCCTTGATAGCTGGTGTAGCCGGGCACGCCGGCGTTGAAGACCTGCACCGGTTTGGTATAGCCAGCGTTGACCAGCGCGGGCGCCAGCAGGTCCGGCCAGCCGCGGCCGTGTTCCATTACCGTCACCGAATCGGCCAGGCAGATGATCCGTGCGCCTTCGCCGTCGAAGCGCGGCGCGAGGTTTGGAAGGCGCCAGAAGCGGACCGGGTCGGGCTCGCCGAACAATTCGCTGGTGATTTCGTAGCGGAAATCGACCACCCGCGGATCGCCGTCATAGCGAGCCAGACGCAAGCCGATCTCGATGCTACCGAACAGTAGCACCGCCACGAAGGAGGCATAGACGAGTTTCTTTTTCACGGCGCAGTCTCCACCAATCGCCAAACGTTCCACCGCGCCTCGCGCCAATCGATGCGATAGCGCCTCCCGTAAAGATCGACCTCGCCCTCGTTCGGCAGCTTGAGCACGTCGGTGAACAACGGCTCCGTGCGGTCGGCCAAAATGATGGTCGGCCGCCACTGGGTGAACGTGCGCGCGATTTCCTCTTGGTTGACTTGCGTGCCGTCGGTGTAAGCCGGCCGGTAGAAATTCGACCAGCGCAAACCGGAGGAGACCACGATCAGGGGGTGATACTCACTGCCGATCAGTATGCGATCGTCGGGTTTGAGTTCCGGCCGCAAGCGGGAAAGAAGATGGAAGGCCTCACGCGTCGGCTCGAGCAGGCGCACCTCGCGCAGACCGTTGGCGTGCGACAAGCCCGCAGCGATGCCCACGACCACAAAGGTCGCCAGCACCCCCAGCCGTGGTTGGTCGGTGCGCCACCGAACCACGCGGACAACAGGCACCCCAACAAAGAGTGCCAACAAGGCATTCATCAACGTGGTGTAGCGCAACAAATCGAATTCGATCGTGCCGCCGGCCGACTTGTATTCGGAGACTCCGACCAGCAACAACAAACACAAAATGGGCGCCAACAGGTGGCGGCCGCGTGCGGCCCAGACCGCGCCCGCGGCGCCGAGTACCAACCCGACCCACCCGATCGTCCGGCCGAAGGCCACCGGCAGCGCGAACACGCGATCGAGCCACGGCTTGCGGGCGGTGTTGAGCGCGGTCACTTGGGCGCTGATGGAGAGAAAGCGCAGCGGATCGCCCGCGCGTTTCCACGATTCGAACATGTGGACCAGCGGGAACGGCATCAGCAGCAAACCAAAAACGATCGCTTCCTTCCAGCCGCGCCGCCACAGCATATAGAGCGCCAATACCGGCAAGAGCGCCCAGGCTTCGAAGCGCATCGCGCAGGCCGCATTGAAGGCCACCGCCGCGCCGACCAGTCGCACCCATGAGGTGCTGACGCGCTGTTCGAGATCGTCGAGCAGATCCAGCCCGATGAGCACAAAGCAAACAAAAGGCACCTCCGCAATGGTGGTCACGCTGGCGAGGCTGAGCGGGAAGAGCCAGGCGTAAAACGCCGTCGCGCCCAGCGCCTCGACCTCGCCCAGCCGTCGCCGCGTCAGGCGGTAGACCGGCACAAACAGCAGCAGGCCGAAGAAGAGCGTCATCAAGCGGTTGCCGATGACCAGCGAACCGGTCAAGGAATACGTCGCCCACAACAAGACGTTGTGCAACGGACCGAAGTTCGTGTCCGGATACCACAGCGGCGACTGCACCCACTGCAGCATGAGATGAATCTTGCTGTAGTCCTCGCACTCGGCGGAAAACAAGTTCGGACTGGCGCGGAAGAAATACACGCGCACGCCGATGGCCATCGCCGCGATCAACACCAACAACAAGAAGTAGGCGCGCCGATTCATCACGCGCCTCCGGCCGTGACGCGATAGATTACGAAATCGCCGGCGGCGAAGACGCGCGTGAGTTTCAGTCCGTAGACCTCGGCCTCCTGCGCGCGCTGCGGCACACGGAAGACGTCGAGGTTCGAGTTCACCATGTTGTCGGGATCTTCCGCCAACAGATAGTCGAACACGATCAGTGTCGGCGGCTGCTGGTGGATAAGCCGCTCAAACGCCTCCGGATTGAGCGTCTTGCGGTCAGCGGTCCATTCGAGATTGACGAACGAATCGAGCGGCAATCCACTTTCCAGTTCGACGTACGGGTGAAAACGCTGGTCGGGCAGCACTCGATCCTGCGCGGTGGCGTGATCGCGCAAGTAATGTGCCGTCGCCACCACGTCCGCGGGGATGCGCGCGGCATCGGCTTGACGATAGGCCAACGCAACCTGCAACAACACGACCAGCGCGATCACGACCATCACCGTGTGGTGTCCGCCGCCTCCCCGCCGCCGCCACGCTTCCTGCGCGTGAACCAGCACCCAGGCGGCGTACGGATAGGAAAGCATCGCCAGCGAGACGATGTAGCGTTCAAGGCTCGGGTCCATCGTGTTGGTCATCGCCTTGTACTGCATGATCGCCAGCGGGAACCAGAACAACACCTGGAACGACCAGGTCAGCCGCCGCGCCGCGGTCAGCGCCATGCCCACCAACGCGAGCACCGCCGCCGGCGGCCCCATGCCGATCCAGAAGCTGATCAGCCAACCGGTCGCCTTCTCCGACATCGGCAGCGCCGGCATGTACTGCAGGAAGGACTGCGCGCTCGTCTGCGCGAAGCTAGTCGGCTGGCCGGTGATGCGCCAGCACATATACATGTGGAACAATGGAAAGAGCGAACACAAAGCGCCGAAGAGCACGGCCGACCAAGGCTTGCGCCGCAGCATCAGCAACCCGAGCACGGGCAGAAACAACCACGCCTCAAAACGCAGCATGCCCGCCGCCGTGACGGCGGCCGCCGCAAGCACGACCCAGCCCCAGCCATCGCGCCGCCGATTCAACACACGGAAGAAGGCATACAGGCCGAGCGCGAAAAAGAACAGATAAGGCACTTCGGTCAAGCCGGTCGGGCTGGCCCGCAAATGGACCGGGAACGCCGCAAACAATACGGCAGCCACCTTCGCCACCGCCGCGCCGAATTCCTCGCGCACCAGCAGGTAGAACAGCGGCACCGTCGCCACGCCGAGCAATAGGTGGAACAAACGGACCGGCCAGATCCAACCGCCGAAGACTTCATGCAACAGATAGATCAGCCAGGTGTGCAACGGGCCAAAGTTGATGTCGGGATACGGCCGTCCGTGCTGAATCCAAACCCGCACCAGATTGATCTTGGAGTAGCTTTCGCCTTCGTGCGAGAAGGAGTTGTCAAACAGGAACAGGAAGACCAGGCGCAACAACAACGCCAGCGCGCTCAGACCGAGCAACGTGTATCTTTCTTGTCGGCTGTGGTCGCGCATGGGCGATCATCCTACCACCAAGCCGGCAGTCTCACCAACACCCACAACGGTTGCGCGCCGCCGGTCGGACGGGCGCCGACGCGCAAGGTCCCGCCGGTTTCCCCCGTCAGCGGCACCACCACCGACTCGGGTACTTCGCTGCCGGTGCGCGACACGTAGAACTGATACAGGCGCACCCCCGGCGCGCCGTCATCGTGTTCGCGAATCACGCGCCAGGTACGCGCCCAGGTCCGTTCGCCGTTGGCGTTCTCCAGCGAGATCGGCACCTCGTATTCCTCTTCGTCGCCCGGACGGTCGGTCAGTTCGACCAACACCGTGCGGTCCATACCGTCCATGTACGGGCTGTTGATCGTTGGCTCGCCGATCACCGCCAGCCGCGCCGCGGTCGGATGGGTGGTCATCAAGCCGGTGCGGTCCCACGCCGGCAACACGCGTTCCCACTGCGGGTAGTCGTCGCTTTCCGGCATCACGCCGGTTTCCAGCCGATAGGCGGCGAACAACCCGTTGTCATACACCCGCGACGCATACGGCCAGTGGTCGAGATCGTCGAAGGGGTTGCGGACCTGGGTGGGGTTGCGCCCCAGTTCTTGCGCCACGCCCGCGAGCATCGGCACCGCCCCTTCCGAATCGTAGCGATCTACGATAACGCCGCGGATGCGCATCTTGGCCAGCACCGCCGGCAGCCCTTCGTCGAGAATCTCAACCAGCCGTTCGTGCGGCAGATCGAGCAGATTGGCAAAGTTATTGCGTCCTTTAGCGACGTAGGCCAACACGTCGCCGCCGCCGAGCACGCCGTCGGTCATCTTGAGAAAACGCAGCGCCTCGATGCGCGCCGCGTAACCGCGCTCGACGCGATCCAGCGCCAGGTAGCCCTGAGTCAATCCAAAGAAGGTTGCGCCGATCAGCAACGCCGCTACGGAATGTTCGCGCCAGGCGTCGGGAAGGCCGCTCAGAACAGCCCGCAGCAACAGAAAGACCACCAACGCGATGCCAGCGGCGACCAGCACCGTCCAAGGCCGGCCGTCGCTCATCCAGCGGCCGTTGTAAACGGTGTAGCCGGCCGTCGCCAACGCCGTCAGCGCCCACGCAAACAACGAGCCGGCCTTCTGGCCGTAGCGCCACTCGAAGGCCAGTTCCCGCCCGGCGAACCAAGCCAGGAACGGAACGGCGGGCAACAGCACGCGGGGGAAATGATTGACCGGGTTGGCGAGAAACACGCCGAGGTCGGCTATGATCAACCACATCGCCAGCCGGTCGAAAGGACGAATCAGTCCGCGCCGAATCGCCAGGTAGAGACCCGGCGCCAACAACGGCAACATCAGCGCGTGCAGCGTTACCAGATCGACCCACCGCGCATGCCAGACGGCGGTGGCGATATCGAAACGCCAATCGGTGACATAGTCATTGAACACCGACGTCCCGAAGATCGGCCAGCGCCAGACCACCGCGAAGCCGACCACCGCCGCCCAGGCCGCCCCAGCCAGCAACGGCCCGAGCCACAGTAGTTTGCGGCGCGCTTGCGCGTTGAGCAGGTCTTGCACGAACAGCACGGCCACCGGCAACACCAGGGCCGCGGCAAAGGTCTTGCACAGGAACGCCGCCCCGAGGGCCAGCCCGGCGAACGGACCGTATGCCCATCGGCCGCGCTCCTGGCCCCGCGCCAGCAACCAGATGCCCAGAACCGCGGCAAAGGTCAGTAAGCCGTAGGGCAGCGCGCTGGTGCCGAAGAAGATGCCGATGGGCGCTACGCCGAAAAGCAGCGAAGCGAACGTCCCCGACGATCGATCGCCCTCGTCGAGGCCGCGTAGATACAAAAGCAGCATGACACCCAGACCAGCCAGCACGGAAACCCACCGCGCCGAAGCCAAGCTCTGTCCCATCAGTTGGTAACAAAGTTTGACCAGCCAGACCGGTAGAGTGCTGACCAGCGACCAGGCGCCAGTATCCAGTTGCCGTTGGGCGTCGATGAACAGCGCGAGGCTGTCGTTGTCGAGTACGCCAAAAAGGCGGGGAAAGCCCAGCCGGACAGCCAAAACAGCGGCAAAACACCACTGAAGGAAAAGAATCTCGCGCCGTTCCCGCTGTCTCAACGTGGTGACTCCGGCCTGAAAAATTGCCTCATCCTACTCAAACGGAGTCGCACCGACAATGGTGAAACCAAGAAAAAAATGTTGCGTTGGCATAAATTGTGCTAAGATAGCCTCGACTCATGGCAAAAAGACCGCTACGTTTGCTGTTGATCGCCCTGCTAGCCCTCTCGGCCGCCTTGGTGATCCGTACCGCTCTGCAGCCGGAAAAGCCCGCGGAAACACCGTCGGCGGCCGCGGAGCGAGTGCCTTTGGGCAAGCTGGCGAACGTCGACTACACACGCACGCTCGATGGCGTCGTCCAATGGCAGATGAAGGCCGACGAAGCGGCCTACTTTCAGGACACCAGCGAGTTGACGCTGAGCCAAGTCGACGGCAGCGTGACGACTCCCGAGCGGCGCATCACCTTGCGTGCCAACCAGGGCAAGGTGTTTTTCACCACCCGCACCGGCTTGTTGGAAGGTGGGGTGGTAGGCCGCTCAGACGATGGCTATGTTGTGTATACGACAAAGCTGGAATTCGACGCAGTCAAGCGAGTTTTGTTCACCGACGAAGCGATTTCGTTGGAGGGCAAAAACCTTTCGCTGCAGGGCGTAGGTATGGATCTGGATTTGGCCAACCAAACCTTTGTGTTGCGCCAGGGGGTAAAGGCCACGATGTGGTCAGGGGAAGGTTCGTGAACCGTCTGATTCTGTTAGCGATATTGCTCGCGCTCGCCATTCCGGGCGTAGCCTTTGCCCAGGCGCAGAACACCAGCGGAAACGCCGGCGTGGTGCCGCCGAAATTCGACCCCAAGAAGCCGATTCACATCGTCGCCGACCGCCTCGAAGCCGACCACCAACAGGGCATCGTGCGCTTCATCGGCAACGTGGTCACGGTGCAGAATGACCTGGTCATGAACTGCGACCAATTGGTCATCAATTACGCCGTATCGCCGAACGCACAACCGACCCAGGCGAACAACGCCGGACAGCCCTTGGTGGGCCTGCCGGCCACCGGCGGCGAGATAGAAAAACTGGTCGCCATCGGCCGCGTGCAGATGGTGCAGGGAAACCGTCGCGCGACGTGCGATCGGGCGGAGTACAACCGGCGCCGCGGCGTCATCGAACTGACCGGCAACCCTGAGGTGGGACAGGGTCAGGACGTGCTGCGCGGATCGAGGATTTTGGTGTTCGTCGACAGCCAGCGAGTGGACGTCGTGGGACAGGCATCGCAACGCGTGCAAGTGACCATCAATCCCCGTTCCGCGCAACAGGCGATCGAAGAACAGCGCCGGCAACAAGAAGGCGGACAAGAGCCCAGCGGAGACGAGCAGGAACCATGACCGATCCCCTCGCCCTGCGCACCGAGAACCTCTCGAAGGCGTTTCACCAACGCAAGGTGGTGGATCATGTCTCGATCGAGGTGCGCACCGGGGAGGTGGTCGGGCTGCTCGGGCCCAATGGCGCGGGCAAGACGACGAACTTTTACATGGTCGTCGGCCTATACCGCCCGGACGAAGGCCGCGTGCTGCTGGGCGACGAGGAAATCACTAAGCTGCCGATGTACAAACGGGCGCGCAAAGGCATCAGCTACCTAGCCCAGGAGCCGTCGGTATTCCGCAAGCTGACGGTCGAAGAGAACATCCTGGCCATCCTCGAAACCATGAAGCTGCCGAAAGCCAAGGAGCGCGAACGGTTGGACGAACTGCTCGAAGACCTGAGCATTACCCATCTGCGCAAGAACAAAGCGTTTTCACTCTCGGGTGGCGAACGGCGGCGGGTGGAGATCACCCGGGCGCTGGTCACCAACCCGCATTTCATTCTGCTCGACGAACCGTTCGCGGGCATCGACCCGATCGCCGTGGGCGACATCCAGACCATTATCACGCAGCTCAAGGCCCGCGGCATCGGCGTACTGATCACCGATCACAATGTGCGCGAAACGCTAAACATCTGCGATCGCGCGTATATTATTCACCAGGGCCAAATTCTCGAGGCGGGAGATCCCGAGACAATCGCCAATTCGAAGAAGGCACGGGAGATCTACCTCGGCGACAAGTTCAAGCTCTGATCGACAGGGGGCTCGGCCAACATGGCGCTTGAGATGAAGCTGAATCTTCGGTTGCAGCAGCAACTGATCATGACGCCTCAACTTCAGCAGGCCATCAAGCTGTTGCAACTGAACCACATCGAGTTGGTGGAGCAGGTTCAGCAGGAGCTGACGGAGAATCCCTTCCTCGAAGAGACCATCGAACCAGTTGAAAACCCACGCGAATTGCCCGATGCGGGGCCGGAACGGAAAGAGCAGCAGGCCGACGACAGTTACAACCCGGCCGACAACAATATCGACTGGGCGCGATATCTGTCCGACCGTTCGACTCGCGACTACCGAGGCGGTTTCGACGACGAGGAGCGCGAACGGGCCGAAACCACCCTTACCCGCCCAGAAACGCTCGCCGACCACCTGCTTTGGCAGTTGCGCATGACCTCGCTGGACGCGGAATCCAAGGCCACGGGCAATGTCTTAATTGGATATATCAATGATGACGGTTACTTATCCGCTCCGATCGAGGAAATCTGCCAAAAAGAACAGCTCGATCCAGACAACGCCGAGTGGGTACTTGAGCAAATCCAGACCTTTGACCCGACAGGCGTCGGGGCACGCGATTTAGCCGAATGCTTGTTGATCCAACTCAATGCTTTGGGTGTCAGTGACGATATCGTGTTAAGAATGGTCAAAGACCACCTGCATGAGTTGGAACGTCACGATTACAAGGGATTGGCCAAAACCCTCAATTGTACGGTCGACCACGTGATGGCCGGAGTGCGATTGATCACCCAATTGGAGCCCCGCCCCGGCCGTCCGTTCGGTGGGGAGGCAGCGCGGTACATTTCGCCCGATATCTACGTATTCCGTGTGGGCGATGAATGGGTGATCAGCCTCAACGACGACGGCCTGCCCAAGCTTCGCGTCAGCAACTACTACAAGCAGGTTATGCACGACCTGAACCATTCCTCAAAGCAAGAAAAGGAGTACGTGCAGGAAAAGCTGCGCAACGCGGTGTGGTTGATCCGCTCGATCCATCAGCGGCAGCGGACGATCTACAAAGTCACCCAGAGCATCGTAAAATTCCAGAAGGATTTCCTGGAGTTAGGCATCAAGCACCTCAAGCCGCTCATCCTGCGAGACGTGGCGGAAGACATCGGCATGCACGAATCGACCGTCAGCCGCGTCACCACCAACAAATACGTGCACACGCCTCAGGGCATTTACGAACTGAAGTACTTCTTCAATAGCGGCATCAATGCCGATGACGGCGGCGTGGTTGCCTCGGAAAGCGTCAAGAATTCGATTGCGAAGATTGTCGCCGAAGAGGACACAAGAAAGCCTTTTTCCGATCAGCATATCGCCAAGCTCCTCAAGGAGCGCGAGGGGCTCAATATCGCGCGTCGTACCGTGACCAAGTACCGAGAAATGTTGGGCATCTTGTCTTCAACCAAGCGGAAGCGGCCGAGATAGGTCTGCACCGCGACAGGGGGTCGTCATGAGAATCAGCGTTACGTTCCGGCATATGGAACCCACCGAGGCCATTCGTGAGTACGCCGAAGCGAAGCTGGCGAAGGTAAAGCGCTACCTCGACGAGCCGATCGAGGCCAATGTCGTGCTGGAACTGGAGAAATACCGCCACATCGCAGAAGTTACCCTCAATGCCGGTCGGAACGTCATCAACTGCAAAGAGGAAACCAACGACATCTACGGGGCGATCGACCTGGCGATGGACAAGCTCGAACGCCAAATCAAGAAGCAGAAGGACAAAATCCGTTCGAAGAAGGGCCGCGCCAAGGATTTCGGTACGCTCGAAGCGTCTCCTCGCGAAATCGAGGGTGCAGACGGAATCGAATAGCCGAACAACAATATCTGGACTTCGGTCCGAACACAGCATAGAGAACGGCGCCTATGAAGATATCCGACATCCTGCCGCCGGGTGCGGTTGTTTCCACCCTGCGAGCGACCGACAAAACAGAGGCTTTGAAGGAGTTGGCCCGTGCTTTGGCCGGCACCGTCAACGGCACGGAGGAAAACGCCATCTTCCGCGCCCTCAACGAGCGGGAGAAACTAGGCAGCACCGGCATCGGCCGCGGTGTGGCTATTCCCCACGCTCGCCTTGAAGGACTGACCGGCATCCATGCGGCCTTCGGCCGCAGCCTCCACGGCATCTATTTCGGCAGCCCCGACGGGCGGCCGGCGCATTTGATCTTTTTGTTGCTGGCGCCGTCCAAAGAGATGACCGAGTATCTTGCGGTGCTGGACCGGGTCAGCAAGCTGATGTGGAACGAGAACAACCGCCGGCGGCTTATCGAGGCGCCGGAGCAGACGCTTTTCTTGACGCTACAACAGATCGACGAGGAGGTTTAGGCCGTGCCCCAGGTCACCGTGCGGGAATTCAGCGAAGCCAAGGGCTTTGATCTCGGCCTCACCGTCGTCGGTTCGGCCGAGTGGCTGAGCAACCGCATCACCGACCCCCACCTGCAGCGGGTCGGCTTGGCAATGTCGGGATTCACCACCTTCGTCAACCGCAACCGGGTGCAGGTGTTCGGCAACGCGGAGATCAACTATCTCGCCAGCCAGAGCATCGTCGACCAGGAACGGCTCTGCCGCCAGTACTTCGACCTCAACATCGCCTGCTGCGTGGTCACGCGGAGCCTGGACATTCCGTCGGTCTTCCTGGACCACGCCGAGCGGACGCACACCGCAGTGCTGCGCACAGACCTGCCGACACAGATTCTGATGGACCGCGCCTCGCGCCTGCTCGAGGGACGTTTCGCGCAGACCACAAGCATCCACGGCGTGCTACTCGATGTGTTCGGCGTCGGGGTGCTGATTCTGGGGGAATCAGGCATCGGTAAAAGCGAGTGCGCGCTCGACTTGATCCTGCGCGGCCACCGACTCGTTTCGGACGACGTGGTCGATCTAGCGCATGGTGGGCCGGTCGCGGTCTACGGCCGCGGTCCAGAAGTCACCAAGTACCACATGGAAATCCGCGGCCTGGGCATCATCAACGTCAAAGAGATGTTCGGCATCAGCGCAATCCGCGACCGCAAAAAGGTGCAGCTTGTCGTCAAATTGGTGACTTGGGAAAACAACGTCGAATACGATCGCATCGGTCTGGAAGAAAACACCTACCGCATACTGGGCGTCGACCTGCCGCTGATCGTGCTGCCGGTCCGGCCCGGACGTAACCTCTCGACGATCATCGAGGTGGCTTCGCGTAACCTCTTGCTCAAGCTCGAAGGCTTCCACGCCGCGCGCGAATTCCAACAACGGTTGCTGGCCCGCCTGTCGCGAGATGCGGAACTCACCGGGGAGGAACCGGAATGAAAGGCGCCCGCCTGGTCATCATCACCGGCATGAGCGGCAGCGGCAAAACCGTAGCCAGCCGTGCGCTAGAAGACCTCGGCTTTTTCGTCATCGACAACCTGCCCGTCGGCCTGCTGCCCAAGTTGATTGAACTGGGCAATCTGGGCCGGGGTGGTAAACTGGGCCGGGTCGCCCTGGTAATGGACCTGCGCGAACCGTCGTTTCCCGAACGCGCGGTTGATATCGTGTCGGGGTTGCGTCAACTCGACTACCGCCTTGAAATCGTCTTCCTCGATGCCGACGACGAAACGTTGCAGCGGCGCTATTCCGAAACCCGCCGCACGCACCCGGCCGCCGGCTCCGGCTCGGTGGCCGACGGCATTCGCAACGAACGCGAACGGATGGCCGCCCTCCGGCAATTGGCCAATTGGGAAATCAATACTTCGAAGTTGAACCCGAACGAATTGCGGCGGGCCATGCAAGACCTCTTTGCCGAAGACGGCGAAGCCGGCGGGGCCATGCGCATTCGGTTGATGAGCTTCGGGTTCGGCCTGGGCCGGCCGGCCGACGCGGATGTAGTCATGGACGTCCGCTTTCTACCCAACCCCTACTACATCGAATCCCTCAAGACGATGTCCGGCCTCGATCAACCGGTTGCCGACTTCGTCTTGAAACGTGAAATCACTCAGGAATTCGTCAACCGTTTCCTGGACATGCTGCTGTTCCTGATCCCCAACTACCAACAGGAACGACGCAGCTATCTCACCATCGCCGTCGGCTGCACCGGCGGTCACCATCGCTCGGTTGCCATCGTCGAGGAATTAAGCCATAAACTGCGCGCACGAAACATTACCTGTCAGGTCACGCACCGCGACCTGCGAAAGTAACGGAGCAGATTATGGTGGGGATTGTCGTAGTTGCCCATGGCCAGTTGGCGGAAGAACTGATTCGCACGACCTCGTTGATCGCCGAGGTGGACATGCCGCCGATGGTGCCCGTTTCGGTCATGCCGACCGACGACCTCGACGACATCCGCGCTAAGGTGAATCAAGCGGTCAAAAACGCAGACCAGGGCGACGGCGTGATCGTGTTCACTGACATGTTCGGCGGTTCTCCGAACAACGTCGCGCTGAACCTGCTTTCGCCCAACCGCGTGGAAGTGATCAGCGGCGCCAATTTGCCGATGTTGACCGACTTGGTATATTCGCCCCGCGACCGAACGTTGTCCGAACTAGCGGATCAACTGGCCGAAACCGGCCGCAGCAGCATTCGCCTGGCAAGCCAGTACCTGCGGGGCAAGTGGTAGTCATGGTCGCCGAAAAGAAGTTGACCATGCTCAACCGGGCCGGTATGCATCTGCGACCGGCGAGTAAGATCGTGAGTGCGTTGCGGGATCTGCAGTGCGAGGTGGAGATTTCCTTCGACTCGCGCACAGCCAACGCCAAGAGCATCATCAGCCTGACGCAGTTGCTGGCGCCGCAAAACAGCGTGCTGCTGGTGAAGGCCCAGGGGCCTGACGCGCGGCGCGCAATCGCCGCGCTGGAGAAGTTGTTTCGGGAGAAATTTGGCGAGGACTGAGCGGATTTGGCTGCGGAGCAAAACGGCAACAATGTGGTACTGACCGGCGTGGGCAGCGCCCCAGGCATTGCCCTCGGACGCGCCTATCATGTCGACCGCAATATCATCCAGGTACCCCGCCACCGCCTGGCCCCGGGCGCCCTTGAACACGAAATTGAACGCCTGGAAGGCGCCGTCGCCCTCTCCCGCCATCAACTGCAAGATGCTCGACGCAAACTCACCTCCAGCGATCACCTGCAAATTCTCGACACGCACATCGCCTTTCTCGAAGATCCGCAGCTCGAACGTAACATACGTAAGATCGTGGCCACGCGCATGATCAACGCCGAATGGGCGGTGACCGAGGTGATCGATGAAGTCGCCAGCGTTTTCGACAAGTCGGAAGACAGCTACCTGCGCGAACGGCGGCGCGACTTCGAACAGATTTCCCAACGCCTGTTGGCCAACCTGATGGGCTTGCACCAGGATGGCCTGGGCCACATCAACGAACCGGTCATTCTGGTGGCGCACGACCTGTCGCCGGCCGACATGGCCCACATCAATCGCGAATTCATTCTCGGTATTCTGACCGACATCGGCGGCCATACCAGCCACACCAGCATTCTGGCGCGCGCGATGGAAATTCCGACCGTCGTCGGCCTGGAAAAAATTACCCGCGAGGTCAAGACCGGCGACTTGCTCATTCTCGACGGCTTCACCGGCCATGTGATTCTCAATCCATCGCTGGATACGATCGACGAATACGACACACGGCGGCGCTACCACTTGCAGATCGAAAATGAATTGCGCCTGATGCGCGACCTGCCGGCAATCACCGCCGACGGCACTACTATCCAACTGGCCGCCAACATCGAATTGCCGTCGGAACTGGTTGCCCTACGCACCAACGGGCTGAACCGCATCGGTCTGTTCCGTTCGGAATTCCTGTTCCTCATGGGCTCTCAGGTGCCCGACGAAGAGGCACAGTACACCGCCTATCGCGAGGTCGTCGAGGGGATGGGCCCGACGGGCGTGACCACAATCCGTACGCTCGACCTGGGCGGCGACAAGCTCCAACAGGACACTACAGTGGCCCATGAGGCCAACCCGGCGATGGGCCTGCGCGCCATTCGGCTCTGCCTCGCACGGCGCGATCTGTTCCGTACCCAACTCCGCGCGATCCTCCGCGCCAGTGCGCACGGCCGTGTTCGCATCATGTTCCCGATGATCGCCAGTGTGGAGGAGTTGCGCGAAGCGAAAGCTGAACTCGAGGCCATGCGCCGGCAATTGCGCAACGAGGGCATTCCCTTCGACGAAACCTGCGAAATCGGCATCATGATCGAGGTGCCCAGCGCCGCGATGATCGCCGACCTGCTCGCGCGGGAGGTCAACTTCTTCTCGATCGGCACCAACGACCTGATTCAATACACGCTGGCCATCGACCGCTCCAACGAGCATGTCAATTACCTGTTCACTCCCGCCCATCCGGCAATCGTGCGCGCGCTACGCAACATCATCGCGGCGGGGCGACAGGCCGGCATCCCCGTTGCAATGTGCGGCGAAATGGCCGGCGATCCGGACTATGTGATGTTCCTGGTTGGTCTGGGCATCGATGAATTGTCGATGACGCCGCACAACAGTCTGCGGGTCAAGCGGCTGCTG